>CANQTW010000004.1 GCA_947626845.1 uncultured Oscillospiraceae bacterium | reverse complement strand
CAGAATGGCGTCTTTGATCTGTTCTTTGATCTGTTGGTATAGAGGGGCGTCGGAAGTGTTTGAAATCAATATTTTCACAAAGCCGTTTTCTCCTTCCATATAGTGTGATGTTGTAACAAGCACATTATAATCAATAAACACATTATTGTCAATGGGATTTTGAAGTTTTTTCTTCCCTTCATAACAGTTTGGAATAGTGTGGGCGGCTGTCTATATCAGTCTTGTTTGTAGTGCTTCTTTACCGTACATGAGCATTATTTCAGCGCGGCTAATATGGTCATTATAGCAGATTATTGACTTCAAGTAAATAATTATTTATCTTCTTCAAATTTTCTTTTAACCTGAGAGTTGGTAGCATAATAGCAGAGGCGAGGTGTATGCATTATGCGAACTGACTATCCGGAAAAATATAAGGTGATGGGCTTGAAAATCGCGTACTACCGCAAAATGGCCGGTTTCACGCAGGAGGTCTTTGCGGAGAAAATAGGCAGGAGCGTAAATTTCCTCGCTCAGGTCGAGGGAACCGGCACAATAAGGGGCGTTTCGCTGGAAACACTTTTCAAAATGGCCGATGTCCTTGGAATCCCCGCCTCGAAGCTGCTGGAGGACGATTGACGAATTTCCGGCACACCCCATTTAAAACGGTTGTGTCTCCGCCGCGTATAAAAAGGTGGGCCGCCGTGGCCGGCGCTTTCCCGTCAAGCAAAAAAACCGGTGCAGGCTGTGCCTGCACCGGTTTTATGCAAAAAACGAATAAATAATACCTTTAAAAATACTTGACAAAGAAATATTATTATGCTATAATAAACTCAAATCGAAGCAAAGGGCGGGCCGCCGCCTTTCAGATCCGGGCCTTTGGCCGGGGTCGGCGTGAGCTTACGCGATTTTGGGCGGGTTCACTCCCGCTCCTCGATGAGGGGCAGGTAGTGGAGGTATTTGCTTTCCAAAATGCACTTGGCTTCGGTGTTGTCCATGGCCTTTTTGACCTCGCCGGTGGAGTAATTGACGCTGGCGATGGTACCGGCGCCGGCCACGCACCCGCCGGGACAGCCCATGCCCTCCAGGAGGTAGCCGTTATATTTTCCAGCTTTGGCCAGGGTCAGCATCTTCTTGCACTCAGCCAAACCGTTGGCGTGGGCCACCTTGATCTCCCTGTCGGGAGCCAGCTTTTTGGCGGCGTTCACCACGGCGTTGGCCACGCCTCCCGCC
The DNA here is from genome assembly GCA_947626845.1 of uncultured Oscillospiraceae bacterium. Classification (GTDB taxonomy): domain Bacteria; phylum Bacillota; class Clostridia; order Oscillospirales; family Oscillospiraceae; genus RUG626. The sequence continues at coordinate 115,248 of CANQTW010000004.1, read as the reverse complement.
ACGGCGAAGCCCTTGCCGTCGGCGGTGGCCTCGTCCATGGGGCTGCTGGGCAGCTCCGTCGGGTCGATCTCCTTGGCGTCAAACATGCCCAGCACCTCCTCAAAGGTGAGGACGAAGTCCACGTCGGACCTGATCTCACGGCGCGAGGCCTCCAGCTTTTTGGCGGCGCAGGGGCCGATGAAGCACACCTTGCACCCCGGATGGTCCTTCTTGATCATGCGGCCTGTCAGCACCATGGGCGTCAGCGCCATGGAGATATTGCCGGCGATGGTGGGGAAGAGCTTTTTGGCCATCATGGTCCAGGCGGGGCAGCAGGAGGTGGCCATGAAGGGGCGCTCCTCCGGCACCTCCCTTAAAAAGTCCTGGGCCTCCTGGAGCGTGCAGATGTCCGCGCCGATGGACACCTCGACGAGATCGGTAAAGCCCAGCGCCTTGAAGGCGGAGCGCATCTTGTCGTATGTAAGGTGGGCGCCGAACTGCCCGCAGAAGGCCGGGGCGATGGCGGCGTACACCGGCGTGCCGCTCTTGATGGCCATGATCGTCTGATAGAGCTGCCCCTTGTCGGCGATGGCCGCGAAGGGACAGTTCACCAGGCACTGGCCGCAGGACACGCACTTGGACTGGTCGATTTCCGCCCGGCCGTAGGAGTCGGTCTTGATGGCGCCCATGCCGCAGGCGGCGGCGCAGGGCCGCTCCTGCTTGATGATGGCGTGGTAGGAGCAGGCGTCGGCGCACCGGCCGCACTTGACGCACAGATGCTCGTCGATGACGCTCTTGCCGTTCACCACGGTGATGGCGTTGCGGGGACAGACCTCCAGGCAGGGGTGCTCAAAGCAGCCCTGGCAGGCGTTGGTGACAAGGACCTGCTTCTCCGGACACTTGTTGCAGGCGAATTTGATGACGTTCACCAGGGGAGGGGTGTAGTATTTCTCGGCGATGGCGCTCTCATCGACGCCCTCGTTCAGTTCCACCTGCTCGGCCACGTTGCGGATGGGCAGGCCCATGGCCAGCCTCAGCCGCTCGCCTACGATGGCGCGCTCTAAGAAGATGCTGTCCCGGTAGGTGGCCACCTCTCCGGGGATGATCTTGTAGGGGAGCCTGATGATCTCCTTGGAGATATCGCTGCCCTCATAGGCCACCCTGGCGATCTCGGTAAAAATCTTGTGGCGGATTTTTGTCTTGTTGGACTCAAGCCCTCTCATAACGCGCCTCCTGGTGAAATAATATTTTTATGCCGTTGTACAGTTTTCACAAATCACGGGGTCAAACAGGTCCCAAATTCAGTATATCACAGACGCCCGCGGCTTTTCAAGACCCAATTTTCCTGGCCCAGGGGACCCTTCCGGGCCGGAGGGGAGCCTCGTAGAACCTGGCCGTCTCGTCCCTGTGGGTGTCGTTCCACTTGTCGAAGCCCAGGGGGTCGATGTGCCCGTCGTAGACGCAGTCCACAAAGGCGCTGATGCCGTAGTCCCGCCAGGGGCGGGCCAGGTAGACGCACCCGTCGGGCAGGCCCTCCTGCCTTGTCATGCGGCAGTTTTTAAAGAGGAACCCCCGCTCCTGGCGCTTCTCGTGGGCCGGAGCGGCCACGAAACCGCGGCCCCTGGCGTCCACCAGGGAGCGGATCTCACAGTCCTCGAACAGCGCGTCCCCGCAGCCGAAGATGAAGTCCACCGTCCCCTCGATGAGGCACCGGCGGAACACCTGGCGGCACGCCTTATGGGAGCGCAGCAGGTCCGGCAGGAAGCCCTCGTACCGGTCAATAAGGTCGTCGGGCAGGGGACCCAGGAACAGCGTGTCCTGGGTGGAGGTCAGGCGGCAGTTCTCCATGAGAAAATTGTCCCCGTACACCGTCAGCGCCACCTCCTGGCCCTTCTCCTCCGGGCGCAGGGCGTCGTTGACCACCGCCAGGTCCCGCATGGTCACGTCGTCGGCGCACACCGCCAGCGTCCAGGTCCGGAAGGTCACGTATTCCCGACCCTGCCCGTCCAGCTTTTTGGCGTAATCGTCCCAGATGAGCACCGTTTTGTCCGGCCCCTCGCCGGTGACCGTCACGCCGGGGGCGGAGATCATCGCCTTCACCCGATAGACGCCCGCCTCGATGAAAATTTGGCTTCCCGCCGCCGCCTGGGTGAGGATACGGCCCAGGTCATCGCCATTATGTACAATTTGCACGGGGCTCGCCTCCCTTTCTTATGTCAACATTATAATATATAACTTGTCACAAGAACATAATATTTTGTTAAAAAATCTGTTTTGTGTATAAATATGCGTGTTTTGTCCATATACATAAAAACCGCCAGCATGTATAATAATAGACAAATAAAGCCACCTTTTGTATACATATTGCACAAAAAAGTGACGGCGGCTTTCTAATAAAATACATTTTTCTCAACCCATACGCCTGAAAAGGTGTGCTTTTGGGTTGTTTTACGCGCGTTTTTGCACGTTTGGAGGTAAAAATGGAAAGAAAGCGGACGCTGGGGGAATATAAGGCCATCGACCTGTTCCTGTTCGCGGTGATGACATGTATCTTTGAGTATCTGGTGACGCGGGCGGCCCACACCTGGTTCCCCAACGAGCTGTACACCGTGTCCACGGCGGCCATCCTCACCTCCATCGTCTACATGCGCTGGGGCGCGTGGGGCGCCATCAACGCCGTCCTTTCCGGTTTGGTCTACTGCCTGTTTTCCGAAGCTGCAGGAGAACAGTACATCATATACTGCGTGGGAAATCTCTTCTCCCTGCTCTCTTTGTTCTTCCTTTTCAAGGTGGGCAAGGAGAGGGTGAGGACGGGACAATTCCTGAGCCTGATATTTCCCTTTCTTGTGCAGCTTCTGATGCATGGCGGCAGAGCGCTTACGGCTCTCCTTTTAGGCGAGCCGCCGGCAGGCGTGACGGGCTTTTTCCTGCTGGACAGCCTGTCGTACCTGTTTACCCTTGTGATCGCGTGGATCGTCAAAAGGCTGGATGGCGTCTACGAGGATCAAAAACATTATCTTCTTCGTCTGCAGGCGAAGGAGGAGAAAAAAGGAGGTTAAAAATGAAAGTTAGGGCAGCGGATTTTCTCGTGTATGACCAGGAAACCGGCGCGTACCGGGAGAATCCGGAACAAGTCGTCCGCGACGACGTGGAAAAGCACTACTGGCTCCATGTCGGCAGGACGATCATCAAGGACTGGCGCCTCTATCTGATGCTCGTCCCGATGCTGCTGGTGTTCCTGTTCTGGCGGTACTTCCCGATGTACGAGCTGCTGAGCTGCTTCAAGGTAGAGAACCCGGTGGTACCGGTATCCGGCCAGCTTTTCTCAGGCTTCTCGTACTTCAAGAGGCTGCTGTTCGCCGGAGACTCCCTCTCCTCGGATTTCTGGCGCGCCATGAGGAACACCTTCATCACAAGCTTCTACGGACTGTGCTTCGGCTTCCCGATGCCCATTATTCTGGCCCTGTTCTTCAATGAGGTCAGATCCAACGGTGTCAGAAGCGTGTTCCAGGTGCTTACATACCTGCCGAAGTTCATGTCCACCGTTATCATGACGTCCCTGGTGACCATGCTGGTCAAGCAGGGCGGCACCACCACCAACATGGGCATCATCAGCCAGGCCCTGGTGAAGCTGGGCGTTATCACCCAGGAGGTAGGCCATGCCGGCCTCCTTAACAACCCCGCGTATTTCCGCACGCTGTACCAGATCAGCGGCATCTGGGAGGGCGCGGGCTATGACAGCATCGTGTTCTTCGCGGCTATCATCGCCATCTCCCCCACCAGCTACGAGGCCGCGCAGATCGACGGCGCCAACAAGTGGGCCCAGATGCGGTATGTGGTCCTGCCCAGCATCCTCTCCACCATCGTCATCATGCTCATCACCCGTATCGGCTCCCTGCTGAACGTGGGCTATGAGAAGGTCATGCTCCTTTACAACGACAGGACCTGGGTGACCGCCGACGTGGTCTCCACCTTTGCCCAGCGCAACGGTCTTGCCAGTACCGGACAGAAGGGCCTGGCGGCGGCAGCCGAGATGATGAACAACGTGGTCGGAATGCTGCTGGTCATCGGCTCCAACACCATTGCCCGCAAGGCCACCAACACATCGCTGTACTGATAGGAGGGCCACATGAAAAGGAAGCTTGAGATCACCGAGCTGATCTTCAAAATCATCAGCTACACACTTCTCGGCATTTTCTCGCTGTGCTGCCTCTATCCTTTCGTGTACGCGGTGGCCGCCGCCATCAGCGGCTACGGACCCGTGTCCAACAGCGAGATCGTGCTTCTGCCCAAGGATCTGCAGTTCGACGCCTTCAAGTCCATGTTCTCCAACAACATGTTCTGGACCTCCTACTCCAACACCCTGTTCATCACCCTTTACGGTACGCTTTGGGCGATGTTCACCGCGATCCTGGGCGCTTACGCCCTTTCCAAGAAGAGGCTCCTCTTCCGGAAGGTGTTCAACTTCTTCCTGGTGTTTACCATGTGGTTCTCCGCCGGCATCGTGCCCCAGTACCTGAACTACCTGGCCACCAGCAAGATCTTCAAGTCTGTGGGCATCATGGACGACAAGTGGCTGGTAGTCATCGCCATGGGCATGGCCGCCATGAACATCATCCTCCTGCGCAACGCCTTCGAGGGCGTCCCCTCCGAGATCGAGGAGGCCGCCATCGTGGACGGCGCTACGGAGATGCAGGTGCTGACCAACGTGTACCTGCCCATGAGCAAGTCCACCATCGCCACCGTGACGCTGTTCTTCGCCATTTCCCGTTGGAACGGCTACTTCTGGGCGCGTCAGATGATGGCCAACTCTCACGAGCATCCTCTCCAGGTGTTCATCCGTCTGAGGCTGGAGGATTACACCAACCCGGACACCCTGGCGGGCTGGGAGCTGCGGTACAATTACGCCCCCGACTCCGCCATCTACGCCCTGGTGGTTTGCTCCATCATCCCCATCCTGATCATCTATCCCTTCATCCAGAAGTATTTCGCCAAGGGCGTCAACGTGGGCGGCGTGAAGGAGTGATCCTTTGAGCCCCCGCTCTCCCCAAAAGGGGAGGGGAACCAACACCGTGTATACCGGCAATGCCGGAGATATACAAACATATAATCTTAGGAGGATTATAAAAGTGAAAAAGTTCAACAAAATTCTTGCTGTTGTGCTTTCTGTGATTATGGTCATGGCTCTTCTGGCCAGCTGCGGCCCGAAGATCCCCACCGGCGGCGACACCAGCAAGGACTCCACCAACGACACCAGCAAAGACACCACCAACAACGACACCAACAAGCCTGAAGACACCGCGAATACCCCCGCCGCCGAGACTGTCAGCGAAAAGTATCCCCATGACGGCAGCGTGACGCTGATCATGGCCACCGGCTATGACAAGCCCAACACCGGCATGGCGTTTGATGCCGACACCATCACCGAGAACGACAAGAAGGACGGCACTGAGGACGGCGCTGTCACCCTGTCCAACGGTGTGTCTTACCGCTCCGGCGACCTGAAGCCCACCTGGGCCGAGATGGAGAACCGTCTGGGCGTCCAGTTTGAGAGCGTCTGGACCGGCGCCGGCTCCGCTTCCAAGGAGTTCGACTACTGGAAAGACAGACTGGGTGAGGTCACCATGATCTCCGGCTCCGCCACCGGGCTTTCCGCCGCCGGTGTTGCCGGACAGCTGGTGAACATCGCCGACTATCTGGACATGATGCCCAACTTCAAGGCGTTCCTGGACGCCAACCCCATCGTTAAGATGACCATTATCGGCGACACCTCCAACGGCGCCATCTACATCAGCCCCTACTTTGACGGTATCTCCGATATCGAGCGTATGCCCCTTATGCGTACCGACTGGGTGGAGAAGCTGCTGAACGGCGAGGGCGCGTTCACCGCCGACAAGGCCGACACCACCGCCGCCCCCGTCTACACCCCGTTCATGCCCACCGAGGGCAAGATCGACATTGACGTTGTCAAGGCCGACGGCTCCGGCGTTGAGACCATCACCAAGGATTACAGCAAATACGGCAACATCGTGGCCAAGATGAACGAAGTCGGCTCCATGGGCGGCGTTGAGGCCGTCAACATGCTCCGCGACTACATCGACGCCACCTACGACGGCTACTACGGCACCAACCGCGCCGACCTGTTCATCGGCCAGAACGCCGCCTGGGACGTTGACGAGCTGGTCGCGCTCCTGCGCTGCATCACCGCCAACACCGCCACCGTCAGCCCCAACCTGCAGGGCCTGTATGAAAAGGGCGAGATCAACACCAACAAGGTCTATGGCATCTTCTCCCGTGAGGACGGCAACACCCAGCGCCGTGTGGATATGTTCCGCTTCGCTGGTACCCTCTTCGGCGTCCGCGGCCTTGAGTCCCGCAGAGATTACCTCTATGTGGGCAACGACGGCGAGCTCCATGACGCCCGTATGGACGAGGCCACCTATACCGCTCTTGCCAAGATGAACGACATGGCCAAGGAAGGCCTGATCGCCGCCTCCTTCCTGAACAAGGAAGCCGAGATGAAGACCGACAAGGAGCTCAAGTACGACGTGGGCTTCATGCACTATGACTACAACCAGACCCAGACCATCTACAACGAGTCCCAGCTGAACGACAAGGGCGCTACCGCCACCGATACCGGCGAGAAGTACATGGCCGTCATGGTCCCCGTGTCCCGTTGGAATGACGGCACCGGCGAGAAGTACATGCGGTTCACCGAGTCCTGGCGTTCCGTCAAGACCGACGCCTGGGCCATCTCCAAGGCCGGCGTTGAAGGCGACGACAACAAGCTGTACGCCTGCCTGGCTCTGATCGACTACGCCTACAGCAAGGAAGGCCAGATCCTGCTCTCCTACGGCCCCGACGAGTTCATCAAGACCAACACCGACGGCTCCTATGTGAACTTCAGCTTCAACGGCGAGGAGTGGCCTGAGATCTCCGACGGCTGCCGCAACGACCTCAACAACCTGATGGGCGGCAACTACACCAACTTTGGCCGCCGCATCATGGGCTCCACCATGAGCTTCCTGAAGACACAGTCCTTCGAGTTCCAGTGCACCGTTGAGGCGGGCCGCGAGGGCGCCGGTCACATCTCCACCGCCATCGGCCTTGGCACCATCAAGCATCCGGAGCTTGCCATGACCGATAACCCCTGGTACACCTCCGTTCCCACCCTGCTGCCTCTTGACGAGACCCAGACCAACATCGTCAACGGCTTCACTGATTTGGTGAACGGCGATTCCGGTAAGTTCGGCACCAGCTCCAAGTCCCCTGAAAACATCCTCTGCGACATCATCTGCAACGGCTTCACCACCGATCCCAACTTCAAGGACCCCACTTCCTCCGCCGCCTATGTGGCCGACGGTATGAGCGGCACTCAGTATCTGGGCATCCAGAACGAGGGCTGGCATCTCGCCACCGGTAAATAAGCCGTCAGGAGTACGATCCAACAGCGATCCCCCTTAAATAATAACAACGGATTTGCCGCTCAGTCCCGCCGGGACCCCCCGGCGGGGCGGCCGGCAACTTCCCTAAGAGGAGGTTGTCATGTATAAGACGCAATTAAAATTCCAGAAGATCATCTGTTTTCTGTGCGTGGCTGCGGCGGTTGTACTTTTCCTGTATTCCCTTGGTATCATGACGGATCTTTATGACGCGCTGTATCCCGGCGTCGCCACCAAGGTGGTGGAGGACCCGGACAATCCCGGCGGGTATATCTTCTCCATCACCAATGAGAGGGTCCCCGGCGCGTCCATGTATATCTACATGCAGACGTTTAACCAGTATCTGGTCAAGTATGCCATTGTGTATATCATCCTGGCGGTGCTGCTGTTCGCTACCAGCACGGCCAGCCGCAGGAGGTATTACGTCAGCAACTACGTGTCCATCGGACTGTTTACAGCCGCCAGCATCTACATCCCCCTGTTTGCCCACGGCTATATTGAGGAATTCAAGGCCCAGTTCCAGGCAATCGACAAGGAGGCGCTGCTGAAGCTGTCCCAGACGTACAAGTCCACCTATACCGAGTCTACGCTGTGGTTCGATCTCCATTACGTGGTGTTTGCCATCATGCTCCTGGTCGCTGTGGCGCTGGTGGCGTGCTGCGTGTGGAAGGTCGTGCTGATGCGCGACGAGCGGAAGCTTGTGGAAGAGGGAAAGAAGGTGAAGGCATGAGCAAGGTCAAGACCCCTGAGGACAAATATATCCAGCGGGACAGGATGAGGTACATCAAGAATTCCGCCTGCTCCAACCTGTGCTATCTGGGCCTTCTCTTTGATGTGTTCTATTTTGTCCTCATCTACCGTCAGGACGTAGGCACCTACTACTACACGATCCAGATCGGCGCTTCCATCATCTATAACCTGGTATTCATGCTGGCCGTGTTCCTGGCCTCCGAGGCGGTCAAGAACTACAAGAAGAACTATTCCATCGTCCTTCTGGTGGCCGGCGCCATGCAGATCGTCAGGATGTTCGTCATCCCCGCCGCGGCCCACAGCGCCGAGACGCTGGTGGCCGGCGAGGAGGTCATGGTCATGACCGACGGGACGTTCACCAAGGCAATCGTGTATCTGGCGGTATCCGCCGCCGCCCTTCTCTTCTCCGCCGTGCTCAACTACATCAGATGCTCCGCTCTTGAGGCGCATGTCAAGTCTCTTGAGAACAGCAAGGCGTAAGGAGGCGAAGAAATGGCTGAATTGAGTTTACAGCATATCGATAAGATATACGACAACAAGGTCCAGGCGGTCTTCGACTTCAACCTGGACGTGAAGGACGGGGAGCTGATCGTGCTCGTAGGCCCCTCCGGCTGCGGAAAGTCCACCACCCTGAGAATGGTGGCCGGCCTGGAGGACATCTCCAACGGACACCTGCTGCTGGACGGCAAGGAGATCACCCAGACGCCGGCCAAGGACCGCGACATGGCCATGGTATTCCAGAGCTACGCCCTGTACGGGCACATGACCATCTATGAGAACATGGCCTTCTCCCTGACGCTCCGCAAGGAGAACCCCAACGTCATCCACAAGAAGGTGCTGGCGGCGGCTGAGATCCTTGGCCTTACCAGCCAGCTCAACAAGAAGCCCGCGCAGCTGTCCGGCGGACAGCGCCAGCGTGTGGCTATGGGCCGCGCCATCGTCCGGAACCCCAAGGTGTTCCTCTTCGACGAGCCGCTGTCCAACCTGGACGCCAAGCTGCGCGGCGCTACCCGCCGTGAGATCCTGCTCCTCCACAAGAGGCTCCAGGCCACCATGCTCTACGTCACCCACGACCAGACCGAGGCGTTGACCCTGGCTGACCGGATCGTGTGCATGTCCATGGGCCATGTCCAGCAGGTGGGCACGCCGCTGGAGCTGTACGATTCCCCCAACAACGTGTTCGTGGCCAGCTTCATCGGGCTTCCGCCCATGAACTTCTACGACGTGAAGGTGGTAGGGGACCAGCTTCAGGGCAACGGCTTCAAGGTAACGCTGACGCCCGAAGATAAGATGACCCTTGCCGGATACGAGGGCAAGGAGATCACCCTGGGCGTCCGTCCGGAGAACTTCATCGAGGGCGAGGGCATCAAGGTCTCCGTCACCAACAACGAGAACCTGGGCATGAACACCCTGGTGTACGGCACCGGCGAGGGCGGCGTGAAGGTCACCGCCAAGCTGAAGGGCTGGAAAAACTTCAAGGTAGGCGACACCGTCTCCTTTGACATTGTCAGAAAGCACTTCTTTGACAAGGAGACCACCAACGCAATAAGGGGGGATAAGTGATGGCGGATAACGCAAAGACTAAGAAAGCCGCGGCGGCCCCGAAGGAGAAGAATCCCAACAAGGGCTTTGTTCACGGCGTCAAGGAGATCTGCAGAAAATTCATCATCACCCTCAAGCGCAGGCCCCAGATGATCCCGATGGTGGTTTTTGTGGTGGCCTTTATCATCTATTCCTTCAACCTGACCAAGATCTCCGATACCACTGCGCTTCTGCAGGGGAGCAATATGGGTCTGTCCGTGTTCGCGGTGATGCTTTTCTCGATGCTCTCGCTTTTGTGCTTCATGAACGCCTTTCCTTACCGCAAGAAGGTCAACGTACCCATGTTGATCATCATGCTGGTGATGGTGGCTGTGATCATCTTCTGCGATGTGTTCTATCTGAACAGCATCTCCAGGATACTGTCCTCCGATGCGGGCTCCAGCATCGACACCGTCAAGAACAGCTTCATCATCTACGCTGACTGGTACATCCGCCAGCACATCATCGTCCTGGCCGTCGGGCTGGTTCTGACAGCGCTTCTGCCTGTCTACTCCAAGCTCCTGCGCAAGATCAACACCAACGTGGACGTGGAAGGCAACGGTGAGATGGCTGAGATCGACATCTCCGCTGAATGAGAACTGAGGGCGCGAAGCCCTGACCGGTTGGGAGGCCCGCGAACGAGCCTCCCAACCGGCAAAGAGGAACATCAATGAGCAAAAAAAACAGGCAAAATAACGGGCAGGAGGAGTTCAAGCAGGCGGATTATTACAAGCTGAAGACGAAGGCTGTGGACGACCTGGTCTCCGCAAGTCCGGAAAACTCGCCTCTTGTCTCCGACGCGGAGCTTCGGAAATACCGTTCCGGCCCGAAGCTCAAGATCGCGGAGTGGGTGGTCTTCTGCTTCATCAAGTGGTGGTTCCCCGCGGCGGGTTGCTTCTTCTTCATGTGGGGCCTGGGCAACTATCTCCAGAACGGTCTGGATCAGATGGCTGTCACGGCCATCGCCATGGGGATGGTGACGGACATTCTCACCAACAACGCCCTGCGTTTTTTTGAGAAAGTCCCAGGCTCGGCGGACAGGTGGATCATGTGCGCCAAGCGCAAAGCCTATGTGACTTTCCCACTGAATATCCTCTACGCCGCCGTTCTGATGTTCTTCGTGTATATGACCTACAGCGTTGTGAACCTTGTGATCATCAGGATCGGGAACCTGACCGATACCCTGCCGCTGGCGGTTGAGCCGATCATGTTCGGACTGTTCTGGCTGGGGTGGGATCTGGCCTTTGTATCCATCAAAAACGCCGTCAGACGTGTCTTGGCGGACGCAAAAAAGTCCGGCAAATGAGGGATTGCGTATGATCAACATTCTTTACCGCTCCAGTACCTCCGCCTGCTTTGAGATCGGAGGGACCAGCCCCTACCGCGCCAGTGAAAGCTATACGGTTTTCGCTGACGGGGAGGCCCGTCTGTCCGGAGATACCAATGTGTTCTCCCTGTACGGGCTGAAGCCCAACGCCGCTTACCGGATCGAGGTGCGCTTCGCCTCCGGGAAAACGGATGTTGTGGAGCTTCGCACGGCGGAGGAGACCTGCGCCCTAAGCGTCCGAGATTTCGGCGCGGTGGGCGACGGCGTCCATGACGACACTCCGTCCCTCCAGGCGGCCATCAACGCCGTCCCCGACGGCGGGCGGCTGATCTTCCCGGAGGGGACGTATCTGAGCCTGCCGCTGTCGCTGAGGAGCCACATCACCATCGAGCTTTGCGCCGGCGCTGTGCTCCTGGGGTCCCCGGAGCGTGAGCGTTACCCCATCCTGACGGGGCTGGCCGTGGACCCGGTGACGGGCCGCCAGGTCCCGCTGGCGGCCTTCGAGGGCCTGGAGAGGCCCGCGTACCAGTCGCTGCTGCAGGGGGCTTTCTGCGAGGACGTGTCCATCGTGGGGCCCGGCACAGTGGACGGGAACGGCCAGAACGGGGACTGGTGGCACGATTTTAGCAATTTCCCCGCGGCACGGCCAAGGGTCGTGTTTCTGAACCGCTGTAAGAACGTTACCCTCCACGGGGTCACGGTGAAAAACGGGCCCAGCTGGAATCTTCACCCGTTTTTCTCCAAGGATGTCTCCGTTTTGGACTGCTTTGTCACCGCTCCCAAGGACAGCCCCAACACCGACGGGTGCGACCCGGAGAGCTGTGACACGGTCAATATCATCGGCTGTAGATTCTCAGTCGGTGACGACTGCATCGCCATCAAATCCGGAAAGCTGGAAATGGCCGTCAAATATAAGGCGCCGGCGGACAGATACACCATCCGCAACTGTCTGATGGAGTTTGGCCACGGCGCGGTCACCTTGGGGAGCGAGGCCTCCGCGGGTGTGACCAACCTGACGGTGACCCAGTGCCTGTTCCACGCCACCGACAGGGGACTTCGCATCAAGTCCCGCCGGGGCCGCGGCAAGGACAGCGTGATCACCAACGTCCTCTTTGACAACATCAAAATGGACAGGGTGCTGACGCCCATTGTCATCAATCTGTGGTACAACTGCTGTGACCCGGACTGCCACGACGAATACGTCTGGAGCCGGGAGAAGCTGCCCGTGGATGACAGGACGCCCCGTATGGGCTCCTTCACCTTCCGCAATATGGACTGCACCGACTCCGAGGTGGCCGCCTGCTACATAGACGGACTGACGGAACAGCCCATCGAGAGCGTGACGCTGGAGAATATCCGCATCACCTTCGCTCCCGATGCCAAGCCCGAAAAGCCCGCCATGCAGGAGTTCGCCCAGCCCAGGTGCCGCCTGGGGCTGTATCTGGACAACGTCAAAAAGGTCCGCGTGAAAAACGTGAGCCTGGAGGGCGTGGTCGGGGAGAAGCTCATTACCGGCAGCTGTGAGAGCGTTGAGACAGAAGGATTTGATTTGAGCGCAGTCTAACTTTATTGTTTCCTGACCCCGCGGTAAATTTTAGTGTAAGGAGACAAATCTATGTCATACTTGACCCTGACAAATATAAATAAGATCTATCCCAACGGCTTCCACGCCGTCCACGATTTCAACCTCTCCATCGAGAAGGGCGAGTTCATTGTTTTCGTGGGTCCCTCCGGCTGCGGCAAATCCACGACCCTGCGGATGATCGCCGGCCTGGAGGACATCTCCAACGGCGAGTTCTGCATCAACGGCAAGCGCGCCAATGAGATGGGCCCCCGTGAGCGCGAGGTCGCCATGGTCTTCCAGAGCTACGCCCTGTACCCGCAGATGACCGTCTATGACAACATCGCCTTTGGCCTGACGCTTCAGGGCGTTGACGAGGACGTCATCGAGGAGAAGGTCAAGAACACCGCCCGCATCCTGGGCCTGACTGATTACCTTGACCGCTTCCCCAGGGCGCTCTCCGGCGGCCAGCGGCAGCGCGTGGCCATTGGCCGCGCCATCATCCGCAAGGTGGGCGTGTTCCTGATGGACGAGCCGCTCTCCAACCTGGACGCCAAGCAGCGCGTGACCATGCGCTCCGAGATCGCCCAGATCCACCGGAACACCGGCGCCACCACCATCTACGTCACCCACGACCAGACCGAAGCCATGACCCTGGCGGACCGCATCGTGGTCATGAAGGACGGTTACGTCCAGCAGGTGGGCACGCCCTATGATCTGTACTACGAGCCGGTGAACGTGTTCGTGGCCGGATTCATCGGCGAGCCGCCCATGAACTTCATCCGCGGCGTCCTCAAGGACGGCAAGCTGACCTTCGGCAAGAACGTCCTTGACCTGACAAAGAAGCTGGGCGGCAAGGCAAAGCAGTACGAGGGCAAGGAGATCGTGTTCGGCTTCCGTCCTGAGTCCATCGAGCTGGGCAGGAAAGACGACGCCTATGTGGTCACCGCCGACGTGGAGCTGACCGAGATGCTGGGCGACAACACCAACGTCTACATCACCGCCGGCGAGGACAAGGCGATCCTGAAGGTGGACCCCCACGACACACCCGCCGTGGACTCCGCCATTGACTTCTCCATCCCGCTGAAGGAGGTCTACGTCTTCGACGGCGAGACCGAGATGGTCATAAAATAACCACTTTCAAAACATGAAACAGGAACGTCTGAAGGGCGTTCCTGTTTTTGCCTGAAGGGCGTTCCTGTTTTTTTGGTTGAAAAACCGGCGGCGGGGCGTTATAATGGGGGCGTTATCACGTCACAAGGAGATAAGCGTATGCGCAGGGAGATCAGGATCAAGGATATGACCGTAGGGGACGAATTTGAGGGATTTTACATCCTCAAGATGGCCCAGAACAAGGTTTCCAACAACGGGAAGCCCTATCTGAACGCCACTGTCTCCGACTGCACCGGCGACGTGGACGCCAAGGTATGGGACTACCCCGGCCCGCTGGGGCCCAACGAGGAGGGAAAGGTGGTCAAGCTTCGGGGCACGGTCTCCGAGTACCGCGGCTCTCTCCAGGCCACCATCGAGCGCATCCGCCTGGCGGATGAGAACGACGAATTTGATCTGCGCGCCCTTGTGCCCGTGGCGCCCATGGACGCGGAGGCGGGCTATCAGGAGCTGTTGGCCCTGGTGGCCTCCATCGAGGATCAGGATTACCGGGACGTGACCGAGGCGCTGTTGGAGCGGCACGGGGAGACCCTGCGGAACATGCCGGCGGCCAAGAGCGTCCACCACAGCTTTTTGAACGGCCTTCTGATGCACACGCTGAACATGATGCGGCAGGCGGATTTCCTGGCGAAGCTCTACGGGGAAACTGTGGACCGCAGTCTCCTGCTGGCCGGGACGTGCCTGCACGATCTGGGCAAGGAGTGGGAGTTTGAATACTCCGAGCTGGGCCTTGTCACCGAGTATTCCACGCCGGGACAGCTGCTGGGACACCTGGTCATGGGCGCCCAGGAGGTGGCCGACGCGGCGCGGGGGCTGGGCATCCCGGAGGAGAAAGGGCTCCTTCTCCAGCATATGCTTCTGAGCCACCACGGGGAGCCGGAGTTCGGCGCGGCGGTGCGGCCCATGTGCGCCGAGGCGGAGCTTCTCAGCCTCATCGACAAGATCGACAGCCGGATGGAGATCTACAAGGAGAGCCTGGACAATGTGGAGCCAGGCCAGTTCTCCGGCAGGATCTTCGCCTTGGAGAAGAGGATCTATAAGCACCGGTGAGGGCGCGGATCGAAATTATGAGAGAGGGTTTTTGAACGGCTGGGCTGTTTTGGGCGGCGTTGGACAGATCGGCAAGCCGTTCGGCGGCTGTTTTTCAATGGGTATTCGTATAAAACCCGAAAAGACAAGAGACGTCAGAGCGGTGAAAACAGGGGGATATAGTATGCTTAGAAAAATCATTAAAATCGACGAGGAAAAGTGCAATGGCTGTGGTATCTGCGCTGATGCCTGCCATGAAGGGGCTATCGGTATTGTGGGCGGCAAGGCGAAGCTGCTCCGGGAGGACTATTGCGACGGCCTTGGCGACTGCCTACCCGCCTGCCCGACGGGGGCAATTACTTTTGAGGAACGGGAAGCGCCGGCATACAATGAAGCGGCGGTAAAGGCGGCAAAGCGGAATAAAGGCGCTGAAAAACTGCCCTGCGGCTGTCCCGGCACAGCTTCAAAAGCGATTCATCGTGAAGAAACGCAGGCCGAAAATGTGACCGTCCACAGCCGCCTTTCCCAGTGGCCGGTGCAAATCAAGCTGGCTCCCGTAAACGCGGCCTATTTCAACGGCGCGAATTTGCTGATTGCCGCTGATTGCACCGCTTACGCTTACGGCAGCTTCCACAACGATTTCATCAAAAACAGGATCACCCTGATTGGCTGTCCGAAGCTGGATATGGTGGACTACACCGAGAAATTGACGCGGATCATCGCCGGAAACGATATCAAGAGCGTGACCGTTGCCCGCATGGAAGTACCCTGCTGCGGCGGCATCGAAAACGCGGTAAAGCAGGCGCTGCAAGTCAGCGGGAAGTTTATCCCGTGGAGTGTCGCGACGATTTCCACAGACGGTCAGATCATTGAATAAGCGGAGAGAAGATATGATCTTGCGGACATGGATACAATGACGAGATTAAATTGAAAAGCGCGCTTTTGCGGAATATGTTGCCGCTTGGGATATAAGTTTTCACGTTGAAATGCTCGACCGTAACAAATGGAAGAAGAGGCAGGAGGAAAGGTTTGGATGACAGAGGTTAAATTTTATGAGAGCATAGAGGATGAATTGCTAAAGTTTGCGGTGATTATATCCAAAGCACAGGGTCAATATGTTTTTTGCAGGCATAAAGACAGGGATACATGGGAAATCCCCGGAGGTCACAGGGAACCGTTAGAAAATATTATACTCAGCCCGAAGTATACGAACACCATTTCAAAAATCAATGTAGCGGTACACCGCAACGTGTTCGCCCTCATAGTCGAGATAGACGACTATGAGGGCGAAACGCATTTACAGACCAAACGCGCCACATACAAGGAAATCCGGGCGTGGGTCAAGAAGCACTACGGCCTGCACGTCAGCAACCTTGCTATTTCGTGAACAAAAGACCTCTGCGGGCTTGCGAAAGTCCGGCATAAGGGCCCAAAAGGAGCCCACGGGCCCTATGCCGCAGGGCTTACCCCGGAGAAAGCAAACGCCATTCGCGAGGCGTTCCGCTGGTTTGGAATCATAAAAAGCGAATAAAACGAGAAGAAGGGCGGCCGCGCGGCCGCCCTTTGCGCTGTGCAGAAATTTATGAATCATCTTCAATCCATGCCCTTTATTTCGGCCTGTATCGACAGGTAAGGCAACATTTTGGCAAAAAGCCCTTGAAATAGAGAGCGCCGGAATGTATAATAAAGCCGTGAGACAATAAAAGGCAGGCTGTGAGAGGGGGCAACCTCTCACAGCCCTATGCAGGAGACGATACCTCCCACACAGCTGAAATCAGCGCCACTCTCATTATACCCGCCCTTGTGAAATTTTACAAGGGGGAAGTAGATGGGTTTGTGTGTCCTTTTGGCGGTGCAGGGAACTATCCTGCGCCGCCTTTGTTGTCTCGCCGGAACCCAAAAGGGGCGGGAGCAATCCCGCCCCCGGCGGGAACCGTCGAGGACAGCAAAATTGCCGCCAAGAGCGGCAGAACAAAAGGAGGACACATCAACCCATGAGAAAACGCGCTTTATCTATTTTGCTTTGCGCCGCGCTGGCCTTGTCGCTGGCCGCCTGCGGCGGCGGACAGACCGGCAGCAACAGCACGGAACCGCCCGCCGAAAGCACCAGCAGCGACCAACAGACCACCAAGCCGGAGAGCACCCAGCCGGAAGAAACGGAACCGGCGGAAACCAAACCCACAGAGACGGAATCAGAAGAAACTCAGCCTGCGGAGACGGAATCAGAGGAAACCACACCCGCAGAGACAGAGCCGGAAGAAACCCAGCCCACGGAAACAGCGCCGGAAGCGTCGGCGTTTTTGGCCCTTTTGCAGGCGGAGTACCAAAGCGACACAGCCCTTGGATTGACAGGACAGCACGCCTTTTTCCAGGACCAACCGTATTATACCTTCCCAGTGTTCAGCAAAGGGCAGCATGAAGCGTACATGCTTTTCGGTTTTGGCGATACGCTTTATGTCTTTTGTGCGAATGACCGTACCTGGTTTGCCTATGACCTTTCCACAAAAACCCAGACCCCATTGACCGGGCCAGACATTCATATTGATTTCAGATTCTTTTTGGACGGAGCAGTCTATTACATGGATGGCTACGCGCTAATCAGGGACGATCTGCACGGGAATACAGTGAACTTAAGTAACCCCGCAGGGATTAGGGATTTCAGGGATGTGTTTATGCGCTATTATGGCGGCGGGTTCTTGTGTTACGATTATAACAATGACACCTACCTTTATACCGGGGATATGCAAAAAATTGCCTCCATTTCTGCCCCCCAGCAGGAGGCCGCCCACGGCTTGACCGAGACGGTGCAGTTGGACCCGATGACGATTTGCGCGGCCGGAGGGAAGATTTATGCCATGGGGAACAACAGCCACTTATACAGTCTGGACCCGACCGCCGCAACCCCGGAATGGACGGACATCGGTGAGTTTTCCGCCCAACCGGAAATGTTTCAGGAATTTGTTCAATTTGGCGGCGACACATTCTTCCAGAATTTCCTTGGAAGATACTATTATTCCGACGATGACCGCTGCTTTTACGATATAACAACAGGAGAAACCGTATTCGAACTTGGCGAACTGTATGCGCCCGTTGGAATAAAGAGCTACTTTGGCGGCGACAGCTACATCGGCTATAAAGACAAAGAATACCGCATGGTCAATCTTGCCAACGGCACCATGTCCGACCCGCTCATGTTGCCGGAGAAATATAACGGCCTCTATTTTCTAACCGACACATACTGCGCCTACAGTGACGATTACGGCATTTTCCTCTGGAACTACCTTACCGGTGAGGAAACAACGATTGTAATGTATGAGCAAAACTAAGCCGATGGATTGATTGCAAAGGCATACGCCGACAAAAAAGCAAAAGCAAGGCCGGATATATTCGCCGTGTGTTCGGCCTTGTTTTATCCTTAAAGGCTGCACCCGTTTACCCGCATTTTGGATTTTTGCCCTTGCCCTTTTTTGCCCCACCGCCTCACGGCGTCGGGTGCAAAAAGGGCGCTTTTTCTTTTGGAAATTATGGCCTGTCAGAAAAACGCAAGGATAGAGTTTCAATTCGCTACGCGACTGAAACTCTCCCTTGCCGGGGACACCACTCCGCTACGCTGCGTAGTTTCCCCTGGGCCCTTTCCGGGCTGCGCCCACGTTCGACCCACGCCCAAATTGGGCGGCGGCCTTGCGCCATAATGGGCCAAATCACGAGGGTATGTCGGCCCCAAACAAGCACCTTCCCTACTGCAAAAGGGCGCGGAATGGGTATCTGCTGTCCAGCCCTGAACGCCCATAACCGCCGCCCGCAGCACGGGGGCAGGCCGCTGACGCGGCCCGCCCCCGCACCGGGAAAGGGGGCTGCCGGGCAACGGGGATGGAAAAGAAAAAGCCCTTATGCCCGCCCCCGATACCTTTTGTGGAATACACAGGGCCGGGCCGCGCTTGAAAAATCGCGGTGAATCCTGTAAAATAGAGATGAAAATTTCACCAGCGGGGAAAGGAGGGAAACGCTATGGGGGCGGCCAAAAGGTTCACGCAGAATCCCGGCAGCAACGCCATCTGCTACTACCGATACAGTTCCGGCGCGCAGCGTGACGTCAGTATCGACCAGCAGCGCGAGGCGGCACATGATTACGCCAAGGCCCACGGATACCACATCATCAAGGAGTATGAAGACCACGCCATTTCCGGCACAAGCGATGAGCGTCCGGATTTTCAGCGCATGCTTTACGAGGTGGACAAACTGCGCCCGGCCTATCTGATACTGTGGAAAACAGACCGCCTTTCCCGCGACAGAATAGATGCTGTCCTTGCCAAGAAGCGGCTCCGGGAGTGCGGCGTCAAAATCTCCTATGTTGCCGAAGCCATCCCGGAGGACGATGAAGCCACACAAATCCTGATGGAAAGCATCTACGAGGCTATGGCGGCGTCGTTTATCGTGTCGCATCGGAAGAACGTCATGCGCGGCCTGACCTACAATGCGGAGAACGCCCTGTATAACGGGCGGAAGGTTTTTGGCTACACGGGCAAACCTGAACAGAGATACCAGGTCAACACCGAAACGGCTCCCATCGTGCGCCGCATCTTCAAGGACTACGCAGAGGGTGTACCGATGCAGAAGATATGCAACACCCTGAATGATGCGGGGCTGCGTACTGCCCGCGGGAACGAATTTACTGTCGGCACACTGCACGGCATCCTGAAAAACCGGGCATATATCGGGGAATACAAGTTCGGGAGTGTCATAGTCCCGGACGGGATACCGCGTCTGGTCAGTGACGATATGTTCCTCACAGTTCAGGAAAAGCTGCGGGCCAACAGCCGCGGCGGCAAAGGCGCGGTCAGGAAAGTCCGCCCGGATACCACAATAGAGGACTACTGGCTGTCCGGAAAGATTTACTGCGGCCTTTGCGGCGAAGCCATGCAGGGAATCAGCGGAAAAAACAAGATCGGCAACCCGTACCATTATTATTCCTGCAAAAACCACAGGAGGCATCTTTGTCCCCTGAAGAACCAGCGCAAGGAACTCATGGAGATGATTGTCCTGTATGTGATACAGGAACTGTTCCGGCAGCCTGCATACCGTATTCTGGTCTCCGGCATGTGCTATGCTTATCATGTAAGCCAGAATGAAGGCAGTGAAGCCTATGAGGAATCGTTAAAGGCCCGGTTAAAAGAAGTCGAGGGCAAGCTCTCCAACATCATCAAAGCGATTGAGAAGGGCATTTTCGGCGATACGATGGCAGAGCAGATGAACGTTCTGGAAAGCCAGAAAAGCATGTTGAGCGACGCGCTCCTGGCGGAACAGAACCGGATGAAGTATGCCCTGAAACAGGAAGATATCCTCCGCTATCTGGACAGTTTCGTTGGTGACATCAACAACCCTGACACACGGAGACACCTGTTAGACAGTTTTATCGGCAAGATTTATGTTTTCCCGGATAAGCTGGTGATTACGTTCCATTATACCGATGACCGGAGGGAACTGCCGTTTGAGGAAATGAAGCAGCTTATTGAGAACAGCCGCACCATCGAATCCATGCTCGGAGAATATCGGGAGGCCCCAACAGAAGCTACCGCAAAAATGCGCGAAAGCCTGCTTAACGGTCTGGAAGGAAACGAGGATAACCCGGATTTTTTTCAGTGAGGTGTTCGTATACTAAAGAGGCTAGTATAGATACAGCAAAGCGGGAGCTTTATGAAGAAACCGGCGCTGTAAAATTTGAAATAAAGCCTGTTTGTGTGTATTCTGTGACAGCACCTGATAATTTTGGCGGCGAGGAAACCTTCGGTATGTTGTTTCTTGCCGATATCGAGTCTTTTGAAACAGAGTTACATAGTGAAATTGAGGAAATCGAGTTGTTGGATGAGCTGCCGGAAAGATGGACGTATCCTGATATCCAGCCGCATTTGATAAATGAGGCAAAGAGACGGGGATTTTTGTCTCTGTCCCGATCCTGACGCCTCGGATTTTGAGCGAATAACGGCATTGCGATTAATGAAAAAACATTGTATCAAAAATATCACATCGATTTAATCTTGCAGAGTTTGATACAAAGCCGAGAAAAGAACGAATAAGCGTTTTGCGGAGGTGATCAACAATGAATATTGCGAATAACATTCTTAAGCACTACCTGAAGAATGTATACTTTATTACGGGTACAGCTTATGCCGGAAAGTCAACGACGGTAAAAATGCTTGCCGACAAATTTGACATGATCTTTTGCGGAGAAAACTATCACAGTGCAGTATCTAATATCGTGGCGACGCCGGATTTACAGCCGGATATTTGTTACCTCAATCATCTTACCGATTGGAAAGATTTTGTGACGCGCTCTCCGGAAGAATATGAGCGATGGATGTTCGGTGTAGGGAGAGAAGCCGCGGAATTTGAAGTGGCCGAGTTGATATCAATATCAAGAGATCAGAAAGTTATCGTGGATACCAATATTCCGATTGACGTATTAAAGGAAATATCCGATTACAACCACGTTGCCGTTATGCTTTGCCCGCAAGCCATGAGCGTGGATCGCTTCTTTGACCGAAACGATCCGGAAAAGCAATTTATCTTGGATGTGATCAAAACCTGCGATGATCCCGAAGCCGTTATGGAAAACTATCGGCGCGGACTTGCCCTTATTAATAGCCAAAAGCACTATGACGAATTTGTTGACAGCGGTTTTTTCACAATCGTCAGAGAAGATCACGGGGTAGATACAAAAGAAGAAGTCTGCGATGCAATAGCAAAACATTTTGGATTATACAAATAAAATATCTTTTTGTATCAAATTCGCAAAGGACACAGATTCTCCGCGCGGCGGGGACGTGGGAGTTTTGGAAGGGTATGTTTTATGACGGTAATCAACTATTTTGAAAGCGGGCGGCAGGAGCACTGGCTGGAGGAGATTGGGAAGTGCGATTGGGGCGCGGGGGCGTTTTTGCATGAGCTTCTCAGCCGCGGGACGTTTTTCGAGGCTGTGGGAGAGGGCTCCAGGGTGCTTCTGCTGACGGAGGGGGAGGAGCTGATCTCCTTTTGCACCTACGCGCAAAAGGACGATATCCAGCCCACGGAGCTGACGCCGTGGATGGGGTTTGTTTATACGTTTCCAAATTACCGGGGGCACCGCTATGCGGGCCTGCTCTTTCAGGAGATCGAGCGGCTGGCCGGACAGGAGGGTGTGAAAGAGGTGTACATCTCCACCAACCACACCGGCCTATATGAGAAATACGGCTGTGAATACAGGACGCAGTTGAGGGATATGGACGGGGAACTCTCCAGGGTCTATGTGAAAAAGATCGGTTGACCGGCGGGAGACGCCTGCCGTATAATGAGATTTTAGGGGGTGGGGAAATGGACACGGCGGATCGGAAAAACACCGCGCTTTTTGAGACGATGCCGGTGCCCCAGGCTGTGCGCACCATGGCGGTGCCCACGGTGATCAGCCAGCTGATCGTCCTGATCTACAACATCGCGGACACGTTTTTTATCGGGAGGACGGGCAACGCCGCCATGGTGGGCGGCGCGTCGCTGATCCTGCCGGTATTCAATATCTCCCTCTCCATCTCAGGCCTGGCCGGCATCGGCGGCGGAGCGCTGGTGTCGCGGCTTTTGGGGCGGAAGGAGACAGAAGAGGCGCGGCGGGTCTACAGTCTGAGCGTCTACATCAGCGTGCTGGTGGCGGCCCTCTTCTCTCTGGGCGTGCTCTTTTTCAACGCGCCGCTGATGCGGGCGCTGGGAGCGGACGAGGAGAATTTTCAGTACGCCTCGGCCTACGCCTTCTTCGTCATCACCCTGGGCGGGGTGCCGACGGTGCTGTCCAATACCCTGGCGGCGCTCCTGAGAAGCGTGGGGGAGTCGAAAAAAGCCGGCTTCGGCATCACCATGGGGGGCCTTATTAACATCGCCCTGGACCCGCTGTTTATGTTCGTGCTCATGCCGGAGGGGCGGGAGATTGTGGGCGCGGGCCTGGCCACGTGCCTTTCCAACTGCATCGCCTGCGGCTATTTCATCGTGACGATCCTGCTGATGCGCGACCAGCCGGTCCTGCGGCTTTGCTCGCCGCGCAAGCTCCCGCAGAGGGCCAATATCGCGGGCATCTTCACCGTGGGCCTGCCCTCGGCCATCTCCACACTGCTGTTCGACCTGGATTATGTGGTCATTGACCGGCTCATGAGCGCTTACTCCGGCAACGCCCTGACGGCGGTGGGGATCGTCCTGAAGGCCGAGCGCCTGCCGCTGAATGTGGGCGTGGGCATCTGCCAGGGGATGATGCCCATTGTCGCCTACAACTATTCCGCCGGCAACCTGAAGCGGATGCGGGAGACGAAGCGGTACAGTATGCTCCTGGGGCTTGTGTGCGCTGCCGTCAGCATCGCCCTGTACGAGCTGTTCGCCGGACAGATCATGAGCTTTTTCATCAAGGATTCGCCGGAGGTGGTGCGGCTTGGCACCGGCTTCCTGCGGGCCAGGGTGCTGGCGACGCCCCTGATGTTCCTGAGCTTCTTCCACGTCTACCTGTTCAACGGCTTCGGCAAGGGCCGGTACGCGCTGTTTCTGGGCGTGACCCGCTGGCTGGTGTTCAATATCCCCATGCTCTTTATCCTCAACCGGCTCGTAGGGATGCAGGGCATCGTCTGGAGCCAGCTTTGCGCCGATATCCTCACCGTGGCGCTGTCAGTGGCGGTGTACAGGGGATATGAGAAGAGACATATCGATAATCAGATCCAATGAATTTGACAAAAAGAGCCTGACGCGGAAGTATCCTTGCGTCAGGCTCTTTTTGTCACTGTTTAGTACTTGATTGTTTCATTGCGTCGTCAAGCATATTTCCCACGTTCATGGGGGGTAGAACGACAGGTTCTACGTTTGGCTGCGCGGTCAGGAGAGTGACTTCGCTTCTCAGATAGGGGAAAAGGATCGCCAGGGTGTTTTTTCGCATAAGCGTATCACGTCTGTCCACGTCCTTGGGGAGGGAAAAATATCCCGAAAGACGAACATGCAGTGTGTACTCCTCCTCTTTTTTGCCGGTAACCTCGATGCGCGCGATAAAATCCTCGTCCTCGGTTTCCGAAAAGGAAAAACCAAACTCCAACTCCAGCCTTTTATCGTTCTGAAATCCACTACGGGTAAAGGATATCTCGTCAAACACCATGGATTGAAGCTTCAATACGCTTGTGTTGTCCGGATTCATAAAGCACCTCGCTTCATTCAGGCCGCGCTATCGGCAAAGTCATATCCGTAAGTATCGTCAAAATGTGGCTTTGTACCGGAAAAACCGGCGTCGAAATCCCAGGAGAGAAAATAATTCGTCCAATCGCTGACGGCTGACATATATCTATTCTTTCTCCCCAGGAGACCGGCCACATCGATGTCGGGAATTTCAAACTCCATCTCGTCTGTGTCTGTTACATTTCCGAACATCTCAGAGAGTCTGGCAAAATATTCGTCCCTTTCACGAAGCTCCTCCCTGTCGGGATGTAACGCTCTTTCAAAAAACTCCTGTGCGTGTTCATGCTGTAAAAGAAGTATTGCCATATTATACACCTCCTATGAGAGCTGACCTATATATTGATCCACCAAAGTGTGATCCAGTAAATCCATCCGCATATGCTTTGTGCCCGGATGCAGGTCATCTTTCACAAATTCAACGGGACGGAATCCTCTGTTATTATACCACTTTTCCAGGTGGTTAAACGCATTGAGAACAATAAATCGAACGGGCAGGTCCGAGACAATCGATTTGATTAGGCTAATAAAATAATCCAAGGCCATAGTTCCGATCTTTCTGTGCTGAATGCGTTTGTCAACGGCGATATATACAATTTCCACAACAGGGTAGGCGTGATCATTGGAATAATATTCGTCGTTCTCGTCCTTGATAACGGAGAACCTGAACATACAGCTGCCAACTATCTCATCATCGACCAGTATATTGTATGCCTTTCCCTGCCTCATCATAGTCAAAGAAAACGCGCTTGCTATCAAATCATCAACACTGGATACGCCGCAGGAAAAATCCTTCGGAAAACGTGGGCTGGTCATCATTTGGAATTTTAAACTTGACATAGGCTGAATCACCAACCGGCCTCAAGAATATACCGATACTATTTTACATTGCTTTTTAAGGAAAATCAATAGCAATATTGCAATTTCTCACCGGATAAATTCAAATACCACGTTTTCATACGGGTTTTCAACTGGAAAGAGACACCCAGCGGCGCAAAAAGGCCGTCGAGAGCGTCAAATTATTAGTATTATACCCCCTCCTCCGCCGGCTTTTGGGGGACGGTGGAGACATGGGCGTACATCCTTTTACGGGACAGGAAGCAGGCGGCGGCGATGACGGTGGCGGTGATGCTGAGGCTGACGGGGTAGACCATCATCAGTGTCCCGAAGGTGGGATCAGCCGGGAAGACCACAAACACCCAGAAAAACCGGCTGCCGCAGACAAAGACCAGGGAACAGATGGCCGGTACGAGGCTGTAGCCGAAGCCGCGCATGTAGCCGGACAGCACCTCCACCGCCAGGGAGAAGGTGTGGCCCAGGAACATGTAGCGGATGCGGATAAGGCCGTTTTCGATGACCGCCGGGTCCTTGTTGAAGATGCGCAGCAGTGGGGTGGCGAAGGTCAGCAGAAGGAGCACCGCCGCGCCGAAGAAGATATAGCCGATCAGGAGGGTGACCTTCAGGGACCGGCGGCACCGGTCCAGATTGCCCGCGCCGCAGTTCTGGCCCACGAAGGTGGTGACGGCCTGCCCGAAGGAGCTGAGCACCGAGTAGGTGAAGCTCTCCACGTAGTTGGCGGCCGAGGAGCCGGCCATGACCACGGTGCCCAGGGAGTTGAGGGCCCGCTGGATGGTGATGTTGGCCACGGAAAAGACCATGCTCTGTACTCCGGCGGGCAGGCCCACCTGGAGGATGCGCTTCAGGGTGAAAAGGTCGATCCGCAGATAGCGCAGCTCCACCCGTACCTGGTCCCGGCGGCGGATCAGAAGCCACAGCAGGACGGCGGAGCTGACCAGGTTGGACACCACCGTGGCGATGGCCACGCCGTCCACCGTCATGTGGAACCCGGCCACAAAGACCAGGTTCAGGACCACGTTGACGATGCCGGAGATAAACAGCACGATCAGCGGCGTTTTCGTGTCGCCCTGGCCGCGAAAGACGGCGGACAGGAAGTTGTAGAGCAGGATGACGGGCATCCCCATCAGATAGATGCGCAGGTACAGCACCGCCATGTCGTGGACGTCGTCGGGCACGTCCATCATGGTCACCACCGGGGAGGAGATGAACCACCCCAGCACGGCCAGCCCCACGCCGCCGATGAGTCCCAGGAGGATGGAGGTATGTACCGTCTTTCGGACGCCCTCTCGGTTGCCAGCGCCGATGAACTGGCTCACCAGCACGTTGGTGCCCAGGGACAGCCCGATGAACAGGTTGACCAGCAGTCCGATGATGGGGCCGTTGCTCCCCACCGCCGCCTGGGCGGCGTTGCCCACGAACCGGCCCACCACCGCCACGTCCGCGGCGTTAAAGACCTGCTGGAGGATGCTGGTGGCCGCCAGAGGCAGGGCAAAGAGCAATATCTTGTCCCAGATGGAGCCGGAGAGCATACCGGATTTGCGTTCGCTTGCTGATTTCATGCCGAAAAGACCATTCTTTCCTTAAAATTTCCCCGCCCTTGGGGAGATTTTTGCAGAGGCGCGGCGGCATTTTACGGGACCTCCGCCGTATCCGCTCGCTTTACGGGCGTTCAGGATACGGAGCCTCAGTCGTGGCGGGTGCCGTCGGTCCAGCACTCGCAGAAGCGGGCGGAGAAGGACGGCTCCTCGCCGTATTTCAGAAGATGGGACACGTCCCCGTAGCGCCAGACCCGAAAGGAGGCGACGCCCTGCCGGCGCTCCTCGGTGAGGACGGTGGTGACGGAGGACGGCGCGGCGCACAGGCCGTGCCAGAAGATCATGGGCGAGGCGCCCAGCAGATGGCTCAAGAGGACGCACCCCACGCCGTAGTGGCAGAAGAGAGCCACGGTCTCGTGGTTGGGCCGTTCCGCCCGGTAAAGGCCCCCGTCCCGGACATAGCCGTGGCGGGCCAGAAGCGCGTCCAGGCCGGCGGTCACCCGGTCATACTCCGCCTTCACGTTTCCCGCGGCCATGACGGGGTGGGTGTACCAGCGGTCTCGGTCATAGAGGATCGGTTCGTTGCGCCAGTCCTCCGGCAGCCAGTCCCAGGTGATGTGCGCCTGGGTATCGTCATCGGGCCGCTGGATAGGCGCCCAGAACTCCCGCAGCCAGTCGCAGACCTCCGCCTCCCGCCCGAATTCCCTCAGTGTCAGGGACGCGGTGTCCCGCGCCCGTCCCAGGGGGGAGACGTAGAACCAGTCGATCTTTTCCCCCCGCAGGCCCTCCGCCAGCCGCTCCGCCTCATGCCAGCCGGTGGGTGTCAGGGAGTCGTTTTCGTAATCCGGATCGGCGTGCCGTATCAGTAAAAGCCTCATGGTCGTCCCCCTCGTCAACTGTTTGAACCATTTTACAACTTTTCCGCCGTGATTTCCTCTGATTTTTTTGACAAAAATCAAAGGATTTTATGCGTTTATTGAGGGAATTTGACCTTATATCCGTTTGCCATTGGCTCTTGACTGTTCCCCCGCGCTGTGTCATAATGGATCATGCCCCCGCGAATGGATTTTACGGATAACTTTTCTTGAACCGTCAGGAGGAAAAATCATGCTGAAAAGATTTACACTGAAAGGTATGCGGACAATGGCCTTTGTCCTGCTGGCGGCGCTGGCGCTCTGCTCCTGCTCCGCAGGCGTGGACACTGAGCCTGAATACATCGGGGCCTTGAAAGCCGTCCTTATGAATGAACGGGATTACCGCTATGTTTGGGCCAATGAACACACCGATTATAACGACACGGAACGCAGATACTTCATCGGGGACATACAGGACCTATACAGCTATCCCGCCGTGGCCGGTGTACATCCGGAGCGCATGACCGTGCTGGATCTTGACATGGACGGTAATGTGGAGGTGGTGCTGGAGCTGAGCGATTACCAGGACTACCTCATCCTTCACTGGGAAGACGGCGAGGTGTACGGCTATTATCGGTGGCACAGGGCCTTCATGGGCCTTACGGAGGACGGTATTCTGGAAAATACCGCCTCCGTTTATCCCCTCGGAGACACCCCGGAGGAGATAGCGGCCGCCGAGAAAGAATACTATGATCGGTACTTTTACTACATGGAGTTCAACGGTCCGGAGTGTACGGAGTTTTATGTAGCCTATGACGAGTACCCCTATCACGCCCCGGAGGTGACCTGGAGCGACTTCACGCCGGAAAACATCGACCTCCTCGTCACCGCCAAAGCCGCTGAGACAGTCCGGCAGTATCCCAGAGTTAATCGGGATGGCGATCCGGAAAACGCATAAAACTCCCCTCACCTTAAAGCGTATAGCGTGAACCGTTTGTTTTAAAAATCAATATCATTTTTAATGCGGCAAGTTTGATTGCCGCATTAAATTTTTTCCTGAGCGGTGCCCGCTCAGCCCCGCCGGACTTTTTTGTTGTCCCACACGTCCGGCATGTCCCGCCCGCCCAGTGCACGGGCGTTAAGGGCGAAGCCAGGGTCTTGACAATTGACCCTTCTGTGGCTATAATTTATAAGGAACCTAACGAATTTCAAGGAAGTGGAAAAATGGACGAGGAAGGTAAGGCCCCGGAGGGCGGGGACGGGTCCCTGCACGGGCTGTTTTTGCAATGCTCCAACATCATCACCCGCCGCATCGGCGGCAACGCCAGCCGGAGGCGGATCATCGCGCTTTTGGATGAGCGCGGGGAGCTGACCCAAAGGGAGCTCCAGTCGCTTCTGGGCATCCAGGCCGGCAGTCTCAGCGAGCTGGTGAGCCGGATGGAGAAATTCGGCGTCATCACCCGCGCCCCCGACGAGAAGGACCGGCGGCGCATCGTCCTGCGCCTCACCGATCTGGGACGGGAGCGGGCCAGGGAGCCCAGGGAGATGACCGACGAGCGGCTTTTCGCCGCCCTGACGGAGGAGGAGCGGGAGGCGCTGGGGGCGATGCTCCGAAAGATCGTGGACGCGCATCTGAAATGGCGCAGGGAGGTGGACGGCAAATGAAGCTGATTTTCCGCTATCTGGGGAAATACAAAAAATTCGTGTTCATCGCCATGCTGATGAAGCTGGCGGGCACGGTGGTGGAGCTGCTGCTGCCCACTATTTTTGAGCATATCATCGACAAGGTGGTGCCGGAGGGGAAGCTCATCCCCGTGCTTGTGTGGGGCGTCGGTATGTTCCTGACGGCCATCCTCTGCCGGGAGTTGAACGTGCGGGCCAACCGGCGGGCCATCGACAACGCCCATCACGTGAGCTACGACGTGCGCCAGGACCTGTTCCGCAAGACCGTGAATCTGTCCGGGGCGCAGTTTGACGCCTTTGGACTGCCCAGCATCATCAGCCGCATGACCTCCGACTCCTACAACGTCCAGTCGGCGGCCCAGCAGCTGCAGCTGATGTGCATTCGGGCGCCTATGATGCTGGTGGGCGGCATCCTGGTGTCCCTGTGGATGGACGCCAGCCTCGCCCTCATCATGGTCATCATGCTCCCCCTGCTCATCGCCATCATCCTGGGCGTCTCTGCCAAGGGCCTGCCCCTCTACGCCAGGGTCCAGCAGAAGCTGGACGTGGTGGTGCGGGTCATGCGGGAGAACATCACCGGCATCCGGGTGGTGAAGGCCCTCTCCAAGGCCGATTACGAAAAGCGCCGCTTTGCCCGCGTCAACGAGGACATGACCAGGAGCGATATCACCGCCACCACGGTGATGGCCATTCCCGGCCCCTTCATGCAGATGTGCCTCAATACGGGGCTGGCCCTGGTGGTGATTATCGGCGCGGGGCGGGTAGACCGGGGCGTTATGGACCCCGGCGTCATCCTGGCGTTCCTTACATACTTCAACATGGTCACCATGGGCGTTATGGGCCTATCCCGTATCTTCATGACCATGTCCCGCGCCTCCGCCAGCGCCAACCGCATCGCCGCGGTCATCGACGCGGACACAGACCTCAAGGTGCTCACCGACGACGAGGCCAAAAAGCCGTCGGGGGTGGGCTTCATCCGTTTTGAGAACGTGGATTTCAGTTACGGCGAGGACTCCGCGGACAAGTCCGGCTTTGTGGGCGAGAACCGGGAGAAGGCCCTGACGGGGATCTCCTTCGCCGTGAAAAAAGGGGAGAGCCTGGGCATCATCGGCCCCACGGGCTGTGGCAAGACCACCATCATCAATCTGCTGATGCGGTTTTACGACGCCACGGAGGGCGGGGTTTTTGTGGACGGACGGGACGTGCGCACCTATGAGAAGGACGAGCTTCGCCGCCGGTTCGGCACGGTGTTCCAAAACGACGTGGTCTTTCAGGACACCCTTCGGGAGAACATCAGCTTTGGCCGGGAGGTGACGGAGGAGAACATCCTGGAGGCCGTGCGGGACGCCCAGGCCGCGGAGTTCATCGCGGGCCTTCCCGACGGGCTGGAGCATGAGGCGGCCATCAAGGGCGCCAACCTGTCCGGCGGACAGAAACAGCGGGTCTTCGTCTCCCGCGCCCTGGCCGCCAGGCCGGAGATACTGGTGCTGGACGACTCCTCCTCTGCCCTGGACTACAAGACGGACGCGGCCATGCGTCGGGCCATCCTGGAGAACCACGGGGACAGCACCACCATCATGATCGCCCAGCGGGTCAGCAGCGTCATGAACATGACCAACATCCTGGTGCTGGACAACGGGAAGTGCATCGGCTACGGCCCCCATGAGGAGCTTATGAAAACCTGCAAGCCCTATCGGGACACCTTCAAGGTCCAGATGGGCGAGATAGAATAAGGAGGTGAGGAAATGCCCGGAGCAGGAGACAGGGGCGGCGTCAAGCGCAAGCCCAAAAACGCCAAGCGCACGTTGCTGCGCATCATAAAATATATGGCTGTCTACAAATGGGTCGTGGTGGCCCTGGTGATCGTGGCCTTCCTCAGCAACATCGGCAACCTGATGGGCCCCCAGCTGGCCGGCGAGGCCATCGCCGTGGTGGAGGAAGGCTATAAACAGGGACCCGGCAGGATCGACATGGACAGCGTCACCCGCTATGCCCTTCTGATGATCGTTTTCTATGTGGGGAGCACGCTCTTGAGCTTCCTGGTGGGCATCGGCATGGCCCGCGTGGGCCGGCGGATCGCCAACCACATGCGGCGGGACGTCTTTCACAAGCTGATGGTCATGCCGGTGAGCTATTTTGACCGCAACCAGGCCGGCGACATCATCTCCCGCGTCAGCTACGACGTGGACGTGGTGACCATGAGCCTCTCCTCGGACGTGGTGCAGATCATCACCAGCTTCGTCACGGTGGTGGGGAGCTTCATCATGATGATCATTGTCTCGCCGCCCATGGTGCTGTGCATGATCTTCATCATCCCCGTGTCCGTCTGGTACACCCGCATGATGTCCAAAAAGACCCGCCCCCTCTACTCCAAACGGAGCGCGGCCTACGGCACCATGAACGGCTTTGCCGAGGAGATGTTCTCCGGCCAGAAAACCATTTTGGCATACGCCAATGAGGACAGGGTAACGGACAACTTCTCCGCCATCAATCGGGCCGCCGCCGAGGCGTATAAAAATTCCGACAGCCTTGGCGTCACCATGGGCCCAACCATCGGCATGATCAACAACTTCGGCCTCTCCGCCATCGGCATGGGCGGCGCGGTGCTGTACCTCATGAAGATCGTCGGCCTGGGGCAGATTTCCAAATTCGTGCTCTACTCCCGAAAATTCTCCGGCCCCATCAACGAGATCAGCAACATCATCAACGAGATATACTCCGCCCTGGCCGCCGCCGAGCGCGTCTTTGAGTTCCTGGACGAGCCGGAGGAGCCGGCGGATG
Source organism: uncultured Oscillospiraceae bacterium (assembly GCA_947626845.1). Classification (GTDB taxonomy): domain Bacteria; phylum Bacillota; class Clostridia; order Oscillospirales; family Oscillospiraceae; genus RUG626. The sequence goes on along the minus strand of CANQTW010000004.1, from coordinate 83,476 downwards.
TGGAGGACGCCGCTACCCTGGAGAATTGCCGGGGCCAGGTGCGGGTGGAGGACGTGAGCTTCGGCTATGTGCCGGAGAAGGTCATCCTCAAGAACATTGACCTGAAGGCCGAGCCGGGCCAGACTATCGCCATCGTTGGCCCCACCGGCGCGGGCAAGACCACCATCATCAATCTGCTGATGCGATTTTACGACGTGAACAGCGGCAACATATACGTGGACGGCCTGGAGGCCCGCCAATACACCCTGGGCAGCCTGCGCCGCAGCTACGCCATGGTGCTCCAGGACACCTGGGTCTTCAACGGCACCATCTTCGACAACATCGCCTACGGCAAGGAGAACGCCACCGAGGAGGAGGTGGTGGCGGCGGCCAAGGCCGCCATGATCCACGGCTACATCATGCGCCTGCCCCAGGGCTACAAGACGGTGATCAGCGAGGACGGCGGCAACATCTCCAAGGGCCAGAAGCAGCTGCTGACCATCGCCAGGGCCATGCTCTACAACACCAGTATGCTGATTTTGGACGAGGCCACCTCCAACGTGGACACCACCACCGAGCGCCAGGTCCAGGCGGCCATTCGGGGCCTCATGCGGGGCAAAACAAGCTTCGTCATCGCCCACAGGCTCTCTACCGTCCAGAACGCCGACAGGATACTGGTCATCGACCACGGACGCCTTATCGAGCAGGGGAGCCATGAGGAGCTGATGGCCATGAAGGGCTTCTACTATAAGCTCTACGCCAGCCAGTACGAATGAGCTTTTCGGTGAAAAGCGTATCCGCGCCGCCTCTCCGCGGGGAGGCGGCACGTTTTTTGCGGGCCCGCGATATTTCATCAAACTTTTTTCCGTAAGCCGTTGCGCTTTCCCGCGGGAAGTGTTAAAATAATCACACGCTGAAAAAACGCGCACAGGAGGTACTTATGAACATCACCAAGGATATCAAATACATCGGCGTCAACGACCACAAGGTCGATCTTTTTGAGGGGCAGTATGTGGTGCCCAACGGCATGGCCTACAACTCCTACGTCATCCTGGATGACAAGACGGCGGTCATGGACACGGTGGACCGGAATTTCACCCATGAGTGGCTTGACAACCTGTCGGAGGCCCTGGAGGGCAGGAAGCCCGACTACCTGATCGTCCAGCACATGGAGCCGGACCACTCCGCCAACATCATGAGCTTCATGAACGCCTATCCCCAGGCCGTAATCGTCTCCTCCCAGAAGGCCTTCGCCATGATGAAGAACTTTTTCGGCACGGAGTTTGCCGACCGCCGGATCGTGGTGGGGGAGGGGGACACCCTGACCCTGGGCCGCCACACCCTCACCTTCGTCACCGCCCCCATGGTCCATTGGCCGGAGGTCATCGTCACCTACGACAGCTTGGATAAGGTGCTCTTCTCCGCCGACGGCTTCGGCAAATTCGGCGCCCTGGACGCGGAGGAGGACTGGGCCTGCGAGGCCCGGCGCTATTACATCGGCATCGTGGGCAAATACGGCGCCCAGGTCCAGGCCCTTCTGAAGAAGGCCGCGGGGCTGGACATTCAAATCATCTGCCCCCTCCACGGGCCGGTGCTGACGGAGAATCTGGGCTATTACCTGAACCTCTACAACATCTGGTCCGGCTACGGCGTGGAGAGCGAGGGCGTGGTCATCGCCTACACCTCCGTCTACGGCCACACCAAAAAGGCCGTGGAGCTGCTGGCCGAGAAGCTTCGGGAGCGGGGCTGTCCCAAGGTAGTCGTCACCGACCTTGCCAGGAGCGATATGGCCGAGGCGGTGGAGGACGCCTTCCGCTACGGGAAGCTTGTCCTGGCCACCACCACCTATAACGCCGAGATATTCCCCTTCATGCGGGAATTTATCAACCACCTGACGGAGCGGGGCTTCAAAAACCGCACCGTGGGCCTTATGGAAAACGGCTCCTGGGCCCCCATGGCCGCCAAGGTCATGAAGGGGATGCTGGAGAACTGCAAGAACATCACCTGGACGGACACCACCGTGCGCATCACCTCCGCCCTCAACGACTTGAGCCGCGGACAGATCGACGCCCTGGCGGAGGAGCTCACCCGCGACTACGTGGCCCAGAACGGCGAGACCGCCAACAAAAACGACATGACCGCCCTCTTCAACATCGGCTACGGCCTCTATGTGGTCACCTCCAACGACGGCAAGCGGGACAACGGCCTCATCGTCAACACCGTCACCCGGGTGACCAACACCCCCAACCGGGTGGCCGTGTGCGTCAACAAGGACAACTACTCCCACCACATCATTAAACAGACGGGCAAGATGAACGTCAACTGCCTGTCCGTGGAGGCCCCCTTCTCCGTCTTTGAGTCCTTCGGCTTCCGCAGCGGCAGGAACGTGGACAAATTCGAGGGCGCCGAGGTGCTCAGGTCCGACAACGGCCTGGTGTTCCTGCCCCGGTACATCAACTCCTTCCTGTCCCTGAAGGTGGAGCAGTACATCGACATGGACACCCACGGCATGTTCATCTGCTCCGTCACCGAGGCCCGCGTCATCTCCGACAAGGAGACCATGACCTACACCTACTACCAGCAGAACGTCAAGCCCAAGCCCAAGACAGAGGGCAAGAAGGGCTGGGTCTGCAAGGTCTGCGGCTACGTCTACGAGGGCGACGAGCTTCCGGAGGACTTTGTCTGCCCGCTGTGCAAGCACGGCGCGGCGGATTTTGAGCCGATACAGTAAGTCAATTCATGCTGAAAGGAGATATGAAATCATGAAATACGTCTGCGACATCTGCGGCTGGGAATATGACGAGGCCGCCGGCGACCCCGAAAACGGCATCGCCCCTGGCACCAAGTTCCAGGACCTGCCCGAAGATTTTGTCTGCCCCATGTGCGGCGTGGGCAAGGAAAATTTCACCGCGGAAGAGTGATCCCCTGAACCTTATCCTGTCCCGACGGGCCTCTGCGCCCGTCGGGGTCTTTTTTTGGATTTTTTTGAAAAATGGTCTTTTCACTGGCCCTGATTGGTGATATACTATACTTGACATAATATATTTAGGGGGATGGATATGTCCGTACCGGTCGTCACCGACAACAAAAAGAAGATCAAACGGGGCTTTTTCACTATCGTCACAGGCCGCACGTTCATCATCGCGCTGCTGCTTTTGGCCCAGTTCATCCTCCTGATGTGGGGCTTTGAGCGGATCGGGGAGTACATCCACCTGGGCTCCGCCTTGGCCTCCGCGCTGATGCTCATCTACATAGCCAACTCCCAGAGCGACCCCACTGTAAAGCTTACCTGGTGCTTCGTGGTGGCGTTGGTGCCCGTGCTGGGGATACCGCTCTATTTCTTCATCAAGACCGACCTGGGCCACCGCACGGTCCAGCGCTCCATCAGCCGCTGCATTACGGAGACGGCCCCCTACATGCTCCCCGCCTCCGGCGCCGGCGGCGCGGCGGCTCTGACCCTGGAAAAGAGCGACCCGGACGCAGCCTCCATCGCCAGATATCTTCGGGACACCGCCGGCTTCCCCGCCTACACCGGCAGCGAGGTGACGTATTTCCCCCTGGGGGAGAACAAATTCCAGGCGATGCTCACTGAGCTTGAAAAGGCCGAGAGCTTCATTTTCATGGAATATTTCATCGTCACCGAGGGCCGCATGTGGAACACCATCCTGGAGATACTCACCCGCAAGGCCAAGTCCGGGGTGGACGTGCGGTTCATGTACGACGGCACCTGCGCCTTCGCCGACCTGCCCTATTCCTACCCGGAGGAGTTAGAGGCCCGCGGCATCAAGTGCAAGGTCTTCGCGCCGGTGCGCCCCTTCGTCTCCACCCACTACAACAACCGGGACCACCGGAAGATCCTGGTGGTGGACGGCAAGGTGGGCTTCACCGGCGGGGTCAACCTGGCCGACGAGTACATCAACGAAAAGGTGCGCTTCGGCCACTGGAAGGACACCGCCGTTATGGTGCGGGGCGAGGCGGTCAGGAGCTTTACGCTGATGTTTTTGCAGATGTGGAACTCCACCGAGCGGGCCGGCGGCTGTGCCTATGAGCGGTTTTTGCCGGAGCCGGAGACAGTCTCCGTCCCCGACGCCCCCGGCGTGGTCATCCCCTACGGGGACAGCCCCATGGACACCGAGCGGGTGGGGGAGATGGTGTATCTCCACCTCATCAACACCGCCCGACAGTATGTGTACATCATGACCCCCTACCTCATCCTGGACGGGGAGACGGTGACGGCCCTGACAGCGGCGGCCAAGCGGGGGGTGGACACCCGGATCATCCTGCCCCATATCCCCGACAAGACCTACGCCTTCTGGCTGGCCAAGAGCCACTACGCCCAGCTGGTGGACGCCGGGGTGAAACTCTACGAGTACACCCCCGGCTTTATCCACGCCAAGGTCTTTCTCCAGGACGGCAAGATGGGGGTGGTGGGCACCATCAATCTGGACTACAGGAGCCTCTACCACCACTTCGAGTGCGCGGCCCTGCTGTGCGGCGTACCGGCCCTGGAGGACATCCGCGCCGACTTCGAGGACACCCTTGCCAAGTCCCAGCGGGTCACGCGGGAGAGCATCGCCCATGAGAAGCTCCACGTGAGATTCTTCGGCGCTCTTCTGAAAATCGTGGCGCCGTTGATGTGACGTCGCCACGTCCTTACCGACGCCGCTTAACCTCGCCCTCCAAGTATTCGGGCTCAGGCGCTGGCGTCGGACGTCCTCTCCCCACGCGCTCCACAGATCGCGCGGGGGCCCCGAAGATTATTTAGAATAACAAACTGACCACAGCTTTCAGGAAACGGAGGTACAGCCCATGATCAATATTCTCCACGCCGCGGATTTCCATATGGATTCGCCCTTCTACACCCTGCCGGAGGACAAGGCCGTCCAGCGCCGTCGGGAGCAGAGGGAGCTTCTGGACCGGCTGGCCGGTGAGGCGGAAAAGGCGGACGTGGTGCTGCTGGCCGGCGACCTCTTTGACTCCGCGGCCTCCTATTGGGAGACGGCGGAGACGCTGACGCGGGTGCTGTCCTCCATCAAGGCGCGGGTGTTCATCGCGCCGGGCAACCACGACCACTACACCGCCCGGTCCCCTTACGCCTTTATGGAGCTTCCGGAGAACGTCCACATCTTCCGCACGCCGCAGCTGCGGGGCATCGAGATACCGGAGCTGAACGCCAGGGTCTGGGGCGCGGGCTTTACCGCCGGAGGATGCGAGCCGCTGCTGCGCTCCTTCACCGTACGGGCCAGCGACAAGCTGGAGCTGATGGTGCTCCACGGCGACATCGCCCAGAACTCCCGCTACAACGCCATCTCCGAGGAGGACATCGCCCGCACCGGCCTTGACTACCTGGCCCTGGGCCACGTCCACACCTTTTCCGGCATCAAAAAGGCCGGCTCCACCTTCTACGCCTACCCCGGATGCCTGGAGGGACGGGGCTTTGACGAGACGGGGGAGAAGGGGTACATCACAGGCTCCCTTGACAAGGGGAAAGCCGATCTCTCCTTTAAATGCGCCGGAGGACGGCAGTACCGGATCATCGAGGCGGACCTGACCAGGTCCGGCGACGCGCTGAAGACCGCCGCCGAGGCGGTGGGGGAGGGCTTTCCGCGGGACATCGCGCGGCTGGTGCTGAAGGGGGAGTACCCGGAGGACGTGGACGTGGAGGCCATCACCCAGGCCCTTTCGGACAAATTCTATCACCTGACCGTCAAAAACGAGCTTCGCCGCCGTCGGGACCTGTGGGCCGGGGCGGGGGAGGACACCCTGACGGGCATGTTCCTGGCCAACCTGAAGGCCAAATATGAGGAATCCGCCGACGAGGAGAGCCGGCAGCTCATCGAGCTGGCGGCCAGGTACGGCATCGCGGCCCTGGAGGGCAGAGAGGAGTGGAGACCGTGAAAATCAAGAAGCTCTCGGCCACCTTCGGCAAGCTGAAAAACGCCGTACTGGAGCCGGGGGACGGCCTCACCGTGGTCACCGCCCCCAACGAATCCGGCAAATCGACCTGGTGCGCCCTCCTGACGGCCATGCTCTACGGCATCGACACCTCCGAGCGGGACAGGGTGGGGCATCTTTCGGCGAAGACCCGCTACCGCCCCTGGGACGGGGGCAGTATGGTGGGCACCATGGAGATCGAGAACGGCGGCAAGGACCTCACCATCCAGCGCACCACCAAGGGCGCCGCGCCCATGAAGAACCTGATCGCCGTCTACACCGGCACCGCCCAGTTCATCCGCCTGCAGGACCCGGATTCCCTGGGCCAGCAGCTGACGGGGGTCTCCCGGCAGGTCTTTGAGCGCACGGCCTTTATCGCCCGGCCCGAAATGCGGGTGACGCAGACCTCGGAGCTGGAGAAGAAGATCGCCGGCCTTGTCTCCGCCGGGGACGAGAATACCTCCTATACCGACAGCGACGAGCTTTTGCGCAAATGGCAGCGGAAGCTCCGCTACAACAAGTCCGGCGCCATCCCCGCCCTGGAGCAGGAGCTTCGGGACGTGAACCACGCCTATTCCCTGATCGCCTCCTCCTCCGAGGAGATCGCCGCCCTGCGCGCCTCCATGGCCCGCACCGAGAAGAACATCGAGCTTTTGGAGGAGGACCTGGTCACCCACGATAAGCTGGACGCCCGCGCCGCCGCCAGGAAGCTGGCGGAGGCCAAAAAGAGCATGGAGACCGCCCAGGAGCGGGTGGACAGGCTCACCGGCGCCCTGACCGTGGACGGACGGCTGATGACCCGCGAGGACACCGCCGCCATTCGGGACACCGCCGCCGCGGTGATGCCCATGAAGAAGGTGGCCAGGGACGCGGAAAAGGCCCTGTGGCGCGCCGAGAAGGAGCTGGCGGACGCCTCCGCCCGCCGCGCCGCCTCGCCCCTCTCCCAGGTGGCGGAGGAAAAGGCGGCGGCGGATATCCAGCGGGGCAGGGAGCTTCGGGAGAAGTCCCTGACGGTGAAGGAGCCGCGGGTGCCCCGGTGGATACCCGTCCTGCTGTGCGCTTTGGCGGTCATCGGCCTTGTGCTGACCACGGGCCTGCTGACGCCCCTCTTCCGCCAGGACCTCCAGGCGCTGAAGATCGTGGGCCTCAACATCTGGGGCATCGCCGCCTCCCTGCTCGTGGGCGCGGCGGGCCTGGTGCTGTTGTTCATCAAGCTCCCCCACAGGCGCAACGCCGCTGACGAGCTCAGCGATCTGCTGGCCGAGTACCGGGTGAGCGATATAGGAAAATTGGAGGTGCTGCGGGACGCCTACGCCGCCCTTATCAGGGACGAGGAGAGCAAGCGCTCCGCACGGGACACCGCCCGCGCCGCCTATGAGAACGCGGGGAACGCCGCCAGGGAGGCGGAGGAGCGGGCCGTTGCCAGGATCTCCGCCTTTATGCCGGACGTGAAGAGCGGCGAACAGGTGCTGGAGGCCCTGAACGTCACCGAGCGGGCCATCGACGAACTGACCCGCGCCCAGTTCGACGCCGTCTCCACCAGGAATATCTACGAGACCCTCCTGGCCGGCCAGGAGCCGGACGCCGTGCCGGAGCCGGATGACACCTATCTGCCCATCCCCATGCGCAACCGGGAGGAGACCCAGGCCGCCCTGGAGCGGGCCAGAGCGCAGCTTGCCGAGCAGACCCGCGCCCTGGACCTGGCCACCGGCGCCCAGAGGACCCTGGGCGACCCCGCCGTCATCGAGGGCAAGGCCATGACCCTCACCGGCGAGATCGAGGAGCTGAACCGCCGGTACAGCGCCCTGACCCTGGCCGTGGAGGCCCTCTCCGAGGCCAACGTCAGGCTCCAGACCCGCTTTTCCCCGGAGGTCAGCCGCAAGGCCGGGGAGATCATGTCCCGCCTCACCGACGGAAAATACGAGAAGCTCTACTTCGACAAGGGCTTTGACGCCGGCGCCAAGGAGGGGACCAGTCCGGAGACCCACAACGTCCTGGCCCTGTCCGACGGCACCGCCGACGAGATTTACCTCTCCCTGCGCCTGGCCATGTGCGAGCTGCTGCTGGGCGGGGATGACCCCTGCCCTATCGTCCTGGATGACGCCCTGGCCAACTTCGATGACAGGCGCTGCCAAAACGCCCTGAACGTCCTCCTGGACCTGTCCAAGACCCGCCAGATCATCCTCTTCTCCTGCCACAGCCGCGAGGCGGACATGCTGGAGGGTGCCGAGGGCGTCAAGATCATCCGGGGATAAAACCGCGCGTTTTGAGTACATAAACGGAACCTCAAGGAAAGGGAAAATATGAAAATCAGCTGCGTATGGGAACATAACGGCGATGACAGTCTTTTGTATGCCGATCAGTTTATCGGAGCCTTTACAAGAGGTTCCTCCAAGGCTTCGGCGCTTCAGAAAATGCCTTCCGAGATCAAATCTTATCTCAGGTGGAAGGGCGGCCCGATCCCGGACGCCTTTGAAGTTGAGATCGTTCAGGAAAAACCCTCTGAGCTGACGGTCTCCGACGCGGATTCAGATGTCCTTTTTGATTCGGAGCGAAAGGAATTAAGCCTGCCGGAGTACGCGGAGCTGAAGGCACTGGCCCTGAAATCGGCGCGGGATTTTTTGACGTTGTTTCAGGCGATGCCGGATCAAAACAAGAGCTGTTTACCGGCCAGGGAAACCTTCTACGGGCAGATTCCCCGCACGGCTCTGGAGATGTACGAGCATACAAAGAACGTCAACGAGTATTATTTTAGTGAGATCGGCGTTCCCGCTGACAATGAGGGGACCGTTTTGGAATGTAGGGAGCGGGGATTCGCGGCGCTGGAAAGCCAGCCGGATTTCTTGAAAAATACTGTCTTCCTTGGCAGCTATGACGAGGAATGGGCGTTGAGAAAGGTGTTGAGACGTTTTGTCTGGCACGACAGGATACACGCAAAGGCTATGTATCGAATGGCAGTCAAGACCTTCGGTATGCAGGCGGTGCCAAATGTGTTCCTGTTCGAGGTATAACTCATCCGCTTGTCAAAGAATTTCATTCAATTCATATCGCTCTCTTCCCGCCGCTTACCGGCGGGAATTTTTTGCGTTCTCCCTCTTGACAGCGGGGCTGAACTGTGTTATTGTATTAAGCGGTTAATACAACAGTACAGGTCCGGCGGGACACAGCGGGGAGGTGTGGTATGGAGTGGAAGTTTAACGGGGGAGCGCCGATCTACACCCAGATCGTGGACGCGGTGAAGCTGGCCATCGTCTCCGGGGAGCTTCCGCCGGGGGCGCGGCTCCAGGGCGTGCGGGAGCTGGCGCTGGAGGCCGGCGTCAACCCCAACACCATGCAGAGGGCGCTTTCGGAGCTGGAACGGGAGGGCCTTGTCTACTCCGTCCGGACGGCGGGCCGGTATGTCACCGGGGACGACGCCGCCATACAAGAGGTCCGGCGGGAGCTGGCCGGCGGATACGCCGCCGCCTTCCTCACGGCGATGGAGCGGCTGGGCATGAAAAAAAGCGAGATCATAAAACTGCTTGAGGCAGACAAGGAGGAATGAAAATGCCGATCCTGGAATGTAAGGGACTTTGCAAGTCCTACGGCTCTGTACGGGCCCTGGACGGGGTGGACATCACCATCGAGTCCGGGCGCATCGTGGGCCTTCTCGGCCCCAACGGCAGCGGAAAAACCACCCTTATCAAGCTGGCCAACGGCCTGCTGGTGCCCTCCGGCGGGCGGATATTGGTGAACGGCCTGGCGCCGGGGGTGGAGTCCAAGAAGATCATATCCTATCTTCCGGAGCGCTCCTGCCTGCCGGAGTGGATGAACGCGGAACAACTCATGGGCTTTTACGGGGACTTCTACGCGGATTTTGACCGGAGCGCGGCGGAGGGGATGCTGGCGCGGCTGAGCATCGACGTAAAGACGCGGCTCAAGCACCTCTCCAAGGGCAACCGCGAGAAGGTACAGCTCATTATGGTGATGGCCCGAAAGGCGGGGCTCTACCTGCTGGATGAGCCTATCGGCGGGGTGGACCCGGCGGCGCGGGACTTCATTCTGAACACCATCATCTCCAACTACAACCCCACCGCCAGCGTGATCATCTCCACCCACCTGATCGCCGACGTGGAGCGGGTGCTGGACGATGTGATCTTCATCAATCAGGGAAAAATCGTCCTGGCGTCCCCCGCCGACCAGCTGCGGGAACAGCAGGGCAAGAGCGTGGACGAGGTTTTCAGGGAGGTGTTCAGATGTTAGGAAAGCTCATAAAGCACGAGCTGCGGGCCACGTCCCACACCATGCTGCCCATCATCGGGGCAATGCTGTTGACCGCGGTCATGGGGAACGTGTGCGTCCGCCTTGCCAACGGCCACGACCTGCCGGCGGCGGTGAGCCTCATCGTGCTGCTGATCATGGTGTTGTTCTTCGTGGGGATCTTCGCCATTGGCCTGGTGACGGTGTACATGATGGTGCGCCGGTTCCGGGACAATCTGCTCCGGGACGAGGGGTACATCATGCACACCCTGCCGGTGAGCGTCCACGCCCAAATCTGGAGCAAGGTGCTGGTCTCCGCCCTGTGGTACGCCCTGGCCGCCGTGACCATCGTGGCCGCCGTGGTCCTGCTGACCTTTGACGCGGAGACCGTCAAGGTCATCGGGGACCTGTTCAAGACCCTGTACGACGTCTTTACCCAGGGAGAAGGACACATCGCGGAGATCGTGGTGGAATTTCTGGCGGTGCTGGTGCTGGCCTCTGTGGCCATGAGCCTGAGCTTTGACGCGGCCCTCAGCGTGGGCCACGCCTTCGCCAAGCACAAAATGGCCGCGTCGGTGGCGGTCTATATCGGCTTTCTGATCCTGGGCCAGATCGCCCTCAGCTTCGCCGCGAGACTTACGGTGATGACCAATTTCTACGGCTACCTGGACGCGCCTTACGTGGACGTTTACGAGTTCATAACCTACTGGCGCGGCATCTGCGGCGCGGAGGCGGGACTGCTGGTCCTGGAGGGGGCTTTCTGCTACGGCGTCACGGCCCTTTTCCTGAAGCGCCGGCTGAATCTGGAGTGATACGCCCCGTTTTGGGCAAAGCTCACGCCAGGGGTCGCCTAAACGGCCCTTTCAAAAGGCGATTTTCGGTTACATGACGCAGTATAGCACAAGTTTAAGTATTTGTCAAGTACTTTTTTGAAAAAATTTAAATATTTTTTAGCGCCCGTTGCGAAGCAAACCGCGACGGGCGCTTCCATACTTGAAAAAAGCCGGAAGCTGTGGTATGATTGACCTGTAATAAGGCAAAAACTACGGTAGAAGGATGCGTTGGAGGTGACGCATGACGCTTTATGAGAAATCCCAGGTCATTCTGGAGCTGCCGGCGGTGCTGGAGATGCTCTCTCTTGAGGCGGTCAGCGACGGGGCCAAGGCCGCGGCGCTGGCGCTGACGCCTGTTTTTGACAGGGCGGAGGCGGAGCGGCGGCAGCGGGAGACCACCGACGCCAGGGAGATGATGACCCTGTACGCCGCGCCCTCCTTTGACGGGGTGAAGGACATACGGGACAGCCTGAAGCGGGCGGACGCCGGCGGGATGCTGAACACCCGCGAGCTTACGGACATCGCCCAGGTCCTCCGGTGCGCCCGCAACGCCGCCGCCTACGCCTCCGGAGACGAGAAGGGCGCCGGAAGCATCGGCTATCTCTTCTCCGCCCTCCACGCCAACAAGTATCTGGAGGAGAAGATCACGGGCTCCATCATCGGCGAGGGGGAGCTGGCCGACTCGGCCAGCCCGGAGCTTGCGGATATCCGCCGGGCCATGCGGGTGGCGGGGAGCAAGGTGCGGGAGGCTTTGCAGAAGATCATCTCCTCGCCCACCTATCAGAAGGTCCTGCAGGAGCCCATCATCACCGTGAAGAACGGGCGCTATGTGGTGCCGGTGAAGGCCGAGCACAAGGGGGCCGTGCCGGGGCTGACCCACGATATTTCCGCCTCCGGGCAGACCCTGTTCATCGAGCCTATGAGCGCCGTGAAGGCCAACAACGAAATAAGGGAGCTTCTGGCCAGGGAGGAGCGGGAGATCGAGCGCATCCTGCGGGAGCTTTCCGCCGAGGTGTCGGACTTCTCCGAGAGCATCTCCCTGGACTATAACCTGCTGACGCAGCTGGACCTTGTTTTCGCCAAGGCGAAGCTCAGCTATAAGCTGAACTGCGCCCCGCCGGCGTTCTCGGAGAAGGGGGAGCTGATCCTGAAGAAGGCCCGCCACCCCCTTTTGAAGCAGTCGGAGGCGGTGCCCATCGACATCGAGCTGGGCGGGGACTTCGACACCCTGGTGATCACCGGCCCCAACACCGGCGGCAAGACGGTGAGCATCAAGACCCTGGGGCTTCTGTGCCTGATGGCCCAGTGCGGCCTGCACATCCCGGCGGGGGACGAGAGCCGGATACCGCTCTTTGAGAAGGTACTGGCGGATATCGGCGACGAGCAGTCCATCGAGCAGTCCCTGTCCACATTTTCCTCGCATATGACGAACATTGTGGGCATACTTTCGGAATGTGGGGAGGGGAGCCTTGTTCTCTTTGACGAGCTGGGCGCCGGTACGGACCCGGCGGAGGGCGCGGCTCTGGCCGTGGCCATCATCGAGTACGCCAGGAGCGTGGGGGCGCATATCGCCGCCACCACCCACTACGCGGAGCTGAAAATCTACGCCATGACGGAAAAGGGCGTCATGAACGCCTCCTGCGAATTTGACGTGAAGACCCTGAAGCCCACCTACAAGCTGCTGATGGGCATTCCCGGCAAGTCCAACGCCTTTGCCATCTCCGAGCGGCTGGGCCTGCCGGAACACATCATCGACGACGCCCGCCGCCGGATGGACAAGGGGGATGTGGACTTTGAGGAGGCCCTGACGAAGCTGGAGGAGAACCGCAAGGCCGCCGAGGAGCGGAAGGCCGAGACCGCCGAGACCCTGCGAAGGGCCAGGGAGGACCTGGACGCGGCGGAGAAGGAGCGGAAAAAGGCGGAGGAGGAGCGGCTCAAATTTACCAAAAACGCCCGCGGCGAGGCGGAGCGGATCATCGAGGACGCCCGCAGGGCCGCCGACGAAGCCTTCCGGGAGATCGAGCGCATCCGGAAGGACGCGGCCTCGGACACCGGCTGGCAGAGGCTCAACGAGGCCAAGGCCAAGCTCCGCCAGGGGCTGAACGAGGCCTCCGAGAAGGTCACCCCGGAGCGGGAGGCCCCCATCCAGCGGAAGCCCACCCGCCCCGCGGTGAAGGGCGACACGGTGGAGATCCTGTCCATCGGCTCCAAGGCCACGGTGCTGGAGGTGAATCCCGACGGCACCCTGCAGCTCCAGGCGGGCATCCTGAAGGTGACGGCCAAGCAGAGCGAGGTGCGGGTCACCGAGCAGGAGAAGGTGAAGGTGAAAGCCGCCTCCGTGTCCGTCCCGACCTCCACCCAGAGCGCCAAGAACGAGCTGGACGTGCGGGGCATGACGGCGGATGAGACCGTGGCCCTGGTGGAGCGGTTCATCGACGGGGCGCAGCTGCGGCATCTGAATCAGGTGACCATCATCCACGGCAAGGGGACGGGGGTGCTGCGCAAGGCCGTCCACGAGTGTTTGAAGCGCTCCAAGCAGGTGAAGAGCTACCGCCTGGGCCGGTTCGGCGAGGGGGAGAGCGGCGTCACCATCGTGGAGATCCGCTGATACGCGAGACGTTTTGTCAAAATAGCACACATTTTTACGGTTTTGGGCCGAATATTCAACAGAATTATTTATTGACGAGCGGGGCGCTCTTTGGTAGAATGATGATAAGTTTATAGATGTTCTGCGGGCATGGGCCTGCGCACTTTTGAGGAGGGGCATTTATGTTTGCAAAAACAGTTGAGGTAAAGAACCAGGTTGGTTTGCGCGCGAGACCGGCCACCTTCTTCACACAGAAGGCCAACGAATTCAAGTGCCAGGTCTGGATCGAAAAGGAGGAGCGCCGCGTCAACGCCAAGAGCCTGCTGGGCGTTCTGTCCCTGGGCATCATCAAGGGCATGACCATTTCCATCGCCGCCGACGGCGAGGACGAGGAGCGCGCCGTGGAGACCCTCTGCGAGCTGATTTCCCACGACTTTGCCGAATAATCAATAACGCATAATAAAACGGCCTGTTTCACCAATAATGAAACAGGCCGCTTTGTTGTGAGGCCGGCTGGCCGGCGGGGGTGCCGCCCGTACCGGGCGGCGGGGAATACGCTTTCTTCTCTTTTGTGTTGACAAAAGAGAAGAAAGCTTCAAAGAAGAGAAAAACAACCAGGGGAGGGATTTCGATCTTCCCTCCCCTGGACCCCACCTTTAGAAAACGACCAGAGGGGGCCGCGGCCCCCCTCTGGACTCCCCCAGGGAGCGCCCGCGGGAAATATTGTTTTTCTGTACAAAGCCACCTGTAGGGGCCGATGACCACATCGGCCCACACACCGCACCGTCGAATTTCGACTGAACAGACGGGGTTCCGTATATCGAAACCCTGGCGTTTGGGCCGCCGTGGGCGGCGGCCCCTACGGCGTTGATTTATAGATTTTTCAAAAAACGTATTTTTCCATCAACCGCCTGCCGGTGGAATATCCGGCGGGGCGAGAACGGGTGAAAAGGAGGCATTGCCGTGAATCCAAAGCTTGATGAACTTCGTGAAAAGGCCGCGGCTTTGCCTCTGAAGCCGGGGAGCTATATCATGCACGCCGCCGACGGGACGGTCATCTACGTGGGCAAGGCCAAGGCGCTCCGCAACCGGGTCAGCTCCTATTTCCACGGCACCCACAACGCCAAGACCGAGGCGATGGTGGCCAACATCGACGACTTTGAGGTGATCATCGCCAAGTCGGAGTTTGAGGCGCTGGTGCTGGAAAACTCCCTCATCAAGCACTACAAGCCCAAATACAACATCCTTTTGAAGGACGACAAGGGCTATCCCTTTATCCGGCTGGACAGCAGGGCGGGGTATCCACGCTTTTCCATCGCCTCCCGACGGGAGAAGGACGGGGCGGAGTATTTCGGCCCCTACGGCTCCCGCGGAAACACCAAGGCGGCGCTGGAGATGCTGCTGAAGGCCCTGAAGCTGCCCACCTGTTCCCGACGCTTCCCACGGGATCTGGGCCGCGACAGGCCGTGCCTCAACCACCACATGGGCGTCTGTGACGCCTGGTGCCGGGGGGTGCTGACGGAGGAGGACTACCGAACGCGGGTGGCCCAGGCGGTGATGGTGCTGAAGGGCAGGGGACGGGAGCTGACGGCGGAGCTGACGGAGAAGATGACCGAGGCCGCCGAGGCGCTCCGGTTTGAGGAGGCGGCGCGGCTTCGGGATACGGTGAAGGCGCTGGAGCTTTTGGAGACGAGGCAGACGGTGCTGAACAAGGGCGCCTCGGACACCGACGCCGTGGGGTATTTTGAGGGGCAGGTCAAGTCCGCCTTCGCCGTCCTCCACTACGTCCAGGGACAGCTGCTGGCCAAGGACTGCGAGCTTTTTGACGATCCCCTGGGGGACGCGGGGGAGTCCGTGTCCCTGCTGGTGCGGCAGTATTACCAGGACGCGGAGCTGATCCCCGCCAGGGTGCTGCTGCCCCTGGAGACGGAGGACAGGGAGGAGCTGCAGCAGTTTTTGACGGAGAAGGCGGGTCATGCGGTGACGGTCACCGTCCCCCAGCGGGGGATGTACCGAGAATTCCTCACCGCCGCGGCGGAGAACGCCAGAGAGGAGACGGAGCGCAACACCACGGCCACGGAGCGGGTGTCCAAAACGGCCCGGTGGCTGATGGACGCCCTGGGGCTGGAGGCCCCGCCGGAGCGGGTGGAGAGCTTTGATATCTCCAACACCGGCGCGGACGACGTGGTGGCCTCCATGGTGGTGTTCGTGGACGGGAGGCCCAAAAAGAGCGAATATAAGAAATTCAAAATGAAAACAATAGAGGGACAGGACGACTACGGCTCCATGCGGGAGGCCGTGGGCCGGCGCTTTGCCCGGTACAGCGCAGGCGACGGGAGCTTCGGGACGCTTCCCGACCTGCTGCTCATCGACGGCGGGGACAGGCACGCCGCCGCGGCGCTGGGGGCCATGGAGGAGAAGGGCGTTTCCGTGCCCGTCTTCGGCATGGTGAAGGATGACCGGCACCGGACGCGCGCCCTCGTTACCCCGGAGGGGCGGGAGATCGGCATCCAGGCGAATCCGGCGGTGTTCGCCTTCATCGGGAGCATCCAGGAGGAGACCCACCGCTTTGCTATCGAGTACCACCGCTCCCTGCGGTCCAAGCGGGTCAGGGCGTCGCGGCTGGACGGCATCCCCGGCGTGGGGGAAAAACGCAAGGCGGAGCTCTTGAAGCGGTTCAAGTCCGTCAGGGCCATCGCGGAGGCGGACCTTATCGACCTGGCGGAGGTGATCCCCGGCCCCGCCGCCAAGGCGGTGTACGACCATTTCCACACCGAAGAAGTCAGCGAGGAGACAGACCATGAGAGTGATCACGGGCTCGGCCAGGGGCCGGAAGCTGAAAACACCTGAGAATTATGACATCCGCCCCACCACCGACAAGGTGAAGGAGGCCATGTTCAACATCGTCCAGTTCGCCGTGGAGGGCGCCAAGGCGCTGGACCTCTTTGCCGGCACAGGACAGCTGGGCATCGAGGCCCTTTCACGGGGGGCGGCGGAGTGCGTCTTTGTGGACAGATCCCCGGAGGCCGTCAGGATCGTGCGGGAGAACCTGCGCGCCACCCATCTGGAGGCCGGGGCGAGGGTGGTCCGGATGGACTCTATCGCCTGGCTGGAGCGGGCGCGGGGCTTCGATCTGATCCTGGCGGACCCCCCTTACGCCGGAGATTTATTGGAAAAGGCATTAAATCTTATCGGAAGGTTTGACATTTTGAATAAAAATGGTATAATGATTTGCGAAAGCGACAGAACGCTGGCGCTGCCCGCCCTGCCGGAGGAGAAATTCGCCCGCAGGGAGTATCTGTACGGGCGCGTGAAGCTGACTACTTTTACAAGGATCTGAGCCTATGAAGATCGCCGTCTACCCCGGTTCCTTCGACCCCATCACCCTGGGGCACCTGAACATCGTCAAGCGGGCTTCCCGTATCTTCGACAAGGTATATGTCTGCGTGGCGGTCAACTCCGCCAAGAAGCCCCACTTTACCTTAGAGGAGCGGGCGGATTTCGTCAGCCGCGTCACAAGGAAGTACGGGAATGTGGAGGTCACCACCTGCGACGGCCTGCTGGTGGAGTACGCCAGGAGCCTGGGCGCCAATTTCATCGTCAAGGGCCTGCGGGCCGTGTCGGATTTTGAGATGGAATTTCAGATCGCGCTGCTCAACAAAAAGCTTGCCCCGGAGATCGAGACGGTTTTCCTCACCGCCGACGAGAAGTATACATACCTCTCCTCCACCATCGCCAGGGAGATGGCCGCCTATAACGCCGATATCTCCAAGGTGGTCCCGCGGGAGATCACGGCGGATGTGCTGGAGAGACTCAACAAGGAGTAATTCTTTTTCACATTTTTAATAGAGAAAGGAACCAATCACTATGGGTAACGACGTTCAAGAGCTTATCGACATGCTGTACAACATGATCACAGACGCCTGGGGACTGCCCCTGGGCGCGGAGAAGTGCGTCATCGAGCGCGACAAGGTGCTGGACCTTTTAGACGAGATCAAATCCCAGCTCCCCACCGAGCTTGAGGAGGCCAAGCGCCTCATCGCCAGCCGCGCCGAGTATGTCAACAACGCCAAGCGCGAGGCGGAGTCCATGCGCAAGGTGGCCGAACAGCGCGCCCGCCAGTTGGTGGATCAGGAGGAGATCGTCCGCGCCGCCAAGATTCGCGCCAACGAGATCGTCTCAGCCGCCGAGGCCAAGTCCAACGAGCTTCGCAGGGTCGCCAACGAGTACGCCGACGACGCCCTCCGCCGTACCGAGGACGCCATCGCCGAGGCACTGGGCGAGGTGCGCCAGTCCCGTACACGCTTCCGCTCCGTCTCCGCCAGCGCCGTCCCCCAGCGCGAACAGCCCTCTCAGGCGTCTGAGACGGATATTGAGCTGTAAACTGCCGAGATTAACAATATCTGGTAAACACCCCCTTCGGGTTCTCCGAAGGGGGTGTTTTTATGTCCACCGGCGGGGAGGACAGGAAGGCTTGAATGGGCCGAATCTGCCATATCTTGTGGGGGTGTCTTTATGTAAACACAAGCAACTAAAAAAAGATGTTAAAATTCAAAATTTCCTCTTGCATTTTTTTCAAGCCTTACGTATAATAAGACCATGAAGTGGGGAGAAGTGGTGAAAAGTGTACAATTTCCCCACCATCATACCACCGCATGGTGGGTAAAACACGACACACCTTGAAATGAGACGGAAGGAGGGAACGGGATGTTCGGCGTATACAGGCACTCTATCGACGCGAAGGGACGTCTCGCGATCCCTTCCCGTATCCGCGAGGAGCTGGGGGAGACTTTTTACGTGACCATCTCCTCGGAAAAATGTCTCACGGCCTACTCGTCCGAGAGCTGGCAGAGGATGATGGATAAGGTCATCGCCCTGCCCAAGGCGGCGCAGATCAAGGCCCGCCCTCTTTTCGCCCACGCCGCCAAGTGCGAGCTGGACAGCCAGGGCCGTGTGCTCCTGCCGCAGCCCTTGCGAGATTTCGCCGCGCTGGACAAGAACGTGGCCGTGGTGGGCAACGGCGAGTGCGCACAGCTTTGGGACGAGGCCACCTGGGACGGTGTGGACAGGATCGAGACTACGCCTGAGAATATCGCCAAGGTCCTTGAGGAGCTTGGCTTCTGATGGAAAAGGCCGCGCATGTGCCCGTACTCCTTCATGAGTGCGTCGAGGGGCTGAAGATCGATCCCGCGGGCATCTATGTGGATGGTACGCTTGGGCGGGGCGGCCATTCAGAGGCGATTGCCGAAAGGCTCACCACGGGCCTGCTCCTGGGCATTGACCGGGACGAGACGGCTGTCGCCCAGGCGGGGGAGAGGCTTCGGCCCTTTGGCTCCCGCGTAAGGCTTGTCCACGGGAATTTCCGCGACATCGGCACTATCTTGGACGGACAGGGGATCGACAGGGTCGACGGGATGCTCTTTGACCTGGGCGTCTCCTCCCCGCAGCTGGACGACGCGGGACGGGGCTTCTCCTACATGACCGACGCGCCGCTGGATATGCGGATGGACCGCGCCGCGGCCCTTTCGGCATTTGACGTGGTAAACGGCTGGGACGAGGCGGAGCTGCGGCGGATCTTCTTTGAGTACGGCGAGGAGCGGTATTCCGCCAGGATCGCCGCCGCCATCGTAAAGAGGCGGACGGAGCGAAAGATCGGCACCACCCTGGAGCTGGTGGACGTAATCAAATCGGCTATGCCCGCCGCGGCCCTGCGGGAAAAACAGCATCCGGCAAAACGGTGCTTCCAGGCCATCCGCATCGCGGTGAACGACGAGCTGGGGGTCCTGCGGGAGATGCTGGACACGGCTATGGACCGGCTGAAGCCCGGCGGCAGGATCGCCGTCATCAGCTTCCACTCCTTAGAGGACAGGCTGGTAAAGACGGCCATACGGGCCAGGGAAAACGGATGCACATGTCCGCCGGGACTGCCGGTGTGCGTGTGCGGATTCCGCCAGACAATGAGGAGCGTCACCAGAAAGCCCATCACGCCCACACAGCGGGAGCTTGAGGAGAATCCCCGCTCCAGGAGCGCAAAGCTCCGGATCGCGGAGAGGATATAGGAAAATAAACCACGGAAGGATATGGAAGAATGGCAGCGGCAGTGAACATGCAATATTCCGCCACCTACGGCAGCGAGGCCTATGACCTTGACCGGGTGCAGGGCTACGCTCTTCCTGAAGAGGAGGCCTATGAGGAGCCGTCCAGTCAGGAGCGGATACGCCAGCGTCTCGACGAGCGCGCCCGTGAGCGGGCCAGGGCAAAGGCCCAGGCCGAGGCCGCTTCCCAGACCTTCGGGTTCCCCCTTCTGGCCGTTGTGGGCGTCATCGTCACGGTGGTGCTGATGATCACCGTCCTGATGGGATATATCAGGCTTGCGCAGATCTCCGGCGAGACCAGCCGCGTCAGGTCCTCCATCGCGGAGCTGGAGGAGCGCCAGGAGATCCTGGAGATCAACTACGAGACCACCTTCAACATGCAGGATATCGAGTCCTATGCCGTCAATATCCTGGGCATGAGCCGCGGCACGGAGGACATGTATGGCGGCGTGATTTTGGCCGACAGGGCGCAGATCCTGGCCGAGGACGAGACGGCGGGACTTGGCGCCAGGATCGTGGGGTTTTTAAAGAGTCTCCCGGAATATTTCAGTTAAAGACGCTATAAACTGAGAGAGGGCGGAAAGCCGCCCATGGCGATCTATCACAGTCAACGGGGAGTTTCATCATGGCGACATCCAAGAGCGGTTCCTCCCGTCAGAGGACGAACAAAACAATACTGGGCCGCACACTTTTCCTGGCAGTCGTGTGCGGCATAGTTGCGTTTATTGTTTTGGGCGTCCAGCTCTACAATGTGATGATCCGAGAACACGACAAATATCAGGAAATGGCTGTGCGCCAGCAGACCCGTTCCGTGGCCGTCTCCGCCTCCCGCGGCACCATCTACGACGCCAACGGCAAGACCCTGGCCCGCAGCGCCACGGCCTACACCGTGTTTATCTCCCCCTATGAGATCAAGCTGTACCACGAGAAGGAGTACAAGAAGAACGAGAAGGTCTATAACGACGAGCCCATGCTGATTGCCACCGAGCTGAACCGCATCCTGGGCGCGGACATCGATACCATGCTGGAGCAGATGAAGGACACCAAGTCCTGGTACAAGACCGTGGCCACCAAAATCAGCGCGGAGCTGGCCAACGAGGTGCGCAAATTCAAGGAGGAGCAGTCCATCGCCGGCGTCCACATCGAGGAGGATTCCAAGCGCTACTATCCCTGCGGGGACCTGGCCTGCCACGTCATCGGCTTTGTGGGCCGGGACAACTTCGGCCTGGAGGGCATCGAGGCCCTCTACGACGACAGCCTGGAGGGGACCAACGGCTCCGTGGTGCGTTTGGTGGCCCAGAACGGCACCGAGATGCTCTTTGAGAACTATCAGAACTACAACGACGCCATTGACGGCAACGATATGACCCTGACCCTGGACGCCACCATCCAGGCCATCGCGGAGAAATACCTTCAGCAGGCCATGGAGGCCAACTACATCCTGAACGGCGGCTGTGTCATCGTCATGAACGTGAAGACCGGAGAGATCCTGGCACTGGCCAACGCCAACAGCTACGACCTGAACGACCCCTGGGGCCTGCCCCAGGAGACGCTGGACGAGATCGCCCTTATCGAGGACCCGGAGGAGAGAAGCAAGGCCATTGGGGACGCCCAGCGGGCCCAGTGGCGCAATATGGCCGTCTCCGACACCTATGAGCCGGGATCGGTGTTCAAGATCATCACCATGGCCATCGGCCTGGAGGAGGGCGTCATTAACGAAAACAGCAGCTTCCCCTGCTACGGGAAGATCCCCAAGGGCCAGATCCCAGGCCGTGACACCGACCTCAACTGCTGGAAGCGCGCCGGACACGGCGAGCAGAACCTGCGTCAGGCGGCCATGCACTCCTGCAACGTGGCCTTCGCCAACATCGGCCTGAAGATCGGCGCGGAGACCTACAACGATTACGTCAAGGCCTTCGGCATCCGGGACAAGACGGGGATCGACCTGTCCGGCGAGGCGGGCAGCCAGTGGTGGCCCGACAAGGATTTCCTCAGCTGGAACAAGTCCTCCCTCGCCTCCGCATCCTTCGGCCAGACCTTCAACGTGACGCCTATCCAGATGATCACGGCGGTATCCGCCGCCGTCAACGGCGGATATCTGATGGAGCCCTACATCGTCAAGGAGATGCGCAACGCCAACGGCGACGTGATCTACTCCAAGGAGCCTACCGTCGTCCGGCAGGTGATCAGCGAGGAGACCAGCGCCCTGGTGGCGGACATCCTGGAATCCGTCGTGGGCGACGAGGGCGGCACCGGCTCCAACGCCTATGTGCCCGGCTACCGGGTGGGCGGCAAGACCGGCACCACCACCAAGACGGCCCTGGAGCGGCAGACAGGCGTGAGGGAATACATGGTGTCCTTCTGCGGCATCGCCCCCGCCGACGACCCGGAGGTGGCGGTGCTCCTGGTGCTGGATAACCCCAGCAAGGACAGCGGCATCTACATCGGCGGCGGCCAGATGGCGGCCCCTTACGTGGGCAAGATCATGAGCGAGATCCTGCCGTATCTGGGCGTTCAGCCCATCTATGAGGAGGGCGAGGAGGCCCTTCTGGACGTGACGACGCCTCGGTTCATCGGCAGCGGCGTCCTGGCGGCCAGAGAGAAAGCGAAGGAGCTGGGGCTCAGCCTGAGAGAGGTGGGCACCGGCGACACCGTTACCGCCCAGCTCCCTGTGGCGGGGGCGCAGATCGCGGCGGGCAGTCAGATGATCGTCTATCTGGGAGAGCAGGCCCCCCAGGAGACGGTGGTGGTGCCGGATCTCACCGGCAAGACAGTCAACGCCGCCAGGAACCAGCTGCAAAACCTGGGCCTCTACCTGGATACCTCCGGCGCCTCTCCGGCGGCCTCCGGCGTGAAGGTGGCCTCCCAGGCTGTGGAGGCGGGCACCGAGGTGCCCTACGGGGCGGTCATCAACGTGACGCTGGTGGACAACTCGAATCTGGGCTTTTATTGATGCCGCCGCGAGAGCCTCGCGCGGGTCCCGAATCTTTTCAATCATGTGAATGGTGATCGTATGAAGCTTTCAGAGCTTATTGAGAATATCGACGTGACGGAGCTGCGGGCCGACCCGGAGCTGGAGATCACAGAGCTGGTGTCCGACTCCCGTAAGGCCGTGCCAGGCTGCGCGTTCCTGGCGATCCGAGGCTATGAGAGCGACGGGCACCGGTTCATCCCCGCCGCCCTGGAGAAGGGCGCGGCGGTGATCATCGGCGAGGAGGCCCCGGAGGGGACGCCGGCCGTCCTGGTACGGGATTCCCGCCTGGCCATGGCCATAGCCGCCGGAAACCGGTACGGCAATCCCTCCCGCGCGCTCCATATGATCGGCGTCACGGGCACCAACGGCAAGACCACCACCACCAACCTGATCAAGACGCTCTTGGAGGAGACCCAGGGGGCGAAGGTGGGCCTTATCGGCACCAACCGCATCATGATCGGCGGGGAGGAGACGCCCGCCGAGCGCACCACTCCCGACTGCCTGGAGCTGCAGGCCATTCTGGCCCGTATGGTGGAGGCCGGGTGCCGCTACGCGGTGATGGAGGTGTCCTCCCACGCCCTCATGCTGGACCGGGTCTACGGCATCGCCTTTGACCAGGGCATCTTTACGAATCTGACAGAGGACCATCTTGATTTTCACAAGACCATGGAGGCTTACGCCCAGGCCAAAGCGAAGCTCTTTTCCATGTGCGGGACCGCGATCATCAACATGGACGATCCCTGGGCGGAGACCATGCTGAAGGCCGCCTCAAACCGCGTGTTCACCTATTCCGCCAAAAGCGACAGCGCCGACCTGACGGCGCGGGATATAAGGCTCCACCAGAACAGGGTGAGCTTCTGCGCCCTGATGACCGGAAAGCTGGAAAAGCTCACGCTGGGCATCCCCGGCCAGTTCAGCGTATACAACGCCCTGGCCGCCGCCGCGTCGGCGGTGTGCGCCGGCGTTCCGCTGGAGGAGATCGGGCCGGCCATGGCCAAATGCGCCGGCGTCAAGGGCAGGGCGGAGGTGGTGCCTACAGACACCGATTACACGGTGCTCATCGACTACGCCCACACCCCGGACGCCCTGGAGAACATTATCAAGACCGTCAAGGGCTTTGCCAAGGGCAGGACCGTCGTGCTCTTCGGCTGCGGCGGGGACCGGGACAGCGCCAAGAGACCTATCATGGGCCGCATCGCCATGGAGCTGGCGGACCGGGTGATCGTCACCTCGGACAATCCCCGCACGGAAAAGCCGGAGGCCATCATAGAGGATATCTTGGCGGGGGTCACGTCGTCGGGGAAAAAGACGCCGTATGACGTGATCGTGGACCGGCGGCAGGCCATCCGCCACGCGCTGGAGACAGCCAAGACAGGCGATGTGGTGATCCTGGCGGGGAAGGGACATGAGACCTACCAGGAGATCGACCACGTGAAGCGCCACTTCGACGAGCGCGAGGTGGTGGCGGAGATTCTCAGCGAAATGCATTGACGATAGGACGGAAGAAAAATGATTTTGGATCTGATATGGGCCTTTACCGGCTCCTTTCTCGTGACGGTGATCGTGGGCATCGCCCTCATACCGGCGCTCAGGCGTATGCACGCCGGACAGACCATCCGGTCAGACGGCCCTACCTGGCATCTGGGCAAGCAGGGGACCCCCACCATGGGCGGGCTGATGTTCATTACGGGCATCGCCGCCATGTGCGTCCTGGGGGGCCTGGACGACATCGCCGCCGGGGACTGGAGGCATATCATCATCCTTGTTTTCTCCCTCCTTTTCGGCCTCATCGGCTTTTTGGACGACTATGAGAAGGTGAAGAAGAAGCAGAATCTCGGCCTGACCGCCTGGCAGAAGCTGGCGCTCCAGATCGCCGCCGCGGTGGTGCTGATTCTGCTTTTGAGGCTGGAGGGGCATTTGAGCTCCAACCTCTACATCCCGTTTTTTGACGTGACCGTCCACGTCCCCTATCCGCTCTACATCGCCTTTGCCGTGTTCGTCATCGTGGGATGCGTCAACGCGGTGAACATCACCGACGGCGTTGACGGCCTCTGCGCCGGCGTCACCACGCCTGTGGCCGTCTGCTATGCCTCCATCGCGGCGGCGTGGGGCTACGGCTCCGTGGGCCTGTTCGGCGCCGCCCTGGCGGGGGGCCTTGTGGGCTTTTTGATCTTCAACTTCTATCCGGCCAAGGTGTTCATGGGGGACACGGGCAGTCTCTTTCTGGGCGGCGCCATCTGCGCCACCGCCTTTGCCCTGGATATGCCCCTGGTGCTGGTGCCCCTCGGCTTCATCTACATCGTGGAGACGCTGTCCGACATCATCCAGGTCACCTATTTCAAGCTTACCCACGGCAAGCGCATCTTCAAGATGGCCCCTATCCATCACCATCTGGAGATGTCCGGCTGGGGCGAGCGGCGCATTTTTGCCGTTTTCTCGGCTGTGTCCGCCGCTTTGGCGGTGCTGACGTTCTTCGCCGTCAGGCACAGGTTCGGAGCGGTCTGATTGATTCAAGATTTTTGAGAAAGGAGGGCGGTCTATGGCACGCCTTGGAAAAAGCGCCGTTAACGCGGGGCAGACGGAATACGCGGATATGGACTATGCCGGCGAGCAGCTGCGCGACAGGCGTGAGGAGAGCCGCCGCGTGGAGCGCGGGGCCTTCGATCTGCCCTTCTTCCTGCTGACGCTGCTCATTTTGTCCATTGGCGTGGTGATGGTGCTCTCCGCCAGCTTCGCCAGGGCGTATTTCAAGGACGGGAACGGCATGGGGATCTTCCTCCGGCAGCTGGGCTTTTCCGGCCTTGGCATCGCGCTGATGATCTTCCTGTCCACCCTGCCCTCCACCTTCTACCGGCGCATGACGCCGCTGCTTGTGGTCATCACGGGTTTTTTGCTGGCCCTGGTGCCCTTTTTGGGTACCGGAAAAAGCGAGGTGGGCGCCAACCGCTGGTTCAACCTGGGGTTCACCACCTTCCAGCCCTCGGAGATCGCCAAGATCGCCATCATCCTCCTGTTCGCCCATATGATCTGCCTCTACCGGGGGAAAATGAAGACCTTCCGCTACGGCGTGGTGCCCTTTGCGGGCGTCCTGGCCGTCACCGTCTTTCTGCTGATCCTGGAGCCGCACCTGTCGGCCTCCGTTATCATCATCGCCATCGGCGCCATCATGATGTTTGTGGGCGGAGCGCCCCTGTGGTGCTTTCTCCTGGGCGTCGGCGTGGTGGGCGTTGTGGGGTTTGTGGTGGTCAACTTCTTCCCCTACGCATCCTCCCGCATCACCGTCTGGCAGGACCCCTGGTCAGATCCCCTGAACAAGGGCCTCCAGACCATCCAGTCCCTGTACGCCATCGGCTCCGGCGGCATGACCGGCCTGGGGCTGGGGCAGGGGAGACAAAAGTATATGTATCTGCCGGAGGAGCACAACGACTTCATCTTCTCCATCGTCTGCGAGGAGCTGGGCTTTATCGGCGCCATGCTCATCCTCTTCCTCTTTGCCGTCCTCATCATCCGCGGCTACTGGCTGGCCCTCCACGCCAAGGACCGGTTCGGGTCCCTGGTCATCGTGGGGATCGTAAGCTTGCTGGCTATCCAGGTGTTCCTGAACGTGGCCGTGGTGACGAATCTCGTCCCCTGTACGGGCATCTCCCTGCCGTTCTTCAGCTACGGCGGGACGGCCCTTCTCATACAGCTGGGCGAGATGGGGATCGTGCTTTCCATCTCGCGGGAGATTCCGCTGAGAAAAAAGAAGAGTGAGGATGTGGAGGAGCCATGAGATTTCTATTCGCGTGCGGCGGCAGCGCGGGCCATATCAACCCCGCCCTGGCCGTGGCCGGCAGGCTTCGGGAGCTCTTTCCGGAAGCGGACTTCCTGTTTGCCGGAGCGGGTCGGGTGCTGGAACGCCAGCTGATCCCCGCCGCCGGCTTTGAGCTGAAGAATATCACCGTCACCGGCCTTCGCAGAGGCGTCTCTCCGGCGGATATCCGGCATAATGTGGAGATGGTGAAAAACCTCTCCGTGGCCCGAAAGGAGAGTCGGGAGCTTATTGAGACCTTCCGGCCCGACGTGGTTTTCGGCACCGGAGGATATGTGTGCTGGCCGGTTCTGCATCAGGCGTCCAAAATGGGCATCCACACGGCTATCCACGAGTCCAACGCCGTGCCGGGGCTTACCACCAAAATGCTGTCCTCCCAGGTGGATAAGGTCATGGTGGCCTTCGCCTCGGCGGGGGAGCACTGCAAAAAGCCTGACCGGGTGGTTTTCACCGGTACGCCGGTGCGTGAGGACTTCCTGCGGATGAGCCGGGAGGAGGCGAAGCGGAAGCTGGGCCTGACCGGAAAGCCCCTGGTGGTGTCCTTCTGGGGCAGCCTGGGGGCGGATAACATGAACAGTATGATGGCGGAGTTCATCAGCCTCAACGCCAGAAGCGGCGCCATGCTCCACCTCCACGCCACAGGCAACGGCGAGACGGGCCTGGACAGGATGCGGGAGCGCCTGGGCAAGGTGAACGTCTACGGCCTCCCCCAATGGGAGGACCTGCGGGCCTATATCGACAACATGGGCCCGGTGATGACCGCCGCCGACCTGGTCCTCTGCCGCGCCGGGGCCTCCACCCTGGCGGAGCTGACAGCCCTGGGGCGGGCCAGTATCCTGGTGCCCTCGCCCAACGTCACCAACGACCAGCAGACGAAGAACGCCCGTGAGCTGGAAAAGGCCGGAGGAGCGGTGGTACTCACCGAGGACTCCTGTACCGGAGAGAAGCTCTACAACACAGCCGCCGCGCTCCTGCGGGACAGGGACCGGCTGGCCTCCATGGAAAAAGCGTCCCGCGCCATGGGCGTCACCGACGCCTGCGACAGGATCGTAAACGAGATTCTCGACCTGATGAAATGATCCTTCGCCCCTTTTATGGGGAAAGGAACCGAAAAACGTGTCTGCGCATAGTATGACCTGAAAATAAAACTTTTCGGGGGTCACTATGAGCAGCTTGACAGTGACGGGGGGCCGCCGGCTCTCCGGTGAAATCAGCTTACAAGGGGCGAAAAACAGCGCTCTTCCGATATTGGCAGCCTCCATACTTTCCGCCGGCGAGACCGTGCTGACGAATGTTCCCGCCCTTACCGACGTGGAGGCCGCCCTTGCCATTTTGAGACACTTGGGGTGCAAAACGGAGTTTACGGACGGCACGGTCTGGGTGGACTCCTCCACCATGACAGGCTGGGATATCCCCGACCCCCTGATGCGCCGTATGCGCTCCTCCGTGGTATTCCTGGGCGCCATCCTGGCCCGCACAGGGCAGGCGGCGCTCTCCATGCCGGGAGGATGCGAGCTGGGCCCCCGGCCCATTGACCTGCACCTGGACGCCATGGAGCGCCTTGGCGCGGGGATCAGCAGATGCCGCGGCAGGCTGATCTTCCGCGCGCCGCGGCTTCAGGGCGCCAGGATCGATCTGAAATTCCCCAGTGTGGGAGCCACCGAAAACGCCATGATCGCCGCCGCCGGCGCCCAGGGCCTGACGCTGATCACCAACGCCGCCCGTGAGCCGGAGATACGCGACCTTGCGCGTTACCTCACAGCCATGGGCGCCAGGATCAGCGGCGCCGGGACCTCCAGCCTGACGGTGGAGGGGGGCGCTTTCGCCCCCATGGTCCGCCATCGGGTGATCCCCGACAGGATCGCCGCGGCCACGTACATAGCCGCCGTCGCCTCCGCCGGAGGGCGGATCGTTCTGCGGCAGGTCTGCGAGCGGGACCTTACCGCCGTCAACGACGCCTTCCGCCAGATGGGCGTGTGCCTCTGCTACCGGTGCGGCACCTTGGTGGCCGCCGCGGGGGACCGCCTAAAGCCGCCCCTGACCGTCACCACCAGGCCCTATCCCGGATTCCCCACCGACGCCCAGCCGCCCCTGATGGCGGCGGCTCTGCGGGCCAGAGGGACGTCGGCCTTTGTGGAGACGATTTTTGAGAACCGCTTCCGCCATGTGCCTGAGCTTATCAAAATGGGCGCGGATATCCGTGTGGACGGGCAGATCGCACGTGTTTTCGGCGGCAGGCCGCTCTACGGCGCGGCGGTCACCGCCCCCGACCTTCGCGGCGGCGCGGCCCTCCTTGTGGCCGCCCTGGCGGCGGAGGGGGAGACGAGGATTTCCGGTACGGAGCATATTCTGCGCGGCTATGAGAACATAGACCGCAATTTACAGGCGTTAGGCATCAACGCGAAGAGAGTAGAAGACTGAAAGGAACGGATGAAGATGGGAAGCACAAAAGGAAGGAACCGGTATTCTCCCGGTGACGGCGCGCTCTTTGTGACTGTGGCCGTGGCGTTTATTTTGATCACCGCCATCGCGGCCATGGGGCTCTTTTTCAAGATAACGGACATCACCGTGGAGGGGGCGGAGAAGTACACCGCCGGCCAGATCATCGCCGTGTCCGGCATCGAAAAGGATAACTCTGTCTTTTTCCTCAACAGCTCCGCCGCTGAGATCGCCATCAAATCCGCCCTGCCCTATGTGGACACGGTCAAGGTCATCCGCCATCTTCCCGGAACGGTGACCATCCAGATCACGGAATCCGTCTCCGCCGCCTACATCGTCTCCGGCGGGAGCTACTATATCCTGGACCTGAACGGAAGAATCTTGGAGAAATCCTCCTACGTCCCCCAGGGGGTGGAGGTACGGGGGGCCATCCCCGAAGACCCCCAGGCGGGCAAGACCATCTCCTTCGGCAAGAGCGAGACGCCCCGCGTCACGGCCCTGACCGACTACCTCAAAACAGCAAGCAAGTATCAACGGCTTGACAAGATGGCCTGGATCGACATGACCAACCTCTCCGCCATCACCTTTGACTACAACGGCTACCGCTTCAACTTCGGGGCCGATGACGAGCTGGACCTGAAATTCGGGACCCTTCTCAGGGACTTCTTGAAGGATCATACCGATCCCGGCAACGGTCAGAGCGTGTATTACGACGCCAAGATCAAGGGCCTGCACTTCCTCCTTTGAGGACGACATGCGCTTATTCCGTCAAGATTACTGTCGAATTTGTGTTTTGATTGAATAAAAATTCCACTTTGGTATTGACCTGCGGGAAAAAACGGTTTACAATAAACGTATCTATACCAAGATGAAAAGGGAAAGACCCGCTATACAAAAGAAAGCGCGCTCCGCGCGCTTGGAGGAGGATATAAAATGCCTATCGCGTTAGATAACGGCCCTGACAATGTGGTCACTATAAAAGTTCTCGGCATCGGCGGCGCCGGCAACAACGTCGTCAACCGTCTCGCTAAGGTCGGCACCTCCGGCGTGGAGCTGATCGCGCTGAATACCGATAAGCCCGCGCTGGCTATCTCCGCCGCCGACACCAAGGTCCAGATCGGTGAGAAGCTCACCCACGGCCAGGGCGCCGGCTCCAACCCGGAGATCGGCAAGAAGGCCGCCGAGGAGAGCCGCAACAACATCACCAAGGCCCTTGAAAATTCCGATATGGTCTTCATCGCCGCCGGTATGGGCGGCGGCACCGGCACCGGCGCCGCTCCCGTGGTGGCGGATATCGCCCATGAGATGGGCATCCTCACCGTGGGCGTGGTCACCAAGCCCTTCGGCTTTGAGGGCAAGCGCAGGATGGATCAGGCCAACGAGGGTATCTCCCAGCTTTTGGGCAAGGTGGACGCCCTGCTGATTATCCCCAACGACCGCCTGAAGCACGCCACCGACCAGAAGCTCACCTTCGCCAACGCCTTTGAGATCGCCGACTCCGTCCTTCAGCAGGCCGTCACCAGCATCTCCGAGCTTGTGAAGCAGACCGGCTTTATCAATCTGGACTTTGCCGACGTCACCGCCATCATGAAGGACGCGGGCTACGCCCACATGGGCGTGGGGAAGGCCGCCGGAAAGGGCAAGGCCGAGGAGGCCGCCCGCAGTGCCATCGCCTCCCCGCTTATGGAGACCTCCATCAACGGCGCCCGCGGCGTCCTGATCAACATCACCGGCTCCCTTGACATGAGCCTGGACGACATTGAGGCCGCCGCCACCCTGGTGCAGGAGGCCGCCCATCCCGACGCCAACATCATCTTCGGCGCCTCCTTTGACGAGGATTTGGACGATGAGATCCGCGTCACCGTCATCGCCACCCGCTTTGACGAGAAGCCCACCCTCAAGACGGGCAATCAGAGTACCGCCGGACTTTACAGCGAGGCCAGCCAGAAGGCCGAGTCCGACCCCGCCGCTCCCGCGGAATCCGCCGCCCCCGCCGAGGAGGTCCCCCCCGAAGAGGACCCCTTCGACAAGATCTTCAAGATTTTCAACCGGTAAAACTCAACTGAAAACGCCGTCCGGAACTGACCGGACGGCGTTTTAGCGCCCTATCGCCCCTTCTGCCCGCGATTTTCCGGTAATTTGCAATAAATGTTTACAGTTTATTCAACCTCCCGGCGTTCCTTTTGACTAAAATAGATTGTATCAGAATTGCATCAGCGGCCAACCGCGGCACCGTTAAAAGAGGGTTTGTTATGATACGGCGATTTCTGTACAACTTCATGCAGGGGCGCAACGGCTTTGACGACCTGACGAAATTCGTCTGGATTCTGACCATTGTGTTTTTGTTCCTGTCCTTCCTGCCGGGGATTTTCGGGTTCGTCTGCTCCTTTATCGTCTTCGCGCTCATCATCTATACCTGGTGGCGCGTCTGCTCCCGAAACGTCTACAAGCGCTCCCAGGAGAACGCCCGGTATCTGGCCAGGACCGCGGCGCTGAGAACAAAGCTGCGGGATTCCAGGGTGCGCTTCTCCATGCGCAAGGAGTACAAATTCTTCACCTGCCCCACCTGCCACACCCGCCTGCGCGTCCCCCGCGGCAAGGGAAAGCTCCAGATCACCTGCTCCAAATGCGGCAACAGGTTTTCCGGAAAAACGTGATATTGATGTTTTTTTGAAAAGGACCGCGCTTCCCGCGGTCCTTTTCTTGACTTTATTTCCCGCGTTTGCTATACTGTTCCTGCCCGTTCGGGCATAATCTCCGAAAACTGAATACGTTCCAATAAAGGGCCAGGCTGTTTTTCAGGAAAGTCGGGTGAGATTCCCGCACGGTCCCGCCACTGTGATACACCGCGTTTACGGGGTGTTCAGCCAGAATGCTGAGTCTGTCCTGCGCAAGCTTACGATGAATGGGCTTGTGCTGTTTTTGCGCCGCCGCATGGGTTTTCCCATGAGGTGTAAACTCGTATGGTTTCTGCCGGCAAGAACACCCCTTGATTGGAGGGGTGTTCTTTTTTCGGGCAGAAAGGAATGGTAAACATGAAAACAAAAGCAAAAGCCCTGTGCCTGGTTCTCGCCCTTGTGATGGCGTTGAGCCTCGCGGCGTGCGGCGGAGGGAGCACGGCAGACTCTTCCCCCCGCACCCTCACCGACCCCAGCGGAGCGGAGATCACCGTCCCTGGGAAGATCGACACCATCGCCGTCCTGGCCCCGTCCCTCAGCGAGACGGTGATCGCCCTGGGGGAAGGGGACAAGATCAAGGCCTGCGACACCGTGAGCGCGGAGCTTTCAGGTATGCCGGAGAATGTCCTCGTCCTGGATATGGTGTCCCCCGATATGGAGAGCCTGGTGGCCCTGAAGCCGGATGTCCTGCTGGTGACCAATATGTCCCTCTATGACCAGGAGGCCCCCTATCAGCCCCTGATAGACCTGGGCGTCTGCGTGGCCTGCGTCCCCACCTCCGACAGCATCGCCGATATCCAGGGCGACCTGGCCTTTGTGGCCGGACTGTTGGGGAAGAAGGACGAGGGCCAGAAACTCATCGACGATATGCAGGCCGAAATTGACCGCCTGGCCGCCCTTGGCGCCACGGTGACGGAGAAAAAATCCGTCTACTTCGAGATTTCCGCCGCCCCCTATCTCTACAGCTTCGGCTCCGGCGTCTTCCTCAACGAGCTGATCGAGCTGATCGGCGCCGAGAACGTGCTGGCCGACCAGTCCGGCTGGCTGTCCGTTACCGAGGAGGCGATTGTGGCCGCCCAGCCCGACGTGATCCTCACCAATGTCAACTACATCGACGCTCCGGTGGAGGAGATCATGGCCCGCCCCGGCTGGAGCGAGGTGCCCGCGGTGAAGAACGGCGCGGTGTATTACATCGACAATTCCGCCTCCTCCCTGCCCAACCAGAACGTGGTGAAGGCCATGGAGGAGATGGCGAAGGCCGTCTACCCGGAGATTTTCGGTGAGTAAGGCGGCGGGGCGTTGGGCCCTTTTGGCGGCCTTTGCCGCGGCCAGCGTGCTTTTGGCGGTGGGGGCGGGCAGTGTGTCCATCCCGCCTGTGAAGATCGTCGCCGCGCTCCTGGGAGCGGGGGAGGACAACACCAGGGAGCTGGTGGTCAGCCTCCGCCTGCCCAGGGTGACGCTGGCGTTCCTCACCGGCGCCGCGCTGGCCGTGGGCGGCACCGTGATGCAGTCGGTCCTGGAAAATCCCCTGGCCTCCCCCTTCGGCCTCGGCGTCTCCGCCGGGGCCGGCCTGGGGGCCACGGCTGTGCTGGTGACGGGCCTCTCCGCCGGCGCCCTTGGCGCGGTGCTCCTGCCCGCCGCCGGCTTTGCCGGCGCCATCGTCACGGTACTGCTGGTGCTGGCGCTGGCACGGGCGCTGGATCGGCGTGTGTCCACGGTGACAGTGGTGCTCATCGGCATGGTGGCGTCCCTCTTTTTCTCCGCCGTCATGGACCTGATGGCCGCCATGTCGCCGGAATACGCCCAGCGCATCGGCCTGTGGCAGATGGGGAGCTTCGCCTCCCGCGGCTGGCGCGGCCCCGCGGTGCTGGCTCCGGTACTGGCGGTGTGCCTGGCGTTGTTCCTCTCCCGCGCCGGTCAGCTTGATCTGCTGACCTTCGGGGACGAGCAGGCCCGCTCCATGGGCGCGGACCCCCGCAAGGACCGCCGCTTTTTGATCCTGACGGTGGCCGTGCTCACCGGCGCGGCGGTGGCCTTCTCCGGCATCATCGGCTTTGTGGATTTGATCGCCCCCCATGTGGCCCGCCGCCTTTTCGGCGCGTCCCACCGGCGCACATTGCCCGCCGGGGCGCTTCTGGGCGGGAGCTTCATGGTGCTGTGCGATCTGGCCGCCAGGACGCTCTGCGCCCCCAGGGAGATTCCCATTGGCGCCGTCACGGCCCTCCTGGGCGCGCCCTTTTTCCTGTGGATATTCTTTGCCGGAAGGGGGAGACGGTGATATGCTGGAAGTGAATGATCTCTCCTGCGGCTACGGACAGCAGGACGTGGTGAAGGGCGTCTCCTTTACCCTTCCGGAAAACGGGCGCCTCGCCATCCTTGGCCCCAACGGCTGCGGCAAGACCACGCTTCTGCGGGGCATGACCGGCTTCCTGCCCGCGGCGGGAAGCGTCGCCCTGGACGGAGCGGACCTGTTGAAAATGCCCCCCAGGGAGCGGGGCAGGGCGGTGGCGGAGCTTCCCCAGGTGAGTACGGCCTGGTTCGCCTACACCGTCTTAGAGACGGTCCTGATGGGCCGTTACGCCCATCTGAAATCGGGCCTTTTCTCCACGCCCACCCGGAGGGATCGGGAGATCGCGGAGGACGCCATACGCCGCCTGGGCCTGTGGGAGGAGCGGGACC
Organism: uncultured Oscillospiraceae bacterium; assembly: GCA_947626845.1. Classification (GTDB taxonomy): domain Bacteria; phylum Bacillota; class Clostridia; order Oscillospirales; family Oscillospiraceae; genus RUG626. The sequence continues at coordinate 49,228 of CANQTW010000004.1, read as the reverse complement.
GGCCCCTCACCCAGCTCTCCGGCGGACAGCTTCAGCGCGTCCTGCTGGCCCGCGCTTTTACCCAGACGCCCCGCGTCATCCTTCTGGACGAGCCCACCAACCATCTGGATTTAAAATATCAGGTGGAGCTTGTGGAGGCGCTGAAGGCCTGGTCATCCCAGCCCGGACACGCCGCCCTGGGCGTCTTTCACGACCTTGACCTGGCCTTGGATTTCGCCAGCCTTGTGCTCCTGATGGACGCCGGCCAGGCCGTCTATTTCGGAGACGCCAATGACCTTCCCCCCGCCGCCCTTTCCCGCGTTTTCGGCCTTGATGTGCCGGCGTATATGCGCCAAAGCCGCGCCCGGTGGGAGAAGATAGGAGGACAGCGTTGAAAGACCTTTACAGAAGCCCCTATGAGGCATACCCGTTTTTGAGCGACGGGATCGACGATCTGCGGTGTGATTTTGAGCTTATGACCGACGAGATGGCAAGCCGGATCGGCCTTTTGCGCGCCCTGATATCAGACGCGGCGCTGAAGGAGGAGCTTTTGTGGCTCTGCGAGCTGGTCTATCACATGAATCCCGCCCTGAGAACACCCCTCAAAGTGACGAAAGAGGAGCGGGACCGGCTCTTGGCGGCCTCGGAAAGACTGAGAGCCGAGGCGGGGGAGAGGTGCCGCCGCTTCGTCCTGTGCCAGGGCTGTGAGGCGGCCTGTCAGGCCCACCTTTTGCGGGTGCAGGGGAAACAGCTTGTCCGCCTTCTCTACCGGCATGTCCGCCAGGGACATGAGGCCGACCCGCTGCTCATCGATCTTGCCAACCTCCTCTCCGGCTACTTCTTCTACCTGGCCCTGAAGCTCAACGCCTCATCCGGCGTGGACGAGATCGACTTCGTCAGCAGAAATTACTGATCTGAGGAAAGATGCCGCCGCTCCGCATGGAGGCCCCGCGATTTCGGAGCCGCGCGGAGCCGCATAAACTCAGGCCGCCCCGTAAACGAGGCGGCCTGAGTTATTTGTTTACAAAGAATTAATTATTTTTATTATACTTTTACTTGACAAATAAGTGAGACTGTGGTATAATCCAAATCACAAGGGGGATAAGAGGGCGTTTTGTCAGAGGCCCAGCTTGATCCACAGATCGTTATACAGCGCCCTGGTGGCCTTGGGCAGGCATACGTACATTTCGCACCTGTCCAGCACCTCCTGGGGGGCGGCCATGATCTCGTAGATTTCCGGGTCCAGCGCCTCGCCGTACTGCTCCTCGTACCACTCAGGGTACATCTCCAGCGCCTCCTTGTTGGGGCTGGCGTACCAGATGTAGTCCATGTTGCGCAGGTTGGAGTCGGTAGAGGCGATGAAGTTGATCCACTTCATGGCGTTGTCGTAGTTGGGGGCGTCCTTGAGGACGCACATGGCGTCCACGAACCAGTTGGAGCCCTCCTTGGGGACCACGAATCGCAGGTCCTCGTTGTTTTCCAGCATGGAGAGGTAATCGCCGGCGTAATAGGTGGCGAAGGCGGCGTTTCCGCCCTCCATGGTCTGGAATACCTCGTCCATGACCTTCCCCTGGAATACGCCCCGCTCATAGGCGTCCCGAACAAGCTCGTATGCCTGCGTGATTTCGCCGGCGTCGGTGGTGTTCACGGAATAGCCCAGATATTTGAGGGCGATGCCGAAGGCGTCACGGGAGTTGTTGATCAGCAGTACCTGTCCGGCGTATTTGCTGTCGTACAGGGCCGCCCAGCTGTCGATCTCCTCGTCCACCATGGTTTCGTTGTAGATGATGCCCACGGTGCCCCAGGTGTAGGGGACGGTGTATTTGTTCTCCGGGTCGTAGGGCAGGTTTTTGAACCTGTCATCGATCTTCTCAAAGTTGGGGATTTGGGAGTAGTCCAGCTCCTCCAGCCGCCCCTCCTCGATGAGCTGACTGATCATATAGTCCGAGGGGACCACCACGTCGTAGTCCGCGCCGCCGTTGCTGAGCAGGGAGTAGAGGGCCTCATTGGACTCCGCGGTCTGGTAGTTCACACGGATGCCGGTCTCGGCCTCAAACTCGTCGATAAGGTCCTCGTCGATATACTCGCCCCAGGAGCACACGTTGACCACGGGTCGGGAGGTGGTGAAAGCGGTGAGAAAGACGGTGGTGGACACAAAGACCACGCACAGGGCGGCGGCGGCGACACGCCGCGCGAGCTTGCCGCGGGGCGTGCCCAGCCAGGCGCGGAACCGCTCCGCGCGGGGATCGACCCGCACCGGCTCAAAGGAGGCCCGCTTGGCCGCCAGCTTATCCTGGCGCGCCTCTCGGATGTTGTTGATGATCAGAAGGATCAGCACCGCCAGGAAGATCAGGGTGCTGACGGCGTTGACTACCGGCGTCACCCGTTTTTTCGTCATGCTGTAAATGGTCATGGACAGGGTCTGGGTGGCGGAACCGGCGGTGAAATAGCTGATAACGAAGTCATCCACGCTCATGGTGAAGGCGATCAGCGCCCCGGAGACGATGCCGGGCTTGATCTCAGGCAGGATCACCTTGAAAAACGCCTGTATCCAGGTACAGCCCAGGTCCTGGGCCGCCTCCACCAGGTTGGCGTCCATCTGCCGGAGCCTGGGCGCCACGTTGAGAATGACGTAGGGGATGTTGAAGGAGACGTGGGCGATGAGCAGCGTCCCCAGCCCCAGGGTCAGGCGGGTGGGGAATTGGATCAGGCTCTGCCAGGAGTTGAGCCACGCGGCGATGGCGCCCCAGCCCCGGAAGAAGGCCACGAACAGGAGCAGAAGGGACACGCCGGTGACGATATCCGCGTTCATCATGGGGAGATCGTTGACCACCAGCACAGGGTCACGCCACTTTTTCGTGAGGCTGTAGATGCCGATGGCGGCGAAGGTGCCGGCCACCGTGGCGATAGCCGTGGCCAGGAGCGACACCAGCAGGGTGGTGGCGAGAGATTCCAGCACCAGCCGGTTCCGGAAAAGCTCCGCGTACCACCGGAGGGAGAAGCCCTTCCACACGGCGCTGGAATCGCCCTTGTTGAAGGAGAAGAAGATCAGAAGGAAGATGGGCAGATAGAGAAAGAGGAAGCACAGCCCAATGAGGAAGCGGCTGCCGAAGCGGTTTTTCTTCATCAGAGCATCACCGCCTCTTCCTCACCGTCGCCGAAGTGGTTCATCACCAGCATACAGATGACGACGATGACCATCATCACCATGGAGATGGCCGCGCCCAGGTGGGGATTGTAGGCCCCGCCCAGGAATTGATTCTCGATAAGGTCGCCCAGCATCATCTGCGTCCCGCCGCCCAACAGCCGCGAGATGGCGAAGGTGGACACCGACGGCACAAAGACCATGGTGACGCCGGAGATGATGCCGGAGACGGACAGGGGCAGCGTGACGCGCCGGAAGACGGCGGCGGCGTTGGCCCCCAGGTCCTCGGCGGCCTCCGTAAGCCGGTGATCCAGCTTTGTCAGCACCGTGTAGATGGGCAGGATCATAAAGGGCAGGTAGTTATAGACCATGCCCAGCACCACCGCCCCGGAGGTGCGGATCATCTGAAAATGGTCGATGTCGCTGCCGGTGAGCCGGTTGTAAAGGGAGATGACGCCCAGCTTCTGGAAGAGCTGGTTGAGAAGGCCGTTGTTCTCCAAGATCGCCATCCAGGAATAGGTGCGCAGGAGGAAATTCATCCACATGGGCAGCATGATGAGGGCCATAGCCACCCGCTGGAAGCCCGGCCCCTCGCGGCTCATGAGATACGCCACCGGATAGCCGATCAGCAGGCAGATGACCGTAGCCACCAGCGCCAGCCAGAAGGAACGGCCAAACACGTTCATATAGAGGGTCATGCCGGTGAAGTTCTCCACCGACCCCTCAAAGGCCGTACCGGAGGCGGTCTCCACCTCCGCGGTCAGGGAGTAGACCAGCATGATCAGGATGGGGATGACCACAAAGAGCGCCATCCAGATCACATAGGGAAAGGCAAACCAGGCCCGCTTATTCCTCATCGCCGGCGCCCTCCTCTTCCACGTCCAGAAGGGTGGGATCGTTGATCTCGTCATACTCCTCGGAGTAGGAGGAGTAGTCGCCGTAAAGGCCGGAATATTTGCTCTTTTTCATCACGTGGAAGCCGTCGGGATCGATCCTGATGCCGATGCGGGAACCTACGGGGCAGTAGTCGGTGGTCTGGATCAGCCACTTGAAGCCGTAAAAATCCACGATGGTGTCGTAGTGGACGCCCTTGAAGGTGACGGAGGTGACGGTGCCGCGCAGCTGGCCCTCCGCCTCGGAGACGATATCCACGTCCTCTGGCCGGATGACCACGTCCACAGGTTCGTCCTTCTCAAAGCCGCCGTCCAGGCAGGCGAAGCGGCGGTTGAAGATCTCCACCACCCGGTCAGCCCGCATGATGCCGTCCACGATGTTGCTCTCGCCGATGAAATCCGCCACAAAGGCGTTTTTCGGCTCGTTATATATGTCCTCCGGCGTCCCGATCTGCTGGATGACGCCCTCGTTCATGACTACCACCGTGTCGGACATGGCAAGGGCCTCCTCCTGATCGTGGGTCACGTTGATGAAGGTGATCCCCATCTGCTGCTGGATGCGCTTCAGCTCCTGCTGCATATCCTTGCGCAGGCGCATATCCAGCGCGCCCAAGGGCTCGTCAAGGAGAAGCACCTTGGGCCGGTTCACCAGGGCGCGGGCGATGGCCACGCGCTGCTGCTGGCCGCCGGAGAGAGAGGCGATGGAGCGGCGCTCAAAGCCCTTGAGGGAGACTACCTCCAGCATCTCGCGCACCCGACTGTCGATCTCGTCCCTGGACAGCTTCACCTTCTCCGTTTTCCCGTTTTCGTAGGTGGTCTCACGGGGGATGCGGAGCCCGAAGGCCACGTTCTCATAGACGTTCAGATGGGGGAACAGGGCGTATTTCTGGAACACCGTGTTCACCTGGCGCCGGTACGGCGGGACGTCGTTGATCCTCTCGCCGTCGAAGAACACATCCCCCGTGGTGGGCGTCTGGAAGCCGCCGATGATCCGGAGCATGGTGGTCTTGCCGCAGCCCGACGGGCCCAGCAGCGTGAGGAATTCCTTGTCGTTGAAGTAGATGTTGATGTCCTTTAAAACGGTGACATCGTCAAAGGTCATGGTTACGTCCTTTAGACGTATAAGCTCTTTGGACATTATCCTCCCCCTCTTTTCTCGGAGACATCATCGCCTCCGAACAGAATAATAAAAGATTGATAAAAAATCCGTGAAGACCCCAGCTTCCAACCAAGATTCCTCACGGATATCGAAATTAATATACAGAGAATACACCTGAATGTCAATACAAAAATCAGTCACAAAAAATATTTTTCGACAAAAGACGGATTTGGGACCGTAAACTCCTTATCTTTGAGGTAATTTAACGAACCGGCGTCCGTTTGGAAGGAAAATCTCAGCTTGTACGCGCAAAGCGCCTGCCCCGGCAGCTCGCCGCTCCGCTTGTCCGTGCCGTACTTGCCGTCCCCCAAAAGCGGGTGGCCCGCGGCGGCCAGCTGTGCCCTGATCTGGTGGGTGCGTCCGGTGAGAAGCTCACATTCCAGCAGGGACAACCCGTCCCTGTATTTGAGCGTTTTGTACCGCGTGACCGCCTTCTTCGCCCCCGGTTCGGGTCTCCCGCGCACATAGACCCGGTTTTTCACCGCGTCCTTGAATAAAAATCCCGTCAGCTCGCCCGATTCCGGCTCCATCCTCCCGTGTACGGCGGCGAGGTAGAATTTATCGATCTCCCGGTCCCTGATCTTCTGATCCATCACCCGCAGGGCCTCCGCGGTCTTGGCGGCGATGACGATGCCCTGGGTGTTCCTGTCGATCCTGTTGCACAGGGCGGGGGAGAAGGAGTTCTCCTTTTCCGGCTCCCATTCGCCCTTTTGAAAGAGATACGCCTTGATGTTGTCGATGAGGGTGTTCCACTCGCCCCCGTCCCCGGCGTGGCACAGCACCCCGGCGGGCTTGTGGGCCAGGAGGATGTTTTCGTCCTCGTACACCACCTCCAGGCGCGGCACGTTCACTTTTCGCCAGGCGTTCTCCTCGGTGGGACGCTCAAAAAACTCGTCGTTGATATACATCTGTACGGCGTCTCCGGCTGAGAGCCGCTGCTCCCGCTTGCCGCCTTTGCCGTTGACCTTGACGCGCTTTATGCGGATGTATTTTTGCAGCAGCGCCTCCGGCAACAGCGGCGCGGCCTTGGAGACGAACCTGTCCAGCCTCTGCCCCGCGTCATTCTGATTGATGATAAATTCTTTCATAATGATAACTCCACATGCGGTTTTTATCATTATATCACGGGAAAAGAAAAAGAAAAGAGAAAATCGAGCTTTACAGAGCTTTCGCGCCCTATGATAAACGCGGATTTTTCTATACGTTCAGACTCCTGATTCCCGTTTGCGTTCCCGCAGTATCAGAGCCGTGGCCGGCGTAGATATCCACCGCCTTTTCGCTTTTTCCTGTTCTAAAGAAGTTAGTTATCCCCCAAATAGCCATTGACCCTAAATAGCCATTGAAAGTAATGTGTGAGCAGGCTGCCATCGGAAGGAAACATTTCATTATCAGTTTTTTCCTCGCCTGACGACTGCGTTATATCAGGGTTCCGCTGATATAAACAGATGCGCTTTGTGATAAGATCGGTAGTCTGCTTGTTTTCCAAATAAACCAAAATTTGCTCGGCAGACTCATCAGACAAGATATTGCTTTCAAAAAAGTATGGATAAATATGGCGCATATGGATCAAAATCGCAAGATATCTGTCCTCCGTCTCGGCCACCGACGATAAGAGCTTGCTGGCCATACAATTCAGACTTGAATACAGCTCCGACGTTGACATCCCGCCGCGAATATTAAGTGCTGCCCGTTCATGGGATGACAGCTTCTCTCCAGGAAATACGATCTCATCCCATTGCCAGAGAAGATACCAGCAAAAGAACGCAAAGTGTATGGCGACTTTTTGTACCGGAAACCGCCGATAGAGTTCTTTGTACTGCGCGAACACCTTTGGCCAGTCCTGTTCCTGCTCTTTTTCCGCTTTATACAGTTCGTTTTCAGCCTTATATATTTCCGATAACTGTTCTTCCAAGCTCAAGCGCCTCCTCTTCCTTTATGGCATGGCAGTAAATCCACCCGATATTTAATATCATACCACCCAAATGTGAAGAAATCTATCACTCATCAGGCAATTTTATCATATTCCCTGATGAGTGTTAAGCTGGCGGAGAATGATGGGCCGGAATCGCGGCGAGACGTATTCATGCTGAGCGATTGGTATTCATGCTTGTGACCGGAATCAAAAACTCAAAAACTCTAATTGGAGCACGGCAAAAAAACTCTTGACAAGCCCGCATTTTTCGCTTATAATATCAAAGCGCGACTTGGAAGGAGTGAAGCGGGATGCGGTTGGATCTTCACGAGCTGATCGCCTCACCCGGCGGCAGGAAGGACTTCTCCTTTGTCCTTGACCCCGCCGACCTCACCTTTGACGGGGTGCTCGGTTACATGAGCCCCATCACAGTGACGGGCGCGGTGGAGAATCACGCCGGCCTTATCACCCTTCACGCGCTCATCGAGGCGGAGCTTAACTGCCAGTGCGCCCGGTGTTTGAAGGAGTTCCCGATGCATCTTCGGAGAGAGGCGGCCGCCTACCTCACCGAGGAGCTGGAGGATGAGGACAACGAGGACTATTATCTTCTGGAGGACGGCACAGCCGATCTGGAGGAGATCGCCCGCGACGCGCTGATCCTCAATTTTGAGCCGAGGCTTCTTTGCAAGGACGACTGCAAGGGCCTCTGCCCCAAGTGCGGCAAGGATTTGAACGATGGCCCCTGCGGATGCGCGGAGGACCCGGACTCCAGAATGGCCGCCCTGCGGCAGCTTCTGGAAAAAGAATGAATTAACTTAGGAGGTGTCATCATGGCGGTACCGAAGGGGAAAGTGTCCAAGGCGAGGAGAGACAGAAGGCGCGGTTCCAACTGGAAGCTCAGCGTTCCCGCTCTCGTGGCTTGCCCCAAGTGCGGCGAGCTTCATCTGCCCCACAGAGCCTGCAAGGCCTGCGGCACATACAATGGCCGTGAAGTCGTATCTGTGAACGAGTAATAGCGAGTTAGGAAAAACGGCGGGGCACACCCGCCGCTTTTTCGCTTAAAAAAGGAATTTCCGGGAACAGAGGTGCGCGCATGGCGGGTGAACGAAACAGAATAAAGGCCGTCGCCCCCGCGTCCCCCGCCGAACGGGCGGGGATCAGGCCGGGGGACAAGCTCCTCAGCGTGGACGGGAACCGGATCGCCGACGTGCTGGACTATATGTACTACGCCTACGACGCCGAGAGCGCCTTTACCCTGGAGCGTGACGGGGAGGAGCTGACCGTCACGGTGGAGAAGGAGCCGGGGCAGGACGCGGGGCTGGACTTTGAGGAGTACCTGATGGACGGTATGCGCTCCTGCGCCAACAACTGCGTCTTCTGCTTTGTGGATCAGATGCCGCCGGGGATGCGGGAGAGCCTCTATTTTAAGGACGACGACGTGCGCCTGAGCTTCCTGACGGGGAGCTATCTCACCCTCACCAACATGGGCGAGCGGGAGGTACGGCGGGTGTGCGACCTGAAGATATCCCCCATCAATGTTTCCATCCACACCATGGACCCGAAATTGCGCTGTGAGATGCTGGGCAACAAGAACGCCGGACGGGGGATCGAGATCTTAAAGAAATTCGCCCGCGCCGGTATCGAGCTGAACTGTCAGATCGTCTGCTGTCCCGGCCTCAACGACGGGCGGGAGCTGGACAGGACCATGCGGAAGCTGGCCCGCCTGGCCCCCCAGGTCCACAGCTGTTCCGTCATCCCCGTGGGCCTGACGAAATTCCGGCAGGGCCTCTATCCCCTGAAGCCCTTTGACCGAGAGCTGGCCCGCGGGACGGTGGAACAGGTGGAGCGCTTCGGGGCGCGGTGCTTAAAGCGCCACGGCAGCCGTATCTTTTTCTGCTCCGACGAGATGTACCAGAAGGCCGGCCTGCCCATTCCGGAGGAGGATTTTTACGAGGGCTACCCCCAGCTGGAAAACGGCGTGGGGATGCTCCGGCTCCTCTATTCGGAGTTTGAGGATGCGCTGGAGCGCTGCGAAGGCCCCGCCAGGGGGACCCATGCCACCATCGCCACCGGCGTCTCCGCCGCCGGGACCCTGACGGAGCTGCGGGACCTGGCGCGGGAGAAGTTTCCGGAGATACGGGTTGAGATCGTCCCCATCGTCAACGATTTCTTCGGCCACACCATCGACGTGGCCGGACTGATCACGGGGAAGGACCTGATCGCCCAGCTCAAAGGAAAGGACCTGGGCGGGCGCGTCTATATCACCAACCGTATGCTGCGGGACGGGGAGGGCGTCTTCCTGGACGACGTCACCGTGGAGGAGGCGTCACGCGCCCTTGGCGTCCCCGTCATCCCCATGGAAAACGGGGGAGAGGCGCTGCTGAGAGTGTTTTTAGCGTGACATGAGGGAACTATGAGTAAATCGGATAGACGAAGGAGGACAGACGATTTCTGGTAATTGCGCTGCGGCGGCAGTAAACGATCCTGACCGCCGCGTTATCTTCTTAACGTTCGTCGCCTTAGTGCAAGCTGTGTTCCTATATCTGCAAAGTGTTCCCTGCCGGTTGAAATCAGAATTAAAGAATGCTATATTGTGTAAGACAGAGGCAGTTTTATCTTCGAGACAGGGGGCCTAAACTTGAAAGTAAAGCTATCCGTCAGCCAAGCGCGCTATCGGGAGATTGAAGCTGCTCTAAGTGAGCACGGAATAGAGATAGATGATAATGCGGATCTGCAGTTGACCGAAAGCAGCCGTTATATTGACAATCTCATAGTAAAAGACAAGAAAACGGCTGAACAGGTTTTCCTTTCGGTGGACGAGATCATTTCGCTTGAATCTTATGGGCATTATGTTGAAGTCTATACGCAGGGAAATACTTATCAGTCAAAGGAGCGATTATACAAAATCGGGAACCTGCTTGATCCTGATAAGTTTTTGCGTATCAGTAACTCAGTGATCATCGCAAAAGATAAAATCAAAAGAATATCTCCGACGCTTTTCATGAAATTTATCTTAACCATGAACGATGGTAGAGATTTAGTCGTAACGAGAAGCTACTATTACATTTTCAAGGAATCCTTCGGAATTTGAAAGGGTGAAAACGAAGTGCCGACATTTATTTTTGCTATTCTGGGCCTCGTGATCGTTCTTATTATCTTTTGCGCGGTTTATTATCGGATATATAAAAGTAATATCAATCGAGCCTTAGAAGACACAACCAACGCACATAAACCCATGCCCGCCCCATTCCGTGTGACGTTAGGCGCGATCATAACCTTTTTGATATTAACGATTGGTATTAGCTTCACTGTTGGCATCGGGGTTGGGTATCATGCCTTTGATAAGGATGACAAAGGACAAATTGATATCAATACCATATATGCAAGGATAACGGATATTGATGGAAATATCTCCTCGGCTGAGAGTATGATGACGGTAGAAACCATAGAGTGTAATTATGAACCTTATCAAGAGAAATTAACCGTTCGGTTATATGAGGGACTTGTAATAGAACGAAATAACAAAGCGATTTCTGTTTCTGATTTGCAAACAGGAGATTTTGTAGCGATTGTATTTCTTACCGATTTGGGCGGGACTGAAGACGTATTTAAGATAGAGTTATTAGAGCAAAGGCAGCGTATTTCATAAGTGATTTGTATCAAAATTGACAGGGACCCAGGCCCCATCCGAGGGAGAAAATAGATCAGGAGGAACAAATGAGACCCTTAGTCGCCATCGTAGGCCGCCCCAACGTGGGAAAGAGCCTCTTATTCAATAGACTGGCCGGACAGCGCCTCTCCATCGTGGAGGACACCCCCGGCGTCACCCGTGACCGGCTCTACGCCAAATGTGAGTGGGCGGGCCGCGTTTTTGACATCGTGGACACCGGCGGCATAGAGCCCAGCACGGACAACGAGATACTGGCCTTCATGCGGGAGCAGGCCCTCATCGCCATCGACACCGCCACCGTCGTCATCTTTGTGGGCGATATCAAAAGCGGCGTCACCGCGGCGGATCAGGAGGTGGCCGATATGCTCCAGCGCTCCGGCAAGCCCGTGGTCCTGGCGGTGAACAAGATGGACTCCGTGGGCCAGGTGGACCCGGACATATATGAATTTTACGCCCTGGGTCTGGGCGACCCCATACAGCTCTCCGCCCTCCACGGCCACGGCACCGGGGATATCCTGGACGAGTGCCTGAAATATTTCCCGCCTGCGGAAGAGGAGGAGGCCGACGCCGACGCCATAAAGCTGGCCTTCATCGGCAAGCCCAACGTGGGCAAGAGCTCCATCGTCAACAGGATACTGGGGGAGGAGCGAGTCATCGTCTCCAACGTGGCCGGCACCACCCGCGACGCGGTGGACACGCCCTTTGAGAACGGCTTCGGCAAATTCGTCCTTATCGACACCGCCGGTATGCGCCGGAAATCCCGTGTGGAGGACCGGGTGGAGAAATTCTCCGTCATGCGGGCGCAGCTGGCCATCGAGCGGTGCGACGTGTGCCTGATCATGCTGGACGCCCGCGACGGCGTCACCGAGCAGGACACCAAGGTGGCCGGACTGGCCCACGAGGCCGGCAGGGCCAGCGTCATCCTGGTGAACAAGTGGGACCTGGTGGAGAAGGACGGCAAGACCATGGACAAGCTCAAGGCCGATATCCGGCGGGATCTGAGCTTCATGCCCTACGCGCCCATTCTCTTCGTCTCGGCCCTGACGGGCCAGCGGGTGGATAAGATATTCGCCCTGGCCAGGGAAGTGAACGAGCAGGCCAACAGGCGCGTCACCACGGGCCTCCTCAACAACGTCCTGGCCGACGCCCAGGCGCGGGTCCAACCGCCCTCGGACAAGGGCAAACGGCTGAAGATTTTCTACATGACCCAGGTCAGCGTCCGCCCGCCCACATTTGTGGTGTTCTGCAACGACGCCGAGCTGTTCCACTTCTCCTACCAGCGTTATCTGGAGAACCAGCTCCGCGCTGTTTTCGGCTTCACCGGCACCCCCATACGCCTGCTGATCCGGGAGCGGGGAGAGAAAGAAGAGTAACCGCTGTTTTTGAAAGAGGGAAGGATCAAATCATCATGGACAAGCTTTTATCTGTTGTCATCCCCGCCTTCAACGAGGAGGCCATGGTGGAAAAAGCCGCCGTGACCGTGGCCGGTATCCTGCGGGACGCCGGCATCCCCTATGAGCTGGTCTTTGTGGATGACGGGTCCAGGGACGGCACCTGGGCGGCCATCCTGCGCGCCCATGAGGCGGACGGAAATGTGCGGGGTGTCTCCTTCTCCCGTAACTTTGGGAAGGATCGGGCGATTTTCGCCGGACTCTCCAGGGCGAGGGGAGACTGCGTGGCCGTCATGGACTGCGACCTTCAGCATCCCCCCGCGGTACTGCCCCAGATGTACGGCCTCTGGCAGCAGGGCTATGAGCTGGTGGAGGGCGTCAAGCGTGACCGAGGCGAGGAATCGGGCCTCCACAAGCTGTGCGCCGGGGGCTTCTACGCCGTCATATCTAAGCTTGCCAAGCTCGACATGAAGCGCTCCTCCGACTTCAAGCTCATGGACCGCAAGGTGGCGGACACCCTGCTGGCCCTGCCGGAGGAGGAGGTCTTCTTCCGAGGACTGGCGGCCTTTGTGGGCTATCGCCGCGCCCAGGTGGAGTTTGACGTGGCGGAGCGGACGGCGGGGGAGTCCAAGTGGTCCTTCAAGTCCCTGGCCCGGTACGCCGTCTCCTCCGTGACCGCCTTCTCCGCCGCCCCCATGCAGCTGGCAACGGTTTTTGCCGTCCTTTTCGCCCTGGCCGCCCTTCTCACCGGCGTCCTCTATGCCCTCCTGGGGCATGACGCCGGAGGCTGGCTTGTCTTTTTGGGCTGTCTTGCCCTTTTGGGCGTCGCCGTTCTGCTGGCGTGCCTGGGGATCGCGGGCTATTATATCGGCAGAATTTACCGCCAGAGCCTGGGCAGGCCCAGGTACATCATCTCCAGAGAGTGCGGTGACTGAGATGAAAGAGAAGCTCAAAAGCTTTGTCATGCTGTTCTTCGACAAGACCTTTTTGAAATTCGTCCTGGTGGGCGTGGTCAACACCCTGTTCGGCACCGCCATCATGTTCGGCTTTTATAATTTCCTGCACCTGAGCTACTGGGTCTCCTCCGCGGCCAACTATTTCTTCGGCAGTATCCTCAGCTACTTCCTCAACAAGCACTTCACCTTCCAAAACAAGGAGAAGGGCGCCGGCACGCTGGTCCGCTTCGTGCTGGAGATCAGCGTCTGCTACCTGATCGCCTATGGCGCGGCGCGTCCCCTGGTGCGGCTCATCCTCTCCGGCGCCTCCCAGAAGGTGCGGGACAACGTGGCCATGCTGGTGGGCATGGGCCTTTTCGTGATCCTCAACTACATCGGCCAGCGGTTCTTCGCCTTCAGAGAGCGGAAAAGCGGGAAGCCCGCGGAGGAAGAGGTCTCCCCCAAGCGGAAGGAGGAATAAATATGTCCCAAAAGGGCGCTCTGGACGCCGTTCTTGATTGGCTGAAAAAGAAAATATCCCGCCGCGACGCGGCGGTTTTCGGTCTGAGCTTTCTCATCGCCCTGGCTGTGCATTTCTACGCCTTTACCAACAAGCTCCTGAACCACGACGATCTGAGCGAGCTGTTCGGCGGCGGGTCGCTTCTGGCGTCGGGCCGCTGGCTCCTTGATCCCCTTATCCGCCTGACGGGCAGGGTGTCCATGCCCATGCTCTACGGCCTGGTGGGCTCGGCGTTCCTGGCGTTGACCGTCCTCACGGTGATCCGCGTCCTGGGCATCCGCCGGCTCCTCACCGCCGCCGCCGCTGCCCTCTGTATGGCGGCCCACCCCACGGTGGTCTGCACCTGGGCCTATATGTTCACGGCCCCCGCCTACTTTATGGCCATGTTCCTGGCCGTCCTGGGGGCGGCCCTCCTGCGCCGGTCCGGCTGGCGTCAGCTGCTCCCCGGCGCGGCGCTTATCGCCATGTCCATGGGCTGTTACCAGGCGTATCTTACCCTGTCCGCGGCCCTGATGGTCATAGCCGTCCTGCTGGACGTGCTGGACGGAACATATGAGGGCCGGTGGAAGCCCCTGCTCCTGGACTGCCTCAAGTACCTTGCGGGCCTCCTTCTGGGCCTTGCGCTGTACCTGGCCGTCCTGAAGCTGTGCCTGCTGATCACCGGTACGGAGCTTCTCTCTTACGCCGGCATCGACGGCATGACCGGCGTCACCTTCTCTACGCTCCTCCAGCGCGCCGGCCTTGCCTATAAGCGCTTCTACGATTTTAACAACAGCACCGCCTTCACGGCTATCAACCGCTGGTTCCCCCTGCTTTTAAAGCTGGGCCAAGCGCTCTTTTTCCTCTCTGTCCTGGGCCTTGCCGTCAAGCGCCGGCTCTGGCGGACGCCCGTGACCCTGGCGGTCCTGCTGGTGTTTCTCGCCCTGACGCCTCTGGCCGTGGGACTTATCTATGTGATGGCCGGCGAGAGCGCCATCCATTGGCTCACCCGCTACGCCACGGTATTACTCTGGGTCTTCCCCGCCGCCGTGGGGGAGCGGCTGATCCTACCGGAAAAGGGGACAGCCGCCCGCGCCGCCGCGGGTATCCTGGCGGCCCTGCTCCTGGCGTTGACCGGCCTCACCGGCTACGAGAGCGCCCTTGTCACCAACAAGGCGTATCTGGAGATGGAATTGAACCGCCAGGCCGCCAACAACTACCTGACCCGCCTCTTCACCAAGATCGAGCAGCTCCCCGGCTACACGCCCGACGCCAAGGTGGCCCTGATCGGTAGGGCGAGGCTTGTCACCACGGTCCCCGACGAGGACCTGACGGGCATTTTTCCGGCGGAGGGACTGGTGAATATGTATTCCCGCGCCCGCCTCTTCTCCCTGGCCCACGGCTTCGCCTATCAGTGGGTGAGTCCGGAGGAGACGGAGCAGATCGCCGCCACGGCGGAATTTGCCGCCATGCCCGTCTATCCCGCCCAGGGCTCCATCCGCGCCATCGACGGGATCATCACCGTCAAGCTCAGTGAGACGCAAGAATAACAAAAATGGGAAAGAGCCGAGGCTCTTTCCCAAATTTGTTTTGAACGCATCAGCCGAAAAGGGGGCGCCTTTTCGGAACCATTACACCGCGCGGGTGACCTTGCCGCTTCTGAGGCAACGGGTACAGACGTAAACGTGGCGGGGGGAGCCGTCGACCACGGCCTTGACACGTTTGACATTCGGTTTCCAGGTACGGTTGGATCTTCTGTGGGAGTGGCTCACCTGAATGCCAAATGAGACGCCCTTTCCGCAAAATTCACACTTTGCCATCTGCTGCACCTCCTTGCAGTGAAATCATAGCCTACCTATAATAGCAGAAAGCTGACAAAATTGCAAGAACATTTTTTCGACAGGAAGAAATTTTTTTAATTGGCCCAAAGCACTTGCCAAATCGACAGTTTTTGTATAATATTATAAAAGAGAAATTGTGCGCGGCTCACAAAAAGCCGCAAATCTTATGATACCGAGGGGGACACACGCATGGAATCACAGCAGGGAATGTCTTTAAAGACGCTTACGGAGCAGGTGGGCCTGGAGGTACTCAACGCCTCCACGGATTTTGACAGGAAGCTCATCACCACCGCCGTCGTCAACCGCCCCGGCCTCCAGCTGACGGGCTTCTATACCAATTTCACCACCGAGCGGCTCCAGATCCTGGGCTGGAACGAGGACGCCTATCTCCGGCAGTTCTCCGAGGAGGAGCGCCGCGCCAAGCTTGATAAGCTGATGGCCAGCGGCGTCCCCGCCATCATCATCGCCCATGATGTGAACATCCCCGTGGGAACGCTGGATTCCGCCAGGGAGCATGACATCACCATCCTCAAGTCCCACCGGGAGACCAGCGAGCTGATCATCGAGCTGACCACCAAGCTCACCAACGCCCTGGCCCCCCAGATCATGCGCCACGGCGTCTTTATGGAGGTCTATTCCGAGGGCGTGCTGATCTTGGGCGAGTCCGGCATGGGCAAGTCCGAGACGGCCATCGAGCTCATCAAGCGCGGCCACCACCTGATCTCCGACGACGCGGTGATCATCAAGAAGGTCAACTCCACCACCCTCACCGGCACCGCCCCCGACCTCATCCGCAACTACATCGAGCTTCGGGGCATCGGCGTGGTGGACGTGCGGAGGATCTTCGGCAACGGCGCCGTCAAGTGGAGCGAGAAGGTGGACCTGGTCATCAAGCTGGAGAACTGGAACGCCGAGAACAGCTATGACCGCATGGGCAGCGAGACCCAGCAGATCGACATTCTGGGCGTAAAGGTGCCCTACATCGTGGTGCCCATCCGTCCGGGCCGTAACCTGGCTGTCATTATCGAGGTGGCCGCCATGAACAACCGCCAGAAGCGCATGGGCCTCAACGCCGGCAAGGACTTTGCCGAGCAGCTGGACGACTATTTTGACAGTCTGGAGAACAACTGATGGAAAACGCCTTTGACGCCTTCGCCAAGGAACTGAACGCCGATTATCCCGGCACCGCCGTCTTTTTCGGGGAGCCCATGAGGAAGCACACCACCTTCCGCGTGGGCGGTACGGTGAGCCTTTTCGCCGAGCCCAAGAGCATCGAGGCCTTCGTCTGGGCGGCGCGGGAGCTGAAGCGCCGGCAGCTGCCCTGCCTTATCATGGGCAACGGCTCCAACCTCCTCTTTTCTGACGGTCCCCACACCCTGGCTGTGCTGTCCACCGCGCGGCTCGACACCCTGCGGCTCTCCGGCGACAGTATCATTTCCGGCGCCGGCGTCCTGCTCTCACGCCTGGCCTCCGCCGCGCTGGAGGCGTGCCTCACGGGCCTTGAGTTTGCCCACGGCATCCCCGGCTCTCTGGGCGGCGGCATCTACATGAACGCCGGGGCCTACGGCGGGGAGCTGCGGGACGTGGTGGAGGCCGTCACCTATCTGGACAGCGGCGGCGCCCTGCGCACCGTCCCCTGTGACGAGTGCGGCTTCGGCTACCGCCACAGCCGCTTTGAGGACACCGGCGAGGCCATCCTCTCCGCCGCCATTCGCCTGCGCCCCGGCGACCCCAGGGAGATAAAGGAAAAAATGGATGACCTTTCCCGCCGCCGGCGGGAAAAACAGCCGTTGAATTATCCCTCCGCCGGAAGCACCTTCAAGCGCCCCCAGGGGGATTTCGCCGCGCGGCTCATTGAGGAGGCGGGGCTGAAGGGCCTCACCGTGGGCGGCGCGCAGGTCTCGGAGAAGCACGCGGGCTTCATCATCAACACCGGAAACGCCACCAGCGCGGATATCCTCTCCCTTATGGACAAGGTAAAGGAAAAGGTGTATCTTCATTCCGGCGTGGTCCTTGAGCCGGAGGTCAGGGTCATCCCTTGATCTCCCGCCCGTAGGGACCGCCGCCCACGGCGGCCCACACACCTTGCCGCCGGCTTTTGCGGCGCACGGGCCGGACCACGGCCTGGAAGACCGCTTGCGCGTCTTAACAAATAACCAAAATAACCAAAGGTTTTTCCTTTGTTGACAGGGGAAAGGGGATACTTCATGGAAATGCTCATCATCTCCGGCCTTTCCGGGGCGGGCAAGAGCCGCGTGGCCGCCGCCCTGGAGGATCTGGACTTCTACTGCGTGGACAACATGCCCGCGCCTCTGATGCCCCTGTTCGCGGAGCTGTGCGCCGCCACCAGGGGCCGCTACGAGCGGGTGGCCCTGGTGTCCGACATCCGCAGTCGGGACGGCTTTGACCAGCTGTTTTCCGCCCTGGACGAGCTGTCCAACCGGGGCTTCGACTACAAAATACTGTATGTGGACGCCACGGTGGAGACGGTGGTCAAGCGCTACAAGGAGACGCGCCGCCGCCACCCCCTGGATGACGCCGGCGGCCTGGAGTCCGCCGTCCGCCGTGAGATCCAGATGCTGGAGCCGGTGCGCCGGCGGGCCGACTACATCATCGACACCACGGGCCTGACCCTGGGCCGTCTCCAGCGCACCCTGTTCCACCTCTTCGGCACGGGCAAGGAACAGAAGCTCCACGTCACCGTCATGTCCTTCGGCTTCAAATACGGCATCCCCATCGAGGCCGATCTTGTGTTCGACGTGCGCTTCCTGCCCAACCCCTTCTATGTGCCGGAGCTTCGGGAGCGGGACGGCACCGACCCGGACGTGCGGGACTATGTGTTCAGCTCCGATGTGACCAAGCAGTTCCTTGTGCGCCTGGAGGAGATGATCGACTTCCTCCTGCCCAATTACGAGGAGGAGGGCAAGATGACCCTGACCGTGTGCATTGGCTGTACCGGCGGCCATCACCGCTCGGTGGCGGTGGCCGAGGCCCTGGGGGCCTACCTCACCGGCATGGGCCACGACGTTGACTGCATCCACCGGGACACCGGCAAGAATTGACCGTTTTTGAAATAAACGGGCCTCCTCAGGCGGGCTGACAGGCCCTGTATCAGAGAGAAAGCGAGGTGTGTGAGATGTCCTTCTCCTCCCAGGTGAAGGCGGAGCTGTGCCGCGCGGAGCTGTCCTCCAGGACGGCCCTGGCCGAGTGCTACGGAGTACTGCTGTTCTGCAACCGGTTTGACCGTTCCGAGGCGCGGATCGTCACCGGCTCCGACGCCTTCATCACGCGCCTGCCCAAAATCTTCTCCCGCGCCTTTCATGTGACCTTCGACGAGCTGCCCCAAAAGGGCGAGACCGGCAAGCGTACCCTGATCCTGCGGGAGCCCGCCAGCCTTTCCGCCGTGCTGGACGCCCTGGGATATCCGCCCGCGGGCCTGATGACCCACCATGTAAACCTGGGCCTTTTGGAGGACGACGCCTCCCGCGCCGCCTTCCTGCGGGGGGCTTTCCTGGCCGGAGGCAGCGTCACCGACCCCCACAAGGGCTACCACCTGGAGCTTGTCACCGACCATTTCTCCGTCAGTCGGGAGATCAACGCCCTCTTTCTGGACATGTCCTTTGAGCCGCGCTGTGTCACCCGCGGCGGGAATTATATCATCTATTTCAAGCAGAGCGACCTCATCGAGGACCTGCTCACCACCATGGGCGCGCCGGTGTCCGCCATGTCCGTCATGAACGCCAAGATCGAGAAGGACATGACGAACCTGGTGAACCGCAAGGTCAACTGTGACACCGCCAATGTTTTAAAGACCGTGGAGGCCAGCGCCCAGCAGCTGGCGGACATCAAAAAGCTGCGGGAGAGCGGCACGCTGGCCACCCTCTCCGATAAGCTTCGGGAGGCCGCCGCGCTGCGGGAGGAGAATCCGGAGCTGACCATTGAGGAGCTGGGCGCTCTATGCGATCCCCCCGTGACAAAATCCGGCCTCAACCACCGCCTCCGTAAGCTGTCGGAATTGGCCTCATCCCTGAAATAACGCCTCTGTACGGGCCGGACGCATACCCGGCCCTCACACAGCGGCCCCCCACGAAAGGAGCCTTTCCATGGCCTTTACACACCTGCACGTCCACTCCGAATACAGCCTTCTTGACGGGGCCTGCCGCATTAAGGACCTGCCCAAAAGGGCCAAAGAGCTTGGCCAGACCAGCCTTGCCATCACGGACCACGGCGTCATGTACGGGGCCGTGGCCTTTTACAAGGAGTGCCTCAAGGAGGGGATACACCCCATTATCGGCTGTGAGGTCTATGTGGCCCCCCGTACCCGCTTCGATATGGAGCGGGGAGAGGACTCGGTGCGCTACCACCTGATCCTGCTGTGCAAAAACGAGACGGGCTACAAGAACCTCTGCTATATGGTGTCCATGAGCTTCGTCCAGGGCTTTTACATGAAGCCGCGGGTGGATATGGACCTGCTGCGCGCCCACGCCGAGGGCCTTATCGCCCTGTCCGCCTGTATCCAGGGCAGGGTGCCCCGCCTCATCCTGGAGGACAGGTACGACGAGGCCAAAAAGACGGCCCTGGAATTTGAGGAGATCTTCGGCAAGGGGAATTATTACCTGGAGCTTCAGGACCACGGCATCGCCGAGGAGCGGACCGCCGCCCGCGGCCTTATCCGGCTCTCCAAAGAGACGGGCATCCCCCTGGTGCTGACCAACGACGTCCACTATCTGAAGCGTGAGGACGCCTATGCCCAGGATGTGCTGATGTGCATCCAGACCGGCAAGACCCTGGACGAGCCAAACCGCATGAAATTCCAGGGCGACGGGCTGTATTTAAAGTCCGAGGAGGAGATGCGCGCCCTCTTTCCCGACCACCCGGAGGCGGCGGACAACACCGAAAAGATCGCGGAAATGTGCGATATGCGGTTTGAGTTCGGCCACTACCACCTGCCGGAATTCAAGCTCCCGGCGGGCGTCACATCCAGGGACTATCTGGAGAAGCAATGCCTGGAGGGCCTTACGCGCCGGTATTCCGGGGAAGAGCGGGAACGGGCGAAAAAACAGCTTGTCTACGAGCTGGATATGATCAACCGCATGGGCTTCACCGACTACTTCCTGATCGTCCAGGACTTCGTTATGTACGCCAAGCGCAGCGGTATCCCCGTAGGCCCCGGACGCGGCAGCGCGGCGGGGAGCGTAGTCAGCTACACCCTGGGCATCACGGATGTGGACCCCATCCGCTATAACCTCTTTTTTGAGCGGTTTTTGAATCCAGAGCGGGTCAGTATGCCGGATATCGACATGGATTTCTGCGAGCGCCGTCGGGGCGAGGTCATGGACTACGTCAAGCGCAAGTACGGCGCCGACCACGTGGCCCAGATCATCACCTTCAACACTCTGAAGGCCAAAAACGCCGTCCGAAGCGTCTCCAAGGTGCTGGGCCTGACCTTCGCCGAGGAAAACGAGCTGGCAAAATCCATGCCCGACGACGCCAAAATGACCATCGACGACGCCGTGCGCGTCTCAGCCCAGCTGCGGGAGCTGATGGATCGGGATGAGCGCTATCGGCGCGTCATCGAGACGGCCCGCGCCATCGAGGATATGCCCAAGGACTACGGCACCCACGCCGCCGGTGTGGTCATCACCCGCGACCCCGTCCACACCTACGTGCCCCTGGCTCTCTCCAAGAAGGACAACACCATCTCCACCCAGTACACCATGACCACCGTGGAGGAGCTGGGCCTTCTCAAAATGGACTTTTTGGGCCTTCGGAACCTGACCATCATCGACGACGCCGTCCAGGACATCCGCAGGAACGTCCCGCAATTCGATATCAACAAAATCCCCATGGACGACAAGCCCACCTACGACATGCTCTCCGCCGGCAGGACGTCAGGCGTTTTCCAACTGGAGTCCGCCGGCATGACCAGCGTGGCCGTGGGCATGAAGGCAAAGAGCATCGAGGATATTTCCTCTGTGGTGGCCCTCTACCGCCCCGGCCCCATGGACTCCATACCGCGCTTTTTGGAGGCCTCCCAGAACCCGGAGAAGGTCACCTACAAGCACCCCATGCTGGAGCCGATCCTGAACGTCACCTACGGGTGCATCCTCTATCAGGAGCAGGTCATCGAGATATTCCAGCGCTTGGCCGGATACTCCCTTGGCCAGGCGGATATGATCCGCAGGGCCATGTCCAAGAAGAAAATGGCGGAGATCCAGAAGGAGCGGGAGACCTTTATCAACGGCGACGAGGCCCGCGGCATCCACGGCTGTGTGAAAAACGGCATCCCCGCCCAGGTCGCCGGAAGCATCTACGACGAGATCAACGCCTTCGCCAATTACGCCTTCAACAAGGCGCACTCTGTCTCCTACGCCATCGTGGCCTATGAGACGGCGTATCTCAAGTGCCATTACCCCCGCGAGTATATGGCCGCCCTGATGAGCTCCGTGCTGGGCCAGGCCGACAAGGTGGCCGAGTACACCGCCGAGTGCCAGAGCATGGGCATCAGCCTCCTGCCCCCCGACGTGAACCACTCCCGCAGCCGCTTCACCGTGGAGGGAAACGATATCCGCTACGGCCTGGTGGCGGTGAAAAACATCGGCTCCAAATTCATTGACAACATGGTGGAGGAGCGGGAAAACGGCGGCCCCTTCGCCTCCTTCCACGACTTCTGTCAGCGCCTTTACGGGGCGGATATGAACTCCCGCGCCCTGGAGAGCCTCATCAAGGCGGGGGCCTTCGATTCCCTTGGCGCCAACAGGCGCCAGCTGATGCTCATTGCCGGACAGACCCTGGACTCCATCGCCGGCAGCCGCCGCAAAAACGTGGAGGGACAGATGGACCTCTTCGGCGCCTTTTCGGAGGGGGGCGCGCCCGCCTCCGCCTCCGCCGTGCCCCTGCCCGACGTGGAGGAGTATTCCCCCATGGAGCGGATGACCATGGAGCGGGAGGTCACGGGCCTCTATCTCTCCGGCCACCCCATGGACGCCTACCGGCAGTCCGTCCGCAGGTTGGGCGTTACCAACATCGGCGCGGTCCTGGCAGACTATGCCGAGGACCGGGAGACCCACCGTTTTGCCGACGATCAGGAGCTGAGCTTCGCCGGCGTTATTATCTCCAGCCGCACCCGTGCCACGAAAAACGGCGGCCTGATGGCCTACCTGACCCTGGACGACGGCACCGGGAGCATGGAGCTTCTGGCTTTCCAGCGCACCCTGGATCAGTCAGGCGTCTACATGCGGGAGGGTTCCCTGGTCCTGATCCGCGCCCGCCTCTCCGTCCGGGAGGGGAAGGAGCCACAGGCCGTGGTGAACACCCTGCGGCCCCTCAGCGATCTGCGTCCCGACGCGCCGGGGGACGGGGGGACCGAGGAGAAGAGCAAAAAGCTCTATCTCCGGCTTCCCACGGAGAACTGCCCGGAATACGAAAGGATCAGGCTCCTGCTCACCATGTTCCCAGGCGAACAGCAGATGGTGGTATTTTTTGCCGATACCCGCCGCCGGGTGGGCACGGACTGCCTTATCCATCCGGCCCTTGTGCGGGAGCTGAAGGACCTTTTGGGCGAGGATAACGTGGTGGTCAAATAGGGCCGGACACACGCCTCGGTAAGGGCCGGATATTTGACGGTCCCGCCCCTATACTTCAGCATAATCGCATTATACCACAAATCATTTTACTTGTCAAGTAAAATTTGCGTAAAAATAATTATTTTTTTGGAGGCCCGCCCATGTGGGAGGAACTTGCCCGAAAAATCAGCGAAAAGACCCTGCTTGTGTGCCGTAGGAGCGGGGAGAAGATTCCCTACCGGGTGGACGGTCAGGGGCGCTTTGACGATCTGTCGGGGGACAATATCTCCTGGTGGACCAACGGCTTCTGGGCGGGGAGCCTGTGGCAGGTCTACGCCCTGACGGGGGAGGAGGCGCTGAAAAGCACCGCCGCCGCCCTGGAGAAAAAGCTGGACGCGGCGCTAATGGACGCCATGGGGATGGATCACGACAGCGGGTTTAAATGGCTGCTCACAGCCGGAGCGGATTACACGGTCACAAAAAATCCCGCGTCCCTGAACCGCCTCCTGCTGGCGGCCTCCAACCTGGCCGGACGCTTCAATCCGAAGGGCGCTTTTCTCCGGGCCTGGAACGACCGGAGCGGGGAGAAGGCCGGCTGGGCCATCATCGACTGCCTGATGAATCTGCCGCTTTTATACAGGGCCGCGGTCATAACGGGCGACCCACGCTTCGGGCAGATCGCCGCCCTCCACGCCCGAACGGCGGCCAGGCATTTTCAACGGCCCGACGGCTCGGTGGAGCATATCGTGGTTTTTGACCCCGTGACGGGGGAAAGGCTGGGGACACGCCCAGGCCAGGGGATGGCCGCCGGAAGCGCCTGGACACGGGGGCAGGCGTGGGCCGTCTACGGCTTTACGCTCTCGTATCTTCACACAAAGGAGCCGCTTTTCCTCTCCTGTGCCCGTAAAGCGGCGGATTACTTCATGGCCCATATCCCTGCCTCCGGCCTGATCCCCGTGGACTTCGCCCAAGGGGAGGACTGTGATTTTGAGGACGACAGCGCCGCCGCCATCGCCGCCTCCGGCCTTTTAGAGCTGGCCGCGGCGGCGGGGGAGAGCCGGTACAGGGACGCCGCCGAGGGCCTTTTGCGGACCCTTTCGGAAAAGCGCCTGGAGCTGTCCCCGGATACCGACTGCCTCCTGAAGCGCTGCTCGGTGAGCTTCCACGACAGGGAGCACAACCACCCCCTGATCTACGGGGACTATTTCTTTATCGAGGCGGTGCTGAAGATACTGGGGAAGGGGGTCTTTATGTGGTGACAAGGAAGCTCTGGCTGGACACCATGCTGAAGACCGCCTCTCCCGTGCTGTCCGCTCTGGCGGAGAACCGGCTGAAAGCCGCCCTCCCCCTGGAGTTTCACCCGAACCGAGCCCTCTATGCCCCGCTGGAGGCCCTGGGCAGGACGCTGTGCGGTATGGCCCCGTGGCTGGAGGCGGAGGTGCCCCAGGGGGAGCGGGAGACGCGGGAGCGGTTCCGGACGCTGGCGCGGAAGTGCCTGCAAAACGCGGTGGACCCCCAAAGTCCGGACGCGGTGAACTTTACGGAGGGCTACGGGCAGTCCCTGGTGGACGCGGCTTTTTTGGCCCACGCCCTTCTGCGGGCACCCAACGCCCTGTGGTTCGGCCTGGAGGACGCCACCCGTCGGCGGCTGGCAGCCGCCCTGCGCGCCACCCGAAAATTCACCCCCTATGACTCCAACTGGCTCCTTTTTCCCGCCATGATCGCGATCTTCCTGCGGCATGTGGGGGAGGACTGGGAGGCGGCGCCTGTGGACAGGGCGCTGGACGCCTTCCGGGGCTGGTATGTGGGGGACGGGGTCTACGGGGATGGGGAGTATTTCCACGCCGACTACTATAACTCCTTCGTCATCCACCCCATGATGGCGGATATCCTCAGAGAGCTGAAGGACCGCGAACAATACGCGGAGCTCTATAAGACCGAGATGAAACGAGCCGCGCGGTGCGCCGCCCTCTTGGAGCGGCTCATCATGCCCGACGGCGCTTACCCGGTGGTGGGCCGCTCGGCGGCCTACCGGTACGGGGCCTTCCAGCTCCTCGCCCAAGCCGCCCTGGAGGGCTTTCTGCCCCCGTCCGTCACGCCGGCGATGGCCCGGTGCGGCCTGACGGCGGTGATCGAGCGGGTACACCGGGGGAACATATACGACGAGAACGGCTTCCTCCTGCCGGGCATCACCGGCTTTCAGCCGGAGCTGGCGGAGGGGTACATCGGCGTGGGGAGCCTTTATCTGTGTGAGACGGTGTTCCTGCCCCTGGGCCTTCCCGATACCCACCCTTTCTGGCGTGACCCGGATGAGCCCTGGACGCAAAAGCGCGTCTGGAGCGGGGAGCGGGCGGAGCTTGACCACGCGGAGGATTGACAAGGCCGTGGCTTTTCCATGTATAAATTTACGGGCCGCCTGAAAGGCGGCCCGTTAGACTGTCGGAAAAGGCCGGCGGCCTTTTTCCGACAAGGGGGAACGTGCGGGGATTTTCGCGGCGTACATGCCGCCGCGAAAATCATCCAATAGTCCAATAGTATTTGGTTAAGCTAATGGCTCGTCAGTACATCTTTTTCCCCACCAGGTCATCAAAGCGCACCTTCAGCTGCTTGGCAATCTCAAGAAGGGAGCTTTTTGTGACCTTGCAGACCTGGCGGTCATAGGTGTAGAGGCCGTTGGTCTCGCCCTCCACGTCGGAAAGCTGAGTGTAGATCGAGCCGCACAGGCCGTTGTCCATGGAGGGGAGCACCATGCGGTCATAGAGCTCCGCGATCTTTCCGGTCAGCTCCTCCTCGGTGTCCTGGCGTCTGCCGTAGCCGTAATTGCGCCGTCCCTTCATGACGTGGCCTTTGACGCGCCGGGAGAAGCCCCCGCACTCGGAGAGGATCAGGAACCGTCCGGGTTTGGCGGGCTTTAAGACCTTTGTTTTCAGATAGACGTGATGGCTGCGGGCGTCGGATTCCCTGCGGGCGAACCAGCCGGAGGTGGAGATGAACACACGGGTGGGATCGGCCTTTTTGCAGTCTTGGTAGATGCGGTCAGAGTCGTACTGGCCCCAGCCCTCATTGAAGATGGTGTAGCCGATGACGCAGGGGTGGGAGCGGAGGCGCTCGATGGTGCCGTGGACATTGGCCTCGAATTGCTCCGCCTGACGCCTTGTCACCACGGCGCGGCTGTCGTTCCGGCGGGTAAAGCCCAGATTCGGCAGGACCGTGTCGCGAAAGCGATGGTATTTTCCGGCGTTGACCATGTCCTGCAGTACCAGCATCCCCAGCCGGTCACAGGCGGCGTAGAAGGTCTCCGGCTCCAGCTTTACATGTTTGCGGAGGGTGTTGAAGCCCAGCTCACGCATCCGCCGGATGTCACGCTCGTATTCCTCCGGCTCCGCGGGCAGGAAAAGGCCGTCCTGAAAGTATCCCTGGTCCAGAACGCCGTGGAGAAAGACCGGCTCGCCGTTGAGACAGAGCCGCGTATGGCCGCCCGCCTCCCGCAGGGTGACGGTGCGCAGGGCGAAATAGCCGGTGACCCGATCCGTGGCGGTCTCCACGGTGAAATCGTATAAATTCGGCTCCTCCGGCGTCCAGAGACGGGGGGAGGGGATGGGGACCTGCAGGCGTTTTTCCGCGCTCTCCACGCGGAGGCCGGCGGCTGGGATCGTGACGGTGTAGGGAACGTCGGTGTCCACGGTGAAGATGACACTTTCCAGGTCACAGGCTGTGCGCAGTGAGCGCACAGCGCCCACGGAGGGCACCGCCTCCAGCCAGACCGTCTGCCAGATGCCGGACACGGGCGTATACCACATGCCGTGGGGCTTCGCCGACTGCTTACCGTAGGGATAGGCGGGGGAGAGGGTGTCCCGCGCCAAGACGCGAAGCTCAATGCGTTCGCCGCGCAGGGCGGCGGTGATGTCGGCGGAGAAGGGAAGGTATCCGCCCTCATGGCTGACCACCGGTATCCCGTTGACAAGGACGTCGGCTGTCTGATCCACGGCGCCCAGGTGGAGGATCAGCCTGTGGCCCTCGGACAGAAAGCCGCCGGGGAGCGTAAAGACCGTTTTGTAATCAAGCCCGCCTGTCAAATGCCCGGTAAAGCCGGAGAGCTTCGCCTCCGGGGGAAACGGTACCCGTATGGGCTTCCCGTTCAGCGTCCAACCTTCGGTAAGCGCCAGAAAGCTCTCCCGGCGCATCAGGGGTCTTGGATATTCCGTGCTCCAGCTCATATGCCCGCCCTCCGTGTGTTTTTTATTTTAGTATAATCCAATTTACCGGCAAAAGCAATGGCTTGACAGGCAAAATCGCCGGTGATAAAATGGTGACATACGCAGATAAGACAATGTTGACGGATAGGGGTTTTTGGCATTGTTACCTTGATGAAAGGTCAATAAGGGTATACGTTAGATAAGGAGATTATTACTATGGAAAATCTAACAGGAGTAAGCAATGAATTGACAACAATTTCGGCAAATAATCCGAATAAGATTGAAACATGGGCGGGAAAGAGAACTGCTCGCGTTACGAAAGTCTTTTATCTGCCGGATGGCTCTACAGTCAAGGCAACAAAAAAGATAAACATAGATGGAAGCATTACAGAAAAAATTGAGCGTAGAAAAAAGTAAATAGATTTCTATTGTATGAATATAAAATAGTTTGATAATCTGCGGGTGGGGGTGTTTGCTTTCTTCTATTTTTATTTCTTTGATACTCTGTACGATATTATAGATATCCAGCAAGCATTTATAATCTTGCAGTTAATACTGATATTTCTGAGAGGCAGTTCAATACAAAAGCTGCTCGCTTAATCCGCGAGGTTCAGTTAGAGAAGCCCGCATTTCAGGCGGAAACAAAAACAGAGGATGTGTTAAGCAATTATATTGTTTACGCCCTGAAGAATAACGGCAGAATCGTGAAACAGGATGGGGCGTTTATCTTTTGCGGTTTAGCAGCTGGACAGGGCTCGTTGGAAAGCTTTCGATATAAGGAACATGACAAAAAGATTATTATTCTTCTTGATAAAAAGAAGCGTTTTCTCGAACAATTAGAAACGTTTTCAATCAATCGAGCGGCTCTGTTTCCGGAAATTGAATGTGTTGCCGAATATCTTAAGAAAAAATATTCAACTTGATATCAGAATTATATAATAGTTGACTATCATATTTATGGACACATGGGGAAGTGATGGTAGGCTCTGTTCTAATAACGTGCATGCAGTGTTTTGAAAAACTTAGGGGAGTAATTATGGGCGTCGTAGAATTACTCATTGTCCTTATAATGGCTGCGCTCCACCTTGCCGTTGTGTCAGAATGTGTAGAGTTTTATGAGCTCGACGAGTGAATTTATGCGGCGCTCCTTTAAAACCTCAAAGCAGCGGAAATGCCTGTAATCATTAAGGATGGTGTATGGGTAATAGCTGTTGCCCTGTGCCGCGGCTCCGATTCCTATTTCATGCTTACATCATTATTAAGCCTACAGAAAACCGTTACAAAACGGGGCTGTCTGGGTTGACAGACCAGGCGGCGTGGTGTAAACTGAAAACTCAGGAGCGGCTGAGGAGCGCTCGGAAAGGGGATCAAAATGGACCATTTTGACGATATTTATCTGGAGGATTGTCCCTGCTGCGGAGGCGTGGGATGTGTCGAGGAGGAGGGCGGATGGTGCGTGTATGTCCAGTGCATGGACTGCGGTGCGCACACCTCGGAGGTCAGCTTTGACGCCGACGGCGACAAGCACGCCGCGGCCCGTAGAGCCGCGGACAACTGGAATGCCCGCAAGGTCATCGCCCCTGGGCCGGGGGAGTGACAAGACGGCCTTTGTGAGAAAAAAGCGCGGTCAAACGACGTGCCCTAAGAATTGGAAATCATTTGATGGAACGGGGTAAAACGATGCGATATTGATTGGGAAAGTAATGGGTATGTGTTGAAAAAATTGTAGAATATGATATCATGAATATAGCCATATAGCGCCGTTCTGTGGCCCGTGAGGAATATTCCTCCCAGTTTTTCTGGGAGGTTTAATTTTTATTCACAGGAGGAAGATAGATATGAAAACACGGCTCTGTAAGCTGATGGCCCTGGCGGTCAGCGTGTGTTTGCTCTTGAGCGCGACGATGCTGGCGGCGGCCTATACAGGCCCTGAAGAGGCCTCCGGAAGGAGGACGGACCAAATCGCCGGAAGCAGTTTTGCAGAGCGCGGCGCTGTGAACAGGGGGAGCGCCGGCGTGGACGCATCCCAGCCATTTGACGCCGGCAACAGCCTCCTTGCCGGAGACAATGCGGGAGCAGACGGCGGAACGGTGGAGCTGAGCGACGGCGAGACTGTGGACTATGGCGGCGTCACCCTGGGCAACGGAGGCGTAGGGACGGCCCTGTACATAACGGTTCGGTTCCGGGACGGAGAGGACGTGATCGCGGTGGAGGTCCCCATCGGAGGGGTCTTTACCGTGAAAACAGGCGCGAAGACGTATACGTATTTAAATCCTGATGACGGGGTGACTGCCCTTGCGCTTGAAGTGGATGAGAGCGGCAGGGTAACTATAAAGGAGGGCTCCGTGACGCTGAGCCGGGATGATTCAGTCGCCTTTGGCGATACCGGCATCACCGGCACCGGCGACCAGAACGTCAACGTGACCGTCAGCGCCATCGGGAGCGGCGAAAACGCCGAGGTGTGGGTTTCCGGCGGCCTGGACCAATTCGTTATAATCGGCGAAAGGGAGTACAAAAACGGGGGTCTTGAATCCCTGTTCCTGGAGGTCACCCCTCTGGGCAAAGTGTGGCTCACAGAGGGGGCTGTGATCCTGCCTGACGACCTGACACCCGTGCATGTCGCCGCAAATGAGGGCGGCGTGAGGGAGTATGAGGTCACCGGGGAAGGGGTGACGGTGAATGCCTATAATACTACGCCCGTCGCCAGGACGGCTAAGGGCGGGAGCTTCACCGTGAACGGCGGTAGGGGTCAGTTCACTACCTACACCGCCCCCGATACGATGGCCGCAGAGGTGAAGCTTACCGAGGCCGGACCTGTGCTGTACTACGGCGCGGTGTGTCTGGACGGGGGTGAATCCATCGGCGTTTACAGCGCGTTTGTGGAAGCCGCCGGAGACGAATCAGGCGGCAAAAAGGTCACCGTGACCGTGGACAGCAAGACTAACGAGGCCGCTGTAGACATTTCAGAGGGCGGCGGGGCCAAGGTCAACGGCGTGGAGATCGGGAGCCCCGCCAAAGTGAAGATCGACAAAACCGGCACGGCCACCGTGACGCCCGTGACGGAAGGCGGCTCGGTCAAGGCCGGCGGCGTGCTCTACACCGAAAAAGACGAGTCCGCCGCAGGAAAGGTTATCATCACCCCGTCCGGGGATTTGACCTATGAGAATATGACGCGCTCCGTCCCGGTTCCCACCACCGGCACCGTATTTGTATCCCCAAAAAGCGAATTATCGTTTGAAGTTGGCGGCAAAATGACCACCCTGACAGGCGGCGAGCACGGGGGCTATATCGCCGTGGATGACGACGGCACCGTGACCGTCACCGACGGGACGGGAAGCGCGGAATACGGTACGTATAAAAACGTCGGCGATTTCACCGGTGAGCTGAAGCTTGAGATAGACGGTCAGAGGGCCGCGCTGACCGGCGGCGCCGTCTATGTGGACGGGTATGATACGGTCATGGCTGGCGGGACGCCTTATACCGCCGGTATGGGCGGCGCGATCCTGGCCTATGGCGGCGACGCGGGCGAGCCCATCCTGAAGGGCGGTTCCGTGGTGTTTTCGGAAGAGACTGGAGGCGGGATCAGGGTGGGAACGTCCGGCGGTATCCTCGCCGGAAAGTACGTGGAGATTTTCGCTGACGCCGGGAAAGCAGGAGTGACGGGCAAGGACGGAAGGCCCGCCGTAAAGGGGCAAATGCCCAACGGCGGGACTGTGTACATCGGGGAAAGACGGTATTTCGTCCCAGCCGGTGAGACCGCCGTATATGAGAACGGCAGGCTTGGCGCTCCCGCCGCGGCGGAGTGCGACGGTCCCGTTGGCCGCGACGGCGGGCGGTATATGCTTGTGCCCGACAGCGGCAATGGCGGCGACAAAAAGATATTTGACATTACCGCCGACGGACAAATGGATGAGATGAAGTCAGCTTTGCTCATAGGCCGGGGCGCGGCCTTTGACGTGCGGGAAAAAGGGGAGGACGGTTCGGTCAGCGCGCCAAAGGGCGGCGTTACGGGCCATTATGAGGCGGTGGCAGACGGGACGAGGGTTACCGTGGATCACGTGACTGGTGAGGTGACGCTTGCCTACGGAGCGCTGAAGGTCAGCGGCAGGGAGGGCAAAGAGGCCGCCGTCAGGGTTGGAGAGAGGGAGGTCCGGTGCGGAGGCGGCGACTTTCTCACCGTCACCGTCCCCGCCTCTCAGGGCGGCAACAACGCCAAGGTGGAGGTTGAAAAGGGCGGCAGTGCCGTCGTTGACGGCAAAGAGTACGAAAACGTCACAGAGAACGGCTCCGGTCAGCTCATCCTTGAGATTGACCCCAAGGGCGGCGTGATCCTTGCCGGCGGCACGGTCAGAGTCCGAGGCTCCGTCACCGTAAACGGGAATACCGTCAACGGCGAGGGCATCACTGTGGAGAGAGAGGCGGGCGCCGCCAGGGTCACCGTCCCCGGTAACGGTAAGGTTACCGTCAAAAATAAGTCCGGCATGAGCAATGCCTATCAAAATTCCAATGATACTGAGGTTCTGGAACTTGAGCTGAAGGAGGAGGGGACGATCCTCTCCGAAGGTTCTGTCGAGGTCAAGTCCGCAAGCTCCCTCAGAGTGGACGACGCCCTCCTTGAGAACAATGGGAACACCGGCGTCACTGTGACCAGGGACCGATCCGATGCGAACGGTGCCACTGTGGAGATTCCCGTAGGCGGAAGCGCAAGGGTCAACGGCGTTGCGGTCAGGGGCCGCGCGAAGATCGAGATCGACAAGACAGGGACTGCCGCCGTTATGCCCTATCCTGCCGGAAACGGCAGGTCCGTCACCGTCGGCGGCGTCACCTACACCGACACCAGCGAGAACGGCGCCGGTACGGTCACCGTAGGCAATGACGGTAAGCTCAACGCCTCCGACGACATGACCGGCAGGCTGGAGATGATCCCAGCCGAAGGACTGAGGATTGGCCAGGGCGATACGTTTACCTACACCGCCTCCAAAGGCAGGGACGTTACCGTTACCGGCGGGTTTGGGGGAGCGGATATGGATATCGACGCGAAGGGCGACATTACCATGATCAAGGGACGCGCCACCGTAAAGGGGGATGTGACCGCCAGCTATTCCGAAAAGGCCGGCCTGGATACAAAAGCCGTATTTATCGGAGATGTTACCATCGCCGTCACTGACGAGGACGGCAGACCTGTCGAGGGAGCTGACGTAACGGTCAAAGTCCGGAATAGCGGTGATACCTATGCCCGTAAGACCGACAAAAAGGGCCAGGTCACCTTTTTGGATGTGCTCTACGGAATCCACAGCGTCACGGTCAAAAAAGAAAGTGTCAACGGCAAGTCCTGCAACGCCGAGGGCATCGTCACTGTGGACGCGCCTGAGGTGAGCGGCGGCTCGGAGACCTTTGTGCTCTCCGAGCTTTCCCTGAAAACAACGGTGGAAAGCGATCTTAAAGGGGCTGTGCCGTTCCTGGCGGTAGATGACATCAAAGCGT
This sequence comes from uncultured Oscillospiraceae bacterium, assembly GCA_947626845.1. Lineage (GTDB taxonomy): Bacteria > Bacillota > Clostridia > Oscillospirales > Oscillospiraceae > RUG626. The sequence continues at coordinate 16,559 of CANQTW010000004.1, read as the reverse complement.
TCATCACCGGCTATGAGAAGGCCGCGGCTCAGAACGGCGATATGGTCATCGACATCACCCTGAGAGCCAATGATTTGAGTGGAAGAAAATCCCAACTGTCGGGCGCGGAGGTGGAGGAAATCACATCGAGCCTTGAGACCGTGGCGCGGACTGTCCCCGGCGTGAAAAACGCGCAGGCCATCACCGACATGATCGATGTCACCGTAACCAAGACCGTCACCGGGACAGCCGCCAGCGGGGCCGCGCATACGAGAGAGGATACCATGCCCACCACGCCGGCTTTGCTGACCCTGACTTTCCCGTTGACCCAAGCGTTGAAGAGTAAAATTCAAGCCACGCCGGACGCGACAAAGGAGAATATTTTCGTCCTACGCCAGCACGGCGCGAACAACAACGTCCAGATGATGTGTAAGGTCAGCCCCTCTGTGGGCAGGACGGCGGGATTTGAGTGCTATTACGTGCAGGAGCTCAACGACACTGCGTATATCGTCATACGCGCGGATCAATTCTCCGTCTACGCCTTCGGCGTGGCCGGCGAGCCAATCGAAGCGCAGGACAGCGTCTGCGGCATAACTGTACGTGCCTCTGAACACGGAATTGTGAACGCGAGCTCATCCTGGGCCGCCCCCAGCGTCGATGTCACCCTGACCGTGGAGCCAGACGAGGGCTACGAGCTGGAGGAGCTCACCGTCACCGACAGCGGCGGCAGGGAAGTTGCCGTCACCGATAACGGCGACGGCACATACAGCTTCACCATGCCCTCCGGTAATGTGACGGTCAAGGCCGGCTTCAGGCTCAAGACCTGCGACGGCGGCGCGGACTGCCCCAGCAGAGGGTTCCCCGACCTTGATGTGACGGCCTGGTATCACCAGTACACCGATTACGTCATCAGCCGCGGCCTGATGCGCGGCAATAACCTGGGCCTCTTTGACCCCAACGGCACCGTCACCCGTGCCACCGTGGTTATGACCCTGTGGAACTATGAGAACAAGCCCGTGGTGAATTACGCGACGCGGTTCACTGATGTGAGGGATGGCCAGTGGTATACCGAGGCCATCCGCTGGGCGGCCAGAGAGGGCATCGTAGGCGGCTACGATGACGGCACCTTCCGGCCCGACAGGGCGGTGAACCGCGAGGAGCTGGCGGCGATGATCTACCGGTACGAGCAGTACAGGGGCGGCGGCTTTACCGGCGACTGGATGTACCGGCTGACGTTTACGGACAGCGGCAGGGTGAGCGGCTGGGCCTACGAGGCGGTGGGCTGGTGCTGTATGAACAAGGTCGTCCAGGGCAAGGGAGGCAACGTCTTTGACCCCGCCGGGACAGCCAAGCGCGGCGACCTGGCCGCGATCCTGACAAGATACCTTCAGCTTGCAGGGGACGCGGAGTAAACAAACGCTCGCCTGTACACCGCATTTCATAGCGATAAACTGAGACATTTTTAAAGTCAACTAAAATAACATTGGGGTTGCAGCAAACCCCGCAAAACAGTACAACGCCGAGGGCTGTAAAAACAGTGACCTCGGCGTTGCGTATATATTTTTTTAGAAGAAAGTACTTAGAATATTGAAATTTAAACTCTGATTTCTTCTACGAAAACGCTAATTTTGTGACGGTATAAGCAAAATAAGGCGGGTTAGGCGTAACGTTTTGCGATGGACGAGATACTGGAAAGGCAGGGGAGGCCAAAAAGGTGGAGAGGGCCACGGTTAACGAGTTTGTAGCCACCATGACTCCTAACCATTATAATAGTTATTGCTGAACTTCGACCTGAATGGACAGTAAAAAACTGTGCGATAAAGAGAAAAAGCTCACAGATAAGGATAAAAGAGAATTAATACCATTTATTTTTGCGCGCGATAAAGCGGGTAAAAGCAGACTGAGCGACAGATTTACTTGAAATAAACCGCGAAGTACGGTAAAATACAAATAACAATTATTTCGAGGTATAATATATATGAAGCCGATAAATTGCAAAATTCAGGACTTCTACACTCAAACGGGAGTAGAGGACAGCTTTAACGTGATGTGGAAATACGGCGCTGGAGACGATATGCAAACCGCGTACCGGATCGATATTTACGAAAACGGCGCGCCGGTATATTCAACGGGCAAGGTGATATCGGGAGCGCAGAACAATATCGAAATAAGGCTTTCGCTAAACGAGCAGACCGAATACGGCTTCACCGTTACCGCATGGGACGAAAACGACAATGCGGAAATATCCGAAACGGCGTATTTTATTACGGGCGTCCGCGAGTGGCGCGGCGAGTGGATCGGAAACGGTACGAAAAAGCCATTTATCGCGCGGAGGAAATTCAGCGTTCAAGGCGGCGAAAAGGCGGTTCTGTCCGTATGCGTTCCGGGGCAGTTCGAGGTTAAAATAAACGGAAAAAACATAAGTCCCTATGCTTACGAGGGCAGCCAGACCGATTTTAACAAGCGCGTCCATTACTCGACCTACGACGTGACCGATTTTGTTGCGAACGGCGAAAATGAAATTACGATTGAAGCCGCGAACGGCTGGTATATCGGCGACGACGAGGGCGGAACACGGTATTTTTATACTATGGACAAGGGCTATGTGCCGTTTGGCGAGTGTCTCGCGGCTATGGCGCAGCTTAAAATCGGGGACGAGTATATCGTAACCGATACATCGTGGGAGGTAAGCCGCTCAAAAACGACGCTTGCGAATATTTACGGCAGCGAGGATATTGACAACACTATTGAATACGATTGGGCAGCCGCGAAAATTGTGAGCGCGCCGAAGGGGAAAGTCGCTTCGTTCACGTATCCGCCGGTGATACATAAATACAGCTATGAGCCGCAAAGCGTTGATACAGAGCGTATGATTTTTGACTTCGGACAGAATATGTCGGCACAATTTTATCTGAAGGTCAAGGGTGTGCGCGGACAGAGGGTAAAGGTTATTCCTGTTGAAAAGCTCGCGGCGGACGGAGATATTTCGCAGACGGTCGACGCATATTCGGTGCTTACATTGAGCGGCGGCACAGATGAATTTGAACAGAAATTCTCGGTAAACGGCGCACGGTGGTATAGAATCGAGGGCGTGGAATATGAGCAGATAATCGAGTTTAAGGCGTATTTTACCACCTCGTCGGCGGCGGACGTCGGATATTTTCACTGCTCGGACGAGCGGATAAATAAAATTTACACGCTTATATTAAAGGCAATCGAGAGCAATCTCAACCACTCGCATACCGACTGCCCGACGATTGAAAAGCTCGGCTGGCTTGAGCCGAATCATTTAATGGCGCGCTCTGTTATGTACAATAAGGACGTTGACGCGCTGTGGTCGAAAATCGCCGCCGATATGCGCGATTCGCAGTACGCGGAGGATGAATTTGATACGGACGAGAGCAAGTTTTACCACGAATACAAAAGCGGACTTATTCCGTCGATTGCGTCGCGCTACGCGAAATTTCTCTACGACGGCGGCGAGGGCAGCTTTTGGGACATAATCCCGTGGGGCAGTTCGGTCATACTCGCGGCGTATGAGCAGTACCGCTTTTACGGAGATGTGCGCGTCTTGGCTGAAAATTACGAAACCGCGAAAAAATATATCGAATATCTGACGGCGCAGTATAACGACTACAACAGACTGTACGGCAAAACGGGTGGCGAAAAATTTATCAGCGCGGGTCTGGGCGACTGGGGCATAGCGCAGAACAAGGGCAGAAGCCGTGAAAATATCGAAACGGCGTTTTATTATCACGACCTTATGACAATGGCGGAAATCGCGGATATTCTCGGAAAAACCGATGAATTTACTGAGCAAGCGGAAAATGTCAAGGCGCATTACAATAAATCGCTTTTGACAAAGGACGGCTACCGCGATTACGAAACGGGCGAAATCACGCAGGCGAATCAGGCGATACCGCTTTGTTTCGGGCTTGTGCCTGATGAAAACAAATCTGACGTGCAGAACGCGCTTGTACGAGTAAGCGCGGGAAAGCACCTTGAATGCGGCGAGATCGGGCTTGTGTATATCCTCCGCGCGCTCGCAAAAGCTGGACGGAACGATATAATTTACGATATGATTTTAAGGGAAAATCACCCGTCGTATCTGCGTTTCGTGAACATGGGCGAAACGACACTGCCGGAGTTCTGGCGCGACGACGCGCGCAGCCGCAACCACGATATGATGGGGCATATTATGGAATGGTTCTTTACCGAAGTCGCGGGAATAAAAAGCGATGACGCATTTAAAACGGTAACCGTTTCTCCCTCGTGCGACGATTTTATATCGGGATTTGAATGTATATATAACAGCGTGCGCGGCGAGATAAGTGTCAAATATGAAAACGGCGCGGTAACGGTGTCCGTACCGTGCAATACGAAAATGGTTTGATTGGAGGCTTTTTTGAAAAAATGGGATATGGCGGAATTTGAGTTCGCAGGATATTCAAGCGGAAATCCGTTTGCGGATTAAGAGATATACTGCGAGTTTTACAACGAGAACGAATCAAAGAAAACAGCCTGATTTTACGACGGAGAAAGCATATATCGTGTAAGATTTATGCCGTCATGGGCAAACAACCTGTATTTGAACCGATTTATAAAACTTTTTCCGGACATTTCCGTTGCTTTTTGATAGTTTTTGCCGCGATTCAAATACTCTCCGCCCTTCTTCCCTCCGCCCCGGTCCACTGTCTCCGCCCCTGTCTGTGGCGAAATATGTGGTCAGGAGCTGCCACTCCCTCACCCGGCAGGGGCCGGGTGAGGGAGTGGGTGTATTGTAGCTTGAGGGGAGGGGAAGGAACGGAGATATGTAACAGGATTGCATATGCTCCTCAATTTCTACGCATTATTGTCATCTTCAAATTCCCCGTCATTTTCACAGTCCTCATTGTTGTCAAACAGTTCGTCTATAAATAAGTCATACTGCCAGTCGGGAAGCAATTGGAGAAGCGAGGACACCAAGTTGACCAGTTCGTTCTTTGACATCCGCAATAAATACGTGATAACAACTTCGTCCTGCTTAAACTTAAACTCCTCTTCGAGCTCGATTTCCGCAAGTCTGCGCTCCTCCTCGATGCGGTGTTTTTCCGCCTCGTTAGGGAACACGGTAAAATAGAGTGCGATCATGTGCTTGCAAATACGCGATCTTCCAGCGGCAAACGGACAGTCACAGGAGGATTTTCTGGGGTGTTCAAGGTCAATGGAGACATGATATTCCGCTGACCCACTGCCCCGAACAGTTCCAACAAAGCTTGCGGAACCGGTACCTTTTGCGGAGATTACTTTGTTTTCCGTAAAATACTCATACCCGCGCTGGCGGGATTTTTCACTTGCAATTGAAAGTAAACTCATTTTCAGACCTTCATTAACTTCTAATATGGTTTATTAAGTCAAATACTGTCTTTCAGGTTACGTTAGAAGTAAAATACTCCGCGATCTCACGCATACGGTCCTCCTGCTTCACATGGAAGGGACACCGACTCTCACAGTGTCCGCAGTGGAGGCAGGCGTCGGCGTGGAGGGGAAGGTTGAGGTAGTGGTTACGGGCCAGCTCGTCGCCGACGCGGGCAAGGTCGTAGTATTTGTTGATGAGGCCGACGTTCAGGCCGGCGGGGCAGGGCTGGCAGTGGTTGCAGTAGACGCACACGCCCTCGGCATCCCGTGGCGTAAAGCGGCTGATGTCCGAATAATCCATCTCCTCCGGTGCGGCGTCCACGTAGTGGAGCACGGTTTCAAGGTCCGCCATGTCCCGGACACCGGGGAGCACCGTCAGCACGGCGGGGCGGTCCAAGGCGTACTGGAAGCACTGAACATGGGTGAGGGCGTGGCCGAAAAGGGAGCGCTTTTCGTCCAAAAGCTGGCCTCCGGCGAAGGGTTTCATCACGGAGATGCCCACGCCCATCCTCTCACAGTCCCGGTAAAGGGCGGCACGCTGGGCGACCTCGCCGATGGCGTACTCGCCCTTCTGGTAGTCGTAGGCGGGGTTGATGCTGAACATGAATAAGTCGATGAGCCCGGTGTCCAGGACCCGCCTTGCGATGGTGGGGTCGTGGGAGGAGAAACCCAGGTGACGGATGACGCCGTCCGCCTTGAGGCCCTTCATGTAGTCCCAAAGCCCACCGTTCAGAACCTCGTCCAGATCCTCCATATCGTCAACACAGTGGATGAAGCCGAAGTCCGTATAATCCATATTGAGGGTGCGGAAATTCCAGGCAATCTGCTCCTTGATCTCGTCAAGGTCGCAAGTCCAGCCGTACTCGCCGGTTTTATAGATCGCGCCGAAGTGCATCTGAGTGAGGACCTTGTCACGCCTCCCGGCGAAGGCCTCAGAGTAGGCGTGCAAGGGCGCTTCAACGGACGGGGCCAGGTCGAAATAGTTGATGCCATTCTCGATGGCGGCGTTCAGCACTGCGACCATCTCATCTTTCGTGCCGGAAAGGCTCCCGGCGCCAAGGCCGATGACGCTTATCTTCTCGCCGCCGTGGGGCAGTGTGCGATATTCCATATGTACCTCACTCCTCCAGGGACAGGGTGATGACCACGTCGCCATTTGAGAGCAGCTGGGCCATCTCCTCATCCGATTTGTCCATGATATGTCCGAGCCGCGTGTACGCCCAGGAGTTGGAGCCGTAGAACACCACGATCTGGTTGCCGGAGTAGAGCACGATGTCGCCGGACTTCGTCACGGTTTGCACGTCGTTTCGTGGCAAGTCCGTTCCCAGGTATCCCACCTGCTCGAACCCGCCATACATGGACATCTGTACCGTGAGTGGTCCGTTCTGCGCAAGCTTTCGGAGGGCCACGACGGACTCATTGTCCTCCCATTCCACTGAAACGTCCGTGTCGGCGATCTTCATTTTCAATGTCCCGACCATCACATTTTCCTCCTTGCCTGTTGTGGATGTCTCCTCTTGCGCCTCCCCACCAGAGCACGCTGTAAGAGTGAGGAGCATGACGGGGAGGAGCAGTAAAATCGTGAGTTTTTTCATAGGATGCCTTTCAAATTTTTTATTGAGCAATATCAATTATACCCGTATCGACCCTGAATGTAAAGGGTGGAATGCGGGTTTGAATTGATAATGCACTGCAATTTGGCGGTGCCAAACAGGGTGAGTATGCGTCAAAATTTGCGACGGTATAAGCAAAATAAGGCGGATCAGGCGTAACGATTTGCGATGGACGAGACATTGGAAAGATAGGAGAGGCCGAAAAGGTTGAGGTGGTTGAGAAGGTGGTAGAGATTGTAGAGGTCGCGGCGGTCTGCGTAGCCTCGGTCAATGGGATTGACTTCGTCGTAGGCCCGGTAGAAGCGCTCCGGGAAACCGCCGAAAAGCTCGGTCATAGCAAGCTCCGCCTCAAAGTGCCCCACATAGGCCGCCGGGTCCAAAATCCACGCTTTGCCGTCGGGGCCGCAGAGGGCGTTGCCGGACCAAAGATCACCGTGGATGAGGGAGGGAAAGGCCGGCTCCGGGAGAAGAGTGTCAAGGCGGTCAGTGATACGGGTGAGATTGTGCCGTGTGCGCTCATCAAGAAGCCTCCAGGCGAGCTTCATCTGCGGGATGAGGCGGCGCTCGCGGAAGAACGCTACCCAACTGTCCATGTGAGCGTTTTGCTGTGGCGTGGAGCCAATATAGTTGTCGGTTGGAAAGCCGAAACGGGGCCCGCACTTTGCACGGTGGAGCATTGCAAGTTCGTGGCCGAAGGTCTCCCAATAGTCAGATCGACGCGGGGCGGAGGAGAGGTATTCCATGATCAAAAAAGCATTATTCTCGTCTGTCCCGACTGCCAGCGGCTCCGGTGCGCCGATGGTGCCGGTTGCCCTCAACGCCTCAATGCCGTGAGCCTCGGCAGTGAACATATCCAGAAGCCCCGCCCGGTTGCTTTTGAGGAACACACATTCACCGCTGGAAAGCTCCAAACTGTACGCACGGTTAATGTCCCTGCCGGACACCCTCTGCCGGTCAACGACCTTGACCGAGGGGCCGAAAAGGGAAGAAATCGCACTATCAATTGAGTTCGCACAAAGCACTGTCATCACCCAAACCAATTTGGTAAATCCATTTTACCCCAAACGGCGCTTTTTTTCAATATACTGCGGCGTGACGGACTTTGCTTGTTGAAATCGCCAGAAACATAGGGTATAATACTGAAAAAGTGCGGGAATCGAGGTGTCCTTATGCTTCCCAACGGCCTTTACGAACAAGTCATTAATAAATCTCTTGACGCTGAACTTGCCACTACGGACAAGCTGGTTGAGACTGCCGCCATTGATGGGGCGGAGGCGGCGAAGGTGCTGGCCAAGTATGTGGCGGAGGTCGTGGAGCGGGGACTTGAGAACGTTAAGGACAACGGGGGAGACATTGAGACCCAAATTGAGCTGGTCAATCGAATCGTCCGGGACATCGCCGCCGGCACGAATGAGGGCGGATTTGACGGCCTTTCTGTGGCCCAGCAGGCGGAGCAGCTCTTGGCTTTGATGGAGCGGAAAAATACTGTTCTTGCCGTGGATGAGAGGGCCGGGATCGTAAGGCCCGAAACATCCATTGCCCAGAGCTCCCTTTTTACCGGTTCTCTCCACGAGCCCCAGATGTACACGGAGCTCAAAAAGGAGATCGTGTCCTGTGATCGCATTGACATGCTGGTGTCCTTCATCAAGTGGAGCGGGCTTCGGCTGCTGATGGAGGAGCTGGGAGATTTCACCCGGCGGGGTGGAAGGCTGCGAGTCATCACCACCTCCTACATGGGCGCCACGGACATCAAGGCCATCGAGGAGCTTCGGAAGCTCCCCAACACCCAGATCAAGGTGAGCTATGACACCAAACGGACAAGGCTCCACGCCAAGACCTATGTCTTTTACCGGGATACCGGCTTTACCACAGCCTATGTGGGGTCCTCCAACCTCTCCAATGCCGCCATCTCCAGCGGCCTTGAGTGGAACGTCAAGGTCACGAAAAAGGATCTGCCGGAGACCATCGACAAGATCGAGGCTACCTTTGAGAGCTATTGGAACTCCGGCGAATTTGAGTATTACGATGAGGGCCAGCAGGAGCGCCTTTCTCGTGCGTTGAAGGCCGAGAAATACTTTGACAGCAATAACGCCGAGACCTATACGGTAGATGTCCAACCGTACTCCTATCAGCAGGAGATTTTGGACAAATTGGAGGCCGAACGCGCCGTGCGGGGCTATACCCGGAATTTGGTGGTGGCCGCCACAGGCACGGGAAAAACCGTGGTTTCGGCGCTGGACTACCGGCGCTTTCGCCGGCAAAACCCTGGCGCACCCTGCCGCCTTCTTTTTGTTGCCCACCGGGAGGAGATATTGCGCCAGAGCCTCTATACCTTCCGGGCGGTGCTGAAGGATGCAAACTTTGGGGAGATGTTTGTTGGGAGCACAAGGACCGAGAGCCTGGATCATCTGTTTATTTCAATACAAACCTTCAATTCCCGGAATTTCACAGAGAAGACAACAGCGGATTTTTACGATTACATTGTTGTGGACGAGTTCCACCACGCCGCCGCTCCCACGTATCAAAAGCTGCTGACGTATTATCAGCCGAAGATCCTGCTGGGCCTGACGGCCACGCCGGAGAGAATGGACGGAAAGGACATTTTGCCCTACTTCTCCAACCGCATCGCGGCGGAAATAAGACTCCCGGAGGCTATCGACCGGAAGCTGCTATGTCCGTTCCAATACTTTGGCGTCACCGATGTGGTGGACCTTGACTCCCTTCGGTGGACGGCTGGCGGCTATGACAGAACGGAGCTCTCCAATATCTACACTATCAGCGGGTTAGTCGCAAAGCGCCGGGCGGATCTGGTGATTGAATCCCTGCTCAAATATGTCACCGACATCGACGATGTGAAGGGGCTGGGCTTCTGTGTCTCTGTGGAGCACGCCAAATTTATGGCCAATATCTTCAATGAGCGTGGTATCCCGTCCATGTTCCTCACCGGCGACTCCCCGGACGAAGAGAGGAAGGACGCGAAAAACAAACTGGTCTCCGGTCAGGTCCGGTTCATCTTTGTGGTGGACATCTACAACGAGGGCGTGGACATCCCGGAGGTCAACACAGTCCTCTTCCTGCGCCCAACCGAGTCCCTGACGGTGTTTTTGCAGCAGCTGGGCCGCGGTCTGCGGCTTTCGGAGGGGAAGGAATGCCTGACGGTGCTGGATTTCATCGGTCAGGCCAATAAAAAGTATAACTTCGAGGACAAATTCGCCGCCCTGCTCACCAACACCACCCGCGGCGTCACCAGGGAGATCAGGGACGGCTTCATCTCCCTGCCCAAAGGGTGCTACATACAGCTGGAGCGTAAGGCGGCAAAATATATTCTGGACAACATCCGCGCCTCCTATGGCAACAGTGCGGGACTGGTGTCGCGGATCGCCACCTTCCGGGAGGACACGGGAAAGGAATTGACGTTTGCCAATTTCCTGGACCACTACCGCCTGGATCCCAGGAGCTTATATAAATTCGCCTCCTTCTCGCGGCTTTGCGCCAGGGCAGATGTGAGGGACGAATTCACAGAACTGCTGGAGGAGACCATGACAAAGGCGTTTGCACGCCTTTCGGTCATTGACTCCCGGCGGTGGATCCGCTTTCTCCTTGACCTGCTGCCAAAGCTGGACAATACGGATTTTTCGTGCTTGTCACCCATGGAAAAATGTATGCTCCAGATGTTCTACGTGACTGTCTGGGGCAAGGCGGCGGAGAATTGGGACAGCGATGAGGTACTGGACAACCTGCACGCCCTATCTGACAGCCCCGTGATGTTATCAGAGCTCCTGGAGCTTCTGAGATACCAGTACCAGCGCATCGACTTTGTGGATGAGGCTGTGGATGTGGGCTTCGACTGCCCTCTGGATCTGCATTGCACCTACACAAGAGATCAGATCCTGGTGGCTATGGACTTTTTGAAGCCCGCCACCGTCCGCGAGGGCGTGAAGTGGCTGCCAGAGAAGAAGCTGGACCTCTTTTTCGTGACGTTGAACAAGTCCGACAAGGACTATTCGCCCACCACCATGTACAAGGATTACTCCATTAACAGTCAACTCTTCCATTGGCAAAGTCAGAGCACCACGGCGGAAAATTCCCCCACGGGCCAGCGTTACATTCACCATCAGGAGCAGGGGAGCCGTGTACTTCTCTTCGTCCGTGAGTTCAAATCCGACCGCATTACCTCCGGCGCTGAGGCCTATACCTACTTAGGCTCCGCCCGCTATGTCAAGCACGACGGTTCCCGACCCATGAACATCACCTGGAAATTATACGCTCCCATACCGGCGAAGTTTTTAAAGAAGACAAATAAGCTGGTGGTGGGGTAAGAATAAAATTAGGAGGCATATATGAGTACAGAGAAAAAGTCAGGCGTTATCTACATACTCACAAATCCGTCCTTCCCGGACTATGTGAAAATCGGGTACGCCACGAATATTGAAAAGCGGCTCGCCCAGCTCAACAGGAGCGAGTGTATGCCCTTTGCTTTTCGCGTCTATGCCACTTATGAGGTCTCAAAGCCGCTCCAGGACAAGGAACTCCACAGCCTCATCGACAGGCTTAATCCGGAGCTTCGGGCCATTGACACCTTTGATGGCAAGACGAGAACAAAAGAATTTTATGCCATGACGCCGGAGGACGCCTACGCCCTTCTTGAGAGCATTGCGAGGCTCAGCGGGACGGAGGACAAGCTCAAACGCTTGACGCCGGAAGGGCATGAGATACTGGACGAGCAGGTGGCGGCATCCGTGCAGGAGGAGGCCAAGGAGCGCAAATCGCCTTTCTCCTTCTTTAAATGCGGTATTCCCATCGGGGCGGAGATTGTGCTTGAGGCCAGGCCGGACGTGGTGGCGACGGTCAAAGACGAGCGGCAGATCGAATATAACGGCAAAACCTACTCCCTCTCAGCCCTGGCACAGGAGATTCTTCAGACCCCGTACCCCCTTCAGGGCCCGGTATTCTGGACCTACCAGGGCAAGAAACTGAGGGATATACGCCTGGAGAGGGAGAAAACGGGAATTTACCAGTAAATTAACGCCAATATAGTGCTTCCCCACATTCGGCTACGTCGAGCGTGGGAAGCATCAGATTAGGAAGACAAAAGGCAAAAAATATACATTAATTTGGAAAAAGAGTGTTTTGCTCATTGCTTTTAGCGTGATATTGTAGTAATATAATTATGAGTTTTTTTGGAAAGTACTGCACTTTTCCGATAAATTAATCACGATAGAATAGTAGCATAATTTGAGATATTTTATTATACAACTTCCGATAATATTTTGTTATAAGAACTACAGTAAAGGAATTTATGGGGAGAAGATATCGATTAAAAAGGAACACTGTGTCTATGTTGCTGACTATGAAAACATGATTGTTCCTGGTTTGCCTAATGTAGTTATGAAGGTATTCATCTATATGAGAGGACATCCAAATACATTTCGTGCTAACGAAAAAACCGTTGCTAATGAGTTGAATATCTCACGCGCAACACTTAAAGCCGCAAAAATATATTTGATGGATAATAAGAGCCTTAAGTCGATACCTGAAAGTTATTGACACACTGTAGGAAAAAAGGTTTTTATAAAAACCGCCACAGATGATACTATGAGATACTTGCATATACAAAAAGAGGACAATCCGAAGTACGCCGGAACGGTTTTGCAGTGCATGGGGTTATGGGAGCAGGAAAACTCTGAAACACGAAAAAGCAGGCTCAGAATTGTAAAATTATCACGAAAAAGCAAATGCCTTGAGCCAAAGTATAAATTTTTTCAAGTGACTTTTAAATAAAAGGTGCAACTTTTTAAACCGACTTTTTGCGGGAATATTGATTGAACATTCACCCTACCTCGCCGCGTCAACGAACGACTTGAAGATCTTCCGGCTGTTGGGGTCGGACTTATGGGAAAACTCCGGGTGCCATTGGACGGCCCAAAGGAATTTCCGCGACGGCATGTAGAGCGCCTCCGTAAGCCCGTCGGGGGAGACGGCCATACATTCAAGCCCCGGCGCCAGGGTTTTCACGGCTTGGTGATGACAGCTGTTTACCGCCAGATGACGGGCCTTCAGACAGTCGGCCAGCGGCGTATTTTCCTCAAGCTCAACATCGTGTATGGGAACATCGTAGGGGGCGCGCTGGTGATGCTCGACACAGGACGGGTGCTGTGTGGGCAAGTCCTGATACAGAGAGCCGCCCAGGGCCGCGTTGATGAACTGAATCCCGCGGCAGATGCCGAGGATGGATTTGTTCAAATCCATCGCCGCCCGGAGGACGATGCTCTCCATAACGTCCCTTTTTTCACAGCAGGAGACAAGGCCGGGCAGGGCCTCCTCCCGATAGAGCCCCGGCGACACGTCATGCCCGCCCGTAAACAGGATGCCGCCGCAAAGCTTCACAAGCCCTGTCAGCTCCTCCGCGTCGTCGGAGAAGGGGAAGATGATGGGCGTTCCCCCGGCCTCAATGATCCCGTCCATATACCCCGGCAGCATCCAAATGCTGTCCTTCTCGTCGTCCCACAGCGGCATGACCCCAATGATCGGCTTCACACGAAACCACCTCCATAAAGAAAGACAAGGACGCCGCCAGGCGCCCTTGTCCGCTTGATTCATTATACGCCAAAAAGGCGGGCATTTCAACATTTTTTATTGCCACTAAGCGATCTGTCAGGGGGCCTTTCGTCCAAGAGTTCACATTCTGAAAAGAGAGGGGCTTAGGCCCCTCTTGGCGGCTATCAAGCGCCGGGGCGGGAAAGCTGTCAAGGGTGCCGCAGGCAAGGTGAATCCGATCCCTTGACAGCTTCCTGACTCGGTGCTACCATCAGGGTCAAGGATTAGCTGGTGCGTCCCCCTCGGAGAGCGCACGGCTGCCGCCAGGCAGTACCACCGCCGGCCCTGCCGGTGGTGAGTAAGTGCGCCCTTCGGAACAGGCCGATATCTTGAAAGCGCTTCCTTAATGTGTTATAATTTTAGCATGGTTCAACAGAGCGACAAATCGAGGGTTGGGAGGAAACATGAGTTACATTGAAGATTATTACAACAGTTATGATGAGGACGAGCGGTTGCTTTCCCGGCATGGACAGGTCGAATACCTGACTACGATGAAATATATCCGCGAGTGTCTTAATGGAATATCTGAACCAAAAATTTTAGAGGTCGGCGCGGGGACTGGCCGGTATAGTGTGACGCTGGCAAAGCAGGGACATCGAGTGACGGCTGTGGAGCTGATAGCGCACAATCTGGAATTGCTCAAAGCCAAATTGGACGGTTCGGAGCCACTCACGGCTATGCAGGGCAACGCGACAGACCTGTCGGCCCTGCCGGATGGCACCTATGACCTGACAATGCTGCTGGGACCGATGTATCACCTGTACACACGGGAGGATAAACTTAAAGCCTTGGTCGAAGCGGTGCGGGTGACAAGGCCCGGCGGGTACATATTGGTCGCCTACTGCATGAATGAGCCGACAGTCATACAATACGTCTTTGGGAAAAATAAGTTGCATGAGGTGATGGAGCTGAACATGCTCACGCCGGATTGGAAATGCGTGAGCGAGCCGAGGGATCTGTTTGAAATGGTGCGCACAGAAGAAATCGCCGCGCTTGACGCAGAGGTTCCCGTGAAACGGGTCAAACTTGTCGCCACTGACGGTGCCACAAACTATATGCGGGACTGTATCGACGCCATGGACGATGATACCTTTGCAAAATGGATGGAATATCATTTTACGATTTGTGAACGGCCCGATTTGATTGGCGCATCCCATCATACTTTGGATATCATTCGGAAAATTTGATAACTTCCCGTATGTAGAGTTGCAAGAAGGGGCATGACCGCCCATCGGCGTGTCATGCCCCTTCTTGCTCTGCGTCTGCTCTTCTCTCAGCCGGTTACTTCACTTTGCCACAAATGAGCCGCCAGCCATTGTGTATTTGGTGGGTGAAAGCCCCTTTTACACAATAACTGTCGCACCTAAATTCTGTTCTTTTCTCCCCATTCGCACATACTGTCTAGAATCGGGATCAAAGACGCTCCCCGCTCTGTCAGACTGTATTCCACTTTAGGCGGAATCTGCGGAAATTCCTCGCGGCGGACAAGCCCGTCCGCCTCCAATTCCTTCAGGGTAGTACTCAGCGTTTTATAGGAAATCGTTTTGATATATTTCTTTAATTCATTGAAACGAACGACCTTAAATTCCATAAGCGTGTACAGGATAAACATCTTGTATTTTCCCTGTATCAACGACATGGTATAGTTAAATCCGCTCTCTTCCAGGCGGGCATCTTTGATACACTCTATACTCATTCCTAACTCTCCTTCAGGTAAGTATCGCACTTTTATGTGCGTACTTGCTTTTCTTCCTGTTCTTGTTATGATTGTACTATCAAAACCGGATAAAGTCAATCCGGCTGACATGGAAAGGAGTCATAGCAATGTCAAAGAATCTGGGCGTCAAGCCCTACCTGTTTCCTATGCCGACTTACATGATCGGCACCTATAACGAGGACGGCACAGTGGATGTTATGATGATGGCCTGGGGCGGTATCTGCGCCGAGGACATGGTCGCGCTGAACCTGGAGGCGGAACATAAAACGGTGGCCAATCTTGAGACGAGAAAAGCCTTCACGCTGGCCGTTCCTGGCACGGATACGCTGCGGGAATCGGATTTTCTCGGGATCGCCAGTTCCAACAAGATGACGGACAAATTTGAGCGCACCGGTCTGCACGCCGTCAAGAGCGAGCGGGTGGACGCTCCGGTGATCACCGAGTATCCGCTTACGCTGGAGTGTGAGGTTGTGGAAATGCAGTCCCAGCCCTATGGCCTGCGAGTACTGGGGAAGATTATCAATGTGATTGCGGACGAAAAGATTTTGGATGATGCCGGAAAGATCGATGCCGGGAAGATCCACGCTTTCACCTTTGACCAGATGAAGAACGGCTACTATGCCGTTGGCGAAAAAGTGGGTCAGGCATGGCACAGCGGCACCGGCTTGATGCACAAGTAAAAATCCCTGCCCTTTAAATAATTCATTTTACCGCTTTCCCCCGAAAAAGCGCGAGGGCCCCAGAAAATGTCTGGCAGTCCTCACGCATTTTTGGTATAATGGAAAAAATCAAGCCGCGATACGCCTGACGGGCAGAGGGAGGTCAATATGGGAAACAGTTTGTCTGAATACAAAAGCTTCTTTCTCCCGGCCCCGGTGGACGGCTGTCAGCCGTGGGTGGGGGACGTGATGCCCTACTTCGAGGACGGCACCTTTTACATCTACTACCTCAAGGACGGTGGAGACTCCTATAACCACTCCATTTTCCTCGCCACGTCAAAGGATCTGGCTGATTTCACCGAGTACCCCGGCCCGATCCTGGAGGCCGCCCCCGGACGCGACTTCTGGATGGGCACAGGCTCCGTGGTGAAGGTGGGGGAGAAATACTACCTCTTTTACACGGCCCACAACGCCTCGCCGAAGTTTGAATTCGACGAGGTCATCCGCGTGGCCGAGGGCACGTCGCCCACGTCCTTCAAAAAGCGCGAGGATTGGATGCTGACGCCTCCGGCGTTCCTGGGCCAACGGATCGACTTC
>CANQTW010000003.1 GCA_947626845.1 uncultured Oscillospiraceae bacterium | reverse complement strand
CAGGGCCTCCTCGATGACGCCCTCCTTGATGTTCAGGGTCAGCTTGCAGGCGCCCTGCTGGGGGGCGCACCAGCCAATGCCGTGGGTGAATCCGGAGATGTCCTTGATCTCCTTGGCCTGGACCCACTTGCCCTCCTCAGGGATGGGGGCCGGGCCGTGATACGCGCCCTTGGCGACGGGACACATTTTTTCAACTTCTGCGGAATAGATCATGTGAAACTCCCTTCTTTGTATGTTGATTTTGCGGTGCTTCCACCGTGAAGGCGGCGGGAGCACCGTCACCTTATGGCAGCTTATAAAATTATATCAGTTACAGGCGGGCATGTCAATAAAATAACACACGAAAATAGCCCCTGGGAACAAACCTTTTTTCCGATAAAACGCCTGTCGGGCGCGGTCACTGGGGGAGCTTGAAGAAATTGAAGGAATCCGTGGATTTGCAGCAGCTGGCGCCGTACAGCACCAGTACAAGATCGGGGGAGAGCCGGCGCAGCTCGTCCATAAGACCGCCGGGGTAAGCCCGCAGGTCTATGGTGATGAGCTTTCCCACCTGGTTTGCCAGGAAGGGCGCCAGCGCGCAGGAGAGGGAGTCGCGGATCAGCACCACGGTGGGGCCGTCGGGGTTCAGCAGGTTCGTGATCTCCGATCTGCCCCAGTCCCCGCCGGAGTAGTATACATAGCAGTTCCCGTTGAAATAGTCATCGTTCAGCCATTGGGGGAAGCAGAGGGCCTCGTCAAAGGTGCCTGTGCGCGGCTGGGGGAGGTTCGAGTAGGTGTAGGAGAAGCTCGTCTCAAATTTTGGGCTGAGGACGGAGAAATCGTCCGTGCCGGCGTAATAGAGCCCCACGCGCTTCCCCTGACTGCCCAGGAACAGGTTTGGGTAGACGGTGACGTTGTAAGAAGCGGGGTCGAGGGCCTCGCGGTTGATTTGAAAGCCGAATTTCCCGCCCAGCTCCTCCATCAGCACGCCGCAGCCCAATAAAGCGCCCTGGGCGGTCCAGTGGTGGTCAGTGTTGAAAAAGTAGCTGTTCTCAGGGCCGGAGGTCATGTACGCAGGGCGCATGTCCAGGGTGTTTACCTGCCCCTGGAGCTTCTGAAGGAGCGCGTCCGCCATGACATTGGCGTAGTCCGGAACGCCGGAGGGCATTTTGACCGCGGGGTTCGTCAGCTTTGTGGGCGCGATGGCGAATAAAAAGGGGATATCGCTCTCCGCCAGCTCCCGGCCAAGCCGCTCCACTAACGCGGCGTTTTCCGACTGTTCCATCAGGACGTCGTTGCCCGCGAAGGTCAGCTGCCCGTTGGAGAGCCTTGCCACGGGATAGCCCGCCGGGTCCTCCACAAGCTCCTTGCCCAGGAGCCGCTGAATGGCCCCGAAGATATTGATGAACACATGGTTTTTATCCAGCGTCTCGTTCACGTCCGTTTCCCAGGCGGTGATATCCGGCTCGCGCAGGCTCTTCACAACGGCTGAGGCTGTCCCGCGGATACCGGAACCGGTGAGGGCGTTTATCCCCAAAAGCAGGCTCATCAGGAGGACAAAGGCGATCATAAGACAGGGAAAAACAGTTTTTCTCACGGCGCTCGCGCCCTCCTTTCAGAAGTTGAAATAGATGAAGGGGTTATAGGTCCCCTTGATGATATACGTCACCGAGGCCGCGAAAAGCACAAAGAGGACCGCCGGCTTCAGGCCGTCCAGCAGGAACGCCTTGACGGGACGGGACTTGACGCGCTTCTCAATATACGCCTCCACGGGCATACAGAATACCGTGCCCGCCAGGAGGTAGAGCCAGTTTTCCCGGAGGAAGAATCGGGCGGAGACGTCGGAAAACCCGTTGGCCCCCACCAGGGACAGATAGTACCGCCCCGCGTTCGCGACGGAGTCGGAGCGGAAAAGCACCATCGCCAGAAGCACCACTGCCATGGTGTAGAGCCAACGCAGGGGCTTGTTGCGGCGCTTATTGATGTTGATCAGCTTTTCAAGGGCGATAAAGACGTAATGGAAAAGGCCGAAAAGCACAAAGGTCCAGTTGGCCCCGTGCCAGAGGCCCGTCAGGAACCAGACGATAAAAAGAGCGACATAGGAGGGAATCTTCTGGGCGCCGCGTCCCCATCTGGCCTTGAGCTTTTTCCCCGCGGACATGAAGAGCCTGGAGCGGGAGACAGGGTAGAGCACATAGTCCCGGAACCATTCTCCCAGAGTGATATGCCACCGCGCCCAGTATTCGGTGATGCTGACGGACATGTAGGGATGCGTAAAGTTTTCGGGGAACTCAAAGCCGAACATCAGCGCCAGGCCGATGGCCATATCCGAGTAGCCGGAGAAGTCGTAATAGAGCTGGAGAGCGTAGGAAAACAGGCCCAGAAGGGCCAGAGACGCCCCAGGGGCGGCGGAGGCGAAGGCCGCGTCTGCCACATAGGCCAGGGTATTGGCCAGAAGGACCTTTTTGCAAAGGCCTTGGGCGAACCGCTCCATACCTCTGGAAAACTTGTCCCAGGAGTGGACGCGGTCACGGATCTGGGGGGCGTAGGTGGAGTATTTTATGATGGGTCCCGCGATCAGCTGGGGAAAGAAGGAGATGTAAAGGCCCACGTTCAGCGGATTTTTCTCAGGCTCCACCTCGCCGGAGGAGACGTCGAACACATAGCTCATGGCCTGGAAGGTATAGAAGGAGATACCGATAGGCAGGGCGATATCCACTACCGGCAGGGAGGGGGCGAGGATGTTCAGCTGGCGGGTGAGGAAGCTCAGATACTTGAAAACAAACAGCACGCCCACGTTGACGCAGACAGCCAGAACGACGGCGGGCCTGGCGCTTTTTTCCCTGGCGCGCAGCGCCCCCGCCCAAAGGCCGAATAGCCAGTTGGCCCCGATGGAAAAGAGCATCAGCACCACAAGCCTTGGCTCCCCGCACCAGTAAAAGACGATGGAGAGCAGGAAAAGCAGCAGATTGCGAACCGCCCAGCGCTTCTTTGGCAGGGCGAAATATAAAAGCGTCACCGAGGGTAAAAAGATAAAGAGGAACAAAGAGCTTGAAAAAAGCATCCCTATCCCTCCTTACTCCTTGATGGGCTAAATTATAGCCCTTCCGTCCCGATTTGTCAACGCCGCGCAAAGCGGACGCCCGTTTTGCCGTATTTTCCGCGCGCGGCGGGATGCCGTTCCTTTTGTTCACAAAAATTAATTATTTTTATTATATTTATACTTGACAAGTTATCGTTCTTGTGCTATTATCCAGGTATACCCCAAATGGTATAGGGCTTGGCCCTCCCGAATATATTTTCTTATACGAGGAACGGGAGGCATTGCCATGGTCTATGAGGGGAGAAGGAACGCCGGCAGGAATGTCCGGCGGAGAAGCGTTCAAAAGAAGCAGAAAGGGTCCACCGGCGGCACACTGTTCACGGTATGCCTCTGGATATTTCTGCTGGCCGTGGCCGTCCGTCTGGCCTGGCCGGAGGCGGCGGATAAAATAGGGGCCAAGGCCGCGGCGCTTATGGGCGATCCCGACATACACGGCGCTGTGGAGGTCTTTTCCCGTCGGGTAGGCGACGGGGAGGGCGTGATAAAATCCCTGCGGGAGGCCGTGAAATACGCCTTTCACCCCGACGAGGGGGACGCGATCCAGACCTCCGGGGATGTGCCGGACGATACCCCCGCCTCCGACGGGGAGGGGGCGGACACCGCCAAACAGCCCAATGAAACCGGCTCAGATACGGCGAACGACCCGGTAGCCGCCTTCAAGGAGAGCCAGGCGCCCTATGAGGAGTACGGCATACCGAAGAACGTGACCTATGAAAAGCCGGAGATAGGGAAGACGCTGTTCCTGCCTGTGAGCGGCTCCGTCACCTCTGGATTCGGCTACCGGGAACACCCAACCGACGGAAAGGTGCGCTTCCACTATGGCCTGGATATCGGCGCCGCGGAGGGGAGCGAGGCCGCCGCCGCGGCGGACGGGACCGTCGCGGCCATAGGGGACAGCACTACCTACGGCCTCTACGTGATCCTGGAGCACGAGGGCGGCCTCAAGTCCCTGTACGCCCACCTTCAGGAGATCAGCGTGACCGACGGCGAAGCGGTCACCGCCGGCGAGACCGTGGGCCTCGTCGGCTCCACCGGAAACGCCACCGGCCCCTGCCTCCACCTGGAGCTGATCGTCAATGGAAGTTATGTTAACCCGGCCTATTATCTCACCGTATGAAGAAAGTTTACATAAATAATACTGATGGAGTTGACATAACTGAGGAGATTGGCAAAGAAGTTTACATAACGCAAGAGCCCAACCACAAGGTTCACATAACATGCGGTTTTATCCTGCTCCTGTCCGCGGTGACGGTGCTGTCCGGATTCCGGTTGACCCTGGCGATCCTTGTGGCGGCGGGGGTCCATGAGCTGGGGCATCTGGCGGCGATTTGGCTGTGCGGCGGGCGTGTAGACGGCGTCAGGCTTGGGGCGTATGGGGCGGAGATCGTACTTTCAGGGCGGTTTTCCTATCTTCGGGACGCCGTGATCGCCCTTTCGGGGCCGTTGGCCGGCGGGAGCTGCTGCCTTTTTGCCGCGGCGGCGGGGGAGCTTTGGAAGTCCTCTTTCCTCAACGAGCTTTGCGCCGTCAGCGCTCTCTATACCGTTTTCAACCTCCTTCCCCTTGGCGGACTGGACGGGGGACGGGCGCTCTATGCCCTCTCCGCCCATGGGTTCGGCCCCGATATCGCCTGGCGGATCTGTCTCATTTCCGACATTCTGTTCGCCTCCCTGCTGTTGGCCGCCGGAATATATATTTTTTTCGTGACGGGAGGCAATTTTTCCGCTCTTTTTTGTACTGTTTTTGTGATAATAAATTGTTGCAAACGCCGCTGAGATAGTGTACAATCATACTGTCATACTCTTGATTTCAGGCGGTTTGTGCTATGGATGATGTGCTTGAGAGGATATTGCTGAAGGTCCAGAAGCCTGCCCGCTACACCGGCGGGGAGTACAATCAAATCATCAAGGATAAGGCGGATGTGGATATCCGTATGGCGTTCTGCTTCCCCGATACCTATGAGATCGGCATGTCCAATTTGGGGCTTCAGATCCTCTACGGCGCCATCAACGCCGAGCCGGGGATGTGGTGCGAGCGGTGCTTTGCCCCCTGGGGGGACATGGAGGAGGAGATGCGCCGCGTCCGTATGCCTCTTTACGCCCTGGAGAGCGGCGACCCGCTGTTCGCGTTTGACGCAATCGGCTTCTCCCTGGGCTATGAGATGGCCTACACCAGCGTCCTCAATATGCTGGATCTGGCGGGTATCCCGGTGAGGAGCGCCGATAGGAGATCGCTGACGCCCCTTGTCTTTGCCGGCGGCACCTCCTGCGTCAATCCCGAACCCATGGCGGATTTTCTGGACCTTTGCGCCATCGGCGAGGGGGAGGAGCTGGACATTGAGATCCTGAGGCTTCTGCGCAAGGCGAAGGCGGAGGGGTGGGACAAGCCGCGTTTTTTGCGGGAGGCGGCCAAGATCCCCGGCGTCTATGTGCCCAGCCTTTACGAACCTGAGTACAACGGCGACGGGACGCTCAAGCGCGTCGCCCGCCGGGAGGACGCGCCGGAAAAGGTCACAAAGCGCATCATTGAGGACATGGACAGCGCCTTTTATCCCACCAACGCCATCGTTCCCTCCACCGAGATCGTCCACGACAGGGTAGTGCTGGAGCTTTTTCGCGGGTGCGTCCGCGGGTGCCGGTTCTGCCAGGCGGGCTTTGTCTACCGGCCGGTACGGCGGCACAGCACCGCATTTCTTCTGGATAAGGCCAGGGCGGCGCTGGAGAGCTCCGGGTATGAGGAGATCACCCTGTCGAGCCTGTCCACCAGCGATTTCAAGGGCCTCGCCCAGCTGACAGACGGCCTTTTGGAGTGGTGCGAGCCCCGGAAAATAAGCCTTTCCCTGCCCTCCCTGCGGGCGGATAACTTCTCCATGGGCCTTATGGAGCGGGTACAGAAGGTGCGCAAATCCGGCCTCACCTTCGCCCCGGAGGCCGGGAGCCAGCGCCTGCGGGACGTGATCAACAAGAACGTCACCGAGGAGGAGCTTCTTCACTCCTGCCGCGTGGCCTTTGAGGGCGGCTGGAACACCCTGAAACTCTATTTCATGCTGGGCCTGCCTACGGAGACCGACGAGGACGTGACCGCCATCGCGCGGCTGGCCGAGAAGGTCCTGCACACCTGGCGGGAGTACGCGGCGAATAAATCGCGGGGTGTGAAGATCACCGTCAGCACCTCCATGTTCGTCCCCAAGCCCCACACGCCCTTTGAGTGGGAGGCGCAGACCGGTGTGGAGGAGTATTTAAGGCGCGTGAAGCTCCTGCGGGAATCCATTACCTCCCGCTCCATCGTCTACAACTGGCACGAGCCCCATGTCAGCCTCATCGAGGCCGCCCTGTCGCGGGGAGACCGGCGGATGGGCGCTGTCATCGAGGAGGTATGGAAGCGCGGCGGCAGGCTTGATTCCTGGACGGATTATTTCAGCTTTGAGCGCTGGATGGACGCCTTTCGGGCCTGCGGGCTCGATCCGGATTTCTATGCCGCCCGCGAACGGGGAGAGGAAGAGCTTTTCCCCTGGGACGTTATCGACGTGGGCGTCGCCAAGCGCTATCTTGCCCGCGAGCGGCGAGAGGCCTACGCCGGGCGCGTCACGCCGGACTGCCGGGTAAAGTGCATGGGCTGTGGGGCCAACTGCCTTTTGAAAAGAGGTGGGTGCGATGAATAGGATCTTGTTTGCCAAGTCGGGGCGGGCCGTATTCATCTCGCACCTTGACCTGATGCGCACCATGCAGCGGGCCTTTATCCGGGCGGGGGTGCGGATAAGGCACACCGAGGGCTTCAACCCCCACCCCTATATGAATTTCGCCCTGCCCCTTTCCGTTGGCGTGGAGAGCCGGTGCGAGCTTATGGAGTTCGCGCTGGAGGGGGAGGCCGGCCTTTCCGAGCTTCCGGCGCGCCTCAACGCCGTACTGCCGGAGGGGATACGGGTCCTGGACGCCTACGAGTCAGATACGAAATTTAAATATATCAAATGGCTTGACATAGAGGCGCATTTGTTTTACTATAATGAAGTTCATCCGGCGGAGGAGCTTGCGGCTTTTTTTGCTGGACCGGAGCTTGTGATGGAAAAGCGCACGAAGCGCCAGACCGCCAGGGTGGATATCAAGCCCCTGATCGCGTCCCTGACGGTAAGCGGCGTTTCCCCGTCCGAGCTTTTGCTCACCGCGCGGCTTTCCGCCCAGGAGCCGGTTTTGTCCCCGGCCCAGCTGATAGAGGCTGTCCGGCAGCTCTCGCCGGCCCTGACGCCTGATTTTGTCAGGACAAAGCGCCTGGAAGTTTTTGATAAGGATATGAATATATTCAGATAAACCGCGCTGTCCGGCAAGGCCTGACAAGGGGCCGACCCGGCAGCTAAAGTCCCCAGAGAGAAAATGGAGGAAAACATCATGGCTGAAACAGTATCCAAGGTAAGCAGGATAGGCGTTCTCACCTCCGGCGGCGACGCGCCGGGTATGAACTCCGCCATTCGCGCCGTCGCCCGCACCGCCCACAGCCTGGGCATAGAGTGCATCGGTGTCCGGCGCGGCTATCACGGCCTGATCACGGGAGACATGGAGCCGCTGACCCCCCAGGACGTCTCCGGCATCACAAGCCTTGGCGGCACCATGCTGTACACCGCCAGGAGCGCCGAGTTCCGTACGCCGGAGGGCGTGCAGAGGGCCGCGGACATCTGCCGCTTCCGTGGCATCGACGGTCTTGTGTGCGTAGGCGGCGACGGCACCTTCCGGGGCGCGCTGGAGCTTTCCAAGTACGGCATCAGCGTGTGCGGCATCCCCGCCACCATCGACAACGACATCGCCTGCACCAGCTACACCATCGGCTTTGATACCGCCTGCAACACCGCCATTGAGTGCATCGACAAGCTCAACGACACTATGAAGTCCCATGAGCGCTGCTCCGTGGTGGAGGTCATGGGCAACCGCGCCGGCTTCCTGGCCCTCTATGTGGGCCTGGCCGTGGGCGCCTCAGCCGTTCTGGTGCCGGAAAAGCCCATCGACTACAAGCGCGACGTCATCCGTCCCATCCGCGAGGGCCAGCTGCACGGGCGCACCAATTACGCCGTGATCGTGGCCGAGGGCGCCGCCCATGCCACCGAGGTGGCCAAGATTGTGGCGGAGGAGACGGGCATGGACACCCGCGCCACCATCATCGGCCATGTCCAGCGCGGGGGCCGTCCCACCGTCCGTGACCGGGTCCTGGCGGCGGATTTCGGCTACAACGCCGTCAAGGTGCTGGCGGAGGGCATGACCAACAAGGTCATCTGTTACGACGGGCAGAAGATGTTCCCCATGGACATTGTAGAGGCGTTGAAGATGAAGAAGGATCTGGGCGAGCACAATTACTCCATGATGGAGACTCTGCGCTCCGGTATGTGAGGTTTTTACAAAAAATCAAAAAACAGCAAAAAAATTCTTGCATTTTTCAAAAGGTTGTGTTATTATATCAAAGCCTTTGCGGGTATGCTCCTTTCAGGAGGGTTTTCCCGCGTATCGGGGCGGTCCTATGCCGTGTAACGCGGTACGAACGCCTATCAAGAGGGGAGGAAAAATACAATGAATTTAGTCGAGACACTGAATCAGCAGTACATGAAGCCTGAGCTTCCCGAAATGAACGTGGGCGACACCGTCCGCGTCACCGTCCGTGTCAAGGAGGGAAACCGCGAGCGCACACAGGCTTTTGAGGGTACGATCATCGCCAAGAAGCACGGCGGCATCAACGAGACCATCACCGTCCGCCGTATCTCCTACAACGTGGGCTGTGAGAAGGTCTTCCCGGTCCATTCTCCCAGCATCGTCTCTGTGGAGACTGTCCGCCGCGGCAAGGTCCGCAGGGCCAAGCTCTATTACCTCAGAGACCGCGTGGGCAAGAACGCCAAGGTCAAGGAGAGAATCTGACACAAAAAAGGGGGAGACGGTTCCCCCTTTTTTTGATATCTTTGCTATCCGCATCAGTCTACCGTTTCGGAAAGGCGGTGAAACCGTGACAGAGGATCTGAAGGACGGCTCCGGCATCCCGCAGGAGCCAAAGAAGCAAAAATCCGCTCATAAGGACGAGGGGAAGATGGAGATATACGACTGGCTCCAGTGCATCGTTGTGGCCATCGTCGCCGGTATCCTTATCTTCATGTTCGGCATCCGCGTGGTCAACGTCAAGGGCCACTCCATGGAGCCGACGCTTCTGGATACAGATATGATCCTGACCTCGAACCTTTTCTATACGCCTAAAAACGGCGACGTGGTGGTTTTGCAGACCGATTCCTACGGCCCTGAACCGCTGGTGAAGCGCATCATCGCCACCGGAGGCCAGACTGTGGACATCGACTTCGACGCGGGCATCGTCTATGTGGACGGTGTGGCGCTGGACGAGCCGTATACAGCCGAGCCCACCACCACGAGAGAGGACTTTGAGGGTCCGGTGGAGGTGCCGGAGGGGTTCCTGTTCCTCATGGGCGATAACCGCAACAGGTCCACGGACAGCCGCACGGACTCCATCGGCTTTGTGGACGAGCGGTGCGTCATCGGGAAGGTGCTGATCGTGCTTTACCCGGCTGCTTCCGACTATTCAGAGCGCGACTACGACAGGATCGGGAGTATTTATTGATGGATACGGAGATGAACATCCAGTGGTTCCCCGGCCATATGGCCAAGGCCCGCAGGATGGTGGCGGAGAATTTGAAGCTGGTGGACGCCGTCTGCGAGGTGGTTGACGCCAGAGTCCCACGGTCCTCCCGCAATCCTGAGATCGACCAGCTCACCGCGGGGAAGCCCCGACTCATCATCCTGAACCGGGTGGATCAGGCCGATCCCGAAAAGACGAAGCTCTGGCGCGCCTGGTTCCGCGCGCAGGGCGCCGGCGCGCTGGAGACGGACTGTAAGTCCGGCAGAGGCGTGGGGGCCTTTCCGGAGGCCGTGCGGGAGCTTTTGAAGGATAAGCTGGCGGCCTATGCCGCCAGGGGGCAGGCGGGAAAGCCCCTGCGGGTCATGGTGCTGGGCATCCCCAATGTGGGAAAGAGCTCCTTTATCAACCGAATCGCCAAAAGGAAAGCCGCCGAGACCTCCGACAGGCCCGGCGTCACCCGCGGCAAGCAGTGGATCAGCGCGGGCGGCGGCGTGGAGCTTCTGGACACCCCAGGCCTCCTCTGGCCGCGGTTTGAGGACAAGCTGACCGGGGAGAACCTGGCCTTTACAGGCGCCGTGCGGGACGATATCCTGGACACCGAGACCCTGGGCGCGCGCCTGTGCGAGCGGCTCCGAGACCTGTATCCCCAGGCGTTGAACGCGCGCTTTGGCATTGAGCCGGAGGGAAAGAGCGGCTTTGAGCTTCTTGAGTCCTGCGCCCGCCGGCGCGGCTTTCTCGTTTCCGGCGGAGAGCTGGACACGGAGCGCATGGCCAGGGTGCTGTTGGACGAATTTCGCGGCGGGAAGCTGGGCCGCCTGACCCTGGACGGGGACCCGAAGGTGTGACGGTCGAATCAGTCCTGACGGGCTTTTTGCGACACGCAGTCACCGAAAAAATCGAATTTGAGTTATTTGACAAGCTGGCCGGAGGTGTACGATGGATTTTTGGGAGCATGAAAGAGAATTCTACGCCCAGGGGTATACCGCCGTCGCCGGGGTGGACGAGGCCGGACGCGGGCCTCTTGCGGGGCCTGTATGCGCCGCCGCCGTGATCCTGCCGCGGGAGCTGCTGATCGAAGGGCTGAACGACTCCAAGAAGCTCACGGAAAAGAAGCGGGAGGCGCTGTTTGACATCATCCGGCAGAAGGCCGTGGCGTACAGCGTGGCCTTTGCCTCCCATGAGGAAATAGACGAGTTGAATATCCTGAACGCCACCTATCTGGCCATGAACCGGGCCATCGCGGGCCTTTCGGCGCGGCCCGATATGACGATCATTGACGGCAACCGTGCCGGAGGGATAGAATATCCCAACGTCACGCTGGTGGGCGGGGACGGCAAGAGCGCCAACGTGGCCGCCGCGTCCATTTTAGCCAAGGTCACCCGTGACAGGCTTATGTGCGAGATGGCGGAGAAATACCCCGGCTACGGCTTTGAAAAGCACAAGGGATACGGGACGCGGGAGCACTATGAGGCCCTCCGCAGGCTGGGGCCGTCGGAGATCCACCGCGTCACGTTCTTGAGGAAAATACATTGAATACGAAGCTGCTGGGACGCTGGGGCGAGGCCGCCGCGGCGGACTATCTGAGAAAAAAGGGCTACAAGATCGTGGCCTCCGGCTTCCGGACGAAGATCGGGGAAATCGATCTGATCGCCGAAAACCGCAAAACGCTGGCCTTTGTGGAGGTCAAGACCAGGCGCGACGATTACTTTGCCGACGCCAGGGACTCCGTCACTTACCGTAAGCAGGGGAAGATCATCAATACGGCGAAGCTGTATCTGGCCGCCCACGAGACGGATAAGGAGGTCCGCCTGGATGTCATCGAGGTCTACGCCCCGGAGGGGACCGAAACCGCCAGACCCATCATCAATCACATCGAAAACGCTTTTACCGAGGACCGGTAATTTTGGAGGAACCACCTATGCGCTACATCAGCACACGCGACAACGAAACGGCAGTATCCTCTGCCCGCGCCATCGAGCAGGGGCTCAGCGTGGAGGGGGGGCTTTTTGTGCCCGCCTCCATCCCGCGGCTCCCCGACGGCGCGCTGGAGGAGCTTTGCGCCATGAATTACCGCCAGAGGGCGGTGTATGTCATGAAGCTTTTTTTGGAGGACTACCAGGTGGCGGAGCTCACGGACTTTGTGAACCGCGCTTACAGTCCCAGGGGATTCGATACCCCCCGCATCGCGCCGGTCAAGAGGCTTGACAAGAATACCCACTTCCTGGAGCTTTGGCACGGCCCCACCTGCGCCTTCAAGGATATGGCCCTGCAGATGCTCCCGCATCTGCTCACCGCCGCCGTCCGGAAAAACGGCGAGGAGCGGCAGGTCTGCATCCTGGTGGCCACCTCCGGCGATACCGGCAAGGCGGCCCTGGAGGGCTTCGCCGATGTGGAGGGGACGAAAATTTGCGTTTTTTATCCGCGGGACGGCGTCTCGGACATCCAGAAGCTCCAGATGACCAGCCAGTCCGGCGGAAATGTCCTTGTCTGCGCGGTCAACGGCAATTTTGACGACGCCCAGAGCACGGTCAAGGAGATCTTCTCCGATCCCGCTATGCGGGAGGAGCTGTCCGGCGCCGGCTGGATGCTCTCTTCGGCCAACTCCATCAACTGGGGACGGCTGCTGCCCCAGATCGTCTACTATATCTCCGCCTACTGCGATTTGGTGAACGGACAGGAGATCGCGCTGGGGGACAGCGTGAATTTCTGCGTCCCCACAGGCAACTTCGGGGATATCCTGGCGGGCTTTTACGCCAAAAGCATGGGCCTGCCGGTGGCTAAGCTCATCTGCGCCTCCAACAGCAACGATGTGCTGACCGACTTCTTCAAAACAGGCGTTTATGACCGGAAACGGGAGTTCTACACCACCATTTCCCCGTCAATGGATATCCTTGTGTCCAGCAATCTGGAGCGGCTTCTCTACCATCTGTCCGGCGGGGACAGCCGGGAGACAGCCGAGTATATGGAGTCCCTTAAAAGGGCGGGGGAGTACACCGTCTCCAAAAAGATAAAGTCCGCCATGGACGGACTCTTCGCCGCCGGGACCTGCTCGGACGCGGAGACGAAGGACGTTATCAGGCGGGTCTTTACGGAGCATAATTATCTGATGGACACCCACACCGCCGTGGCCTACGGGGTGCTGGAAAAGTACCGGGAGGAGACGGGGGACGGCACGTCCGCGGTGGTGGTCTCCACCGCCAGCCCCTTTAAATTCTGCGCCGCCGTTCTGGAAGCCCTGGGGGAGACCCCTGCCGGCGCCGGACCGGAGCTTATCGGACAGCTGGAAAACGCCGCCGGCGTCAGCGCTCCGGCGCCTTTGAAGGCGCTGGCCGGAAAGACAGCCCGGTTCAATGACAGTTTTGACAAGGCGGAGCTTCCCAGCGTGGTGCGCCGGTTCCTGAAGGATTAGACCGCCGGTCCTGATATAGGACATCAACTATTATGTACCCGGACGGACGCCGGGTTTTACATGGTCGATTTGGTCTCGAAGGTACCGCAGAAGGTCTCGGCCTTGCGGATGGCGGAGTGATTTTCCACCACGATGGATTCGGCGTGGCAGTGTCCGTCGGTGCCGTGATAACGGCAGTTCACCACGTCACAGCCTACGGAGCTGAGTTTATCGCCATGTCCGTTTATGTTTTCGCTCATATTTTTGCCCCTTTCGGTTTTTTCGCGTTTAGTATTCGCTTTTGGCGTGTAAATATACATGGGAGGTCATTATGCTCTGGACGATAGGCGATCTGCACCTGTCCTTTGAGACGGACAAGCCCATGGACATTTTCGGCCCGGAGTGGGCCGGACATACGGAGAAGCTTTTAGAGGGCTTTTCCGACGTGAGGCCGGAGGACACCACCGTCATCTGCGGGGACCTCACCTGGGGCATGGATATGAGAAGCTGTCTTGCGGATTTCAAATTCATTGACGCGCTGCCCGGCAGAAAGATCATTTTGAAAGGGAACCACGATTACTGGTGGAGCACCGCCAGCGCCGCCAGGAAATTTTTCGCGGAAAACGGTATCGGCTCCATCGATATCCTCAACAACAACTGCTTTTTTTATGAGGACGCCGCCCTGTGCGGGACGCGGGGATGGATGTGTCCCAACGAAAACGCCGCCCCCCATGACCGGAAGATCATGCTGCGGGAGATACAGCGGCTGGAAACCAGCCTGAAGGCGGCGGGAGAGCGGGAGCGGAAGATCGTTTTTCTCCACTATCCGCCTATCTTCGGAAAGTTTTACGCCGAGGGGCTCATCGGGATCATGGAGCGGTACGGCGTCAGGGAGTGTTATTACGGCCATATCCACGGTGCCGGACGGCCCTGCGCCTTTGAGGGAGTGGACCGAGGCATCCGCTATAAGCTCATATCCGCCGACCATTTACGCTTCAGACCAATAAAAATCATGTGATTTTGTGAAAAATGTTTGCAAATCCGTCAATCTCTGCTATAATGATAAAGTTGCCCGAAAAGAGGCATGAAGAACGGAGGAAACCAAATGAACGTTAAGGAATTTGAGAAGAAAGAGAAAAACACAGCCGAGCTTACCGTGCTTGTCACCCCGGAGGAATTTGAGGCCGCCGTACAGAAGGCGTATCTCAAGGGCCGCGGCAGGATACAGATCCCCGGCTTCCGCAAGGGCAAGGCCCCCCGGAAGATGATCGAGGCCATGTACGGACAGGGCGCGTTTTATGAGGACGCCGTTGAGGCGCTGGCGCCTGAAGCTCTGGACGCCGGCATCCGTGAGAAGGAGCTTTCCACGGTGGGACGCCCCTCCATCCTGGATTTCAACATCGGCGAGGATAAGTCTCTCTCTGTCAAGTTCCTCGTGTCCCTGTATCCCGAAGTCAAGCTGGAGGGGTACAAGGGAATAGAGGCCCCCAAGCCCGACGTCAAGGTCACCGAAAAGGACGTGGAGCGGGAGCTTGAGTCTGTCCGCCAGCAAAATGCCCGCATCGAAACAGCCGAGCGGCCCGCTCAGAACGGTGATATTGTCACCATTGACTTTGAGGGCTTTATGGACGGCAAGCCCTTTGACGGCGGCAAGGGCGAGAACCACGACCTGGAGCTGGGCTCCGGCCAGTTCATTCCCGGCTTTGAGGAGCAGCTGGTCGGCAAATCCGCCGGCGAGGACACGGACGTCAACGTGACCTTCCCTGATGCCTACGCCCCGGAGCTTGCCGGCAAGGACGCCACGTTCAAGGTGCATGTCCGCGAGGTCAAATCCAAGGAGCTTCCCGCCCTTGATGACGAGTTTGCCAAGGATGTCTCCGAATACGATTCCCTGGCCGAGTACAAGGCCAGCGTGAAGAATGAGCTTACCGAGCAGCGCCGCGGCCAGACCCAGTCCGCCTTTGAGGAGGCAGTCATGAGCCGTCTGGCCGATAAGGTGGAGTGCCAGGTCCCTGAGGCCATGATCGACGAACAGGTGGATCAGATGATCAGCAATTTCCGTTACAACCTGGCGTCTCAGGGCTGGGAGATGGAGCAGTATTTCTCCATGATGGGTATGTCTGTTGATGATTTCCGCAAGAACACCCGCCCCACCGCGGAAAAGCAGATCAAGCTGGATCTGGCCTATGAGCATATCGCCAAGACCGAGGATTTCCCCGTGTCTGACGAGGACGTGGAGAAGGAGTATCAGCGGCTGGCGGACCAGTACAAGATGCAGCTTGACGAGGTCAAACGCGCCATCACCGTCGACTCCGTCAAGACCGGTCTGAAGTTAGAGAAAGCCCGCCAGCTGGTGCTGGACACCGCCGTTGCCGAGAAGAAGACGGCGAAGAAAGCCGCCAAGAAGACCGAGGAGAAGGAAGAGGAAATGACGGAGGCCCCGGCGGAGGAGAAGCCCGCTAAAAAGCCCGCCAGGAAGTCCGCCAAGAAGACCGGGGAGAAGCCGGAGGAAAAGACTGAATAATCCGGCCCCGTCCTGGCTATCATTTATCAGTACATCCGCTCCCCCGACTACGCCGGGGGAGCGACAAGCGTTTTGTTTATCGCGTGAACAGGAGGTCATTTTATGAGTTTGGTACCCTATGTAGTTGAACAGACATCCCGCGGTGAGAGAAGCTATGATATTTTTTCCCGCCTCCTCAATGACCGCATCGTCTTCCTGGGCGAGGAGGTCAATGACACCACGGCCAGTTTGGTGGTAGCTCAGTTCCTCTTCCTGGAGGCCCAGGACCCCGACAAGGACATCCAGTTTTATATCAATTCTCCCGGCGGCTCCATCACCTCCGGTATGGCCATTTACGACACCATGCAGTACATCAAGTGCGACGTCAGCACCATCTGCATCGGTATGGCGGCCAGCATGGCGGCGTTCCTGCTGTCCTCCGGCACCAAGGGGAAAAGGCTCGCCCTGCCCAATTCCGAGATCATGATCCATCAGCCCTCAGCTGGCACTCAGGGGCAGGTGACCGATATGGCCATCCACCTGGCGCGCATCCAGCGCATCAAGGATAAGATCAACGCCATCATGGCGGAGAACACCGGCAAGAGCGTGGACGTCATCCGTGAGGCCTGTGAGCGCGATAACTTCATGAGCCCGGAGGAGGCCCTGGAGTTCGGCCTCATCGACAAGATCATCACCAAGAGATAAAGCTTGACCAACCTGACCTTTTGAAAGGATCGGACCAATGGCGAATATTGAAGAGATCACACCGAGATGCGACTTCTGCGGAAGGCCCCAGGGGCAGGTACACCGCCTATTCACCGGCCAGTACGCCAACATATGCGACGAGTGCGTGGAGCTTTGCCACGAGATCATCCGTGACGGCTGGGATGAGAACGAGGAGGCGGAACGCAGGCATGGGGACGAGGAGGAGCTCTCTCCCTACGAGATGGCCAAGCGTCTGCCGCGCCCGGTCAAGATAAAGGAGTTTCTCGACCAGTATATCATCGGTCAGGACAGAGCCAAGGTGGCGCTGTCCGTGGCCGTTTACAACCACTACAAGCGTATCTTCTGCCAGACGGGCAACGATACCGAGATCCAGAAAAGCAACATCCTGCTGGTAGGCCCCACGGGCTCCGGCAAGACCATGTTCGCCCAGACCCTGGCGCGTATGCTTGAGGTCCCCTTTGCCATCGCCGACGCCACCACCCTCACCGAGGCGGGCTATGTGGGCGACGACGTGGAGAATATTCTTCTGCGTCTTCTCCAGGCGGCGGATTTCAATGTGCCACTGGCCGAACGGGGGATCATCTACATCGACGAGATCGACAAAATCGCCCGCAAGAGCGAAAATACCTCCATCACCCGCGACGTCTCCGGCGAGGGCGTTCAGCAGGCGCTTTTAAAGCTTTTGGAGGGGACAGTGGCCAACGTGCCGCCTCAGGGCGGGCGCAAGCACCCCCATCAGGAGTTTATCGCCGTGGATACCTCCAATATTCTCTTCATATGCGGCGGCGCCTTTGACGGGATCGACAAGATCATCGAGCACCGCCTCGATAAAAAATCCATGGGCTTTGAGGCCGAGATCAAGACAAAGAGCGAGAAGGATATCGGCGATATCCTGGAGCAGATCCAGTCCCATGACCTTTTGAAATTTGGCATCATTCCGGAGCTGATTGGCCGTATGCCCGTCCTGGTGCCCATGCGCCAGCTCACCCGCGAGGACCTTGTACGCATCCTCAAGGAGCCGAAAAACGCCCTGACGCGGCAATACAAGGCCCTGATGAGCTATGACCGGGTGGATCTGGAGTTTGATGACGCCGCCCTGGAGGCAATCGCCGACAAAGCCATCGCCATGGACATTGGGGCCCGCGGCCTCCGGTCCGTGGTGGAGGGCATTCTCACCGATATCATGTTTGAGATCCCCTCCGCTGAGCGCGTTGACCGTGTCACCGTCACCCGCGAGTGCGTCACCGAGGGCGCCAAGCCCCGCGTCCATCTTCGTCCGCGTCCTCAGATCGACCCGGACGCCGAAGCCATATAACAATGCCGCGTCAAGAGCCACACGTCAGGTGCGGCTCTTGACTGTAACAATGGCAAAATTGATTATGTAACCCTCTGCGAGGATACCATGCTATGAACGATGAATACTCTACTCTCAGTCTTGAGGAACTTCCTGTCATCCCTTTACGCAACGTTTCGATCTTTCCCGGCACGAGCCTGAAGCTTGTGGAGGAGCGCCCTGAAGTCATCGCGGCCCTTATGAAGTGCTTCCACGCCGACAGCCAAGCCTTTGTGGTCAAATGCGATGACCTTTTTGACGATAAAGACGTCTCAGAAGAACATGCCTCCCAGGAGGGGGAAGGGGAGACCCTCGCCTTTACCGAGAAGGATCTGGATGCGCTTTTTGATACCCTTAACAGTCTCCTGCCCGATGGAGTTGAGCCTCTTGAACGGCTCACTCCAGGGAAGCTCCACGGCCAGATGGTGCCTCTTGGCGCCGTATGCACCGCCGACCACTTTTTCCGTATCCCCGGCGGCGGGATCGTCGCCATGATCAGCTGTCTCTGCCGCGCCACTATTTTGGATGAGCGCGAGGGCGAGGACGGCCCCGTGGCCTTTGTGATGCCGCTCTCCGATGAGCCTGTCCGCGTAACGGCCAGAGTCCGCGCCCTGGTGGCCACATCCATTGACCTCTACCGCCGCTATGCCCAACTGACCGGCAGTCCCGTGGCCTCGGCGGAACCCATCGAGAAGGCCGGATATGCCGGGGACGTGGGCGGTATGGCGGATACCATCGCCCAGAACATGTCCCTTCGCGCCGAACAGAAGCAGCTTCTGGTGGAGCTGTTGGACCCCGTCAAGCGCCTGCAGACCGTGGCGGATATGCTTCGCGCCGCGGTGGAGGTCATGGACGTGGAGCGCGATATTGGCCGCAAGGTGGATGAGTCCATGGCCCGGACCCACAGGGAACAGATCCTGCGGGAGCATATGCGGGTCCTGCAGTCGGAGCTGGGCGATGACGATTTTTCCGAGATCGAGGAGTACAGGAAGAGGATCATCGACCTTCACCTCTCCGAGGAGATCACCCGTAAGCTTCTCAAGGAGAACGAGCGGCTCTCCAAACAGCCTATGGTCTCGGCGGAAGCGTCCGTTATCCGTTCCTATCTGGACACCGTGCTTGAGCTTCCCTGGAATGTCTCTACTGAGGAGCGTCTGGATATCGGCGAGGCGCGGCGGATTCTGGATCGGGATCATTTCGGGCTTGAGAAGGTAAAGGAGCGCATCATCGAGTCCCTGGCCGTCCGGTGTGTTTCACCGGAGCTGAAGGGCGGCATCATCTGCCTGGTGGGCCCTCCCGGCGTTGGCAAGACGTCCATCGCCATCTCCGTCGCCAGCGCCATGAACAGGAAGCTGGCCCGTATGAGCCTCGGCGGCGTCCGTGACGAGGCCGATATCCGGGGCCACCGCAAGACCTATATCGGCTCCATGCCGGGCCGTATCATGACCGCACTGACCGAAGCGGGCACCAGCAATCCCCTGATGGTCCTGGATGAGATCGACAAGCTTGGCAGTGACTACAAGGGCGATCCGGCCAGCGCGCTTTTGGAGGCGCTGGACCCGGAGCAGAACCACGCCTTCCGGGATCACTTCCTGGAGGTGCCCTTTGACCTCTCCAACACCATGTTCATCGCCACCGCCAACACGGTGGACACCATCCCGCGGCCTCTTTTAGACCGCATGGAGGTCATAGAGCTCTCCAGCTACACTGACGAGGAAAAGCTTCAGATCGCTAAAAAGCATCTTCTCCCCAAACAGCGCAAAAAGCACGGCCTGACAGCCAGAACCTTAAAAATCGCCGACAACGCCATTCGGGAGATCATCTCCGGCTACACCAGGGAATCCGGCGTCCGTCAGCTTGAGCGGGTGGTGGCGCGGCTCTGCCGGAAGGCCGATTTGATTATTGCCTCCCATGAGGGAGAGGGACTTTCCGTCACGGCGTCCAACCTGACGCAGCTCCTGGGTCCACGAAAATACAAGCCGGAGCGTCTGGCCGGCCCTGACCGGGTGGGCGTCGTCAACGGCCTTGCCTGGACCGAGGTGGGCGGTGAGATCCTTGAGGTAGAGTGCGCGTGCCTGGAGGGGAACGGAAAGATCGAGCTTACGGGAAATCTGGGCGATGTGATGAAGGAATCGGCCCACGCCGCCGTGAGCTTTATCCGCTCCAGATGTGACAAGCTGGGGATCGACCCGGATTTCTATAAGAAAAAAGACATACACATACACTTCCCGGAGGGCGCCGTACCCAAGGACGGGCCCTCGGCGGGTATTGCCATCGCCTGCGCCGTGATCTCCGGCCTGACCGGCGCGTCGGTCAGAAGGGAAGTGGCCATGACGGGGGAGATCACCCTGACGGGCCGCGTCCTGCCCATCGGCGGACTGCGGGAAAAGACCATGGCGGCCCTGCGGGGCGGCCTAAAGACGGTCATTCTTCCCGTTGACAATCTGCCGGACCTGGAGGAGATCGACCAGACGGTGCGCCGCGCCCTCACCTTTATTCCGGCGATGCGGTTGGACGATATTCTGGACAAGGCGCTGATCTTCCCCGAACCCGCCGGCGCCGCGCAAAAGCGTGCCCAGAGGCGGCCCCGTAATACTGAACGGACGGAAATCCGCCAGCAGCAGTGAACACCGAAAGGAGGGGGAGACCCTTGGATTACAGAAAAGCAGAATTTATCAAATCCGCGGCTGATCCCTCCGGCTTCATCCGGGACGGGCTTCCCCAGGCGGCTTTCGCCGGACGCTCCAACGTGGGGAAATCCTCGGTGATCAACTCCATCGTCCAGAGGAAGAATTTCGCCCGTGTCGGTTCCTCTCCGGGGAAGACTGCCCACATCAATTATTTCCTGATCGACAAAAAATTTTACATCGTGGATCTCCCCGGCTACGGCTATGCCGAGGTATCCAAGGCCGAGCGTGACCGGTGGGGGCGGCTCATGGAGGCGTATTTCGCCTCCGGCCTCATCACCCTGGGGGTGCAGATCGTAGACGCCCGCCACAAGCCTACCGCCGACGATGTGACCATGATGAATTGGTTCAAGGCCGCTCAGGTCGACTCCATCGTGGTCGCCAACAAAATGGACAAGTGCAAAAAATCCGAGCTTCCCGGCAATGTGGCCCGTATCCGCGAGACGCTTGATCTCAGCGAGGATCACCCGCTTCTCTACTATTCGGCGGTGACCGGCTCGGAACGGGAGGCCCTGCTCATCGCCCTGGACGGGGCGCTGGGACTTGACTGACGCGCCATGGGAAATATACTGAGGAATCTGGACTGGTCGGTGCTGACCGACGCCCTGTTCAACGCCGTCCCTGTGCTGATCTGCATCACCCTCCATGAGTGCGCTCACGGGTATGTGGCGCTGAAGCTGGGAGATACCACCGCCAGGGATATGGGCCGTCTCAGCCTGAACCCCTTCAAGCATTTTGATTTTATGGGGTTTGTGATGATGGCCTTTCTTGGCTTCGGCTGGGCGAAGCCGGTGCCTATCGATATGCGCCGCTTCAGGCACCCCAAACGGGATATGGCTGTCTCCGCCGCCGCGGGGCCTTTATGCAACGTGCTCATCACGGTGGTTCTGCTCTTTTTGTGCGGACTCCTGACGCCTTTTTTGTACCGCCCCGGAAAAGCGGTTTTTTATCTTTACCTCACCGTCCAGCAGACGGCCTATCTGAGTCTCGCCTTTGCCGTTTTCAACATCATCCCCATCCCGCCGCTGGACGGCTCCAAGGTGCTCTATTCCGTGATCCCGGAGAACGCCTACTGGAAGCTTATGCGCTATGAGCGCTACGGCATGATCCTGCTTCTGGTCCTGGTGGTCACGGGCGTCCTTTCCGGACCGCTGAACAGCGCGGTGAGCTTCCTTTTTACAAGGCTTCTTTTCATTGCCCAGTGGGGCAGCGATCTTATAAATTTGATCATCAGGTGACACATGGATAATCCCACCTTCCACCTGGAGGGCGTGATCAGGACCCGCGAGGACATGGAGGACTTTGAAGGCCCCCTGACGCTGATCCTTCAGCTGCTCTCCAAAAACAAAATAGAGATTCAGGACATCAGGATCGCGGAGCTGACGGACCAGTATTTGGCCTGGCTGGAGGAGCGAAAGGCCATGGACCTTGACGTGGCCTCGGAATTCGTTCAGATGGCCTCCCACCTTGTATACATCAAGGCAAGGATGCTTATCTCCGCCGGTGAGGAGACCGGGGAGCTGGAGGAGCTTATCGAATCCCTGGAGCGGCTTAAAAACAAGGCGCTATTTGAGCAGCTGAGAGAGGTCCTGCCGGAAATAGGGGAGATGTACACCCGCGGCGCCGGGACGCTTATCAAGCCGCCGGAGTATCTGCCGATGGATAAGGAGTACCGCTATTTCCACGTCAAGGAGGACCTGAGCGAGGCCATGGCCAGGGTGCTCTCACGGGAGGACGCCGCCGCGGCCTATATGAACCCGCCCGGCTTCCGCTATCCGGAGCGTATCGTCTACTCGGTGACGGAAAAGACAAAACAGATCGTGAATTTGCTCACCGCCGGCGGCCCTATGAGTCTCCGCGGTCTTTTTGCCCGCAGCGGCAGCCGCACGGAGCTGGTAGCTACCTTTATCGCGCTTTTGGAGCTTTGCCGCGAGGGGGATATCCGTATTGACGGCGACGGCGACGACACAAGCGTTACATTGAATGAAGAACAACCTGAAAGGGCAAGCTAATGGATCAGGATTTGGATACAAGCGGGCTTTGTCCCGCCATAGAAGGCATTCTTTTCGCCTCCGGCGAGGCGGTCAGCGCCAAACGCATCGCCGCCGTGCTGGCGGTCAGCGAGGAGGAGGTCTTTGACGCCGCGAAAAAGATCGCCGATGAGCTCCGGTTTGAGCACAGGGGGATTCGGCTGGTGCGCCTGGAGGACTCCTTGCAGCTATGCTCCGCGCCGGAGCTTTCCGACATCATCCGTCAGGCGCTGGAGACACGAAAGCCCCCTCGGCTCACCCAGACCGCTCTTGAGGTGCTGGCCATCACCGCCTACTTCCAGCCGGTCACCAGAGCCTATATCGAGGACCTGCGCGGTACCGATTCCAGCTACACTGTGGGGGTACTCCAGGAAAGGGGCCTTATCGAGACCTGCGGCACACTGGACGCTCCCGGCCGTCCCACCCTTTTCCGCACTACGCCGGCATTTTTGCGTACCTTCGGCCTGTCCTCCCTGGACGAGCTTCCGCCCCTTCCGCAGAAGGACGATGACGAGCCGGAACAGCTTCGCATTGAGGAGGCCATCCAGACCCTTCAGGAGGCCAAGGAGCTGCAGGATCAGGCGGCGGAGCCGGACGGTCCCGCCGCGGGCCGGTCCCCATCAGGGGAGCTGGCGGAGACCCTGGAGGATAAACAAGACGGCGATTGACAGCCTCATTTCGGCGTGGTAAAATCATTACGGGAGGTGATCCCTTGCTGACGGTTTTGTACTTTCTGGCGTTTATCATCCTGCTCTGCTGCGGAAAATGCAAGGTCGCGCTGATCATCCTGGGCGTCACCCTGACTTTGGATATCCTGCTCCTTCTGATCCGCGTGGGAGCCAGGCTCATACTGGACAGCCAGGGCCTTACCTTGCGCCTCATCGCGGGTCCCGTCCGGCTGAAGCTCCTTCCCAAAGGGGAGGAGAAGGCCAAAAAGCCAAAGAAAGAAAAACCGGAAAAGCGGGAGACGCCCGCGCCGGAGGAGAAAAAAGAGAAGTCCAAGCCAAAGCAAAAAATCAAGATCACCTTTGAGCTTATCTCCTCCGTACTCAAGGCGGTAGGCGAGCTTCTTGGCAGGCTCCGCCGCAAGATTTGTATCGACAAATTAGTGCTCCATTACACCGCCGCCGCGGCGGACCCGGCAGACGCGGCCATGACCTTCGGCTATGCCAGCGCCGGCGTGGGCGCCCTGATGCCGGTCATCGAAAATATCTTCAAGGTAAAAGAGCGTGATGTTGGTGCGTCCGTGACCTTCGACACGGATCAGAGTGAAATTTTTCTGGACGCACAGCTCACGCTGGCAATTTGGGAAATACTTTATATCGTGCTGGCCGTGTGGCCGCCCGTCAAGGCGCTTATCGGTCAGCTCATAAAAAACGGAAAGGTGGATAAAAATGGACAAGCATCCGATCAATGACCTTATGGGTACCGTCATGGACAAGCTCCGCGAAATGGCGGACGTCAGCACAGTCATCGGGGAGAGCATCGTCACCCCCGACGGCATCACCCTCATCCCCATCTCCCGTGTCAGTATGGGCTTTGCCTCCGGAGGTTCCGACTTCACCGGTAAGCACCAGAAGGACGGACAAGCCAGCCCCTTCGGCGCCGGCACCGGCGGAAGTGTGAAGATCGACCCCATCGCCTTTGTCGTCATCAAGGAGGGCATCGTCCGCGTGATGACTATCGAGCCGCCCGCATCCACCACTGTAGACAGGATCATCGACAACGCGCCGGAGATCGTAGACAAGATCACGGCTATCGTGGACAAAAAGAAGGCGGAGAAGGCCGAGAAAGCGGAAAAAGAGGCCGCCGAGGAGGCTCTGCCTGAGGTTCCGGCGGAATAATCCTGTCCTTTGTGGGGCATAATGACACACCGTAAAGGTGGTGTCACTATGAAAAAACGAATTATACCGGCAATCGCCGCCATGTTTTTCCTGGCGGCGTTTCCCGTTTTTAACGCCCATGCCGCCGACAGCGTCAGCGCCCGTTCCGCCATCCTTATAGAAGCGTCCACCGGAGCCGTGCTGTTTGAGAAAGCGCCCGATGAGCGGCTGCCCATCGCCAGTACCACAAAGCTCATGACCGCCCTGGTGACCCTGGAAAACACGTCCCTTGAGGACACGGTCACCGTCCCTGCTGTCTGTGAGACCGTGGAGGGTTCCTCCATGTACCTCAAGGCCGGACAGACGCTGTCCGTGCGCCAGCTTCTCTACGGACTCATGCTGGAATCGGGCAACGACGCCGCCGTGGCCCTTGCCGTCCATGTAGCCGGCTCCGTGGAGGCCTTCGCGGACATGATGAATGACCGTGCCGCCGCGCTGGGCCTTGAGAACACCCATTTTCTGAATCCCCACGGCCTCCATGAGGACGGCCACTACTCGTCGGCGCGGGATCTGGCGCAGATCATGCGGGCCTGCATGGACGACCCGCTTTTTGTGGAGATCGCGTCCACAAAAAGCATCACCTTCGGCGGGCACACCTATACCAACCACAATAAGCTCATGTGGAGCTATGAGGGCATGATCACCGGCAAGACCGGCTACACCAAGAAGGCCGGCAGAACGCTGGTCACCTGCGCTCAGCGCGACGGTATGCGGCTCATTTGCGTCACCCTCCATGACGGGGACGACTGGGCCGACCAGGCGGCGCTTCTCGATATGGGCTTTTCCCAATGGCGGATGCAGACGCCGGTCAGGACGGGGGATGCAATGGGCCGCGTCCCCGTGATCTCCGGTTCTGTTCCCGATGTCCCTGTTCGCGCGGCCTCCGGCTTCTCCCTGCTCACACGGGCGGGGGAGGAGCTTACCGTCCAAGTGTCCCTGCCGCGGTTCGTCTACGCCGGTGTGGCGGAGGGCGGCCTTGCCGGCACAGCCATTGTGATGAAGGACGGACGGAAGCTCACGGAAATACCGCTGGAATACGCCGAAAGCGTAAGCAGGAACGCCCCACGGAAGCTCAAGCCTTTGGAGCGGATACGGTTGATGATCAAGGGCAGCTTGTCATAAACGCATATTTGATATTTTTCCGGCGGCATGTGCGTCGGAAAAAGCCCGTCATGGCTTTTTCGACAGTGTTAAAGGAGTGATTTCCTGATGGAAGAACGCCTTCAGAAGGTCCTGGCGGCCAGGGCGGGCATATCCCGCAGGGCCGCCGAAAAGCTGATAGGGGAGGGCCTCGTTACCGTCAACGGCGCTGTTGCCGGAATAGGGGACAAGGCCGACCCGTACAGGGACCAGATACGTCTGCGCGGGGAGCTCCTGTCCACCCCCGGAAAGAAATATTACATAATGCTCAATAAGCCCGTGGGCTATGTGACCACCATGAGCGACGAGAAGGGGAGAAAGACCGTCAGGGAGCTGGTGGCCGATATCCCGGAGCGCGTCTACCCTGTTGGGAGACTGGATATCAACTCCGAGGGCCTGCTCCTGATGACCAACGACGGGGATTTCGCCAACCGTGTCATGCACCCCTCCTTTGAAAAGGAAAAGACCTACCGCGTCCTGGTGACAGGCGACGCGGAAAGGGGCATAAGGCGGCTTCAGGAGCCCATGGAGCTGGACGGCGCCCCTCTTGCGGCGCCCGCGGTGCGGCTTGTCAGATCGGACGGCGCGGTCACCACCATGGACATCACCATCCACGAGGGAAAAAATCGCCAGATTCGCCGTATGTGCCAGATGGCGGACCTTACGGTGAAGCGCCTTACCAGAATCTCCATCGGCACCGTCAGCCTGGGCAGGCTCCAAAAGGGCGCCTGGCGTCACCTGACTCCGGCGGAAATTGAGTCTTTGAGCCGATGAATTGCAAGTTTTACACGCAAATATTTCATTTATTTTGTATTTACACTTGCATTTTAGACAAAACGCAATATAATAGGGATGAAAAATGCGCTTTGACGAAAGGGTTCGATCAAGACTGATTCAACAGCCACAACCTGAGATAAGGAAGGTTTTTGCCATGGGAAAGGACGTATTGACCACCATTCGGGAGCTTGCGCCTACCTTCTCCAAGGGACAGCGCAGGATATCCGATTACATCACGGACAATTACGAGAAGGCCGCCTTTATGACGGCGGGACGCCTTGGCGCGGCGGCCAACGTCAGCGAATCCACAGTGGTTCGTTTTGCCGCCGACCTGGGCTATGACGGCTACCCGGAAATGCGCCGCGCCATGCAGGAGCTGGTGAAAAACAGGCTCACCACCGTACAGCGCATCGAGGTAGCCAGGGACCTCATTACAGGCACCGACGTGCCTGAGACGGTTCTCAACTCCGATATGGCCAAAATTCGCCACACCCTGGAGGAGCTGGACCGCGACGAGTTTGAGGCCGCCGCCACCGCCATCAGCCAGGCCCGCACAGTCTATATCGTGGGGGTGCGCTCCTCCGCGGTGCTCTCCGGCTTTATGGGCTTTTATCTGAATCAGCTTTTCCCCGACGTCCGCGTCATCTCCCAGAGTGCCTTTTCCGAGATATACGAGCAGATCCTCCATATCGGCGAGGGGGACGTCCTGGTGGCCATCTCCTTCCCGCGGTACTCCCGCAGG
Organism: uncultured Oscillospiraceae bacterium; assembly: GCA_947626845.1. Classification (GTDB taxonomy): domain Bacteria; phylum Bacillota; class Clostridia; order Oscillospirales; family Oscillospiraceae; genus RUG626. The sequence continues at coordinate 100,483 of CANQTW010000003.1, read as the reverse complement.
ACCATTATGGCCATGCGCTACGCCAGGGACAAGGGGGCCAGGATCATCGGCATTACCGACTCCGAGTCCAGCCTGGTGGCCCAGCTGGCCGACCTGAAGCTGTACGCGCGCAGTGATATGATCTCCTTCCTGGACTCCCTGGTGGCTCCGCTGAGCCTTATCAACGCCCTGATCGTCGCGGTGGCCGAGAAGTCCGAAAAGGATCTGGCCGGCACCTTTGAAAAGCTGGAAAATATCTGGACGGAGTTTGACGTCTATGAAAAATACGAGCAGTGACCTTGTCGTCATCGGCGGCGGCGCCGCCGGCATGATGGCCGCGGGGTTTGCCGCTCAGGCGGGGGCCTCGGTCACCGTTCTTGAAAAGACCAGATATACCTGCCGGAAGCTGGGCATCACCGGCAAAGGCAGATGCAATCTCACCAACAACGTCACTCCCCGCGAGGTCATCGCCAATATTCCCCGCAATGGGAAATTTCTATACAGCGCCGTCACCGCCTTTCCACCCCAAAAGGTCATGGAGCTGTTTGAATCCTTGGGCGTTCCCCTGAAAACCGAGCGGGGGAACCGGGTTTTCCCCGTATCCGACAGGGCGGGGGACATTGTGGAGGCCCTTCGCGCCTTTGCCCGCGAAAACGGCGTCCATGTGATACGGGCTAAAGCCGAGCATATCCTCGCTGAAAACGGCGCCGTCACCGGCGTACTGGCCCTGGACGGGGAGGGGAGAGAGACCGTTTTCCCGTCAAGTCGCGTTTTGATCGCCACAGGCGGTCTGAGCTACCCTGTCACCGGCTCCGACGGCGACGGATATCGCCTGGCCTCCGAGCTGGGCCACGCCATCGTTCCGCCCCGTCCGTCCCTGGTCCCGCTGGAGGCGGAGGGGGACGACTGCCCCAGAATGCAGGGATTCTCCCTGAAAAACGTGGGCCTTAAGGTGATGGATCAGTACGGGAAAAAAATCTATGAGGACTTCGGCGAGATGCTCTTCACCCATTTTGGCGTCTCCGGCCCCATGATCCTCTCCGCCTCGGCCCATATGAGGGATTTTGAACACACCGGCTACACCCTTTATATCGACTTAAAGCCGGCGCTGGACGAGGAGACCCTGGACAGGCGCCTGCTGCGCGATTTTGAGAAATACAAAAACAGAGATTTCCAGAACGCCCTGGGCGATCTGGCCGGACGTAGCATGATCCCCGTGCTGGTGGAGCGCTCCGGCATCCCGCCGGAGACCAAGGTCAACGCCATTACCCACCTGCAGAGAAGAAAGCTCCTGACGCTTTTCAAGGCATTCCCCGTGAAGATCACCGGGGCGCGTCCGGTAGAGGAGGCAATCGTCACCTCCGGCGGCGTGGAGACCCGCGAGATCGACCCGCGGACCATGGGCTCAAAGCTTGTTAACGGCCTCTATTTTGCCGGCGAGGTCATGGACGTAGACGCCTATACCGGCGGCTTCAATCTCCAGATCGCCTGGTCCACCGCCTTCGCGGCGGCCAAATGCGTTGGCGCATAACCATAACCCTTTATGAAAGGAACTGTTTGTATGGAACCTATTTCCATCGCCATAGACGGCCCCTCCGGGGCGGGAAAGTCCACCCTTGCCCGTATGACGGCAAAAGCGTTTGGCTTTATCTATGTGGACACAGGCGCGCTTTACCGCACCGTTGGCCTGTACACGCTGAGGCACGGCGTCAACACCAAAGACCGGGAGGGCGTTACCGCGCTTTTGCCCCACATCAGGATCGGGATGTATTATGATGACAGCGGCGTCCAGCGCATGGACCTGAACGGCGAGGATGTCACCGACCTTATCCGTACTCCGGAGGTGTCCATGGCGGCCTCGGATGTGTCGGCCATTCCGGCGGTACGGGCCTTCCTCCTGGACACCCAGAGGGATATGGCCAGGAGGTATAACGTCATCATGGACGGACGTGACATCGGGACCGTCGTCCTGCCGGAGGCGAAGATCAAGATATTCCTTACCGCTTCCGCCGCCGAACGGGCCCGTCGCCGCTATCGGGAGCTGCGTGAGAAGGGGATAGAGACGGATTTTGAGACCGTGCTTCGGGACATCGAACAGCGTGACCGCAACGATTCCAGCCGCGATATCGCCCCGCTTCGTCCCGCCCCTGACGCCGTCATGTGCGATACCACGGAGCACGATCTGGACGCCAGCTTCGCGCTGATCAGCCAGATCATCAGGGAGCGTCTGTGATGGATTTTAAAAAGCTTCTTTATACGATCCTGCGGGCGATCGTCATGTGGACGTATGGACTTCTCTTTCCTTTCAAGGTCTATGGCCGGGAGAACATCCCCGAAGGCCCCGCCATCCTCTGCGCCAATCATACCCACTTCTCCGACCCCTTCTATATGGCTTTCGCTACGCCGTGGAAGTACCACCTGTGCCTGATGGCCAAGCAAGAGCTATTCAATTTCAAGCCCCTGGGCGCTGTTCTGCGCGGCATCGGCACCTTTCCCGTTAACCGGGGAAGCGCCGACCTCAACGCCATGAAATCCGCCCTGCAGGTGCTGAAGTCCGGCAAGAAGCTGGGCATCTTCCCGGAGGGCACCCGCACGCATGTGGACGGCGAGGTCAGTCCCAAGGCCGGAGCCGTGCGCATCGCGGAAAAGACCGGCGCTCCTATCGTTCCCATGTATATTCCACGGGAGAAAAAGCTCTTTCACCGCATCCGCGTCATCGTGGGCAAGCCCATGGACATAAAGGCCGCCGGAAAGCTGACGAAAGAGGAGCTGGAGCGCGTCGCCGATGAATTGATGGATAAAATCGCCGCCCTTGGGCATACTGAACCTATAAGGGGGAGGGCAGTCTGATGGAGATCGTCAACGCCCGCTCCGCCGGGTTCTGCTTCGGCGTCAGACGGGCCGTCAGGCTGGCGGAGGAGGCGGCGGATAAATATGGCCGGTGCGCCTGCCTGGGACCGCTCATCCACAACGACGACGTGGTGGCCCGCCTTGAAGCCAGAGGGATCAGGACGGTGAACAGCGTAGACGAGCTTGTCCCCGGCGAACCCGTTATCATCCGCAGTCACGGCGTTGGAAAAGCCGTATATGATAAGCTCAGCGCCCTGGGCTGTCCGGTGATCGACGCCACCTGCCCCGACGTGGAGCGCATCCACAGGCTGGTGCGGACAGAGTCCGAAGCGGGCCGGAAGATCGTGATCATCGGCGAGCGAAATCACCCGGAGGTCACAGCCGTGTCCGGCTGGTGCACCGACTGCGTTGTGCTGGGAAACCCCATTGATGCGGAAAAATGGCTGTCAGAATCGCCAGATAATGTAAATTTACCGATTTCTGTGGTGTCACAGACCACCGGAGAGCGAAATAATTTTGAAAATAGTGTTAAAATTCTGAAAAAACAGTGTACAAACGCGCAAATCTTTGATACAATATGCAATACGACATCAAACCGGCAGCGGGAGGCGCGAGAAATAGCCCAAACCGCCGATGTGATGATCGTAATAGGCGGACGGCGCAGCGCCAACACGGCGAAGCTTGCGGGTGTATGCGGCGAGTGCTGCGGGAAGGTGTTGCTTCTGGAAAACGCCTCCCAGCTGGACTTATCGCTTCTCCGCGGAGCGAAGCGGGTGGGTGTGACTGCCGGCGCCTCCACACCAGAGTGGATAATTAAGGAGGTCAACAGGAAGATGAGTGACGAGATCAAGGCTGTGGAGACAGCCGAAGAAGAGACCAAGACGGCGGAGACCGTCGAAAACGTTGTGGAGACCGTTGAGGCTCCCGAAGCGCCTGAGGCGCCCGAAGCACCTGAAACACCTGAGGCGGAGGCCTCTTTTGAAGAGCTGCTTGAGCGTTCCATCAAGACCTTACATACGGGGGAGAAGGTCAGGGGCGTAGTCGCCTCTATTACCCCGTCTGAGATTTCCGTGGACCTGGGAACCAAGCAGTCCGGATATATTCCCATTTCCGAGTTTACGGATGACGCCAACGTGAACGTCAACGACGTGATCCATGTGGGTGATGAGATCGAGGCGTTTGTCATGCGCGTCAACGACCAGGACGGCGTTGTCATGCTGTCCAAGAAGCGTCTTGACAGCGTGAAGAACTGGGATTCCATCGTGGACGCCCGTGCCAACCGCACCGTGGTGGAGGGCGTCGTGGTGGAGGAGAACAAGGGCGGCATCGTTGTCAATTGCAAGGGTGTGCGTGTCTTTGTGCCCGCCTCTCAGTCCGGCCTGCCCAAGGAAGCGCCCATGAGCGACCTTCTGAAGAAGCATGTGAAGCTCCGCATCACCGAGGTCAACCAGCCCCGCAAGCGCGTGGTGGGTTCCATTCGCGCCGTGGCCTACGAGGAGCGCAGAGCCAAGGCGGAGGCCACCTGGAATGAGATCGAGGTAGGCAAGCGCTATCACGGCGTCGTCAAGTCCCTCACCTCTTACGGCGCTTTTGTGGACATCGGCGGCGTGGACGGCATGGTCCATGTCTCCGAGCTCAGCTGGAAGCGTATCCATCAGCCCTCCGAGGTGCTGAAGGTAGGCGATGAGATCGACGTTTACGTCATCTCCTTCGATAAGGAAAACCGCAAGATCAGCCTGGGCTACAAGGACCCCAACGAGAACCCCTGGGTCAAGTTCACCACCGCCTATCCCGAAGGTTCCGTTGCCGAGGTGAAGATCGTCAAGCTCATGACCTTCGGCGCCTTTGCCGAGATCATCCCCGGCGTTGACGGCCTTATCCACATCTCCCAGATCGCTGACCGCCGCATCGGCAAGCCTGACGATGTTCTGTCCGAGGGCGATGTCGTAAAGGCCAAGATCATCAAGATCGACAACGAGAACAAGAAGGTATCCCTCTCCATTCGCGCGCTCTCCGAGCCCGCCGTTCCCGTGGCCGCTCCTGAGGCCGAGGAGCCGGCGCTTGACGATGACGAGCCCGCCGTTGTCTATGATTCCGAGAATCCTCCCGCCCCTGAGGACCTTCCCCAGGAGTAATGTAAACAAAACTTATGGCAAGGGCTTGTTGGATATCCTTTTCAACAAGCCCTTGTTTTCAAGCATGTTCGGACAAGTCTCACATATGTATGTTTTGAGGTGATCTTATGGGCGTCAAACACATTGCCGCCAAGGTATTCAAACGCGCGGCCACCTGGGACCTGCTGCCCTTCGGAACGGTCATCGTGGCCGCCGCCGGCGCTTCCCGGCGTATGGACGGCGAGGACAAGATTTTTGCCGATCTTGCCGGACTTCCCGTCCTGGGCTGGTCCCTGAAGGAGCTTCAGGCTTGCCCCAACGTCAGCGAGATCATCGTGGTGACAAGGGGGGACTCTATCGTCACCGCCGCCGATCTGTGCGCGGAGCTTGAGATCACCAAGGCCACCAAGATTCTCTGCGGCGGCGAGGACCGGCTGGACTCCGTCCTTATCGGCGTCAACGAGTCGTCGAAAAACGCCGAATACATAGCCGTCCACGACGGGGCGCGGCCCTTTTTGACCCAGGAGATCATCGTAGAGGCTTTTCGCGGCGCTTATAAGCACACCGCCGCCGCCCCCGCGGTGCCCGTCAACGACACCGTAAAGCTGGCGGAAAACGGCTTTGTCACCGAGACGCCGGATCGGGCGAAGCTGTATGTGGTCCAGACGCCCCAGGTCTTTCGGGCGGACGTACTGAAGGCCGCCCTCTACAACGCCAGGTCCAAAAAACTGCCTGTTACCGATGACTGCGGCGCGGCGGAGGCCATCGGCGTTCGGCCCGCCTTGACAAAGGGCTCCCAGGAGAATATCAAGATCACCCGGCCCCTGGATATGACTTTGGCCAGGGCTATCGCGGAGGCGAGATATCAAAAATGAGGATCGGTCACGGGTACGATGTCCACCGGCTGGCGCCTGGCCGGCGGCTTATCCTTTGCGGCGTGGAGATCCCCTGTGAACAGGGACTTGAAGGCCACTCCGACGCCGATGTGGCCGTCCACGCCCTGATGGACGCCCTTTTGGGCGCCGCGGGCCTGGGGGACATAGGCCGGCACTTTCCGGATACGGATGACCGGTATCTGGGCGTCAGCAGTCTCACCCTTCTTGACCGCGTTATGGCGCTTATTGACGCCAAAGGCCTCCGCCTCGGCAACTGCGATATCACCGTTGTGGCCCAGGCCCCGAAGCTGAGTCCGTATATGGACGCCATGCGGGAGACCCTGGCCGCGCGCCTTCACTGCGACTCGGACCGGGTCAACGTCAAGGCCACCACGGAGGAACATCTGGGGCAGGTGAGCACCAGGGGCATCGCCGCCCATGCGGTGGCGCTTTTGGAGGAAGCGGGCCCGCGCGTAAAAAAACTATAAACATTCATGCCCTCCCGGCATAGTATGTTGTGGCTGTATCCTCAGCCACCATGCTTCCGGGAGGCTTTTCTAACCATGGAAACAAGCTATTATCTGACCTGCCGCTCGCTGACCTACGCCCAGAAAGTCTCCGGAGCGCTCAGCGCGGCAATGCTTCGCAATATCATCGTCCGCACGCCCCAGCATATGTCCCGCGAGGGGTGCGGTTTCGCTGTACGGGTCGCCGCCAGTGTGCTTTCCGACGCGCTGAACGTGCTGGCCAGGAGCAATATCCCGCCTAAGCGCGTCTACCGCGCCACCCCCTCAGGAAGCTTTGAGGAGGTGCCCTGGTGATCTATCTGGACGCCGCGGCCACCACCCTCCAGAAGCCCGCGGGGGTGGAAAAAGCCGTTTTGACCGGTATGCGCACCATGGCCAGCCCCGGCAGAGGCGGCCATAAAGCCGCCATGCGGGCGGCGGAAAAGCTCTATGAGTGCCGGGAAAGGGCGTCACGGCTTTTCAACGTGCCTGACGTGGAGCGCGTGGCCGTCACCTTCAACGCCACCCACGGCCTCAATATCGCCATCCGCAGTCTTGTCCGGCCAGGTGACCGCGTGGTCATTTCCGGCTACGAGCACAACTCCGTCCTGCGTCCTTTGAACGCCCTGGGCGCGGACATATCCGTGGCCGGCTGTCCCGTCTTTGACAGGGAGGCGGCCCTGCGCTCTTTTGACAGGCTTATTGACCGGGATGTCCGCTGTGTGGCGGTCAATCACGTCTCCAATGTTTTCGGCTTCGTCCTGCCGGTCTATGAGATCGCGGCGCTCTGTCGGGAGAGAGGCGTACCGCTGATCGTGGACGCCTCCCAGTCGGCTGGGATATTGAAGCTGGACGCCCAGGCCCTGGACGCGGCTTTCATCGCCATGCCGGGCCACAAGGGCCTTTACGGCCCCCAGGGGACAGGACTTTTGGTGGCCTCCGACGCCGCCAGGCCCCTCCTTTACGGCGGAAGCGGCAGTGACTCCAAAAATCCCCTGATGCCTGACTATCTCCCGGATATGCTGGAGGCTGGCACCCACAATACGCCCGGCATCGCGGGCCTGTGCGCCGGCATGGAGTTTGTGGAAAGCAGGGGATGCGACGCTATTTGCGCCTATGAGCGTGAGCTGATCCGCCTGATGGCCGACGGCCTGTCCGCTCTGCGCGGCGTTCACGTTTTCGCCGCCCCGGCAGACGCCGAACAGGCCGGCGTGCTGTCTTTCCAGCTGGATACCCTCTCCTGTGAGGAGGTAGGGGAGCGGCTGGACCGGGCCGGCTTTGCCGTCCGCGCGGGCCTGCACTGCGCGCCCCTGGCCCATCGGACGGTGGGCACTGTCAACCGCGGCACCGTTCGGGCCAGCGTCTCCGCCTTCAATACAAGGGAGGAGATCGCCGCCTTTATAAAAGCCGTCGATTCCGTCGCGCGGGGCAGGTAGCTGTCGAAAAAGCCCTGACGGGCTTTTTCCGACAAGGGGACCGTGCGGGAAAAATATCTGAATTTTGCGAAATTCAGGTATTTTCCCCTGCCGTCACGCCGCATGAGCCGCAAAGCGACACACTTGCGTGACAAAAGGGATTTTTTCCGACGCGCATGTCGCCGGAAAAAATATCGAATTTGAGATTTTTGATAAACTGGAGCGGAGCGCTTGACGCTCCGCGTTTTTGGTCAAGGCGTCACGAATATTTCCCAAATCGTTTCTAAATCGTTTTCAATTTCCATATTGCCAAATAGCGGTCTTTGTATTATAATGATAGATTAGAAAAATGTGTTTCCCGCTCTTGCCGCGGCATCATGATCAGAAAGGGATACGGGCTATGGAAAAAGTTCTGGAGCTTTGGAATACGCTCAAAAATGTCATATCCATCATTGGCTTTTGGGACATACTGGATATTGCTATCGTCGCCTTTTTTGTGTACAAGCTCATAACCTTCTTCTCCAAGACCAATTCCATGAACGTGGTCAAGGGTATCCTCATCCTGGTCGTTTTGATGATCGTCACTCTGGCGTCCCCCCTGCAGGTGGTCAAATATCTGCTGGGCGGCGCTTTTGAGATGGGCCTTATCGTGGTCATCGTCCTGTTCCAGCCGGAAATACGCCGTATTTTGGAGCAGATGGGCGGCAGCGTCAAGGATATCTTCGGTCATCCGGTGAAGACTCAGGCCCTGGAGAACGCCATTGACCAGACGGTGCTCGCGTTTGCCGATATGTCAAAATCCAAAACGGGCGCTCTGCTTGTTTTTGAGCGGAGCACGAATCTGGAATCCTACATCAAGACCGGCACCATCGTGGACGCCTCTCCGGCGGCGGAGCTGCTAAAAAACATATTTTTCAATAAGGCGCCCCTGCACGACGGCGCGGTGATCGTCCGGGACGGGCGCATCGCCGGCGCGGCCTGTATGCTCCCCCTGTCCGGCAACGCCAACATCAGCCGCGACCTGGGGATGCGGCACAGGGCGGGCATCGGCATGAGCGAGCGAAGCGACGCGGTGGTTTGCATCGTCTCCGAGGAGACCGGCGATATTTCCGTGGCCATCGAGGGCATCCTGAAGCGGGGCCTCTCACCGGACACCTTTGAGCGCCTTCTGCGCATGGAGCTGATCCCCCAGACCGAGGAGAAAAAGAGCGTTTTCGCCCGGTTACGCGACAAGTTTAAAAAGGCAGGTGATAAGGCGTGAGAGATAAGAGGAAAGAAAATTCCCGCAAGCTTTTCTACATGATCTTCTCCGTCATCGTCGCAATCGCGCTGTGGTTCTATGTGGTCTATGTGGAAAACCGCCCCTTTGACTCGCCCATCGCCAAGTCCAACATCCCCCTGGAATTTGTGGGGGAGGAGCTTCTACGCGACTCCAATCTCATCGTCTCCGATGTGAATGTCAAGCAGATCACGGTCTATTTCAACGGACGTTATCAGGATACAAGCCGCCTCTCCAACATGGAGATCCATGCGGTGGTGGACCTGGCCGACGTGCTGGCCTCTCCCGTTCCCACCGGCACCCACGCTTTGGAATATGACCTCAATTACGACGTGGGGAACAGCACCATCGAGGAGGCCAGCCGCTCTCCGTCCATGATCGAGGTCACCGTGGAGCGCTTGGTCACTGAGCAGATCCCGCTCCAGGCCGTCTATACCGGCTCCATCGCGGAGGGCTATATGGCCGGCGAGCTGACCCTCAGCCGCGATTTCGCCGAGGTCTCCGGCACCGAGGCCGCCATCAGGCGCATCGCCAAGGCCACCGTCACGCTGAACCGGGACAACCTGTCCAAGACCACCATGGAGGAACAGCCCATCGTCCTGTGGGACGAGGACAACAACGTCATCGACATGGATGCGGCGGGCCTGACCTTTACCAACGGTGTGGACACGGCGAAGATCACCCAGACCATCCGTATGGTCAAAGACGTGGCGCTGAAGCTGGACATCCTGGAGAGCCTTACGGCCACGGACGCCAACATCCGCATCAATTACTCCGTGCCCTACGTCACCCTCTCCGGCGACCCGGAGATCCTGGCGGATATCAACGAGATCAACCTGGGCACCGTGAACCTCAAGAGCATCGTCACCTCCTTTGAACAGGACTACCTGATCCGTATCCCCAACAACACCATCAACGAGAGCGGCGAGACCTCCGTCACCGTCACCATCTCCGTGGAAAATGTGGCCACCCGCCGTCTCTCCGCCTCCAATATCAGCTACCGCAACGCCGCCGAGACGGACAACGTGTCCATTATCACCCAGAGCCTGGATATCACCCTGCGTGGCGACGAAAACCAGATTGAGAACGTCACCACCGATAATATCCGTATCGTGGCGGATATCTCCCAGTACGCCGGATCGCGCGGCACCTTCCTGGTGACCGCCAGGGTCTATGTGGACGGCTCCGATTTTGACCGGGTGGAGGCCGTGGGGGATTATACCGTTACGGTCCTCATCAGCTGACGGGGCGGCCATGTTCGGATATGTACGACCCCTGGCTCCGGAGCTGAAGGTCAAGGAGTTTGAGCGCTTCCGCGCCTGCTACTGCGGCCTGTGCCATGAGCTGGGAAAGGAATACGGCGCCGCCGGCAGGTCAATACTCAATTATGACTTCGTCTTTCTCAGTATGCTCCTGTGGGGCAACCGGGAATCCTGTGATTACTGCCGCAGGCGCTGTCTGCCCGGCCTGTTCCGCAAGAAATGCGTCTGCTCCAGCGCCCCCGCTTTGACCACAGCCGCCGGATACAGCGTCATCTTGGCTTACTGGAAGGCCGTGGACAACCGGGACGATTCCCGTGGGGGCAAAAGGCTCCTTGCCCGCGCCGTATGCCGGTGTTTAAACCGCTCTTATAAAAAGGCGTCGGCGCTCTATCCCGCGTTTGACCGGAGCGTTCGGGAGCGGCTGGAGGCCCTGGGCGCGCTGGAGACGGAGAAGTGTCCCAGCCTTGACCGGGCCGCCGACCAGTTTGCCCTCCTGCTCTCCTCGGCCTCGGAGGCGGCGGGGGAGGACGCGCGAAGGGTGCTGGAACAGCTCCTCTACCATGTGGGCAGGATCGTCTACATCGCCGACGCCTACGCCGATCTGGAAGAGGATTTGAAAGCCGGACGCTATAATCCCGTTGCCGTCCGCTACGGCCTTACATCGCCGGAGCCGGATGACCGGATCAAAGCGGGCGTCCGCGAGACACTTTTATCGTCGGTTGACCTGGCCGCCGCGGCCCTGGCGCTGCTGCCAAAAAGCTATTGGACCCCGGTTACGGAGAACATCGTCCTCCTGGGGCTTCCCGATATGATAGACCGCGTCCTGGCCGGAACTTACGTGACGGCGGGGAAGAGACTTCCCAAACGCCCGCAGCTTGGGCAGAACGGAGAGTGAATTATGCAGGACCCCTATAAAGTGCTTGGCGTCAGCGCCAACGCCTCCGATGAGGAGATCAAAAAGGCGTACAGAGAGCTTGCCAAGAAATATCACCCTGACAATTATGTGGACAACCCCCTGTCTGATCTGGCCCAGGAAAAGATGAAGGAGATCAACGAGGCCTACGACACCATCACCCGCTCCCGTAAAAACGGCGGTCAGGCCGGTTCCTCCGGCTATACCGGCGGCTATTCCTCCGGATACAGCTCCGGGTATTCCGGCGGCTCGGCCTATCAGCAGGCGGGAGGTACCTACGCCCAGATCCGCTCCGCCATCAACGCCGGCAACCTCCAGTACGCCGAGCAGATGCTGGATTCCTGCCCCACGCGGGACGCCGAGTGGAATTTTCTCATGGGCTCCCTTTACTACCGCAAGGGCTGGCTGGACGACGCCAGGAGCTTTTTCCAGCGTGCCGTCAGCATGGACCCCTCCAACGGGGAGTACAGGCAGGCGCTCAATATGCTGAACGGTGCCGGCTCCCCCTACCGCCAGACCGGTTACGGCCCTCCCGCCCAGCAGGGCGGCTGTGATATGTGCGACATGTGCACCGCCATGATGTGCGCCAACATGATGTGCGGCGGCTGCCGCTGACGGGGCGGGATCATGAGGAAGAACATCTCCGCCCGCCGGGTGGCCTTTACCGCCGTTTTTACGGCCCTGGCGGTGGCGTTCATGTATATCGGCTGTGTCCTGCCCACAGGCCAGCTGGGCTTTCTGGGCCTTGCCAGCCTTTTAGGGATCGCCGCGGTGGTGGAATACGGGTTTCCCGGCGGCCTCTTCGTTTGGCTGGGAGGCGCCGTCCTGGGACTGCTCGTCCTGCCCTCCAAGACCGTGGCGTGGCTTTACGCCCTCTTCTTCGGCCCCTACCCGGTGGTTAAGGCGCTCTCCGAAAAAGGGGGGAGGGCCGTTGAATGGTGCGTCAAGATGGCTTTTTTCAATCTTGCGCTGTCCCTGGCCATATTCGCGCTGAAGGCGACCCTTGTCTCCTTTGGCTCCGTCCGTTTCGGAACGGTCCTTCTCTATATCCTGGGCAACGTGGTATTTGTCCTGTTTGACATCGCCGTGACCCGCGCCGTGGCGTTTTATATGAATAAGCTCCATCCTCGGCTCCGCAAGGGGAGCCGGTAGAAAACACAATATCAAGTGAGGCTCAAGAGATATGATCAAAAGTATGACCGGCTACGGAAGCGCCAAGGGCGTCTCCGGAAAGCTGGAGATCACCGTGGAAGTGCGCAGCGTCAACAACCGCTTCCTCGACTGCAACATCAAGCTGCCGCGTGTCTACACCTGCCTGGAGGACGCCATCAAGGCGCGCGTCCAGAAGTCCATCTCCCGCGGAAAGGTGGACCTGTACATCACCATCGACGCCTCTCAGGCCGGCGACGTGGTCATTGAGATCAACGAGCCCGTGGCGGACGCCTATATGGCGGCGCTCAACGCCCTGGCTCAAAAATATGGGATACCCAACGACGCCACCGCCCTGGGCCTTGCCCGGATGCAGGACGTGCTGACGGTGACCCGCGCGGAGACCGATGTGGAGCAGTTGGGCGCGGATATCGACGCCATCCTGACGGAAGCCCTGGCTGATTTCAACGCCATGCGCGTCAGGGAGGGGGAGAAGCTCTATAACGACATCTCCGCCCGCGCCGATGAGATCGAACGGCTGGTGGGACTGGCGGAGGAGCGCTCGCCCCAGACCGTGGAGGAGTACCGCCAACGGCTGGAGGCCCGTCTGCGGGAGATTTTGGAGTCCAACACCGTGGACGAGTCCCGTATCGTCACCGAGGCAGCCATCTTCGCGGACAAGACCGCCGTGGCGGAGGAGACGGTGCGTCTCAGAAGCCACCTCTCCCAACTGCGGGATATGCTCAAAAGCGACGAGCCTGTGGGCCGGAAGCTGGACTTTTTGGTACAGGAATTTAACCGCGAGGCCAATACCATCGGCTCCAAGGGCAACGATGTGCAGATGGCCCGCGTGGTGGTGGATTTGAAGTCGGAGATCGAGAAGATCCGCGAGCAGATCCAGAATGTGGAGTGATCGCTATGCGCTTAGTCAACATCGGTTTTGGCAATATGATCTCGGTGAACCGGATGATCGCCGTGGTCAGCCCGGACTCCGCCCCCATCAAAAGGATCATTTCCGACGCCCGTGAGCGGGGGATGCTGATCGACGCCACCTACGGGCGCCGCACACGCGCCGTCATCATCTGCGACAGCGGCCATACGGTGCTCTCGGCTCTCCAGCCTGAGACGGTATCCGGCAGAATGGCCGGAAAGCCCGACAGGGACGACCTGGAGGATGAGGAGGAGATGGGGAATGAGTAAAAAGGGGAGAGTGTTCATTGTCTCCGGCCCCTCCGGGTGCGGCAAGAGCACCGTTTTGAAAGAGGTCTTCAAAACCTACAAGAACTATCACTTTTCCGTTTCCGCCACCACCCGCGCCCCTCGGCCCGGCGAACGGGACGGCGTGGAGTACTATTTTATCACCGAGGAAAAGTTTGACGAAATGGTGGAAAAAGGGGAGTTTCTGGAGCACGCCCGCTATGCCCACTGCTCCTACGGCACGCCCAGAGGCCCGGTGGAGGAGATGCTCCGGCAGGGCGTGGATGTCTTTATGGACATCGAGCTCCAGGGCGCCCGCGCTGTCAAAGCCGCCATGCCGGAGGCCGTATCCATCTTCATCGCGCCTCCCAGCCTCCTGGTGTTGGAGGAACGTCTGCGTGGCCGCGCCACAGACAGCGAGGAAATGATCCGCCTGCGGCTGGAGACCGCCAAGGTGGAGCTGGAGGCCGCCGGGGAATATGACCACCTGGTCATCAACGACGATTACGTCAGAGCCGCGTCGGAGGTCCTCGCCATCATCCACGACGCTTAAGGTGAGGGGAGTCGAACCCGCGACGGTTTTCGCCGGCTGATTTGTGCCAGTACTTTGTCAAAAGCCTTGACAATACGCAAGTATTCTCTGTGGCTTTTTCCGCGTCCTGACGCAAATCAGCTCGCCGAAAACTGCGCAGCACTCCACGCGGAGATTTTTTCGAGGAATTTTTGCCGCGAAGGAGGAAGCCTTGCTGACGCAAGGCGACGACGACAAGGTAAAAAGCACCGGAAAGGACCCGCGTGGAGCGTCGTGGGTTCAACTCCCCTCACCTTAACCATATGGTTATAGAAAAATAGCTATAAAACACGCACAAATTTGGAAAAACTGAAAGGAAGTCTACTCTCATGATGCTTTATCCCACTATGCCCGAACTTCTGTCCCACACCGGCGGCAGCCGCTATCTTCTTGTGAACCTGATCGCCCAGCGGGCCCGCGCCATCGCCGTGGACGCCGAGACCCACGGCATCATCTTGGATGACAAGCCCGTCTCCATGGCCATCGACGAGATCGCCGGCGGCAAGATCAACGCCACGATCTAAGCTTAGTCCGGAGGCCGTCCGATGGCGATCAGTATTGCGAAAATAGCTGTTTCGGCGGCGGTCTATTCCATTGACCGGCCCTACTCCTACCTTGTGCCGGAGCGGCTGGCGGACAGGGCGCTTCCCGGTGTGCGGGTCACCGTTCCCTTCGGGAAGGGCAACCGCCGCAGTGAGGGCATCATCCTGTCCCTGAACGGCGAGGCCCAGCGGGACAAGCTCAAGCAGGTGGAGGAGGTCCTGGACCCGGAGCCGGTATTCACCCCGGAGCAGATCAAGCTGGCTCTCTGGATGCGGGAGCGTTTTTTCTGCACCTTCTACGAGGCCGCCAGGGCCATGCTCCCCGCCGGGATGTGGTTTAATGCCGGCAAACGCCAGGTGGGGGACAAGCAGCAGAAATTCGCGCGCCTGGCCATAGACGCCGAGGACGCCGCGGAGCTTGCCCGGCGTAAGCACATGTCCGCGCCCAGGCAGGAGGACATCTTAAACTTCCTCTCCGCCGTGGGGGAGGCCGCCGTCACCGACGTATTGGAGTTTTGCCACGCCACCGCCGCGTCCCTGAACGCCCTTGATAAGCAGGGCGCCGTGGAGACCTTTTTTCGGGAGGTCTACCGCCGTCCTGTGAGGGCCTCCTTTGAGGAGGCCGGCCCCATTGAGCTGACGGAGGAGCAGACCCGCGCCTTTGAGGGTCTCAACGCCCTGATGACCGCGGGGCAGGCCGTCGCGGCGCTTCTCTACGGCGTCACGGGAAGCGGTAAGACCAGCGTCTATATCCGCCTGGTGCAGGAGGCTTTGCGGCGCGGCAGGACAGCCCTCATCATGGTGCCGGAGATCGCGCTGACGCCCCAGCTTGTGGAGGTCTTCTCCAGCCATTTCGGCGACGATATCGCCGTCCTCCACTCCTCCCTGACCATGGGGGAGCGATACGACGAGTGGAAGCGTATCCGCAAGGGGCGGGTGCGGGTGGTCATCGGCACCCGGTCCGCCGTTTTCGCGCCCCTGGAAAACTTGGGGCTTGTGATCATCGACGAGGAACAGGAGCACACCTATAAATCCGAGAACGCCCCCCGCTATCACGCCAGGGACGTGGCCAAGTACAGATGCGTCCAGGACAACGCCCTCCTGCTTCTGGGCTCCGCCACCCCCTCCGTGGAATCCATGTACGCCGCCCGTTGCGGGAAGTACCGCCTTTTTACCCTGGAAAACCGCTACAACGCCCACCCCTTGCCCCAGGTCCTGATCGCGGACATGCGCCAGGAGCTGCGGGACGGCAACGGCGGGGCGGTCAGCGCCCTTCTGCGGCAGGAGCTTGCCCGCAACATCGAAAACGGCGAGCAGAGCATCCTTTTCCTGAACCGCCGCGGCGCGTCCGGCCTTGTGATGTGCGGCGAGTGCGGCTACACCTTCCAGTGCAAAAACTGCTCCGTCTCCATGACCCACCACTCCGTTGGCCAGAGCCTCCGCTGTCACTACTGCGGCTGGTCCGAGCCGGTGCCGGAGGCGTGCCCCGAATGCGGCGGCAAACTCAAGTTTGTGGGCGTGGGGACGCAAAAATTGGAGGAGGAGCTTCACGGGCTCTTTCCCGGCGTGGGCATCATCCGCATGGATACCGACACCGTGGCCCGCGCCGGCTCCCACCAGAAGCTTCTCAGCCGGTTTCGGGATCAGAATATCCCCATTCTCTTAGGCACCCAGATGGTCACCAAAGGCCTGGATTTTGCCAATGTCACCCTGGCCGCGGTCATCTCCGCTGACCAGTCCCTGTACGCCGGGGATTTTCGTGCCCACGAGAGGACGTTTTCCCTGATCACCCAGGTGGTGGGCCGCTCCGGCAGGGGGGACAAGTCCGGACGCGCCATTCTCCAGACCCTGACGCCGGAGAATTTCGTCTTGAAGCTGGCGGCTCGCCAGGACTACACGGGCTTTTATGAGCAGGAGATCGCCGTCCGCGCCCTCCAGGAGGTGCCACCCATCCGGGACCAGATGACCGTCACCGTCACCGGCCTTGACGAGGGCATGGTCCTCAGGGGCTGTGTCCGCCTTTCCCAGCGGCTCAAAAGCCTGGCGGGTCAGGACGAGCTGACCGTCCTTGGCCCCGCTCCCGCCGGCGTCACCAAGGTCAACAACCGTTTCCGCTACAAGCTCACCCTCCAGTTAGAGAACAACCGGCATATGCGTGACCTTGTCAGCGGGGTCATACGGGAATTTTCCGCGGACAGCCAGTGGCGCAAGCTCACCGCCTTCGCCGACGCCGATCCGCTGGATTGAGTTTCCTCCGGCGAAAATCATCGGGGGAGTCATATGGGCCCTGTTTGCTGTTGCCGCGCGGCGGCGGGCAAAAGGCCATAAATCTACATCGCAAGGGAGAGAAAACGCTTTATGGCATTGAGGAACATCCGCGAGGACGGCGACGCCATCCTGCTGAAGCACAGCCGCCCCGTGACAGATTTTAATAAACGGCTCCACACCCTTCTTGACGACATGCGCGAGACCCTTCTGGCCGCCGACGGCGTGGGCCTGGCCGCGCCCCAGGTGGGGATACTCCGCCGCGCCGTCATCGTCATGGACACAAATAAGGTGGACCTTACGCCGGAGGAGCAGATCATTGAGCTGATAAACCCCCAGATCGTCTCCTCCGATGGGGAGCAGACGGGGCAGGAGGGGTGCCTCTCCGTCCCCGGCGTCTACGGCATCGTCACACGCCCTGAGCATGTGGTAGTCAAGGCCCAGGACAGGTTCGGGACCCCCTTTACCGTGGAGGGGACCGGCCTCACCGCCAGGTGCTTCTGCCACGAGATCGACCATCTGGACGGCCACCTTTTCACGGAGATCGCCGAGCATATCCTGACCCAGGAAGAGCTTGAGGAAATGAACAGGGAGCAGGAATGAGAATATTTTTCATGGGGACGCCGGACTTCGCCGCCTGCTCGCTGAAGGCGCTGCTGGACGCGGGATTTGAAGTCGTGGGCGTCTTTACCCAGCCGGACAAGCCCGTGGGGAGAAAGCAGATCATGGAGGCGCCGCCTGTCAAAAGGCTGGCCCTGGAGCACGGCCTGCCCGTTTTCCAACCTCGGAAAATGCGGGACGGCACAGCCGCCGGGATCATCCGGGACGCCGCCCCTGACGTACTGGCCGTTGTGGCCTACGGGCGGATACTGCCCGCGGATATCCTGGCGATCCCGCCTTTGGGGTGCGTCAATATCCACGGCTCCCTGCTGCCCAGATACCGGGGCGCCGCCCCAATCCAGTGGGCGGTGATCAACGGCGAGAGCGAGACCGGCGTTACGGCTCAGTATATGGCCGAGGCTTTGGACGCGGGGGATATCATAGATGTCAGAAAGGCCGCCATCCTCCCCGGTGAGACGGCGGGGGAGCTGTTTGAGCGGCTTGCCCCCCTGGGGGCGGAGCTTCTTGTAGATACGCTCCGTCACATTGAAAGCGGCGCCGCCGGAAGAACGCCCCAGATCGAGGCGGAGGCCACTTACGCCCCGCCATTGACACGGGAGCTGGCCGCGCTGGATTTCACGCTGTCCGGGCGTCTCGTGGTCAGCAAAATTCTTGGCCTCGACCCCTGGCCCGTGGCCACCGCGGAGATCGGGGGAGAGAGATTCAAAATATTCAAAGCGTTTAATACCGAAAAGAACGTCTCCGCCGCCCCCGGCACGGTACTTTCCGCCGGAAAGGCGGGGATCGAGATCGCCGTCTCCGACGGCTCCGTCACCGTCACCGAGCTTCAGGCCCCCGGCGGGAAGCGGATGGCGGCGGCGGACTATCTGCGGGGGCATCCGCTATGCCTGTGAATGCCCGTAAGGCCGCCTATCTGGCGCTGACGGCCTGGCGCCGCCGCGGTGCAAGGCCGGATATGGTGTTGTCCACCGGGCCGGACAGCGACCCCAGGGAGCGCGCGCTGGCCCAGACTATCGTCACCGGCGTCCTGCAAAACATGTTTTTGCTGGATCACGCCCTTCTCCGATACGCCGGCAGGGACCCCGACGGCCTCCAGCCGGAGGTCAGGGATATCCTGCGGCTCTCCGCCTATCAGCTTTTGTTTCTTGACCGTGTGCCCGTCCACGCCGCCGTCAACGAGGGCGTGGAGCTGGCAAGGGAATTTGCCCCCAGGGCGGCGGGGCTGGTGAACGCCGTTTTGCGCAAGGTGGCCGGACAGGCCGGCGTCCTTCCCCCAGTGGAGGCCGCAAGCCGCGAGGAGGCCCTCTCCCTCCGCTGGAGCCATCCCCTGTGGCTGGTGCGGGAGCTGACGGCGCTTTACGGAGCGGACGATACGGAAAAAATGCTGATGGCGGACAACCGGCCGTCCCCCATCACCGCCCAGGTCAACACACTGAAAACCACGCCGGCGCGGCTGCGGGAGGCGCTGGAGAGCCGAAGGATCGGCATCTCCGACTGTCCCTACTTTTCCGACGCGCTGTACCTTACGGGTACAGGGGCGCTGGAAGAAATGGATGAATTTCAAAAGGGCCTCTTTTACGTCCAGGACGCGGCGGCCCGCTTCGCCGTCCTGGCCTCCGGGGTAAGACCGGGGGAGACGGTGCTGGATATGTGCGCCGCGCCGGGAGGCAAATCCTTCGCCGCCGCCCTCCAGATGGAAAATCGGGGCGTCATCCGCGCCTTTGACATCCATGAGAAGAAGGCCGGCCTCGTCGCCAGGGGCGCGGAGCGCCTGGGGATCGGCATTATAGAAGCCGCCGCCGGAGACGCCGCCCGGTTCGACCCGACCCTTGAACACAGCGCCGACGCGGTGCTGTGCGACGTGCCCTGTTCCGGCTTCGGCGTCATCCGCAAAAAGCCGGAGATACGCTATAAAGACCCCTCTGAGCTTGACAGACTGCCGCGGGTACAGCTCAATATCCTGAAAAACGCCTCTCGGTACGTAAAGTCCGGCGGAAAGCTGGTCTACTCCACCTGCACCGTTTTGAAACGGGAAAACGAGGACGTGATCCGGTCTTTTCTGGAGACGGACAGCGGCTTTGAGCCGGTTGGCTTTTCCCTTCCCGCCCCCTTTGAGGGCAAAAAAGACGGTACGGTGATCCTGCCCGGTCAGGGCGGAACGGATGGATTTTTTATATGTGTTCTGCGGAAAAAATGACAGAAAAATCAGGCCTCCCCGATATAAAATCAATGCTGCCGGACGAGCTCTCCGCCGCCCTCGCGGCCCTTGGTGAGCCGCCCTTTCGGGCAAAGCAGGTCTTTAAGTGGCTCAATGCGCCGGTATCGTCCTTTGAGGAGATGACCAATCTTCCCAAATCTCTGCGGGAGAAGCTTCGCGAGCGCTTCACCCTCTATACCCCCGCGGTGGAGCAAAAACAGGTGTCCCGACTGGACGGGACGGTCAAGTACCTGTGGCGGCTCCACGACGGCAGCCATGTGGAGAGCGTCGTCATGCGCTATGAGCACGGCAACACCGTCTGCGTCTCCTCCGAGGTGGGCTGTCCCATGGGGTGCGCGTTCTGCGCCTCCACCATCGGCGGAAAGGTGCGAAACCTCAGCGCCTCGGAGATTTTGGATCAGGTGATGTACGCCCAGGCCGATTCCGGGCTCAAGATTTCCAATATCGTCCTGATGGGGATCGGGGAGCCGCTGGACAATTTTGATAACGTGATCCGGTTCCTGCGGCTGGTCAACGACCCGGACGGAATGAACATCGGCATGCGCCATATCTCCCTGTCCACCTGCGGGCTCGTTGAAAAGATTGACAAACTGGCCGGTTTGGGGTTACAATTGACTTTATCGGTATCCCTCCACGCGCCGGACGACGAGACGCGCTCCAAGATCATGCCGGTGAACAGGGCCTATAACGTGGATACGCTGCTGGCGGCCTGCAGGCGCTATTTTGAGAAAACAGGCAGAAGGATATCCTTTGAGTACGCCATGATCCGAGACGTGAACGACACGCCCTTCCACGCCGCGCTTTTAGCGGAAAAGCTGGCCGGGACCGGCTCTCACGTCAATCTGATCCCCTTGAACGAGGTGCCGGAGAGCAATCTTCACCCCAGCGCCCCGGAGACTATGAGGCGTTTTATCGAGACCTTAGAGCGGAAAAACATAAATGTCACCGTCCGGCGGAAATTGGGGCCGGATATCGAGGCGAGCTGCGGCCAGCTTCGCCGTGAAAGAGAGAGGAAATGAGGTGATCCCATGGACTCCTGCGCCATTACGGACAAGGGCTGTGTGAGAAAGGGAAACCAGGACGCCTGTTACGTCCATCTGGACGACAAAAACGGGACGGCGCTCGTGCTGGTGTGCGACGGCATGGGCGGGCACAACGCCGGCAACGTGGCAAGCTCGCTGGCGGCCACCGTCTTTGCCGGTGAGGTCAAGGACGGCCTTGCCAACGCCAGCGTCACAGGGGATGTCCAAAGCCTGATGGAGGACGCCCTTCGCACCGCCAACGCGGCGGTGTATGAGCTGGGAGAGACCGAGCCCAGCTGCCGCGGGATGGGCACTACGCTTGTAGCCGCCGTGGTGACGGGGAGGGAAGCCGCTTTCATCAATGTGGGAGACAGCAGAGCCTACCACATGACCGAAGGCGTACTCCGCCAGGTCACCCGCGACCATTCGGTGGTGGAGGATATGGTGGAGCGGGGGGAGATCACCAGGGAACAGTCCCGTACCCATCCCCGAAAGAATCTGATCACCCGTGCCGTGGGCACCGCCAGGAACGTGGCGCCGGACTTTTTCAACGTGACCCTCCGGGAGGGGGACCGGTTGCTGCTCTGCTCGGACGGGCTTTCCAACGTCATCACGGACGACGAGATCGCCGAGGCCCTGAACTTTACCAGGGATGTGGATACCGCCTGCCGGCTTTTACTGCAGATGGCGCTGGATCGGGGCGCGCCGGACAACGTGACCGTCGCGGCCCTGGGAATATGACCGGCATTCAGAAATACTTTTTGCGCGCGCGGCGCAGGGAGGATCATTATGGATGATATGTATATAGGAAAAGCCCTGGACGACAGGTATGAGATACTGGAGAAGATAGGCTCCGGCGGTATGGCCGTGGTCTATAAGGCGCTGGATCACAGGCTGAACCGTTTTGTGGCCATCAAAATACTGAAGGCCGATCTGGCCCAGGACCCCGACCTCCGGCGGCGTTTTCACGCCGAAAGCCAGGCCGTGGCCATGCTGTCTCACCCGAATATCGTCTCGGTCTATGACGTGAACCACTCCGGCGGGGTGGACTATATCGTCATGGAGCTGATCGAGGGCATCACCCTGAAGCAGTACATAAACCGCAAGGGGATCCTCAACTGGAAAGAAGCCCTCCACTTCACCACGCAGATCGTCAAGGCCCTGGAGCACGCCCATTCCCGCGGTATCATCCACAGGGACATCAAGCCCCACAACATCATGCTCCTCAAAGACGGCAACGTGAAGGTGGCCGACTTTGGTATCGCGCGCCTGCTCACCACCCAGAACACGCTGACCAAGCAGACCCTGGGGTCGGTACACTATATCTCCCCGGAGCAGGCCAAGGGCGACGCGGCGGATACCCGCTCCGACCTCTACTCTGTGGGCGTGGTCATGTACGAGATGCTCACCTCTCGACTGCCCTTTGAGGGGGATTCTCCGGTTTCCATCGCCATCCAGCATATCTCCTCCGTGCCGCTCCAGCCCCGTGAGATCAACCCGGATATCCCCATCGGCCTTGAGGAGATCACCATGAAGGCCATGGACCCCAATATCAACACACGCTATCAGTCCGCCACGGAGATGATCGCGGACCTGGAGGATTTCCGCAAGAATCCCTCCATCCGTTTCAACTATTCCACCATCCCCTCCATGGCCGATGACATGGACGCCACCCGCTCCGTGCCCGTTGTGAAAAACATCTCCGGCGTTGAAAACGTCCGCCGGCACATCAGCGGCAATGGGGCCACCAGGAACCGCGTGACCCCCGACCAGTACCGGGAAAACCGGCGCAAGGCGGGCCGGAACACCATGCTGGTGGGTATTTTCTGCATCATCATCCTGCTGGTCCTGCTCTTCTCGGTCATGTGGCAGTATTTCCTGAAGGACCTCATTATGCCCGACGAGGAGGAGCGGATCACTGTCCCCAATTTCGTAGGGGCTATGTATGACCAGGTCATCAACAACGAGGAATATCTTAGATATTACACCTTTATGCCCCCGAAATACGACAACGAGTCCGAAAATCCTGAAGGCTACATCCTGAAACAGGACCCCTCCGCCTCCAGGACATTCACCCTGACCGAGGAGAAGATACCCATTACGCTGACCATTGCCGCCGGTAAGGAGGAGGTCAGGATGCCGTATCTCATCAACGAGGACTACCGGGACGCCAGGACGAAGCTGCAGCAGATCAGCTCCGAAAAGAAGCTGGACCTGGATATCCGGGTGGAGCCAACGTCCCACGATTCCTACACACCCGACTACGTGTTCAATCAGTTCCCAGCAGAGGGCACGGTATTGACCCCCGGCATGACCATCGTGCTCCAGTACTCCACGGGGCCTGAAATCCATCAGGTGAAGGTGCCCAACCTGCTCTCCCTGCGGGAGGCCACCGCTATGGAGAAGCTTCAGGAGTACGGCCTTGTGGGCGTCAAGGTGGAGGAATTCAACGCCGACGTCACCCGCGGCCGCGTCTTCCAGCAGAACCCCGACCCGGATACCCTGGTGGAGGAGGGGACAGAGGTGACCTTCTATATCTCCCTGGGGCCGGAGCCTCAGGATGAACCCACCCAGCCCACCGTGCCCACCGAGACCGGACCCATCGGCGGCGGGACGACCATCCCCGGCGGCGACAATACCGGTGACAACGGCCAGGACAACGGCCCGGAGGACGGGGAACAGGGCAATCCCGACGACGGCGAGGGCGTCTCCGTCAGTGGCTGAGGGGAGGATCATGAAGGCCCTCAGCGGCTTCTACTATGTGGAGGCCGGAGAGGCTCTTGTCACCTGCCGCGCCAGGGGAAAGCTCCGGCACACGGGGGAAAGCCCGCTGGTGGGCGATAGGGTAAGCTATACCCTCACCGGCACGGGGGAGGGCGTTGTAGACGCCGTTTTTCCGCGCCGCAACCGCTTTTCCCGCCCGCCTGTCGCCAACATCGACCAGATGGTGATCGTCGCCTCCGGGGCTGTCCCCGTCACCGATCCCTTCCTCATAGACCGCATGACCGCTATTGCGGTCAGCGCCGGAGCGGAGGTGCTGATCTGCGTCAACAAGGCCGACGAGAACCGGGCGGAGGCCCTTATGGATATCTATAAAAGGGCAGGCTTTCGCACAGCCCTCACCAGCGCCGTCACCGGCGAGGGCCTGGAAGGATTGAAACATGAGCTGCGAGGGAAGTTCAGCGTGTTTACCGGCAACTCCGGCGTGGGCAAGTCCAGCCTATTGAACGCCATCTGTCCCGCGCTGGCCATTCCCACAGGGGAGGTCAGCCAGAAGCTGGGCCGTGGACGCCATACCACACGCCATGTGGAGATTTTCAAAACCCCCGACGGGGCCATGATCGCCGATACTCCCGGCTTCGCCGCCTTTGACCTGGAGAGCATGGAGCTCACCGATCCGAAAAAGCTCCAGTACGCCTTTCCGGACTTCGCCCCTTACATAGACGCCTGCCGCTTTGTGGGCTGTTCCCACACAAAAGAGCGGGGGTGCGGCCTGCTGGAGGCCCTTCAGGAGGGCAAAATTTGCCCCACCCGCCACAAAAGCTACACGCGGCTATACGAGCAGCTGAAGAGCGTCAACGCCTGGGAACGGAAGGAGCAAAATTAGTCCTTTCCCCGTCTCACAAAGCATTATAGCATAAATATAATCGTTTGTCAAGTGCTTTTTTGAAAAAATTTAAATTATTTTTAATGCCTTCCCAAAAGTGGGGAGGCATATTCACATTCAGGGCCTTTTTCGCATAGAATGGAACATTCATACTAATATCTATTTATAAGGAGACACCGAGCGGCGAGGATTTCTTGTTTTATTAGATATTAGTATCAATAGGGGGGCTGCGGTGTGAAAAGGCGGAACAAGACGATTGGCTGGATCATTGCGGCGGCGGGGGTGATGGTGATCCTCTCCCTTGTCCTGCCGACCTCCTTCTGGTGGTTTATCCTGGGGGTGTTTTTGATCTGCGTAGGCATCAGCATCACCCGCCGGTGCTGACGGAGCCGCGCTGTATGGCCGCTTTGGCTCCGGCAATGATTTGAGGGCCGGAGTCATATCAGGTGGACAACGGTCATATACTCTCACAGTCAATAAACTGATTAGGAGAGGTTGCTTATGAATATAGACCTGAAAGCCGACAGGATCAGCTTCCAGAAGCCCGCGCTGCGCCGGACGCTGGTCAGGGAGGAGACGGCGGAGGCCATCGTGCCGGACGCCCTGCCGGATATATTGCGCATCCTGGATACAGGGGGGACGGTGTGCCTGCGGGGCAAGGACTCCTCCGACGGGCGCGTCACCGTCACGGCCACGGCGGAGCTGACGGTACTGTATGTGCCGGAGTCGGGCAGGGGCGTGCGGAAGATCGCGGTATCCGTTCCCATGGAGATCACGGGGGACTGCCCGGAGGAGCTGAGCGACGCGCTGATGACGGCGACGTTGACCCTTACCGGCGCAGACGCCAGGACGGTGAATCCCCGTAAGGTGGTGGTCCGGGCCGAGTGTGCCTGCGACGCACGGCTCTATATGCCGGCGGCCCTTGTGAATACCGTACCGAAGGAGACGGAGGGCGTCTATTATAAGACCTGTTCAGGGACGGCGCGTCTGCCGGTCTCGGTGACGGAAAAGACCTTTGTCATCACGGATGAGGCCAGATTCCGGGAAGGCGCCCCGGCGGTGGGGGAGATCCTCCGCGCCCGCACGGCCCTGACGGTGGAGAGCGCCAAGGCCGTGGGCAGCCGCGCGGTGGTCAAGGGCACCGCGTTGACCGACGTACTCTATGAGGGTAAGGAAGGCGGGCTTACCCATGAGACGCTGGTCTCCCCCTTCTCACAGATCGTGGAGACGGACGCGGTGGGGGAGGCGGCTGATTTTGACGTGGCTATGGCCGTGACCAGCTTCTATTCCACCCGCAGTCTTATGGACGAGAGCGGCGGAGACACCCTGAGCCTGGAGATCCACGCCGTATGCCAGTGCGTGGCTTACGCGGACACGGCCACGGAGCGCGTCACGGACGCTTACAGCGTAAAATGTCCGGTGGAGCTGACCATGGGCCAGTGCGGGACGGAGTGCCTTTTGGGACGGGAGAAGCTTCACAGCGAGGCGGCTGTCTCCGTACCTACGGCGGAGCGGGCGGCGAAGGTGCTGTCGGTCACCGCGAACACCGTCGCGGGAAACGTCAGGAACGCCCAGGAGGGGCGGGTAGCCGTGACGGTATTGCAGGCGTCCGTGCTCTATGAAAACGCCTCCGGTGAAATATCGGCTTCCTCGCGCAGAGTGGAAACCGAGTGGAAGCTTCCCGCCGGCGGCGAGTTGGGATGCGTGAGCGTGGCGGGAGATATCCAGGTGAACATCAACGACGGCGCTATTGAGCTTCGGGCCGGTCTGGAGGCGGAGGTGAGCCGTGTGGAGGAGATGAACGAGGCGTATGTGGAGTGCCTGGAGCTTCAGGAGGAGCAGGCGCTGGACAAGGCCGATCTGCCCACCCTGACGGTGGTAAGGTGCGCCTCTCACGACCTCTGGACGCTGGCCAAAAGCCATTTCTCCACCCAGGAGGCCATATTGGAGGCCAGCGGGCTTGAACCCGACGCCGTGCCGGAGAAGGGGACGGTCCTTTTGGTGCCGCGGCTTTGATGTAAAATATGTATAACCCCCGAAGGCGTGATTGCCTACGGGGGTTCCTCTGTCAGTTCTGGTGGTTCTGCTGGTTATTGTTCTGCTGCTGGTTCTGCTGATTGTTGTTCTGCTGCTGGTTGTTGCGGTTATTGTTGTTCTGCTGGTTATTCTTGTTCTGATTGTTGCTCATTGATTTTCACCTCCTGAGGTTGAATATATTATTGCTCAAAAAAATAGACAATATTCATTGCCAAAGGAAAATCTTTGTGCTATACTAACCTTATCTGTGTACACGGAAGGAAGGTTTACTATGTCAGGACACTCCAAATGGCATAACATACAGAAAACAAAGGGCGCGGCGGACGCCAAGCGCGCCCAGGCCTTTACAAAGATCGCCCGTGAGATGATCGTGGCGGTGAAGGAGGGCGGCGGCTCCATCGACCCGGCCAACAACTCCCGCCTGGCCACCGTCATCGCCAAGGCCAAGGCCGCCAATATGCCCAACGACAACATAAAAAGGACCCTGGAGAAGGCTGCGGGCAGCGCCGGCGGAGACAACTTCGAGTCCGTCACCTATGAGGGCTACGGCCCTGAGGGCGTGGCCGTTATTGTGGACGCCATGACCGATAACCGCAACCGCACCGCCTCCGAGGTCCGGCACCTCTTTGACAAATACGGCGGGAATATGGGCGCAGCCGGGTGCGTCAGCTGGTCCTTTGAGAAGAAGGGCGTTATTGTCATCGACAACGAGGACGAGGATTACGACGAGGACACCGTGATGATGGACGCGCTGGAGGCCGGCGCCGAGGACATGAGCGCGGAGGGAGAGACCTTTGAGGTCTATACCGCCCCCGACGATTTCCCCGCCGTCCTGGAGGCGCTGGAGGCCAAGAAGTATAAATTCGTCTCCGCCCAGGTGGAGATGGTGCCTCAGAATTATATCAAGCTCACCGACGAGGAGAACATCAAGAAGTTCGAGAAGATGCTGGAGCTGATGGACGACAACGACGATATCCAGAACGTCTGGCACAACTGGGACGAGGACTGAGGAAATAACGCAAAAAACGAGGCTCCGGTCAATCGGGGCCTCGTTTTTATAGGTGACCGGGCCTGTAAGCCGGGTTCTGTCGTGGACAGCCATTAATCTACACCGGCGGTTGCCCGACGGTTCAAGCCGTTTGGGGGACGGACGGGCCGCCCTTGTGTCCCCGTAGTTGCTCCGGATAGAGTTTACAGCGGAAGCATGTCTCCATACTCCGAGTGGGCTCTTACCCCACTTTTCCACCATCTCCTTCGTCGTCGCGGAAGCCGCGTTATTCGGTGCTTGGCATAAGCCAATGGCTCCTGCCAAACACCTCACACGCTGACTTCGCTCCGGCTCTCCCCACGAAATCGTTGATTTCGCGGGGGCCCATTATGGGGAAGGAAGTCTATTTCTGTTGCACTTGTCCGAGGGTCGCCCCTGGCGGGTGTTACCCGTTATCCTTGCCCTGTGGAGCCCGGACTTTCCTCACGCGCTTACGCGCCCGCGGCTGTCCGGCCCGGTCACCGTGGAATATTTTAAATCATTCCCTCCTGTTTGTCAAACACAATTGCAAATCCGAGCGGACTGTAGTATAATGGGAATATCCATTTCATCAGTGAGGTTTACTATGACACTTTCTCAGTATGTCGAATCTCTCCGGGGCAAGCGCGTCACCGTCATCGGCCTTGGCGTCAGCAACAGGCCGCTGGTGAGACTGCTCCTGGACGCCGGCGTTGACCTTACCGTCAGAGACGCCGCCGGACCGGATAAGTTAGGAGATATCGCCACGGAGCTTTTGGAGCACGGGTGCAGGATCATCACCGGGGAGGAGTATCTCAGGGATATCGAGGCAGACGTCATTTTCCGCTCGCCCGGCGTCATGCCTCATGAGCCGGAGATCGCCAAAGCCGTTGAAAAGGGCGCTGTACTCACCAGTGAGATGGAGGCCTTTTTTGAGGTCTGCCCGTGTCCCATCTACGCCGTCACCGGTTCTGACGGGAAGACCACCACCACGACGGTCATCGCCGAGATGCTGAAGGCGGGGGGAAAGACCGTCCATGTGGGCGGAAATATCGGGACGCCGCTTCTGGACAAGGCCGACGGCATGAAGCCGGAGGACGTGGCGGTGCTGGAGCTGTCCTCCTTCCAGCTGATGACCATGAAAAAATCCCCCACAAGGGCGCTGGTGACGAATGTGGCGCCCAATCACCTGGACAAACACAAAACAATGGACGAGTATGTGAACGCCAAGCGCAACATCTTTCAGAACACGCCTCACCCGCAGATCGTGGTGCTGAACGCCGACAATGACATCACCCGCGCCTTTGCCCAAACAGCGGGGGAGGGGGTCAGGTTCTTTTCCCGCCGCGACACGGTGGAGAACGGCGCGTTCTGCGAAAACGGCACGATTTTCGCCTCCCTGGGCGGCAAGACGGAAAGGCTTATGGAGGCCGGGGAGATATTCATTCCCGGAGACCATAACGTGGAAAACTATTTGGGCGCTTTCGCGCTCCTGTACGGGACGGTGGATAACGAGTCCATGGTCAACACCGCCAGGACCTTCCGGGGCGTGGAGCACAGGATCGAGCTTGTCCGGGAGCTGCGCGGGGTAAAATATTATAACGACTCCATCGCCTCCTCACCCTCCCGCACCAGGGCGGGGCTTCGGTCCTTTGATCAAAAGGTCATTCTGATCGCCGGCGGCAAGGACAAGGGCGTACCTTTTGACTCCCTGGGGGAGGATATCCGAGAGCATGTGAAGGCGCTGGTCCTGACCGGCCTCACAGCGGATAAGATTGAAAAGGCGGCGAAGGACGCGGGCTTTGACGGGCCGATCATCAAAAAGGATGATTTTAAAGACGCCGTTTTTGCGGCCAGCGCCGCGGCGGGAGAGGGCGACGTGGTGATTCTGTCGCCAGCCTGCACCTCCTTTGACCGCTTCAAAAATTTTGCAGAGCGCGGAAATACCTTCAAAGAGATCGTGATGGAGCTTGAATAATGGATTCGATTTATGAGCTTTCGATAAAAGCCGAGGCGGACTGCGCCACGGTGTTCAAAAGGATCGACGGCGTGGCTGAAAAAAACACCGAAAAAGTCCTGAGAGCCTTTCAAAAGCACCGTGTCTCCGCGCCTATGTTTGCCGGAACCACCGGGTACGGGTACGACGACCAGGGGAGAGATACGCTGGAGCATATCTGGGCGGACGTATTCGGCGCGGAGAAAGCCTTGGTGCGGCAGAACTTCGTCAACGGCACCCACGCCATCGCCGCGGCGCTCTTTGCCGCGTTGAGGCCGGGCGACACGCTCCTGGCCGCCACGGGCGCGCCCTACGATACCCTGCAGAGCGTCATCGGCATCACCGGCGGATATCCGGGGAATATGCGCCAGTACGGCATAAACTACGCTCAGGTGGAGCTTCTGCCCGACGGGACGCCGGATATCGAGGCGATCCAAAGGGCCGCGGCCAAGCCGGCTGTCAAGGCCGTTGAGGTCCAGCGCTCCTCCGGGTACGCCACAAGGCCCGCGCTGTCGGTGGAGATGATCGGTAAAATCTGCGACGCGGTGCATGCTGTTAACCCAAAAGCCGCGGTGGTGGTGGATAACTGCTATGGCGAGTTTACGGATGTAAGGGAGCCCTGCCAGGTGGGAGCGGATCTGTGCGCCGGGTCGCTTATCAAGAATCCCGGCGGGGGTCTCGCGCCCACGGGGGGCTATGTGGCGGGACGGAGCGGACTTGTGGACGCCGCCGCCATGCGCCTGACGGTTCCGGGCATCGGCGGGGAGTGCGGCTGTTCGCCCTACGGGTCGAGGCTTTTCTACCAGGGCCTCTTCATGGCGCCCCATGTGACGGCGCAGGCGCTGAAGACCGCCGTATTCGCCGCGCGGATGACGGAGCTTTTGGGCTTCAGCTCGCGTCCGGCCTTTGACGCGCCCCGGAGCGACATCATCCAATCCATTGATTTTGGCAAGCCGGAGCTGCTTATCAAGTTCTGCAAAGGCATCCAGTCCGCGTCGCCCGTGGACGCCTATGTGACGCCGGAGCCCTGGGATATGCCGGGGTATGAGGACAAGGTCATTATGGCCGCGGGGACCTTTGTGCAGGGCGCGTCCATCGAGCTTTCCTGTGACGGACCCATGCGGGAGCCGTACACCGCCTATATGCAGGGCGGTATTACCTATGAATCCGGGAAGCTGGGTGTGCTCAGCGCCCTTGAGGGGCTTATCAATTGATCTTTTTCCGGTAAAAAACGATCTTTCGCCGCATATACTCCACGGGGGTGGGGAAATGGGCAGATGGAGAAGGATCGTCTGGGAGCTGAGACGCCGGAAGGCGGGGATCGGCCTTACGCTTCTTGGCGCCGGTATACTGGTAATCGCGCTGTTCACCACGGTGACACTGCCGCCGGCGGTGACGGAGCTGGCGCTGGCTGCCGCCACGGACGACATCACCATCATCGTCAACGACGTGGTGTCGGAGATCCTGGAGGGGGGAGAGCTGGACTATGAGAAGCTTGTGACCCTGGAGCGGAACGAGCAGGGCGCCGTTACGGCGCTGATCGCCAACTCCGCCAACATCAATGCCCTGAGAGCCAAAGTGACCAACGCCGTGGTGGAACGGTTTGCCGACACCGATCTTACACGGATTTCGATCCCTATGGGGAATCTTATCGGCGGTACGCTTCTCTCCGGCAAGGGCCCCAGGTTGAAACTGGATATATTGTCGGTGACAAACGTGGTCACGAGCTTTCGCAACGAGTTCACTTCCGCCGGGATCAACCAGACGCGGCACAGGATCATTCTGGACGTGGAGGTCTCCCTGGAGGTGCTTCTGGGGCCGGACAGCGGAACGGATTCGGTCCTTACGGAGGTCATCGTCGCCGAGACGGTGATCGTGGGTACCGTGCCAGACGCCTACGCCGCCATACAGTAAGAGGAGGTTCAGCTTATGGACGTGGAAAAGAGGATCGAGGAGCTTCGCCGGCTTCTGGACGAGGCGAGCTATAAATATTACGTCCTGGACGCGCCGGATATTTCGGATTACGACTATGACATGATGCTCCGGGAGCTGGAGGCGCTGGAACACGCCCATCCGGAGCTGGTAACGCCTGAATCGCCCACCCAGAGAGTGGGCGGAAAGGCCGTAGAGGCCTTTGCGGAGGTGATCCACGAGGCGCCTTTGGAGAGCCTGCAGGACATTTTTTCCTATGAGGAGCTGGAGGCCTTTGAGCAGAGGGTCACAGAGGCCGTGGGACAGGCGGAATTTGATGTGGAGCCGAAGATCGACGGGCTTTCCGTGGCGTTGAGATATGAAAACGGCCTCTTTGTGCAGGGCGCCACCCGCGGGAACGGGACGGTGGGGGAGGACGTGACAGAAAATCTTCGTACCATACGCTCACTGCCGTTAAAGCTTGAAAACGCGCCGGAGCATCTTGTGGTGCGCGGCGAGGTCTATATGTCCAAGAAGGTCTTCCGTGCTCTGAACGCGGAGCGGGAGAGAGACGAAAAACAGCTTTTCGCCAATCCGAGGAACGCCGCGGCTGGGTCTCTGCGGCAGCTGGATTCACGGATCGCCGCGGAACGGAAGCTGGACATCATCTGTTTCAATATCCAGGCGGTAGTGGGAAAGAGCTTTGAGACTCACGCTCAGACGCTGGAATTTCTCCGTTCCCTTCGTTTTCCCACAGTACCGCATATGGAATTCAGGACTATCCGGGAATGCTGGGAACGGATTCGCGCCATCGGAGACAACCGGGACCAGTTTGATTTTGATATCGACGGGGCCGTCATCAAGGTCAACTCCCTTTCCCAGCGCGCCGCCCTGGGCAGTACCGCCAAGGCCCCCAGGTGGGCCGTGGCGTTCAAATATCCGCCGGAGCAGAAGGAGACGCGCGTCACCGATATCGTCATCCAGGTGGGACGCACAGGCGTCCTGACGCCGAAAGCCATTTTGGAGCCGGTGCGGCTTGCCGGCACAACGGTTACCAACGCCACGCTGCATAATCAGGACTTCATCGCCGAAAGGGATATCCGTGTAGGCGACACGGTCCTTGTGCAGAAGGCGGGGGAGATCATTCCGGAGGTGCTGAGCGTTAACCTCTCAAAGCGCCCCGCCGGTTCCGTCCCCTATCAGTTCCCCACGGTCTGTCCCGAATGCGGGGCGGAGGTCAAGCGGGACGAGGGCGGCGCGGCCATACGCTGTCAGGGCGCGGAATGTCCCGCTCAACGCCTGCGGCACATCGTCCATTTCGCCTCCCGCGCGGGAATGGATATTGAGGGGCTTGGCATAGCGGTTGCACAGCTTCTCATTGACAACGACCTTATCAAATCACCGGGGGATGTCTATTATCTCTCCGTTCAGGATGTGGCGGCTCTTCCCGGAATGGGCAGGAAATCCGCCGAAAATCTTCTCAACGCCATTGAAAACTCCAAGTCCAACGGACTTGTGAAGCTTCTGGGCGCCCTGGGCATTCCCCAGGTGGGACAGGCGGCGGCGAAGGTCCTGGCCCGTCGTTTCGGCTCCATGGAGGCTCTGGAAAACGCCTCGGTGGAGGAGCTGACGGAGGTGGAGGATATCGGCCCCGTCACAGCCCGAAACATCCGCTCCTGGCTGGATTCCGACCAGGCACGCCATCTGCTGGGACTCCTCCGGCAGGCGGGTGTGGAGATGACGCACACGGAGGACACCTCCGACAGGCGCTTTGAGGGCAAGACCTTTGTCCTTACCGGCGCGTTGTCCCGCTATACCCGTGAGGAGGCGGGGGAGCTCATCGAGCGCCTTGGGGGAAAAACGGCGTCCTCCGTGTCCAAAAAGACAAGCTATGTTCTTGCCGGCGAAAACGCCGGGAGCAAACTGACAAAGGCCCAGAGCCTGGGGATACCCATTCTCACGGAAGCACAGTTTGAGGAAATGCTGCAATAACCGCACAAGTCTATTCTGAGGTAACCAAATGAAAACCAAAAGATTCCTTTCGCTCATTCTTACCCTGGCGATCCTGTCCACGTTTACAACTGCTTACGCGGCCCCTTTGACCCCCACCGGGGAGACGGTCTACGAAAACCGCACGGAGATCACGGAGGGGCTTTTTTACGACAACACCATTCTCACCAATTCCAAGGACAAGCGCGTTGAGACCTTCTCGCTGGAGGCCTCTGCTGGCGGTCCGGTGTATCCCATCGTGGCCTTTGGCGATGTGATCAACGATTTTATGACCATTGACGACGTGATCGCCAACGCTGAAAGCCACGGTCTCAACGTCCTTGGCGGGATCAACGCCGACTTTTTCTACAGCTCCAGAAGCCTTCCCCTGGGGGCGGTCATCGCCGACGGGCGGCTTTTGACGAATAACAGCGACGAGAACATGCTGGGCTTCGATGAAAACGGCGCTTTCTTCTCCGACCACCCGAACATACAGATCACCCTGGAAAATCTGGGCGGTGGGGAGACTGTGGACGAGCTTACCGGGGCGCAACATTCCAATGCCGGAAAAACGGTGGAGGTCCATCAGCTCAATCGTGTCCGTATGGCCGGCAGCGGGATCTTTCTCTATGACTCCGGCTACGACAGCGTTTCTACCGGGACAAGCCTTGACGGCTGGGGGGTTATTTTCCGTATCCTTGACGGTACAATGACCGCCTCCGGCGAAATGAGCCTTCTTGTGGAGCAGGTCATCCCCTCCGGGAAGGACTATCCGCTGGACGATGAGCACATGGTTTTGACCGCCCAGGCCGCCAGCGCCTTCTCCACGGCCTACCAGAATTTCAGCGTGGGGGACAGGGTGACCCTGAAAACCACGTGCTCCGATGAGCGTCTCGCCGGCGCCGAATACGCGACCGGGTGCGGAGATCTGCTGGTCCATGAGGGCAAGATAACCGAAAAATCCGACTGGGATCAGGCGCTTATTGCCGTTCATCCCAGGACCGCGCTAGGGATCAAGCCGGACGGGAGTGTCATCGCCTACGCGGTGGACGGACGCCGCAGCAGCTACTCAAACGGCGCGCTTTTGGAGAATATAGCCGCCGATCTTATCGCCCGCGGCTGCAGTGAGGTCATCAACTTAGACGGCGGAGGCTCTACTGTCATGAGCGTGAGGCTTCCCGGACAGGAGCACAGCGCCATTGTGAACAAGCCCTCCGGGGCCGTCCGGAAATGCGCCACCTACATACTCTTTGTTACGGACGAAAAGCCCACCGGCAAGGCGACGATGCTCCATCTTGGCGAGGACGGCGCGTTCATCCTGGCGGGGGCCTCCATGCCCCTGACCCTTACGGCCACGGACAGCGCGGGGCTTCCCGCGGCGCTTCCCGACGATATAACGGTCTCCTGCCTTTATGGCCACATTGAAGACGGCATTTACACCGCCGGCGCGGCGGGGGTGGATACCATCACCATGACCTCCTCCAGCGGCATTTCCGGCAAGGCCACCATCCATGTGACAGACACCCTGGATACGCTTACGCTGACGGATGAGGCCACCGGCGAAGCGCCTGCCGTTACCGGTCTTGAGGAGGACACGGTCATTTCTCTCTCCCTTGCCGCCACACGGCTTTTAAGGCCCGTTACAGTGGATCGCACCCAGGCTGTGTTTACCCTTACCGAGGGGATGGGGACGGTCACAGAGGGCATTCTGACGCTCACAAAGGGCAATGTGTATAAGGGCGAGCTGACCGTAAGCTTGGGAGGCTGTCAGACAGCCGTTCCTGTCAGCTTTAAAAAGCCCGATAACTTCTCAGATACTGTTGGGCACTGGGCGGAGAGCAGTATCAAGCTTCTCTACGACAACGACGCGGTCAACGGCGTGGGCGATAACCGCTTCGATCCGGACGGCATAATCACAAGGGCGTCCTTTGTCACAATGATCTGGAATTTCCTTGATAAGCCTGCCGCGGACACCCCCTGTACCTTCCCTGATGTGGCCCCAGGGACGTGGTACTACGATCAGATAGCCTGGTCGCAATCTGTGGGCCTTATCGGGGGAAAGGGCGACGGCACGTTTGATCCTGACGGCAATTTGACGCGGGAACAGGGCTTTACGATCCTCTATCGTCTTCTCCACGACCTTTTGAGGCGGGAGCTTCCCGCCCCGGACGAGACTGCGCTGGAGGCGTTTTCCGATGCCGGTGATGTGGCCCTCTATGCCAGAGACGCCACGGAGAGCCTTGTGACCTACGGATTGATCTACGGATCAGGCGGGAGGATTATGCCGCAGCATGAGATGTCCAGAGCAGAGGTGGCGACGCTCCTTGCGAGAGCGTTTTTCTGAGAGAATAAAAAAATACCCCATAAATAAAAAATACTGTTAAGGAGGACGTAAAATGGCTGTACATGTTGTCAACGAGGCACGCAGGTGTCTGCACTGCAAAAATCCCATGTGCCGCACGGGCTGTCCCATAAACACGAACATCCCAGAGATGATCGCTCTTTTCAAGGAAGGCCACAAGAAAGAGGCCGGGGATATGCTCTTTGAGAACAACCCGCTTTCCGTTTTCTGCTCACTGGTGTGCAACCATGAGAACCAGTGCGAGGGCCACTGTGTTCTGGGGCGCAAGGGCGCGCCAGTCCAGATATCCAGTATTGAAAACTACATATCTGACGCCTACCTTGACGACCCGGAGCTCAAGCGCGAGCCGCGGGTAGGGCAAAGAGTGGCCATCATCGGCTCCGGCCCCGCCGGCCTGACCATCGCCGTAAAGCTGGCCCAGAAGGGCTACGACATCACCATCTTTGAGAGCAAATACAAGATCGGCGGCGTACTCCGTTACGGCATCCCCGATTTCCGTCTGCCCAAGACGGTGATAGATCGATATAAGAAACAGCTTCTCCGCCTTGGCATTAAAATCCGGCCCAACACGGCCATCGGTCTGGCGCTCACCGTTGACGACCTTCAGCGGGACGGCTACGAGGCCATCTTCATCGGCACCGGCGTGTGGAAGGCCAACAAGCTGAACGTCCCCGGCGAGAGCCTGGGACACGTATACTACGCCATTGACTACCTGGTGGACCCGGACGTGTTCATCGTGGGGGAGACGCTTGTGGTCATCGGCGCCGGAAACTCCGCCATGGACGTGGCGCGCACAGCCCTCCGGAAGGGAGCGCGGCATGTCCACGTCTTCTGCCGTGAACCCGTGGCCGCCGCCAGCCAGAGGGAGCTTGATTACGCCATCGCCGACGGCGTGGACATGATGTACGGCATCGAGACCGTGGAGATCCGCGACGAGGGCGTTGTCTTTAAACAGCGTACCTTTGACGAGGAGGGCAACGTCACCGCCGTTTCCGACCCCATGCTGTTCCCCTGCGACAACGTGATCGTCGCCATATCCCAGGGCGCTCAGAGCCGCATCGTCAATACTACCACCGGCCTCAACATGAATGAACGCGGTCTTTTGGCCACCGATGAGCATGGCCGGACCACCAGGGAAGGTATCTTCGCCGCCGGCGACGTGTCTCTGGGCGCTAAAACGGTGGTTGAGGCCGCCAGAAGCGCCAAGATCGTGGCTGACGAGATGGACCGCTACCTCACTGAGCGGCGGCAGGGCCGCGCCCAGAAGGAACCGGAAAACATTCCCGTGGTCAACCGCGCGGAGGAGTAAACAGCCCGTAGGGAAATGGGCACTCTAAAAAAGCTATAAACTGCCTGACGGCGCGGATCACTCCGCGCCGTCAATTCAAATAAATATATCAGGAGGCAGGACCGGTCACTTGTCAAAGGACGGGTTCATATAGTAGACGTTCTTCTGATCCAGCTTTTCAAGGGTCTTGCCCAGCGCCTCGCCGAAGCGCTGGAAGTGGACGACCTCCCGTTCCCGCAGGAATTTAATGACGTTGTTGACGTCCGGGTCATCGGAGAGCCTTAAAATGTTGTCATAGGTGGTGCGGGCCTTCTGCTCCGCGCCCATGTCCTCGGTGAGGTCGGTGATGGTGTCGCCCTTGACGCCGATGGTGGCGGCGGTCCAGGGCGTCCCGGAAGCGAACTGGGGGTAGATGCCGGCGGTGTGATCCACAAAGTAGGTGTCGAAGCCGGCTTTTTTGATCTCCTCCGGGGTCATTTCGCGGGTCAACTGGTGGATGATGGAGGCCACCATCTCAAAATGCCCCAGCTCCTCAACGCCGATGTCTGTGAGAAGCCCCCGAAGCTCCGGGTAGGGCATGGAGTACCGCTGGCTGAGATACCGAAGAGAGGCGCCCAACTCGCCGTCGGGGCCGCCGTACTGACTGATAATAAACTTGGCCAGGGCTGGGTTTGTGTTGCGGATCTTTACGGGGTATTGCAGGCTTTTGACATATGAAAACATTGCTTATTTACCCATCCTTTCGCTGTATTCCCAGGGCCAGGGACCGTCAAGCCAGCTGTACCTGTCGCAGTCCTCAAGCTGATCGAACGTCAGCGGACCGTAGAGCTTCACATAGCGGGCCATCCCCTCTCGCTTGAGGGCGAGGGTGTCGCGGAGGGCCTTGAAGGCCTCCTTGTCATCGGGGTGGGTGTCCAGATAGAGCTGAAGCTCCTTGGCCATGAAGGCAAGCGCCATCAACTCGCCCAGGGGCGTGCCGGCGTATGGGTTTGACTTGTTGACCATATTCATAAAGGGCAGGTCAAGACCGGGGAAAAGCGTCCCGCGCGTCAGCGCCTCCTGGGGCGCGTACATGGGCGAATTCTCCCCCTGGGGCGGTACCCAGGAAGTGGCGAGAGGCGCGCACATGGGCAGCATCCCGCATTTATACCCGCAGTCAGAGCCCATTTCGGGCTTCATATTTTCCAAAACATGATTCCTCCAAATTTAGAGTGGACCAACGTCCACACCATCCTATGCGCGGCATGATGAAACGGCCAGAAAAAAAGCTGAAAAAATTTTGAAAAAGTGGTTGACATTTGTTATTCATCATGTTATAAATAAGATAACAGCTGTTATATATGCCTGAAGGAGGTACATTATCAATGAAGCTGTCGCTTTCGGACGGAGAATGGAAGCTTATGAATCTGCTCTGGGAGGAAAGCCCCTTGACCATCGGTACCATGGTTGAACGGCTGGCGGAAGAAACAGGGTGGAGCAAGGCAACCGTCAATATCATGCTGGGAAGGCTGGCGGACAAGGGAGCTGTCTGGGCGGACTGCTCCGGAAGGGCCAAGCTTTTCTATCCCAAGTTTTCACGGGAGGATGCCGTCAAGCAGGAGGCCAAAAACACGCTGGCACGGATCAAGACAGGCGGCCTGGGCCTTCTGGTCAATACGATGGCCAGGGAGTGCGCCCTTTCGGACGAGGATATCGAGGAGCTGTACCGGGAGCTGAGGAAGGGGAGGGATGAGCATGTCTGAGCTTACATGGGTCCTCACAAGCTGTCTGCTGATTCTGGCGGTCATCGCCATACGGCAATGCCTTGGGCGGAAGCTCAGGCCGGGACTGCGGTATGCCCTCTGGGCGCTGGTGCTTGTAAGGCTCCTCTATCCCGGAACGCTGTGGCACAGTCCCATCAGCGTGGAGTCGGCGGCCTCTGTGGCGGAGTTCGTTCAGGACATGGAGACCGTGCGGGAGCTGGATTCCATCCGTCTTGAGGAGAACGGGACCGTTACCGGGCATTATCAGAATAATGACGTCACCGTGGCGCTGGGGGAGCAGGGGACAGACGCGACCCAAAGCGATGGGACGCCATCAACAGGCTATGTCCCGGTAGCTGTGGACGTGTCGCCTCAGCGTTTTGAACGGATGGAACGGACGATCACCGCGCGCCGTGTGTTGGGGGTTATCTGGCTTGCCGGAACGGTTTTGACGGCGGCGCTGATCGTCATCACAAACATAACCATGTATGTCCGGCTGAGAAAGCGTCGCGTGCCGGTGGAGGCCGCTTGTCCCGTGCGCGTCTGGGCGGTGGAGGGGCTGGATTCCTCCTGCCTCTTTGCCGGAAGCGTCTACATAAACCCCGAAACGGTGTGTGATGAGGAACGGCTCGGCCATGTTCTGGCCCATGAGCTGTCCCACCGGCGGCATCTTGATCCGCTGTGGGCGGCCCTCCGGTGCGCGGCTCTGGCGATACACTGGTATAACCCCCTGGTGTGGTACGCCGCAAAGCTGTCAAGGCAGGACAGCGAGCTTTGCGCCGACGCGGGCGCGCTGAAGCGTCTGGGCGGAGACGCCTGGGACCGCTATGGCGCCACGCTGATCGAGCTTTCCAGACGGCCCGCGGGACTGTCGCCCCTGTGCGTGGCTACCACCATGTCCGGCACGAAAAAACAGCTGAAGGAGCGCGTGACCATGATCGCCAGAAGGCCCCGGACAACACTGACCGTGGCGCTGGCGGCCCTGCTGATTGCGGCAGTCACCGTGGGGTGCGCCTTTGCCGGCGGGAAGCTCGACGATACCGGCGTAAACAAGGGAGACGATCCCACCGAGGATTCCACGGAGGATACAGCCGGGGACACCTTTGATGCTTCCACGGAGCCGGAGGACACCTTCAAGCTTCCCGGAGACGGCGACACGCTGGCGGCGCTGCTGGACGGCGTGGTGAGCGTAAACGATCTGGAGCTTTCCGACAAGGAGTGGAATGAGTTGGAGGACCCCGTCAACGGCGGTAAAGCGGTGCTGGCGGAAAAATATCTTAAACAGCTCAGCACCACTGTCTGGAAAAAGACCGATCCCGGCGCGTATGAAGATTATCTTACCGTGGTTCTCCAGCCGGCGTCCGGGGTTTCGTCACAGCCATGGAAAATCACCGCCTTCCAGAACATCAGCGTCATCCACCTGGAGACCTGGATGGGCGATGTCTGGCTGGAGGCCAGCTATATCCCCGACGTGGAGGGAATCGACAGACGGGACATCTACACAACGCTTTATAACTGGTTTCTTGACGCCCGCACTGCCTCCAAGCTCAGCATCGGCGGTACGCCCATCACGGAGGAGGAGCTGTCGCAGTGGCGCGAGGAATTCAGGGGCGAATACACGTCTAACGGTACGGGGTATCCCTCCTCCGTCAACGGCTTCTTCCGTTCCGACTGGTCCGACCCCAGGAATCTGGATCTGGGTGAGTTCCTGTACTACTTCGGCTGGCCGGAAGAATTTAGTTTAAGGGACGCAATCTTTTACCATGAACAGGAACCCTCTGATGAGGAGCTTGCGGACGTATATCAGGTTGTTCAGGAAAGGAGCGGGGAGGTAGATACCGCCTGGCTGGATGCGCTGCCCTGCCACAAGATTCCCGCTTTCGCGGTGGACTATGTGCTGGAGAAGTACGCTGGGATCACTCTGGACGATATGAGCAAGGACTGGCGGAGCCAGCTTCTCTACCTGGAGAAATACGACTCCTTCTACACCTTCACCAGCGACTTTGGTCCGGGGTGGTTCTACCCCCTCTACGGTGAGCGCCAGGGCGACATCCTCACCCTCTGGTCGAGCGATCATGTGCTCACCATCCGCCAAAGCGGCGACGGATGGAAATTCGTCTCCCACCTTCCCTGCGGCGAATAACGGCATAAAAACTTCCCCCGCGCCTTCAAAGGAGGCACGGGGGATTTTCATGCCTGATTTTACTTTGTCAGCAGGATCAGGATCAGGAAGCCCATGGCGGCGCAGAAGCCCAGGCCAAAGAGCAGGAGGGAATAGGAGACGCTTCCGGCGATGCGCTGGAAGGTATAGCTCCGGCGGACGGCAGGGGTGTAGTCGCCCGGCTCATAATCCGCGTCCTCACGCGGGGGAATGGGCTTGGGGCGCAGAAGGGTATGGTTCAGCAGGGCCACGCCCCAGTCGGTGAGATTGTCCAATATCCGGCATACGAGGGCACCCAGAAAGGGGAGAAGCTTTTCGATAAGAGGCCGGTAGAGAAGGTTTTCCAGGTCCAGCCACGCGGGCCATAGGTTTACATAAAACTTTTTTCCACGCTCATCCCTGCGCATCAGGAGCAGCCGGATGACGAGGAAATATACCGCCACGCCGACAATCAGGGAGATCAGCGCCCCCTTGAGATTGGCAAGGGAGAACCATGCGACGGCATGTTCAGGACCTTCGCCGTTCATGAAGCCCTGCATAAGCCTTGCCGCGCCGCCCATGAGGGGAGTGGGGAACAGGCCCATCACCGGCAGAGCCAGGGCGGGGAGGCCGATGGCAAGAGCGGATTGCCAATTCATATAAGGCTTTTTCTCCACGGGCTTATCGGGCTTTTCCACGAAGATCGCCACATAGAGCTTTGTCATATAGGCCGCCGTCAGGCCGCCGGAGAGGAGGAAAAGCCACTCTACGGCATGATAAATGCCTGTGGAGCCGCCGGCCTCCGCCAAAAGCTCGATATATTCCACAATGGATTCATGCAGCAGGGTCTTGCTGATGTAGCCGTTCCAGAGAGGCACACCGGCGATACCGAGCGCGCCCATGAGAAAGCAGACATTGAGAAGAGGCTTATGGCGGCCCCAGCCGCGTATTTTATTGAGCTCCAGCTCATGGAGATTCATAAACACCACACCGGCGCACATAAAGAGCAC
This sequence comes from uncultured Oscillospiraceae bacterium, assembly GCA_947626845.1. GTDB lineage: Bacteria > Bacillota > Clostridia > Oscillospirales > Oscillospiraceae > RUG626. Next base: position 58,617 of record CANQTW010000003.1, on the reverse strand, counting down.
CAGCTTAAAGAGGGAATGGTTGACCATATGGAGGCCCGTACCCCAGACGGCCAGGGCGTTTTCTTCACCCAAAAGCTCCTGCATCCCCACCCCCACTAAAATAAAGCCGATCTGGGACATGGACGAGCAGGCCAGGGTGCGTTTCAGGTCGATGGAGAACACGGCCAGCACAGCGCCCAGGACCATGGTGATAACGCCCAGGGCCAGGATCGCCTTGCCCCAGAGGGCGTCGTGCAGGAATACCCGCACGGTGAGAACCAATACGCCAAAGACGCCGGCTTTTGTGAGGATGCCCGACAGCAAGGCCGAGGCCGGGGCGGGAGCGACCGGGTGGGCCTTGGGGAGCCAGATGTGCAGGGGGAACATACCCGCCTTGGCCCCGAAGCCAAAGAGGATCAGCGCGCCGGGGAGGTAGAGGACAGATTTGTCCGCAAGGGCCTCTACCGCCGTGTGGAGCCGGTCAAAATCCAGCGTCCCCAGTCTCTGCTCCATCAGGAAAAGGCCCATCAGCATGACCATACCGCCGATGACCGCCACGGCAAGGTAGGTAGTGCCCGCCCGCATGGCGGCAGGTTTTTCATCCTGAACCACCATCACATAGCTTGTGAAGGACATGATCTCGAAAAAGATAAACGTGGTAAAGAAGTCGTTGGAAAGAAACACGCCCGCCGTGGCCCCGCAGGTCAGGAGCGAAAAGAGGTAGTAACGGTTGCGGTTCCTGTAGTGGGCCAGATACTCCCTTGAGAATACCGTCGTCATCATCCACATGAGGGCGGCGATCAAAGCGTACAAGGCCCGAAAGCCGTCCAGCTTAAAGGAGAGGCCCCGTCCGCAGATACTGGGAAGGGAGAGGGAAAAGGTCCGTCCGGCGCATACAAAGGCCAAAAGAACGGCGCAGACGATAAATTCGGCGATCCCCACAGCGTCCGCCAGATGATCCCGGAGGGGTTTGCTTTTTCTCCCCACGATATAAGAGGCCGCCGCCCCGACAGCGGGGAGAAAAACAGGCAGAAGGAGAATTATGTCGTTCATATCCCACACCTCCCTACAGCGTCCCCGCGGCTATGCGGGAGAGAAGCTCTAAAAGGCCCTTGGAGCCGATGCCCAGCGCCAGCATGGCGATCATGAGGATCACAAAGGGCAGCTTCATGTACCAGTTGGGGTCCCGCGCCATCTCCAGCCCATGTCCCCCCTCGCCCACCGGCGGGAAGAAGGCGTTGACCACGGGGGTAAAAAGATAACAGGCGGTGAGAATGGCGGAGAGAAGGAGCGCCGCTACGCCCAGCAGGGGAAGGGGGCCGCCCTGGGCCAGCGCCGCCGTGGCCAGATTCCACTTACTCAAGAATCCGGGCAGCAGAGGGACGCCCACCAACGCGGCGGAGGCCACGGCAAAGGCCGTAAAGGTCACGGGCATGTACCGTCCAAGGCCTGTGAGCTCCGGCACAAACTCCCGGTGGGTCTTGTACATGACAGCGCCGGCGCAGAAGAAGAGGGTGATCTTCATAACGCCGTGAAAGAGCATGTGGCTGAGCGCTCCGGCAAGGCCCGCTGGGGTCATCAGGGTGACGCCGAAAAGGATATAGGAGAGATTGCTGACGGTGGAATAGGCCAGCCGCCGCTTCAAATGCTGTTCCCTCAACGCCATGGCGGAACCGAACACGATGGTAAATACCGCGAATGCCATGACGGTATACTGCGCCCAGGTGCCATAGAGGAGAGAAGCTCCGAAGCAGAAAAAGGTCACCCGCATCACCGCGAAGGCCCCGGCCTTGACCACCGCTACCGCGTGGAGAAGGGCTGTCACAGGCGTTGGCGCCACACCGGCGGAGGGCAGCCAGGCGTGGAAGGGGAATACCGCCGCCTTGACGCCAAAGCCGAAGAAGCAGAGAAGATAGGACGCCAGCACAAGGGTGCGCCGTGGCATACCGTCGCCCATGAACCCGCCGTAGGTAAAGGTGAGGGACGGGTCGCCGTAGGAATAAAGCACGATGAGGCCCAAAAAGGCGCAGGCCGCCCCGCCGATGGAGAAGCCCAGGTATTTCATGCCCGCGCGGACAGAGCGCCTGTCGCCGGTGTGCATCACCAGAGGCAGGGTCGCCAGGGTGAGAAGCTCGTAAAAGAGATACAGCGTGATAAGGTTGGCGCTCTGGGCGATGCCCAACGTGACGCCGTAGGAGACGGTGTAAAAGGCAAAGAATCTGTCATCGCCGCCCTCATGCTTGATGTACTCAAAGGCATAGAGGGTCGAGAGCGGCCACAGGAACGCCACCAGGCCGGCGAAAACGCCCGTCAGGCCGTCAAAGGCCAGGACGATGTGGAGCTTATCCGTAAGGCGAAAAACCGTCAGAGAGCCTTCCGGGCGGCAAAGGAGCAGGCATAAAACCAACAGCGAGGTCAGCAGAACGGCTGTTTCTACATAGATTTCTCGGTAAAGCCGTTTTTTGAATCTCCAGAGGGGCAAAAGCGCGCCGGAGAGCGCGGGCAGAAGGACCGCAGCGATCATGAGAGCTTTCATAGCGCGCCTCCCTTCAGACGATTGTCCCTGCCAGGGCAGAGACGAAGCCGGTAATAAGGTTGGGGAAAAGACCGATCAAAAAAGAAAGGCCGGTAAGAAGCAGCAGGGGAAGGGTGATCCAGATCGACGGCTCGCGTTTTTGAACGGTGGAATAGTCAAACGCGGCGCCGGGGAGGAACGCGGAGATGGAGACAGAAACGAGGTATCCGGCGGTGAGCAGGGCGCTTATGAGCAGGATCACCGGACCAAGCCAGGAGAACACGGGGATTCCCGACCCTAAAGCGCCTTGAGCCAGATACCACTTGCTCACAAAGCCGCCCAGGGGAGGGATACCCACAAGGCTCAGAGAGCAGAGGGTGAAGCACCACATGGTCACGGGCATCTCCTTGCCGATGCCGCGCAGCTCCCGCACGTCCTTTCTGCCGGTTTTCAGAATAACAGCGCCGGCTGTGAAGAAAAGAGCGTCCTTGATGGCGGAGTGGACCACCACATGGAGCACAGCGCCGGCGAGGGCCGTTGGCTCAAAAAGCGCCAATCCGAAAAGGATATAGGACACCTGGCTGACGGTGGAATAGGCAAGGCGCTTTTTAAAGATTTTTTCCTTATAGGCCAACATGGACCCCAGAAAAACAGTGACCAGCGCCAGGGCAAGCCAGGCGTACTGTACCCATGTTCCCCGCAGAAGACTGGCGCCAAATTGATAATAGACTACCCTGATGATGCTAAGCACGCCGGCCTTGGTGATGACGCCGGAAAGCAGGGCAGAAGCGCCGGCGGGGGCCTCCGGATGGGCGGCTGGGAGCCAGGCATGGAGGGGAAACAGGCCCGCCTTGGCCCCAAAGCCCAGCACGGATAGAAAAGCGGCAATGAGCAGGAGGGACTCATGCCCTGAGCAGGCTGTCGGGTCCATCACGCCGCCGGGCGTAAATTGCGTGGTGCCGCCATAGGTGTAGACGGCAAAAAAGCCGAACAGGCCCAGGCACGCTCCAAAAACGGAGTAAAACAGATACTTAAGGCCGCCGCGCCTGGCCGCGTCCGTCTGGCTGTGGAGGGCCAGCGGCGCGGAGAGGAGGGTCATCAGCTCGAACCCCAGGTAGAGCGTCAGATAGTTTCCGGCAAAGCAGAGGAGCATGAGCGCCCCCTCCGATAGGAGCAGGAAAGCGTAATATCTGCCTCGGTTTTCCTCGTGGGCCATATATTCCTGGGAGAAAAGGCCCGACATCAGCCACATAAAGGCCGCCAGGAGAGAAAAGAGCTTTCCAAAGCCGTCCAGGGAGAGCATAAGGCAGAGGTCAGACGATAACCGGACAAGCGTGAGGCTGTCCTTCACAAGGAAGGCGCAAAGGACCGCAAAAAGAAGCTCCGCCAGCAAAATCCCCACCACAAAAAAGCGGCGGGAGCCGTCGTTCCTCAGCGCTTTCGCACTTAGAGCAAAAGCCGCGGCGGCAGGCAGGAGGATGGGGAGCAAAAGAAGACAGCTTGTTTCCATACAGGCTCCACCTCACATTCCAAACATGGTAAGACCCTGCCGCACGGCGCCTACAACATACTCAGAAAACGCCCCAAAACCTATGTTAAGCAGCACGAAAACAACCGTGGCAAAGGCGTAATCGACCCTGTATCGCACGCGCAGGCCCTTATATTCCGCCTGTTCACGTCCGGAAAACAGGTTGAAGATCACGGGGATGTAGTAGAGGGCGTTCAACAGCGTACTGACAGCGACAGCGGCCAGGGCGATGACCGTCGTGACCGTCCCCGATTCCAGCGCGCCGGCGGTGAGCTCCAGCTTGGTGATAAAGCCGGCAAAGAAAGGGATGCCGATCATGGACAGGGCCCCCACGGTAAAGGCGATGCCGCCCAGGGGATCGCGCCGGCCCGCGCCGGTGATAGCGGACATGGACTTGTGGCCGCCGGATACGTCCATAAAGCCGCCGGCGGCAATAAAGAGCATGGGTTTTGTAATGGCGTGGGCCAAAATCTGCACACAGGCCGCCGTGACGCCAAGCTCGGAGTGGAGGCCCAGCCCCAGGTAGATGTACCCCACCTGCGCCACGGAGGAATAGGCCAGCATACGTTTCAGGTCCCGCTCCCGGAGCGCCCCTACGGAGCCGAGGATCATCGCCAGCGCGCCAAAGAGGAACAGGAACCAGCTGACCTGCTCAGAGACGATGATCTCAAGGCCGAAGATGCGGTAAAATATCTTGATAAGCACAATGATGTAGCCCTTCAGCACAAGGCCGGAAAGGATGGCGCTGGAGGACGCCGTGGCGTTGCCGTGAGCGTCGGGAAGCCAGGAGTGGAAGGGGAAAAGAGCGCTTTTGACCGCCAGGCCCACAGAGAATAGACCGATGATAACGGTAAGCGGCAGGGAGTATTCACCGGTGGCGAAGATGGTCTGCACCTTTTCGGCGATACTCTGCATAAGAAGCTCACCGGTAATGCCGTAGAGGATAACGATCCCCAGGAGGAAAAGGCCCGACCCCAAAAGACTCATGATCAGATATCTTGTGGTGGCCACCAGCGTCTTTGCGGAGTTTTTGAGCATGACCAGAGCGCAGGAGGCGATGGTGTTGATCTCTACAAACACATAGGCGGTGAAGATGTCGTTGGTATAGATCAGGGCAAAAAGCGAGCTCATGAGCAGCGAGCACATGGTAAAATAGAGATTCGTCTTTTCAGGTTCGCAGTCGGCAAAGATGTGGTGCATCCCGCCCAACAGCGACAGGAGCATCACGCCGGAAAAAGCCGTGGCCATCAGCGCCTCCAGCACGCCTACGCGGATCTCATTGCCCCAGGGGGCGTTCCACTTTCCCATGCGATAGACGTAGCAGCCTCCGGTCTTCAACGTGTACAGAAGGACAAGAAAGCTCATGAGGGTGGTAAGCGTCAGCCAGACAAGGCAAAGCCGCTTGGCCCATTTGCCCTTGAGGACCGCGCAGAACACGCCGCAGGTCAGGGAGAAAACGATGGTGATAAAAGGGAAGTTCTGAACAAATGCCATCAGTCCCGCTCCTTTCGGACAAGATGCGTGATCTCGTCCAGGTCAAGAGTGTGGAATCTGTCGTAGAGGCGGCAGGTAAGGGCCAGCAGGAAGGCTGTCACCGACACGGAGACAACGATGCCTGTGAGCACAAGACCGGTGGGAATGGGATTGACATATTTTGAGGGGTCCGCATTGCCGTCCGTGATGATAGGGGCAAGGCGGCCGGCAATGTATCCCTTGGCGGCCAGAAAGAGGTAGAGGCCGGAGTCCATGAAGTTGAAGCCGATGATCTTCTTGATCAGATTGCGGTGCATGAGCAGTGTCGTGAAGCCGATGCCAAAGAGGATTATGGCGGCAGTCTCATAATAGTTGGTGAAAAGATGCTGAAGAAACGCGGGCATATCAAAGGCCCCCCTTCCGAAACAGGGCATAGAAGCAGTACATGGTGCAGGCCACCTCAAAACCCACGGCAATGTTGATGGGCAGGATAAGACCGCCGCTGATGATACCGCCGGGGTTCCCAAGCCAGACGTGATCGTCCCATCCGTTGGCGCCCATGTAGATGAAATAAGCCATCAGCAGGGCATAGACGGTAAGGCAGGCGGTTTTGATGACATGGTACATCTCATCGCCGAAAAAACGCTCGGTACGCTTAAAGCCAAAGGCCACGGAATGAAGGATCAGTCCGGCACCCATGATGGCGCCGCCGGAAAAGCCGCCGCCGGGGGAGGAGGTGCCGTTCAGGATGACATAAAGGCCGAAGATAAAGGCCAGAGGCACCAGAAGCTTGGCGGTCTTTCGCAATATGAGATCGCTGTTAGGTTCATAGTCCATATCCCCGCCAACCCTATCGGGGTTCAGCCGCCTTCCGCGCTTTCGCTCGGAGGGATCGACCCGCAAAAGGACGATCACACTGCAGGCGGCTACAAAGAGGACATGGGCCTCGCCGAGGGTATCAAACCCTCTGTAAGCGGAGATCATGCCTGCCACGGCGTTGGTGGTGCCGGTCTCCTGAATGGCCTTGGAAACATAGCGCTCCACCACCTCGTTGACCGCGGGATTCTCGGCGCTGCCAAAGGAGGGAAGGAAGCTGACCACCGATAGGAGGATACCGATAAGGGTCACGCAGATAAAGACAGAGGCGATCCGGTAGAGGTTATTGAACACCTCGACGCCTTTGTGGGAAAACCAGTTGATCAATCTGGCGCTGACCGGCTTTTCGGAGTGCTGTACCGAGAGGAGCCAACGGTTTTCCGGGATATCCGTATCAAGCGCGTCCTTTTGGGCAGGGGAGAGGGTGTAATCCTCCTCTCTAAAGGAGCCGTTCTCCACGAAGGAGACAAGGCTTTTAAGGAACCCGTCACTCCTCATCGCTGTCATCCTCCTCCCGCTTGGCGTCCTCGGCCTTGATGGCGTGGATCTTCTTGAGGGTCGCGAAGAAGAGAAGACTGGTGACACCGGCGCCGACAGCGGCCTCGGTGATGGCCAGATCCGGCGCCTCTAGCGTCAGCCAGAGCACCGACATGATCAGTGAGAAGCCCATAAAAATGATAATAGATGCCAGCAGATTGCGGGTCACACTGACGGAGATGGCGCAGATGATCAGAAACGCCAAAAGAATACCTTCAAACAGCGTCATTTTTCCTGCTCCTCCTTCCGCATATCCTCCAGGGCATGACGGCGCATCTCCACGGTCCCGCGCTCAAAGCCCTGCTCGTCCGATTCATCGGCGTTGGCCTCGGCGGAGTATTTTCCGACAGTCATCTCCATCAGCATAATGAGGTGGCTGGCCACGGGACTGGTGATCCACACCAGCGCCACGATGACCAGAAGCTTCAGCGTTGTCACGTTCAGCCCATTATAGAAACAAGTGCCCAGGATCACTCCTAAAAGGCCCAGAGTGTCCCCCAGAGCGGCGGAGTGCATACGGTTCAGGGCAAATTTAAAACGGAAATTCCCGATCACCGAGGTGACGATGAAAAAGAGTCCGAATAAAAGGCAGACAGTCCCCAAAATGAATCTGATCCAGTAAATTGTCATGAGTTGTCCCTCCTGTGATGGCGTTCCGCGTGGGCCTTGCGGTAGGCGCTGCGCGATTCCAAATGACGCTGATGGCTCTTTTGCTGGTCGAGGCGCCACTGGCGGTAGACGCCGATGTCCATTTTAGTGAGGACCGCCACGGCCAGGAAGCTGAACATGGCGTAGACGATGGCGATGTCCACCAGCCAGTCCTCCTTGAGGCGCAAAACCAGGCAGACAATGAGGCAAATGGACTGTGTGCCGATCATATTGACGCCCACGATGCGGTCAGACATCCTGGGCCCTGTGAAGGTGCGCATCAGCATCGCCAGGGCGCAGGCGGCAAGAACGACCATGGAGACTGTCAGGATGGGCGGGGCAAGGGTTGTCAGCGGATTCATATCACATCTCCTCCCATTTCTCCAGCTTCTCCACAAAACAGCTGGAATCGAGTCCCAACCCCATGGAGCGGTCAAGGCAGTGCACCAGATATTCCCCGTCCTTCAGACTGCCGGTGATGGTGCCGGGGGTCATGGTGATGCAGTTGGCAAGCAGGACGCGGCCAGCCTCGGTTTTGACCCGGTCAGTGGTGAACCGCGTGACCACGCTGTCCGGCTCCTTTTTCGTGTAGATGAACGGCAGCAGGGCAAAGCAGGCCTTGACGATTTCCCGTACAAGAACGGCAAAAAGTACGATCAATCGGGGCAGCCGCCTGATTGTTTCCAAATCGCGTTTTATCCCATAACGCAAGAACCGGCAGCAGAAAAAATACAGCGCCGCGGTAATGACAAGGCCAAAAAGAGCGACCTCCCAGTTGAGCTTTCCGTTCAGAAGCACCCACACAGCGAAAAAGAGCACAAACATGAGGATGGCCTCCTTTTTAATAATACCAGTATTTTAAGGGATTTGCGGGGCGGTTGTAAACATTCATAATTCATAAAATTCCAGGCCAAATAAATAAAAATTAGTGATTTTTTCAGGTTTTGTGATATAATCAGTATAATAGCCTCTTTCGTGACATATTTTTGCCGTGAAAGGGGAGAGGATACAATGAAAAAAAGCTTTGCCTTGCAGGCTTTCGCGGCGCTTCTACTGACTGCCGTTACGGCGGGAGCCGGACTATATCATGTATATGCCGCCCGTCCGAAGCCGGCGTTCAGCCTGGCGGACACAGGGAGAAATACAATGACGCTGGTGCTCGATCCCGGCCACGGCGGCGCCGACGGCGGGGCCGTCTCCGTGACGGGTACATACGAGAGCCAATTAAATTTAGCTGTCGCCCTGCGCTGCCGCGCCTTGGCGGGCTTGTACGGCATAGACGCGGTGATGACGCGGGAGAGCGAGACGCTGGATTACCCGGAGAGCGCTTCGACCATCCACGCCAAGAAGGTATGGGATACGAACGCCCGCGTGGAGCTTATCAATTCCGTCAATAACGCCGTGCTGATAAGCATCCACCAGAATAAATACACGACACCTTCCCCCCACGGGAGCCAGGCTTTATTCGCGAAAACGCCGGGGAGCATGGAGCTTGCGCAAAGGGTACAGGCAAACTTATCACAGGTAACAGGGGAGAGCAAGCGGACCGCGGCGCGGATAGGGGAGAGCATATACCTTATGAATCACGTCAATTGTCCCGCGGTGCTGGTCGAATGCGGCTTCGTATCCAACGCCATTGAGGCGAAAAAGCTGGAGGAACCGGACTATCAACTGAAGATGGCCGCTGTGATCATCGGAACGTATCTGGGCAGTATTTGAGGCATCAGCGCCATCAATATTATGTCAACTTTACATAATATTGATATTAAGTTTACATAATTTAGAAGCTATTTTAGTTTACATAACTCAAGGAGAAAGACAGATGAAAGCAAAGACGGTATTTTTCTGCAACGAATGTGGGAACGAATTTCCTCGCTGGAGCGGACAGTGTCCTGCCTGCGGGGCATGGAATACCATTGTGGAACAGACGGTAAAAAAAGAGGAAAAACGTCCTTCCGGCGGGGCGGGAAAGAGCTTTTCTGCCAAGCGCCCCGTCTCCCTGAAGGAGGTTGACGTGACCGAGGAGATCAGGTTCGATACGGGTCTTGGGGAGCTTGACCGTGTTCTCGGCGGCGGCGGTGTCAAGGGTTCGCTGGTGCTTGTAGGCGGCGCGCCGGGGATCGGAAAATCCACGCTGTTACTGCAAATCTGCGAGCACATTGGGCGGGAGCACAGCATTCTTTATGTGACGGGCGAGGAATCCGAACGGCAGCTGAAGATGCGCGCTCAACGCCTCAATGTCAACAGTGATAATCTGCTGATCCTATCCGAGACGAATATCTCTGATATCCTTGAGGCCGTCAACGAAGTGGAACCGGAAATCCTCATCATCGACTCCATTCAGACATTGTATTCTCCCGAACTGAACAGCGCTCCGGGCAGTGTGGGCCAGGTCAAGGACTGCACCATGACACTGATGCAGCTTGCCAAGGGTTCCGGCATCACCGTCTTTGTGATCGGCCATGTGAACAAGGAGGGCGCTATCGCGGGGCCCAAGGTTTTGGAACATATGGTGGACTGTGTACTGTATTTTGAGGGTGAACAGACTGCCAACTACCGTATATTGAGGGCCGCCAAAAACAGATTTGGCTCAACCAATGAGATAGGCGTTTTTGAGATGGCCGAACACGGTCTTGTGGAAGTCCCGAATCCCTCCGAATTACTGCTGTCGGGGCGTCCAAAAAACACGCCGGGTACGTGCGTAACATGCGTGATGGAGGGTTCAAGGCCGGTGCTGGCGGAGATCCAAGCGCTGTTGACGCCCACAAACTTCAACGTGCCAAGGCGCACCTCCAACGGACTTGATTATAACAGGGCGATGCTTTTGCTGGCTGTTTTGGAAAAACGCGGCGGGCTGAGGATCGGCGGCGCTGACAGCTATGTAAATGTCATCGGCGGACTGTACATCGACGAGCCGGCGGCGGACCTGGCGGCGATACTGGCTATGGCGTCCAGCTATCGGGATATCCCGATCCCGGACGATCTGGTGGCCATCGGAGAGATCGGTCTGACCGGAGAGCTGAGACAAGTGGCACAGCTGGAAATGAGATTATCCGAGATCGCGCGGCACGGATTCAAAAGCGCCATCATCCCAAAACAGCACCGCGCGAAAATCGCAGCGCCCGCGGGGATAAAGCTGTGGGAAGCCCGTTCCATACGGGAGGCTATGGAGCTGATCATCGGCTCCTGAACGCTTGCGGGCGTTCTCTCCCGTTTTTTCCTCCCCTACATTGAACAAAATTTTTATTTTGTTCAAAAATTTGTGGATTTTTTCAGAGGGGTATGGTATAATGGTTTTGGGCCCTACTGCCACTTCCCTGGCGTACAAAGGAGATTTTTATGGATTACCGCACCGAGGCCCCTGAGATCATCAGGAGCTTTCTCAACTATCATGAGAATATCGTCGGCCACTCAAAAAAAACCGTGGACGAATACTATCTTGATCTTCGGACGTTTTTCCGGTATATGAAGCTTATAAAATCCGGCTTGCCGCGCAATACGGACCTTGAGGAGATCTCTATTGCCGACGTGGACCTTGCTTTTGTCCGCTCCGTTACCCTATCGGACGTCTACGATTATCTGGGCTATATGTCACGGGACCGCGTAAAGAATCAGAACGCCAACGATCCGGAATATGGCCTTAATTCCGCTTCCCGTGCCCGTAAGGTCTCCACGATCCGATCCTTTTATAAATACCTGACCTTGAAAACGCATCAGCTGGAGTCCAACCCCATCCAGGACCTGGACTCCCCCAAGATCATGAAATCTCTGCCAAGATACCTTTCACTCAATGAGTCCGAGCGGCTTCTTGACAGCGTGGATGGAAAAAATAAGGAAAGAGATTATTGTATACTAACGATATTTCTCAACTGCGGACTGCGTATCTCCGAATTGGTTGGATTAAATTTAACGGACGTCCGTGCCGACCATCTGCGGGTGCTGGGCAAGGGCAACAAGGAGCGCGTCGTGTACATAAACGACGCCGTGGCCGGCGCTATCAACGACTATCTGGCGGTGCGCAAAACCGTTGCTCCCGGCAGCGAACGGGCGCTTTTCCTCTCCTCACGCAGGGAGCGGATCAGCAAGTCCACCGTCCACGCGCTGGTGAAGAAGCACCTGGGGGCAGCCGGTCTTGACGAGACGAAATACTCCGCCCACAAACTTCGCCACACCGCCGCCACCCTGATGCTCCACTCCGGCGTGGATGTGCGCACCCTGCAGGAGCTTCTGGGCCATGAGCATCTGAACACTACGGAGATCTATACCCACGTGGAAAACGAGGGCCTGCGCGAAGCGGCTATGCTCTCCCCTCTTGCCGGTCATAAAAAGGCGGCAAAGCCGCAAATGGACGCGGACGATGACGATGACGACGAAGCCTAAGGGCTGAGCGTGGTGAGCAGGACACGTGATCGGAGGATACGGTCCCGGTGAAAAAGCCGCGCGGGAAAAACCGCCGCCAAAATTCTTCACCTCATTTTCCCTGGGCCAGTTGATTGAATACATAATCAATGTCCTGACCTTCCCCATCGTCCTTTTTGCCGGCTTCTTCGTCATATCGTACACCAATTCTCGCTATGCCGGCGGTATCGTCTTTTTCCTTTTGCTTATACCCTGGCGGCTTCTTCCGAGGAAGCTGGCGCGAAAAATCGACGGGTGGTAATTTCCCGTCCCGTGGGTCAACGCCCTACGACGGCGCTTATTGTATACAGCATGTTTGGATGTGAACTGTCATGACCTTTCAGCAATGTTTGGAGCTCTACCCAAAATGGGCGCTTATCACTGCGGCGGTACTGTTTTTTATCCACCTTGTCATGCCTTATCATCCACGGGAAAAATACCCGCGTGACAACCCGCCGCCAAGGTTCTTTGCCACCTTTTCCCTCGGCGAGCTCGCTCAGTACATTATTCAGGTCCTGACCTTTCCCCTCATTCTCTTCGCCGCCGCATTTATTGATTTAAATTTTGAAATCCCAGACGAGCTCGACGCGATCATCCTTCTCGTTCTGATCGTCGTCTGGTGGTTCATTCCAAGAAATCTGGCGCGAAGGATAGACAGGTGGTAAGGCGCACGCACGTTTCCAGGCTGGCAGTACCTGCGCGGGCCGAGAAAGCTTTTTTCTGCCCCGGCAAATAATTTCAGGATTTCAGTCAGATTCAGGTTGCCAACCTGACCGGTTGTTGATATAATATGGGGAAAGCTGTTCCCTTTTATACGAAAGAAGGTTTTGCCTATGCTGCGTTACGCCATTGACGGCTCTGTGAAGCCGGAGCGGCATTCAAACTACGATGTGGTGATCGTGGGAGCGGGGATCGCGGGGCTGTACTGCGCTCTGAACCTCTCCCCTGCCTTAACATGCTGTGTTTTTGCCAAGGAGACCATTGATATTTCCAACTCCTGGCTGGCCCAGGGCGGCATCGCCGTGGTGACGGCGCCGGACGATGACCCGCAGCTTCACTTCAAGGACACCATCGTGGCCGGAGCGGGCCTCTGCGACGAGGCGGCGGTCCATGTGCTTGTGGACGAGGGGCCGCGGGATATCGCCGCTCTCATCAAGATGAATGTGCCCTTTGACCTCAACGAATACGGCGAGCTGGACAGGACGCGGGAGGGCGGACACCACAAAAACCGCATTCTCCACGCCGGCGGCGACGCCACCGGACGGGAGACGGTCAAGACGCTGGCCTACATCGCCTCTCAGCGGGATAACATCATCTTCCGGGACAACACCTTCTTTGTGGATATCCTCACCGACGAACAGGGCGTGGCGGGCCTCATCGTCAAGGATGACGACGGGAAATACGAGACTGTGGCCACCCGCCATCTGGTGCTCTGCACCGGCGGTATCGGACAGGTATTTGAGTCCAGCACCAACCCTGCCATTGCCACAGGAGACGGCCTGGCGGCGGCCATTCGGGCCGGCGCCGAGCTGCGTGGCATGGAATTTATTCAGTTCCACCCCACAGGTCTCTGGTCCCCCAACCATGAAAACCGCGCTTTTTTGATCTCCGAATCCGTGCGCGGCGAGGGAGGTCTCCTTAAAAATTCCCAGGGTGTTCGCTTTATGGTTGGCAAGCATGAGCTGGCGGAGCTGGCCCCACGGGACATTGTGGCCCGCGGTATCTATAACGAGATGAAGCGCACCGGTGAAAGCCATGTGTATATCGACATCACCTCTCAATCCGAGGAGGAGCTCAGCCACCGCTTCCCCACCATTTACAACGAATGTCTGCGTCGGGGCATCGACATCGCTAAGGAATGGATACCCGTCTGTCCCGTCCACCACTACATGATGGGCGGCGTCAAGACGGACCTCTACGCCCGCACCGCCGTCCACGGGCTTTACGCCTGCGGTGAGACGGCCTCCACAGGCGTCCACGGGGCCAACCGGCTGGCCTCCAATTCCATGCTGGAGTGCCTTGTTTTCGGGCGGCGCGCGGCGGAGGATATAAACGGCTCCTTCTCCCCCGCCCTGTCCACCTCCGAGGAGCTTCAGCCGTCCCTGGCGGTCAGGCCGGCGCTGGATATTGATTTCAAGGCCCTGCGGGCGAAGATGCAGAAGATCATGAGCACCCACTGCTTTGTGATCCGCACCAAGGAGGGGTTGGAGACGGCGCTTGCCGAAATGAGCGATATTTTAGAGCGGCTGTCTGCCGGCTTTAACAGCGGAAAAGAGTACGACGAGGACCTGAGCCTTGCCATTATTTCCAAAGCCATCATTGAGTCCGCTCTGGCGCGGCGTGAGAGCATCGGAGCGCACTATCGGGAAAGCTGATTGGAGGAACTTATGAATTATATCGGACTTGACAAGCTGATCCTGGACGCCCTCAGCGAGGACCTGGGCACCGGTGACATCACCACCGAGAGCTGTATCCCTGAAACAGCCGTCTCCACAGGCTTTTTTCGTGCCAAGATGAACGGCGTATTTTGCGGAATGGCTGTTTTGGAGCGGGTATTCAGGCTGGTGGATGAAAAAATCACCGTCACTCCCCTTGTCCAGGACGGAGACGAGGTGAAAAAGGGCGACGATATCGCCAAAATCACCGGCCCATCCCGAAGCGTCCTGTACGGCGAGCGGGTCGCGCTGAACCTTGTTCAGCACATGTCCGGCATCGCCACGGCTACCCGCAAAGCGGTAAATGCCGTGGAGGGTACGGGCGCGGTCATCGTAGACACAAGAAAGATGACGCCAGGGCTTCGGGTGCTGGAGAAATACGCCGTCAAGGCCGGCGGCGGCAGAAACCACCGCTTCAATCTGGCCGACGGTATCCTTATCAAGGACAACCACATCGTTGCCGCCGGAGGCATCACCCAGGCCATCGAGGCCGTGCGCCGCAACGCCCCCCACACGCTGAAAATCGAGATCGAGACCGAAACCGCGGATCAGGTGCGGCAGGCCCTGGACGCCAGAGCGGATATCATCATGCTGGACAACATGTCCGTGGAGGACATGCGCGCGTGTGTGAAGCTCATCGACCACAGGGCCATCACCGAGGCCAGCGGCAACATGGGCGAGCGGGATCTCCGTGAGGTAGCGGAAACCGGCGTGGATATCATCTCCATCGGCGCCCTGACCCATTCGGTGGCGGCGCTGGATATCAGCCTGAAGTTTTCGGAGTGACCAACCGCTTACTTTTCCAGCCTGTGCGTATTATACCATATTCAAAGTATTTTGTCAATAGGAAAATGCAAAAATAATTAAAAATATTTTTGAATATACAAAACCCCCGACAATAGTCGGGGGTTTTGCTGATAGTATAGATGGCGTTAGGCCCTGGGGTGGGCCTTGTTGTATACGTCCTTCAGCTGTTTTTTCACCAGCTGGGCGTAGACCTGGGTGGAGGAGATATCCGCGTGGCCCAACATCTCCTGTATGGAGTGCAGATCGGCGCCGTTCTCCAAAAGATGCGCCGCGAAAGAGTGCCGAAGGGTGTGGGGGGTGATGTCCTTCTCGATCCCCGCGGTCTCCTGGTAGTGCTTCAAGACCTTCCAGAAGCCCTGACGGGTCATGCGCTCGCCGTTGACATTGACAAACAGCGCCTGTTCTGTGGGGGAGGCAACCATCTGCGGACGGACGAGATTGATATAGTCGCTGACCGCCTTTATGGCGGCGGAATACATGGGGATATAGCGCTCCTTGTCATGGGTGGTGCATTTGATAATACCGGCGGAGAGCTTTACGTCGTCTATATTGAGGCTTATCAGCTCGCTGACGCGGATGCCGGTGGCATAGAGCAATTCCAGCATTGCCCGATCACGGTAGCCCTTCATGTCGGTACATTTGGGTTGTTCGAGCAAAAGCTCCACCTCGGCGCTGGTGAGTATCTGAGGAAGCTTCTTTTCGGCACGCTCCACAGGAATATCAAACACGGGATTCTGTTCAAGGATATTTTGGGATATGAGGTAGTTATAAAAGCACTTGAGGGAGGCGAGACTTCTGGCAACCGTAGAGGAGGATTTTCCCGCGCCTCGCAGCCAGGCGATATAACCGCTGACAGTCTCCCTGGTCACGGCTGTGACGTCGGTCTTGAGATAGCGTTCAAGATAATCCGAAAACTGGTTGATATCCCGCACATAGGAAAGATATGTATTGTTTGACACCTGCTTCACATCAGAAAGGTATCGCTCAAAGCTCTCTATATAATTATCTTTGGGCACATGGCCACCTTCCTTCGTATGAAGTCAAAAAAGCGCGGTAATCGGAAAGATCCCGGCATCAAGCAGGGCACGTTCCCCGGCAGAAATAAGAAGGAGCAAAATGATCGCCAGGAAAAAGCGCATGAACAGATCCGCTGTGTACGCGCCCGGTCCGGCGGGCGGCTGACGGAAAAGTCCGATTCGGACAAGCTCGCCGGAGGCGCACATGGCATCTACTGAAACGAGGAAAAAAATCGGAACGGACAGCAGAGCCGTAAACCCTACCAGCGCCATCCCCGCGGCGATCCCCTGAGACGCATAGAGCCTGACAAGAGCCGCCAGCGTAAAGGACAACGTAAACCCCCGCGCCGCGGAGACAAGGGGGATCAACGCAACGCCCAGCATGGTAAAACTGAAAAGGATCGCAAGGAGATGATACCACGCTACGCTCATAAAGACGGGAAGAAAACCGCCGTCAAATGAGCCGGCCAAAAGCGTTTTTCCATACTCGGAAAAAAACTCCGAGGCGGAGTCCCCTTCCAAAACGCCCCCGGAGAGCAGGACCCCCAGTATGACGCCGAGCAAAAAGCCAGCCGCGCAAAGAAAGAACGCGGAAAAGCCCCGCCGCGGCTCAGGGGAAATCCAAGGAGTCAATTTTCTTTTGTTCATATTCAATCACCCGCACAAGAGTATGCGTGGGAAGAAATGAACATACCAAAAATCCGTCCCCTAACGGAAGCTCTTATATAATAACGCAACTGGAATAAATAATCAATAGAAAATCGAATTTTTGTTGATTATGCACATAAATTATGTTAACGCTATTATGTAAACTCTTGAAACGGAGCAGGTCCAAAAACGTGAATCAGGTGCTGTTTATCGCTATATTTTGGCTCGTGAAGTATTGGCCGGCACTATATATGGGTAATCATGCAAGATTTATGTCAACATCGTCGTTTGATTACAAATTGTAATATTCCATGCCGTCATTTTGCCGGTTATTACCTGCGTCTGCGCCGGCGATGTACAGTTATTGCGCCTGACGCCAGACCGCCACACAATATACTGAGGATTACAGCGATATCGGCTCCGTCAATAGTTGTACTTGTTTCCGATAATAGCATTACAAGCAATCTAACCAAAATGACCAGCGCCGCAGTGGACACCCCTGAAAGCAAGGCGGCGCCGCGGTTTTTAATTCTTGCCGCCAACGCGCCGGCTGCCGCGGAGACAAACGCGGAGATCACCACGATGGTCTTTTCCGCCCCTTCCCCTACCCTGCCGGCGGCTACAAACAGCGCCATAAACATTGTGATCGCCGCGGATAGAGCGATAGTCACCACCGCGCCCACAATTGCGCCTGTCAAAATACGTTTCAGTTCATTTTTTCCATCGAGCTTTGCCATAAAAATTCCCTCCCAGAGAACAAGCCTTGATAAGACTTATTCCCTGGAAGGGATAAAAATTCCTGATTCTTTATGGCAGAGGCAATTACGCCTTCTGATCCGGCTCCTCGGCGTCCTTGCCGGTGGAGGAGATGCCCCATTTGGCGATTTTGATGCGTACCCGATCCTCGCCGGTCTCAAAGGTGATGAAGTCGCCGGAGATATTGACAATCTTGCCCACCATGCCGCCGATGGTGGTGATGTTGTCGCCCACGGCCAGGGAGTTGCGCATCTCCTCGGTCTTTTTCTTGCGCTTCTTTTCGGGGCGGATCATAAAGAAGTAGAAGACGAGAATGATGACCACCAGGTAGATGAGCATGGTGCCGATGCCGAACCCGCCCATACCCGCGGCGGCATCGGTGCCGTCACCGGTGGTGCCGGTCCCGTCTCCGGCGGCAGGCATACAGCCGGCCAGCGTGACAAGGAAAAGCGCCGCACACATAACGACAACGGCGATGCGCTTTATAAGCTTTTTGCTGTTTGAAGACATAGTTGACCTCCGTTTTTTTATGAGAAGTAATTTTATTATACCATACCCGCCGCGTGGGGATGGTATAATGTGCCATGTTTTCCGGTTCCCGGCGTCAGCCGGGGAGAAAAACGGCTTAAAATCGGATATAATATCCGCCTCTGCGGATATTATAGCGTGTCTTTGGCGTAAATGCAAGAATAATTTGGCATAGCTGTTATTTTCTTGTGCCGAGGACCTGGGAATAGCGGTTTCGGAACGCCTCAAAGGAGCCATCATCCAGACTTTGGCGAATCCTTTCGGCCAGCTTGTTGTAAAAATAGAGGTTATGGGCCACTGCCAGCCGGAGGCCCAGGATCTCCCCGGCGGCAAAAAGGTGACGCAGATAGCTTTTAGAGTAGGTCCTGCAGACCGGACAGTCACATTCCGGATCGATGGGCGTATCGTCCCTGGCGTATTTTTCGTTTTTGATATTGATGATCCCGTCCCAGGTAAAGAGATGTCCGTGACGGCCATTGCGCGCGGGCATAACGCAGTCAAAGAAATCGATGCCCCGGTACACGCCCTCGATGATATTGGACGGCGTACCGACGCCCATCAGATAGCGCGGCTTATCCTTGGGCATATGCTCCTCCACAGCGTCTATGGTGTCATACATCTCCTGGGTCGTCTCCCCCACCGCCAGGCCGCCGATGGCGTATCCGGGCAGGTCAAGCGCCGCTATGGTATCCATGTTGTCACAGCGGATGTCCTTATAGGTGGCGCCCTGGTTGATGCCGAACAGCATCTGACCGCGATTGACGGTGTCCTCCAGAGCGTTCAGACGGTCAAGCTCCGCCTTACAGCGCACGAGCCAGCGGCTGGTTCTTTCCGCGGAGGCCTTGACATAGTCATAGGGCGCGGGGAGCCCGATGCACTCGTCCAGAGCCATGGCGATATCGGAGCCAAGATTGGACTGGACGCGGATGGAATCCTCCGGGGACATAAAAACGCGGCGTCCGTCGATGTGAGAGTTGAATGCCGCGCCCTCCTCGGTGATCTTCCGCAGTTTTGCCAGTGAAAATATCTGGAATCCTCCTGAGTCAGTGAGTATGGGGCCGCGCCAGTTCATAAACTTATGAAGTCCGCCCATCTCCCGAATAAGCTGGTCACCGGGGCGGAGGTGCAGATGATAGGTGTTTGACAGCTCGATCTGACAGCCAAGCTCCACAAGGTCCTGGGCGGAAAGGCCGCCCTTAATGGCCGCTTGGGTACCGACGTTCATAAAAACGGGCGTCTGAACAGTTCCGTGGGGCGTGTGGAAAACACCCCGACGGGCCCGCCCCTCGGTTTTAAGCAATTCAAACATGCGTTTCCTCCGTAAAATCGTCTGACTTTATTTCCCGATTATACACTATCCGGCGGTTTTTTTCAACATTGGCTTTCTGTCCTGTTGAATACGTCGAATTATATCAAAATTCATCAGATTGACTGAAAAATCTCCTTGAAAAATACGACACGGTTTGCTAAAATAAGGACTATGAACGATTTAAAAGAAAAAACTTCAAAAGTGTTGGGCGGCACCAACGGTGCGCACACGGCAAAGAAGGCTCCCGCTAAATTGAGCAAAAAAATGCGGGTCCTTATTTGCCTTATTTGTGTTGTCGTTGTGCTGGCCGCGGGCTATCTGACCGCGGTATACTCCAACATCCCCTTCATCGCCAATCTTCGCACGCTCTACATCGAGACCGCCATGAATACCCTGCATCACCAGTGGCTGGCGACTGCCTTTATCCCCGGTGATGTCATCGACAAGGTCATGGACGAAATCCAGGAGGAGATGGATAAGAACAAAATCGATCAGAGCGACCTGCCCCCCGGACCGCCGGAAACCACCCCCTCAACGCAGCCGCACGTGCCCGACACGGCGGATACGACGCCTCAAACGGAGCCCCCTCCCCCGCCGCCTCCAACGCCCATGGAGCTGCTCCTGGCCATGTTCCCGCAGATAGACGAGGCAACCATCCCCGCCGATCTTGCCCTTGAGAACATTCAGCAGAAGGATATCGTCTCCCTGGGGATCAAGACCACCGCCGGAGACGCCGTATGGGCCATCGACATGCCCAACCAGATCCTCATTATGGAGGTCAAGGGCGACAATTATGTGGGGAAGCTCGCGCTTTGCAAGGGAAGCTCCCGCACCATTCTCGGCAAGGACACCAGATTCTCCAGCCGCGGCGAAACAGTCGTGGAGTTCTGTGAGGACTACGACGCCATTCTGGGCATCAACGCGGGCGGATTTGAGGACGAGGACGGCAAAGGCCGCGGCACGGTGGCTGTGGGCCTTGTAAAGTCCCAGGGCGAGCTTATCTGCGAAGCCACCAAGAAGTCCCCGTTCCAGATCGCCGGGTTCGATTATGATGACAACTTCCGCGTCGGCACGGAGGTGGATATCGAGACGCTCCGCGACGGTATGCAGTTCTTCCCCGTTCTTGTGGCCAACGGTGAAAAGCGCGTGGGCAAGGGCTCCAGCGGCATGGGCATCCAGCCCCGTTCCTGCATCGGTCAGACATCCACCAAGGACACCCTGATGCTGATCATCGACGGACGCCAGCCGGGGTACAGCATCGGCACCACGGTTTCCGAGTGCGCCGATATTCTCCTGCGCTATGACTGCTTCACCGCTATGACAAACGACGGCGGCTCCAGCGCGATCATGGTCTACGACGGCGTACCCATTACCAAGAACAGCGCCCACAACATGCCAACCGGCAGATATTTCCCCTGCGGATGGGTTGTTCTGAAGCCCTCCGACGGCGCGGCTGTCGAGGATACAACGGTGGACGATACCACCGGTTCCGATACCTCCACGGCCAATTAAAAAGTCTTATTACATTGACCCCCCGCGGCATATGCCGCGGGGGGTTTAGACTGTCGAAAAAGCCCTGACGGGCTTTTTCCGACAAGGGGAACGTGCGGGGAAAATATCTGAATTTTGCGAAATTCAGGTATTTTCCCCTGCCGTCACGCCGCATGAGCCGCAAAGCGGCACACTTGCGTGACAAAAGGGATTTTTTCCGACGCACATGTCGCCGGAAAAAATATCGAATTTGAGTTTTTTGACAAGCTGGACCCCCGCGGCATATGCCGCGGGGGGTCATGTTGTTTGGCTCCTATTTATTCAGTTTTCCTATGCCTTTTCAGGCTAAAGAATCTCATTTCCACAGGTCTTCCTCCATCGTGGCGTTGGGGAAGAGGCGCACCAATGTCTCCAGGGTCGTTGTGGATTCGGGCATCACGCTGATGCTGACAAAAGACGAATATGTTTCCTCCGTATACGGGCCGTAGAAGCTGGAGCTGGAGGAGTTTTCATCACCTAAGACGATCTCATTGGCGGCGTAGAATCTCAACATTCTATAGCAGTCCTCCCGTTCCAGCCTGTTGTCAAAATCGACAACGCCGATCCGTCCGGCAAAGAAGTCGCTCTTTACCGCGTCCAGAAGCTCCAGGGCGTCGCTGCCGAAGAAATATGCCGCTTTGCAGGTCTCGCCGGGGGCCATATAGCCCAGCTCAAAATCGTCCTCATTGTTATAGCCGTCAAAATTCTCATAGGAGTAGTCCACCTCCCGGAGCATTCCGCCGGCGGCCAGCTGGCGCTCCAATTGGGCAAAGCCGTAAATCTCCCAATAAAGCTCCCGGTTATTTATGATATCCTGGAGGGCGTTGGCGGTGGTGCCGGGGACATCCGCTTCGGGCATGGCGAAGATGTACATATATTGGCGGGCATGATCCCCCGTCTTTGTATGGTAGATGACCTCGATGTTGATAGTACCCTCTTTGCTGTAATCTTCCGGATCGGACAGTTCGCCGTTGCCGTAGGCGATGGCGTTTTTATGGATCGTGATAATGTCCTGGATCGTGCGCGAATCGGTGGCGGTAAAGCGCCCGCCGTTTCCGGAATTCCACCCCACATCGGCATAGAATTGGAGAACGTCCACGCTCTCAACATCCTCCACATCGGGAACCCAGGACTCAAAGCCGATAAGATCAAAGGTGATGCAGACCATAGCCGCCGCCATAACAGCGCTCACCGCCAGAACGCCCTTCCACTTTTTGAAGACCCGGAAGGTCTTGTCCAGGAGCATCTGGGCGGCGAAACAGCCCAGGACCGTCCAGACGACCACCATGATGGGCAGGGTCCCCTCCCCGATGATCTCCGAGGTCACATAGCCCAGGAACAGGCCGGAGCAGACGGCGACGCCGTATTTGAAAACGGGCCGCACAAAGCGGTAGGACACCACGTCCCCGGCGGACTCCAGCTTGCGGCGCTTGTAGAGGAGGAACGCGCACGCCAGGAGCACCAGGGCCACGGCGCAGTAGACGAGCAGAACTTCCTCGTTCGCGGCCATCGTTTTCCCTAACTTGTCATCGTACTGAAGGCGTACATCGGAAAGGGGCGTCACGGGCGTAAGCCACTCCACCAGGCTGTCCACGGTATTTCCAAAGCCCGCGAAGCCATAGAAGGAGCGCTCCACCACGACGCTGATCAGTTCGTAGAGTAGATACGTAAGGCAGTTCAAAATGACATAAAAGGCCGGCAGGGCCAGGATATGGCCAGTGAAGACGCCGCAGAGGAACGCGAAGGTGTAGAAAAAGAACATAGTCCCCATGCCTATACCCAGCCAGGCGAGGCACGGCAGTACCGGAGCGGCCCTCCAAGCGAAGCCGATCACCGCCATGAACACGGCCACGGCGATCTGGGGAAGGGCCACGAAGGCGAAGCCGGAGAGGTACTGGGTCAGGAAGATGCCCTCGCGGCGCACGGGAAGCGCACCGTAGAAGTTAGCGGACCGAGAGGCGTACAGGTGGCTCAGCACCGCCATGGCGGCAAAGAGGCCGTAGACCAAGGAAAACCACATGTGGGCGCTGGCGGAATCCGCTATTGCGTAATATAAGCCTTTCGCCGTACCGCTGAGCGAGGCCAAAGCGTTGATGGGCAGGATAAACAGCCAAATGACCAGGTAGCTTGCCCAGATGGGCCAGAAGCGGGTGAAATTCTTCTTAAAGAGCGTCCAATCAAAGTACGATGTCCCGGACCGCATAGTCCTCACCTCCCATTTCGTAAATAAATATCTCCTCCAAGGTCAGTGGCAGGGCCTCCATGAACAGCGGCTCAAAGGGGGCGAACCGTGCCTGCGTCTCCTCCACGCTCCCACGGATGATGTAGGTGTAGATGCGTCCCAGGTTGGAGGTGTGGAGAATTTTGATGTCCTCCGGAAGTGCCGGGGGTTGAGAGGAGTTGAAGGCGATCTGGAGCTTGACGATGCCGCCCTGGAGCTCCGAAAGTGACCGCTCCAGCGCCACCTTGCCGTGGCTGAGGATGCCCACATGGTCGCACACATCTTCAAGCTCCCGCAGATTGTGGGAGGACACCAGCACCGTGGTGCCGTATTCGGAGACGTCGCCCATGAGGATGGACCAGACCTGCCGGCGCATTACCGGGTCGAGTCCGTCCACCGGCTCGTCCAGCAGGAGATAATCAGGCCGGCAGCTGAGCGCCAGCCAGAAGGCCGACTGCTTCTGCATACCCTTAGAGAGCCTGCGGATGGGCCGGCGCTCATCCACCTCCGGAAAAGCCTCTCTCAGACGATTGTAGCGCTCCACATCGAATTTTGGATAGAGGCCCTGATAGAATTTCATCATATCCCGCGTGGTGGCGGAGCCGAAATAATAGACCTCATCGGGGATCACCGCGATTCTCCGCTTGGCGGCGGGATTCTCATAAATGGGCTCGCCCTCCAGGGTGATCTCGCCGGAATCCTGCCGGTAGGCGCCGGACAGGTGCCGCAGTATGGTGGACTTCCCCGCCCCGTTGGGCCCTACCAGGCCGTAGATGGCGCCACGCGGGACCGTCATGGTCAGCCCGTCCAGAGCGTGGAAGCCGTCAAAGCTCTTGACAACATTTTTGACCTCGATCATTGTTCATCCTCCTCTCTTCTGGCAAACCGTTCCGCCAGCTCTTCGGGCTTCACGCCTAAAAACGCAAGCTCCTGCACGATGGCGTCGAGTTTTGATAAAAGCTCCTGCCGCCGGTCCTCCCGCACGTCCGTGGGAAGCGCCGCGAAGCTCCCCTTCCCCGCCACCGTGTAAGCGTACCCCTCCTGCTCCAACGCCTCATAGGCCCTCTGGATGGTGTTGGGATTGATCGCCAGAGACCCGGAAAGGGATCGTACCGAGGGCAGTTTGTCCCCCGCCGGGATGACGCCCGTGATAATGAGCTTTCTCAGCCCGTCCCGCACCTGCTCGTAGATGGGCCGGCTGTCCCGGAAATTTAGCTGCAACATTTGACCACCTCTTTCACAGCTGTATTGACTGTACTAACTGTGCTAATACAGTCATATTATCATAGGCCCCAAAGAATGTCAACAAAAAACAGGAACATTAATAAAATGTTAATATTCCTGTTGACTATATTCCGTTATTCCCAGAAAAGCTCGTCCAGGGTCTTGCCCAGCTCCTTGCAAATGGCGATGCACAGGTTGATGGTGGGATTGTAGTCCCCTTTTTCGATGGCGTTGATGGTCTGGCGGGTCACGCCCACCCGGTCTGCCAGGGCCTGCTGGCTCAAATCCAGAGCCGCCCTGGCGGCTTTCAGCCGTAGATTCTTCATTCCCGGTTTCTCCGATCCAGAAGAAGCTTCACCAGCAGGCACAGGAACATGCTGAGAAACATAAAACCGAGGGCAAGATGGCCCCAGCAGGGGCCGAGCCGGCCGTCCACCATCGGGCCGTCCTCACGCAGACGCCTGATGCCGATGTCGAGCATCATCGTCCCCATACCCCCCGCGGAGAAAAGTGTTGCGATTCTGCTCCCCCGGATGGACACATAGGCGTCCTTGACGATACAGTAAATGTTGGCCACTGTCATACCGGCTGAACACAGGAGGATCGCCGCCGTACCGGCTGTCATGATCTCTCTGTCCGACAGTCCGTCGTACAAATAGATGCCAAGTCCGGCGAGAACCATCACGAGGAGTCCCAACCCGAAGCCCCTTCCCTGGGCAATGAGCTGGCGCTCATCAAACTGTCCGTTGCCCACCTTGCTCTTACGGTCATAGGACCCGTAAATGATCAGGGCCGTAAACCCGCCCACCAGCGCGAACAGGATCAGAGGAATAGCTATATTTGTCATAAAAACACCCCTTTCTGTTTTTTCCATTGTAATTCTTATCAGATAATTTGTCAAGTATATTTTACGATTTGTCACAAAAATATTCCCCCGTCGGTTTGGCGGGGGAATACGTCAGCAAATTGATTTTCAGTTGAACCGTTCGCGGGCGGCGTAGGTGGTGTGGAGAAGCTCATGGGCGCGGTGGCCGCAGGGCTCGCCCAGATAGTCCTTGTAGAGCTGCTGGATCTGGGTGTTGTTGTGGGACTGGCGGACGGTCTGGCGCTCGTCCTCGGTGTAGAGGGCGGCGGAGCGCTTGGCCTTATAGGTGTCCAGGATGTCGATGTCCTCATTGGGCAGGAAGCAAGGCTTCACGTAGGGCTGGCCGCCGCCGGCCACACAGCCGCCGGGGCATCCCATGATCTCGATGAAGGTGTACTTGCTCGTGCCGGCGCGGACCTCGTCCATCAGCACCTTGGCGTTCTTCATGCCGTGAGCCACGGCCACGTTGACGGTAGTGCCGTCTATGTCGATGGCGGCCTCCTTGATCCCCTCCAGGCCGCGTACCTGCTCGAACTTCACAAGCTCGTGCTCCTTACCGGTGAGGATATGGTAGGCGGTACGCAGGGCGGCCTCCATAACGCCGCCGGTGACGCCGAAGATGACGCCGGCGCCGGTGTACTCGCCCAGGAGATCCTGGTCAAACTCCTCGTCGGGAAGCTTTGCGAAGTTGATACCTGAGCGGCGGATCAGGTCGCCCAGCTCACGGGTGGTGAGCACGCAGTCCACATCGGGAAGGCCGGCGGCGTTCTTCAGCTGGTCGCGCTCCTTCTCGAATTTCTTGGCGGTGCAGGGCATGATAGAGACAACAAAGATGTTCTTGGGATCGATGCCGTTCTTCTCAGCGAAATAGCTCTTCACGATGGCGCCGAACATCTCATGGGGAGACTTGCAGGAGGAAAGGTGATCCAGCTGATCTCCATAGTAGTACTCGGCATAGTTGACCCAGCCGGGAGAGCAGGAGGTGATCATGGGCAGGACGCCGCCGTTCTTAATGCGGTTCACCAGCTCATTGGCCTCCTCCATGATGGTCAGGTCAGCGCCAAAGTTGGTGTCGTAGACCTTGTCAAAGCCCAGGCGCTTCAGGGCGGCCACCATCTTGCCGGTGACGGGGGTGCCGATCTTCATGCCAAACTCTTCGCCCAGAGCGGCGCGGACGGCGGGAGCGGTCTGAACAACGATGTACTTGCCGGCCTTTTTGGCCTCGTCGATCTTCCAAATCTCGCTCTTCTCCAGAAGAGCGCCGGTGGGGCAGACGCTGACGCACTGGCCGCACAGGATGCAGGGGGAGTCCATAAAGCTGCGGTTCTCGGCGGGGCCAACGATGGTGTTGAAGCCGCGGTTCTCAAAGCCCAGGACGGAGAGGCCGTGGGCGTTCTGGCATCTGGCGATGCACCGTCCGCAGAGAATGCACTTGGAGGTGTCCCGAATGATGCTGGGGCTCAGCTCGTCCACGGTGACGGGGGTGCGGGCACCGGCCTTGTTGATGACGCGGGCGCCGGTCATCTGCGCCACGCGCAGAAGCTCACAGGAGCCGTTCTTGCCGCACTCCTGGCACCAGGCGGAGTGGTTGGAGAGCAGCAGCTCCACGCTGATGCGGCGGGCCTGGACGGCCTTGGGAGAGGAGATGGTGATCTCCATACCCTCGCTGACGGGATAGACGCAAGAGGCCACGAGGCCCCGCGCTCCGGTGGCCTCCACCAGGCAGACACGGCAGGAGCCCTGATTGCACTCGCCGTGGTTGAAGGCGCAGAGGGACGGGATGTCATAGCCGCAACGCTTGGCGGCCTCCAGAATGGTAAGGCCGGCCTCGACTTGGTAGGGATGTCCCTCGATTTTTATATTCACTAAAGACATAGCTTTGGTCCTCCCCTATTATTCCTTGATGATGGCCTTGAACTTGCAGGTGGACATGCAGGCGCCGCACTTTACGCATTTCTGGGGGTCGATCTCCATGGCGGCCAGCTTCTTGCCGGGGGCCACGTAGTCGGTGCGGGAGATGGCGGAGGCAGGGCACTGCTTGGCGCACATACCGCAGCCGAAGCAGGAGTCCTTGACGATCTTGTACTGCATCAGGTTCTTGCACACGTGGGCCGGGCACTTCTTGTCGTTGATGTGGGCCAGATACTCGTCCATGAAGTGGGTCATAGTGGACTTGACGGGGTTGGCCGCGGTCTGTCCCAGGGCGCACAGGGAGCCGTTCTGGGTGACATGGACCAACTCCTCCAGGGCGGTGATATCATCTGGCTCGCCCTTGCCCTCGGTGATCTTGGTCAAGATTTCCAACATCCGCTTGGTGCCGATGCGGCAGGGAGTGCACTTGCCGCAGGATTCGTCGCAGATGAACTCCATATAGAACTTGGCCACGTCCACCATGCAGTTATCCTCGTCCATGACGATGGCGCCGCCGGAGCCCATCATGGACCCCTTGGCCACTAAGTTGTCAAAGTCGATGGGTTCGTCCAGATATTCCTTTGTCAGGCATCCGCCGGAGGGGCCGCCGGTCTGAATGGCCTTGAACTCCTTGCCGTTGGGGATGCCGCCGCCGATGTCGTAGATCAGCTCACGGAGGGTAGTGCCCATGGGGACCTCTACGAGGCCGACGTTGTTGATCTTACCGCCCAGGGCGAAGACCTTGGTGCCCTTGGACTTCTCGGTGCCGTACTTGGCGAAGGCCTCCCAGCCCTCCCGCAGGATATAGGGCACACAGGCCAGGGTCTCCACGTTGTTCACGATGGTGGGGCACTGCCACAGGCCCTTCACCGCTGGGAAGGGCGGGCGGGGACGGGGCATACCGCGCTTACCCTCGATGGAGTTGAGGAGGGCCGTCTCCTCACCGCAGACGAAAGCGCCGGCGCCGAGGCGGATATGTACGTTGAAGCTGAAACCGGTGCCCAGGATGTTTTCACCCAGAAGCCCGATTTCCTTGGCCTCTTTGATGGCGATGCGCAGACGGCGCACGGCCACGGGGTATTCGGCGCGGACGTAGAAATAGCCGTTTTTCGCGCCGATGGCGTAGCCGGCGATGACCATGCCCTCGATGACGGCAAGGGGATTTCCCTCCAGAATGGAGCGGTCCATGAACGCGCCGGGGTCGCCCTCGTCGCCGTTGCAGACGACGTACTTCTCATCCCCCGCCTCGTTGTAGGCAAACTGCCACTTCCGGCCCGTGGGGAATCCGCCGCCGCCGCGTCCGCGAAGGCCGGCCTTCAGGACCTCGTCGATGACCTCCTGACGGGTCATGGTCAGGGCCCGCATAAGTCCCTGATAGCCTCCGAAGCCCAGGGCCTCGTCGATATTCTCTGGGTCAATGGTGCCGCAGCCGTGAAGAGCGATGCGGTGCTGTTTTTTATAGAAGTTGATGTCATCCTGGCGCTGGACCTTCTCGCCGGTGGCGGGGTCCACATAGAGGAGCCTCTCGACGATCTCGCCGCCAAGGAGATCCTTCTCTACGATCTCCTCCACATCCTCCAGCTTGACCATACGGTAGAGGGTGTCTTCAGGGAAAATCTTTACAAAGGGACCCTGAGAGCAGAAGCCAAAGCAGCCGACCTGGTTGACGGATACCTTGTCATGGAGGCCCTTCTCATCGATGACCTTCTGAAATTTCTCGCGAATTTCAGCGGAATTGGAGGAGAGGCATCCGGTGCCGCCGCAGAGGACCACGGCGCGCTTCCCCTGTTCGCCCTTGAACTTTCCGTCCAGGCAGGCCGAGCAGGCGGCGATCTTCTCATTGAGTTGTTCGGGTGTCTTTATCATATAAGCCATCCTCCTTATGCGTTCTTATAGGAGGCAACGATGTCAGGGACATCGGATACCTTGACCTTGGGATACACCTTGCCGTTGATGGAAACGGCGGGGGCAATTCCGCAGGCGCCCAGACACCGGAGGGCGTCCAGGGTGAACATCCCGTCAGCCGTAGTCTCGCCGCCTTTGATACCCAGGACCTCGGAGAACTTGTCAAAGACCTGTCCGCCGCCCTTGACGTAGCAGGCGGTGCCCAGGCAGCAGCCGATGACGTACTTTCCCTTGGGCTTCAGGGAGAAATAGGAGTAGAACGTCACCACGCCGTAAATCTCGGCCACCGAGATTCCGGTCTTTTCGGAGACGATCTCCTGAACCTCCAGGGGTATGTAGCCGTACTCGTTCTGGATGTCACTGAGGATCATCATCAGCGGGGTAGGTTCATCGGCATATCTGCCGCAAATCTCGCTGATCTTCGCCACAGCGTTTTCGCTTAAGCGAGCCATAGAAAATTACCTCCATTTTTTATGTCAGGGCCGGTTCTCTCCTGCCGGTCCCCGTTTTTATAACCTCGTGCCCAAGGCACGCCATTATTGTTAATAGAATAACATTCTTTCCGCCAAACTTCAAGTGTATATTTCAGCGATTTAAGGCCCATTTATACAATTTTTTCGGCTAAACTGACAAGCTCGGAAAATATAGGAATCGTCTCACTCAAAAAGCCCGCAGATCATGTCCGGATAATCGCTCATGATGGCGTCCGCGCCCTTGGCGGCCAGGTCCTTCGCCAGGTCAGGGTCGTTGATAGTCCAGTACTGGACGGCGATGTTGTGCCGGTGGGCGTAGTTGACCATCCGGGTGGTGCCCAGCTTGATGACGTAGTCCTCGTCGGGGATTTGGAGGGCAACGAAGTGGAAGAAATCATCAGGCTGATCGATGCGGAGGAGGGAGTAGAAATAAAACGCCGCCACCTCCATAACGCCGGCAGAACGGAGCATATCCGGGTAGGTCTTGTCCATATACTCCGTGACCTCCCCGTGGAAGGTGCCAATAATAGCGCGGGAGAGCATGTCCCGTTCCGAAAGGATCGCGTAGATTTTGTCCGCGGCCCGCTTTCCCCTCTCGCCGGAGTCCTTGATCTCCATAATGAAGCGGTACTCCCCGTATCCGTCCAGGAAGTCAAAGAGATTCTCCAGCCTTACCACTCGCAGCTCGTCGGGGATATCCTCTCCGCGCAATCCACGGTAGGGGGTCTCCCCCGCCGCATTTTTAAAATTCTCCCCCATGTTCAGCTGCCGCAGTTCTTCATAGGTATGCCCGGAGGGGTAGACGTTTTCATATCCGAAGACCTCTATCGCGTCGGAGGTACGGTCAAGCGTATCGTCGTGGAGCAAAATAAGTTCTTCATCTGAGGTCAGCGCCAGGTCAAACTCAAAGATATCCACTTCAAAGTCCGACTCCACCACGTTGCGAAAGGCCATCAGCGTATTCTCCGGCGCGATCCCGCCCCCTGACCGGTGGGCGGAAACCATGGGTTTGCCGGTCTGGGAGATATAGGGGTTCGTACAGCCTGACACATCCACAGGAGCCGCGCCGGACCAGTCGTGGGTCACCACAAGGAATGCCGCCAGCGCAAGTAGACACAGCGCCAAAACAATTGAACCTGCAATAATCAAAGCCTTTTTGAGAGTCCTGTTCATATTTCATCCTCCTCAAATCTTGCGCTGCCCATCCGGCAAAGCTTCTCATACAGGAAGCACCTGGGCTCGTGATCGTTGATGATCCCGCAGGCCTGGAGATGGGCGTACACTGTCACCGAACCCAAATATTTGAAGCCGCGGCGCCTCAAATCTTGGCTTATTTCATTGGAAAGCCTGTTGTGGTCACGCCATTCCCCGTTCTGATGTCTTATGTAAACTATACTCCTGCCGCCGGTGAACCCCCAGAGGTATTCGGAAAAACTCCCGAACTCCTGTCGGATCGCCATGAAGGCCCTGGCGTTATTGATAATAGCCTCGATTTTTCTACGGGATTTGATCACCCCCTCAGTTGACATGATCCTTTCAACATCCGTCTCGTCAAAGGCCGCTATCCGCTCAAAATCAAAATCAGCAAAACAGGCGCGAAATATCTCCCGCTTTTTCAGCATCAGCGTCCAGGAAAGGCCGCACTGCATGACCTCCAGGGAGATATACTCGAACTGCTTCCGGTCATCACGCACCGGTACGCCCCACTCCGCGTCGTGGTAAGCTTCATTTAATCCGCCGTCTCTGCACCACTGGCATTTGTACATGGCCCCCACCCTCTTTTCAGAATTATGTTAACCATATGTTATGTAAACTTATCTCCTGTCTCGTCTGACAAACGGCTCGCGCACCTCGGTTTTTATAATATCACCGTATTTCTCCGGCCTTCTGTATGCGTTTCCGTGGACCTCCTTTGCCCTATAACGGCGTAAAAGGTCAAGATCAAGACTGGCCATAAAAATCCCCTCGTCCTCCCCTGCCTCTATCATGCAGGTGTCGCGGGAACCCGCCGCTTCCGGCAAATACGCCACCCCGTCAAAGCAGGTAGAATGGCCGTTGCAGTCGGGCACGGACGCGGGATAATTGCAGGTGGCGATGGCCAGCATGTTTTCATACGCCCTGCCGCGCAGCTGGGAGAGCCTGTTGATCTCCATAGGACAGGCGTTGGGCACAAGAATAAGCTCCGCTCCACGCAGCATCAGAATCCTGGCGCTTTCGGGAAATTCCCTGTCATAGCATATCATCGCCCCTGTGCTCACCGGCCCTTGGGCGGTGTTCAGTGTACAGACCCGAAAATCCTCGCCCGGCGTAAGTCTCCGCTCATCCCCAAAATCACATGTGTGGACCTTTGAATAATCCAATATCCGCCTGCCGAACCGATCAAACAACGCCATAGAATTTCGCGGCAGCGGCGCGAAGGACTCCAGATATGTCATGCCAACGGCAATTTGCAGCTCCCCCGCAAGCTCTCCAAAGGCGTTGACAAAGTCCCCCTCCCTGTCCACGGCCATCGCTCGCAGTTCATCTAAATCCTGTGGGATCGTATACCCGCAGCTCCACATCTCCGGAAAGAGGGCAATATCCGCCCCAAGCTCCTTAGCGCGCCGGCATGATTCCATTCCTTTTTTCAGATTCCCCGCCAAGCTTCCCTCCGGTTTTATTTGCAAAAGTGCGATATTCAGCATGTCTCACACCCCTTTGATTGCAGTATACCATTTTGGAGTATTTCTGACAAGAAAATATTTAAGGAGGGCACCCCAAAAGCACCCTCCTGATTGTCTGTTCAATATTCTAAGTTGTTTAATCGAATAGCAGCCTATTTCTTTGGGAGATCACTGAAGATGCTTCACGAAAACCGCATCTTTGTTTTTTGCCTCACATCCCTGCGCTTTTTGGTATCCGTGTTTCAGATAAAAGCGTTCAGCTGTGTCAGTTGTCAGAATGCTTGTGTACATTCCGTGTTTCTTAAAATAATCCTCTGTAAGGCGTAGAAGCTCCGTACCGTGCCCGGCATTACGATATGCCTCGGAAATCCAGAATTCCCGGATAAAGCCGCAGGTCTCTTCAAAAAAACAGCTTGAAAACTTTATGGGCTTAAATTGTATAAATCCAATGAAGTTTCCGTCGCTGGACATTCTTACAAAGGCTTTATTATCGCCTTCGTCATTCATCTCTCGGAACAAGCCGTCCCAATCCTTCACGGGAAAATCAAGCTCTGAGAAATATGTTTTAAAGGCTGACTGAAACAGCGGATCGGAGAAATCAGAGATCAAAGCTGCTGTGTACATCGGCTGATTGTACCGAAAATGGTACATCAGATTCAAAGAGTCCGGCGCTTCCTCGTCCACATAGCCGGTATCGACAAATCCGACCTTTTTGTAGACTCGGAGCGCGGCAGTATCGTCTTTCTTTACACAGACCTCTACGCATGTATACTTTTGTTCTGTTTCGAGTTCAGACAGGATCATGCGCAATGCAGCCGTTCCGTAACCCATTCCCTGGTACCGGCTGTCAATCATGAATTGCTGCAGGTCATAGCAGGCGGGTTCCTCGTTTAAATCCTTTACCAGGGCGACGCCAATAATCGTTTCATCCTTGGCAATTCCTATGACTCTTGCCCGGTCATGTCGATAGACATATCCTCTTGCAAGGATGCCGACAGGACTGTCAAGAAAACTCACTTGGGTATCACAGACAGATAAATTTCTGATATCCAGCCAATTTTCTTCCGTTACATCAATAAGTTTGAGCAATATTTAATCCTCCATCTTTATATTGGAGGGTCAAATCTCGTGGGCCCTCCCTACACGATTCATTTTCATAATAAATCACTCCTTTATATGCATTTTTAAAACCACCCGCATAATCAAAACCTGCAAGGTTCCTATATGTCTCATGGTTTTAACTTCATTCCCACTCGTTGCCAGGCATCTCAATCTAAACAGTTTTGCTTAGAAAATATGATACCCAGTCTTTCCACGATTTGACCTATCCATATTATCCAGCCTACACGATGGGCTGTTATCATTTTGTTATCACGGGTGATAACGAAATCTCATTGGATTAATTACCCTATAATGTACTTTCATCGCCGCATACGACAAATACGGGAGATTTGATGCTGTCAGGTAAATTTAAATCAATCAAATCCTGAACAGGAATTTGGACAGTAATATCTGATATATCTCCTATTTCAACTGTGATAGGCTCTGCGCTTTGAATAAGACTTTTATACACTCGTCCATTGTCGGACGTTATAGTATTTTTTTCGTCAAGCAACGCAACCCTTATCCTCATCTCATTTTGCCACGCAAAACTGCTGGGTTTACAGAACTCATCTAATTCACCAAAATAATCAGGTGGATAATAATGAACCTCATCCAGTCGAAAGTTAATATTATTCCCAAATTGTTTGTTCAGCCCAGTAATTAAACGGTGGAGAAACTCGTCAGGTTGCAAGATAATCACGGCCGTATCTCCAAATTCATTTATACGGTCATTGGGAGTCTCGTATCTCCTCTCATCTATCAAATAAGTCAGCCCATACATACAATAAACTTTATAATATTGAAAACGATCTTCATCAATATACATACATTCTTTCATTACTGAGCGAACTTCGGGGGCAAACAAATTGAAAAAGTCATCACCAATTTTGGGGTCAACTCTTCGAACTATCCCTTCACTTATATCGCCTTGAATTCCATTTTTTATTGATTGATTCGCTTCTTGAGCACGTTTAACTGCGCTCCAAGAGCCATATTCATACAAAGACCGCATAAAAATAGAACCGTTCTGCATCATATCGGCCCACTTTTTATCTGTAATCTTAACAGGAAGGCATGGCGCTTTATCCATAAAATGTACTCCTCACAGCTAAATATCAATCAATATTGTCAAGTATAATTTGATATAATCTATTTAGTCTATCATTAGATAAGTTAATATTATCGCTAGCAGACTGAAAAACAAATCGTTTATAAAATTCACAAATGTACCCAACATAAACAGAATTCCTGCCAAACTGGTCTGCTGTAATATCTACTATTAATCCATTTATTACATCTCCCTCCGTATAGTATGAAACATCATTAGGCTCAAAATAAGTGCC
This sequence comes from uncultured Oscillospiraceae bacterium, assembly GCA_947626845.1. Taxonomy (GTDB): domain Bacteria; phylum Bacillota; class Clostridia; order Oscillospirales; family Oscillospiraceae; genus RUG626. Next base: position 23,925 of record CANQTW010000003.1, on the reverse strand, counting down.
ATCACTATACACATTAAGGACATTCTTAATATTATCTGGAATATCAAATAATATTGGTGATGGCATTCTTACACGCTCGTCTTTCATTACTAACCATGCGTGTGACTGGCCGCTATCATCTTCGCCACATACATATATGCTTGCCTGCTCTTTGGAACTGAGATACTCTGCTAAAAGATAACATGTATCACCACAACACCTCTTGGGAAAATAACTAAAGCTATCATCTCTGTCAAACAAGCCCTCAAAACGAGCGTTTTCTATTGCTTTTCTAAACTGCTTTGCCAATTCAAATATTGTCTTGTCATCCATAAAATTTCCCATCTATCGTCCCTTATTCATTTTGAAGAATTGGAGACGCCGCATTCGCAAAGATGGCCTTCAAATCATCCATTGCCCCAGCCTTCTCCCACTGGCTCATTCCTGCCTTCCATACCAGGCTATCAGCATTAAGGCGACCTTCAGCAGCCATCTGAGTTAAAGTTGTCATATCAAATGGGCCTGCCGCTTGACCGTTGATTACAACATGATACGCTGCTGTAGGAACCGGCGGCGGTACGGCACCGGGGCTAGGTTGCTGATTGATGCCCGACAGCATGCCATTCATGGTTCCCGCTATATTCTGACCAACTGCGCCGCCCAGTGCCATCCCTGCCATCATAGCAGCGGGATTAAAGCCGACGCCGTCTCCCCCCAAATTGACATTTCCGGCATCATTGCTGCCCATCTTTCCCAATGCCTCGGCCCCGGCGATGCCAACTTCTGCTTGCTTTTCGATCTGGTATGCACCAATATTAGCCGATTGGGTTTGTTTGTGCAAAGCATATTGGCCCTCTTCACGCTGGATGCGCAGCCGTTCTACATAATCTGCGGTTTCAGCCTCGACCTTCGTCTCAGCAACATCCCTTGTCACCACCATAAGCCGGTGATAACCCTCGCTTGATTTGTCAAGCTCAATCGCTCCAATGTCTACACCATGTACAATTACCCCAAAGCTCTCACTCAACCTCGCACAAATGTCATACTCAATCGCGTCATTGATCTGAGCAATCTTTGTTTCAAGTTGTACTACAGGAATATTATTGACTGCAGGGGCGTTTGCAACGGTATCTTTTATGTAACGAGCGACGGCATCTCTAATCTGTCCCTGGAAGTCCTCCAAGCTGAAATTGCTGAGCCGATGGAGTTTGACAAACTCACGGTAGTCCTTGATTTGAAAGCTGATTGTCCCTCTGACAGCTACAGGGATCCCAAAGTCCTCAAAACGCGGGTCGAACACATCAAAGAACGGCACCCCAAACTTGACTTGGATAATCCGGGCAAGGTTAATAAAGTAAACCTCTGCCTGAAAGGGTGTACCGCCGTCGTACATTTTACCAATAATGTTTGCCAGTACAGGCAGGTTATTGGTTTGAAGGATTTGATCAAAAGGCCCCTCAATAAAATCCTGTGCAATTCCGTTGGGCTGATTGTAAACAAAAACGGCAACTTCGCCATCCTTTATTCGCAATACAGAACCCCAACGTATTGCATTTTCCCTATTGTTTTTCCCAGCCTGCGATCCATTTGGGTGCCACTTCCATACCAAATATGAAGTTTCATCACAGCGGATGATATCCATAATACCGCCATTTGAATTCTTTTTGAATAATCCCATATCACACACCTCTTTATGAGTTAATTTTGGAAACTATGGTACGAAATAACGACAGATGAATTAGGAGAATAGTTACGTTTGAGAATTGTCAATGGGTGTCCATCAACATGAATAGATGCAACAAGTTCGCTTGAGGATTCTTCTGCTCGCTTAAAAATTATGCCTTTACGCAAATCATGAAGTGGCACAGTTCTTATATTGGTAAAGCCTGCATGTTCAAACAGTGCAACAACAACACCATAATTTTTTTCAGAGTAGAGAAAGGCTGATAATGGCACTTTTACAACCTCTGTTGAAACCGGTATCTCAGGGCCTTTCCCGTTTACTTCAGAGCTTGGATTTAAATTAACCGATTTTGTTTTGACATTTATGTAACTAAACCGTCGAAAGAAGTTTACTGCTGTAATGATCAATACCATGAAGCCGCCCAGTCTAAGTAGTGACCCATTTCGCAAGAATTCACCAAAAAAAATAGATAATCCGCCACCAAACCCAGTAATCACATACTCATAGAGATGCGCACCTCTTCTGAGCAGGATGGCGGCAGAAGCAATCAATAATATAACGCCGATTAGTTCATGCATCGAACTATTTTCGTATGCCCTATTGACATTGATAGCCCAAATCAAGAAAAAAATCCCTGCAAAAACACCTACATTAGTAAGGGTAACAGTCAGCATATTGGATATCACGCCACTTGTCTTTACGATAGTTCTTTGTGCTGATTTCGCACCTTGCGCAATGTTTTCCTTTTTTATCTTTTTTTGAGTCATTTCGTATATTTTCTGAACATTTTCAAAATCTTCCGTGTTTTCGAACATCACTTTAGCTTTTTGATAACACTGTTCAAATTTTGATATCCACGCCTTATACAAATCCCGATGCATATCATTCGTTATATTTGTCGAAGCTAAAATGATGAACTCAAAAATATCTTCTTTATTGTTGGCTACCGGAAAACTTCTAATTAGTTCCACTTTTTGGTCAAGCGTCCGCGCTCGCTCTAACTTATCCGTAAATTCACGTACAGTTTCTGAAACATGGCTGTCTCTGATTTCTTGCCCGCAGGCTGGGCATACAGCACAAAAAGACTCCAGGACCTCACCACAATTGGGGCATTTGTATATTCTTCCAGCAAACTCTTGCTGTCGCGGTGTCCGCTCTGTGTTACTTTCTTTTGTCGGGCAGCCACATTTCTGACAGAATTTGGCCCCTTCAACTAATTTTGTTCCGCAGTTCCTACAATAGGCCATTTTGCTTACCTCGCTCTACTCACTTTCGAAATGAAATCATTTTACTCGATAGGGATTTGGTTTCAGAGCAATACGAACCAAATCAAACACCACACCGAATCCAAGCAACCCAAATGTGAATAAAAACAGGATTCCTGTCACTGCTTTCCCTTCATAAAAGCGGTGGACTCCGAAAATACCGAAGAAAATACATAGTACCAACGCAACCCACTTGTTTTTCCAAACGCCCTCCATCATCCGAACCCTGTGGACGACATCTTGGAAGTCTTCATCTTGCCTATTGGGATCACGAAATTGAAAACCGCAGTTTAGGCAATAGAACATATCCAAAGGCATCAATTCTCCACAGTTTGGGCACTGCTTCTTTGGATGTTGCTGGTCTTCATTTTCATTTCCCGTCCCCGTTGAAACAGGTATCCTCGCTCCACATTCTGGGCAGAATTCAAACCCTGCTTTCACTGGTGCCCCACAGTTCGTGCAAAACTGCACATCCGTTATTACAGATGCCGCATCTTCCCGCTTTTGTTGTACATTTTCCAGTGACGGACTCTTTCGCGGCGATTCTGCTTTTGCTTCTGCCGGAGTATCATTCACCATTGGAGATACCACATTTTCTTCGTGGAAAGGTGCGCCACATTTCTGGCAAAACCGGGCCTTAATATCATTTTCTTCGCCGCACTTTGCACAGTGTATTACAGCTTTGGGTATTGAGTATTTTTGTGGTTCTTCGGGATTAGTAAGCGTAGTTTCATTTTTGATATACGGTTCTTCTTTGGGCAGCTCTTTTACATCCAATTCTTCCTGATGGCTCTCCGCATAAGTGGCCACCGCATCTTTGATTGCCGACACCCACTGAGGGTATATCTTCTTTTTTGGGCCGTTGATCCAGAAAAAATCGCAAATTCCGTCTTTTCGGCAGATTTGTAGCGACCAGCTATAATTCGTATCCTTGGCATACTGTACTTGGGGAATGCCATCTGTTACTTCAATTATATCAAGTGGAATTCTCTCTACAACATCTTTAGATTTTGAGAAGATGCCACCAGTAGAATCCTCGTATGTATAAATCAAATCCAAATTTGTCAAGCAAAGATCATCTATCTCTGTGCCATCTTCCTCACCACCGCAAAAATGAACACCGCCCTCAGATGTTTGCAATAATATTTTCTCCCCAGGTTCTAATGTAATAATCATCAGCAATCCCCCCTGTGCTCATATTGTGGGCAAATATGTCTTCACAGCATCACAAATATCACCAATGTTGCAATCTAGGTATTCACATATTCGAAGCAGAACAGAGAGTGCAACTTCCTCATTCCTCCGCAACTTGGTCATAGTTCCCGTGGCTATATTGAGATCTTTTCGGAGCGTTGCCGGAGAGATCTCTTTTTCAACAAGTATTAACCATAGCTTTTTATAGCTGATTCCCATTTTTCCATCCTCGGCTGAACATTTTACAGTTTGATTATAGACTTCAATGTAAACAATGTCAATACAAAAATAAATTTGTTCGATAAAAGTCGCAAGTTCTTGAGAATATTCTGACTTGTCGGCCAGCAAATCCTTCAGTATTTAATCATATTAAATATGTCAATTAATTCGTGTTATCAAGTAAGTCATAAATAAACATCCACCGGCGAAGCCGGTGGTTTTTCACATGCGGGCAAAGCCCTATGTTCCTCGCGGACACGTCAAACGTGTAAGTATGTCTGTCAGTCGCGCAAAAAATTCCTATCTCCTACACTTTTTCTTCTATTTTTGAATTCATCTTTTATTCTTCTTTCCGCTTCCCCTTCATTGGATGGTTTTTACTCCCTGTACTTTTTCCTTTGCATTTTTGTATCTTGTATGCTAAACTCTTTACGTCGTCCATTCCCATATGAATGTCTCCCTGCTAGAATATACATGCAGTTGCCAGACCGTATGTTTATTCTAACAGGGATTCTTCCTCATCGCCATAGGCTTTTTTGAACCACTCGTTTAACGAGTGGTTTTCAGTTTACAAAAAATTCAGGCTTTAAGCAACGCGCAAAGCCTGAATTTTATAAAAATTACTCCCACTCGCCAAATGAAACCTGTTTCTAAACTTTTTTGCGTAGTGGATTTTGTTCCGTTTGGTTCGATTTGATGTGTATTATCCATATCCTATGGGGTATCCGACTTTCTGCTATCAAAATGCTATCGGGGAGTGCTATCAATGCTGGGGGTATACTGCAAAATACTTACTGATAATTACTTGCCCTCTTCTTCCGCATCGTGGAGTATCGCATCTATATCTCTTATCAGTTTTTTGTACGCCATCAGATATGTAATTTCATACGGGTATAAACTATCGCTCTCGCTTGGAAGATTAATTTTTTCCAACATTCTTTTTAGTTCATATAACTCTTCGGCAGAAAAGAGGTTGGCGTCAATTGAAGCTCTGATGCCACTAATCATCGCAGGTAGTGAACTTATATTCCCATACCGCTCTGATCCCGCCAAACCAGTTATTCGTTTGTTTGTGGCAAAGAATTGTTCCAAGAAGCTAACTGTTTTTGACTTTCTAACTCCGCACTAATTCGTTGCAAGATTTGAGTTGTTTCTGCGTCCTTTTCTCTTACTATTTTTTCTATATCTTGCCGAATTTCTCGCTTCGACTTTTTGTTGCTTCTATAACTTATGTAGGCCACAATTATTGGAGAAAGTATAACCAATATATCCTTAAGAGCCATTAAGTAATTTTCCAAAAGATTCTCCTTATACTCACATTTTCAGTTTAAATACGTTTAATGCATTGCCAGTGAGAATCATTCCCATTCGCCGCCTTGAAATCTATTCTAAGTAAATTTATTTATGCATTTTATCAAGCATATCTACATTATCCGTATTATCAGTAAAGCATGCGCTATCCGCTTTTGTTGCCCTTGTGTTGCCACTTGAGACGGGGATCGTCAAATGTGGTATCCAAGATAATCCATAGTAAAGATCAAAAAGTAGCAAATTGCCGTTTCATAATTTACTTTTTCTTTCTCGCTGATGTCCTCAATCAGTCTTTCTTGAAGTTTATCAAGTTCCAAAACAACAACAGGATTTGAGAGAGTATCCCATATTCTCTCAGGATTATCATGTCCCCAAAGATCGAGCGCAATCGATGCGTAGCCCTCTTTAAGAATCTTTTGATGAATATCACGGTTGACTGCAAAAGTGACGGCGTCTTTTGCCGATAGATCTTTTTCTCTCATGATGATTCGTATCATATCCTGTGCCGCCGCGTTGTTCCTCAAATCTAATGTCATTGACCATTGCCTCCTAATTGTGTGTTGATACTTATAAATACATTAAAACGAAGATTTTTGTGCTTTCATAACTTATTGCTTGCCTTCCGCTATACTTTTCGTTCTGTGCAATCACTCCCACTCGCTCCTGTCAGAAGTTTTCAAAACAGGTTTATTTATGAGATTTAGCTCAAATAATTTGGATTGTTTTCATAATCCTGATAGTTTGGGCCATCTGATTTTTTGCCATACTGTTGCCAAACATGCAACAAATATCATGCGTTAATTTAACAATTAAAACATCTTATTAACCGCTTTGAATAATAGCTCAAAGTTATCTAATGTTTCGTCGGACAGTGAAATTGTTGCAGCATTTTTTGCTAAGAAATTTGCCGGTGTATAATGGTTAAACTCTTTACCACCATTTTTCCTTTTTAGTTGATTCATAATCGGTTTGGTAGCATCAATATCGCCTTGTGCAATTTGCTTTGAGAATACACCGTTATAGAGCGTCAAGTAGTCTGAATCCGAAAACAAATCCTCCACGTCTGCAAAAGGTACTTTAAGTACATCGTGGTAGAACATAATGCGCTTATCTTTTATGATGTTCTGTGCAATCATATTATCCAAACGGGCTTTTGCCGATTGATCAGTAAAGGTATCGAGGAGGCACAACATGTTCAAATCATTTCCTCTTAGCAGAGAAATAAATGTTGCAATTTTATCCGCTCCACCAACAGGTACAATAGTGATATTGTTCTTAAGCCCTGTTCGCCCCATACCGCTAAGGATATTTGAGAGTATATTTAGATAAACAAGGTCAGCGATTCCCTCTACTAACAGGTTTTTCTCGGAAACAAACAAGTTTTGAGCAATCGTATAACCTAACGCTGCTTGCAATGGGAAGATGGTGTTGGGGTCTTTTTCTTGTAAGCAATCCGAAATGTGTGTTCCATCTTGCTTTTCCAGTACAGTTCTTACTCGCTGAAGTTTATCCGATTCTATCATAAACGGAGAATGAGTAGTATATATAATTTGGTACTCCTTTGATAGATCTTCGATAAAACGAAGCAAGTCATGTTGAGCCATTGCATGAAGATTCAAACCCGGCTCATCAAGCAGCAAAATATACTGTGTCTCTTTATTCTCTTGTATTTTTTCAAACCAAACAAGGAACGAAAAGAACCAATTGAAGCCTTTGCTTCTGTTGGCAAGCGGTAATGATACCATGCTCCTAAGATTTTCAACACGGATATCCAAGATGTGGTCAACAATACGACGGTTCCTCGAAGAATCCGTTCCTTCAACTTTATCAATATCAAATTGAATTCTAAGATTCTGATTTGTTGACCAGTATTTGAACAATTCTTCGGATATTATTGCTTGTGTTGCTTCAAGTTCGGCTTTAAAGTCCTCATACGAATCGGCATTTATTAGATTTTCAGTATCAATGTCAGCTAATTCAAGCAAAGCCCGAGCAGTTTTTTCGGAATTGTCTAATGTCTGCTTACTGTGAATCTTGTCGATTGAAATTCTGGATGGCAACATATAATAGTCATCATAATACATGAATTTGGGTATATTGGGTTTTATATGCTTTCGCCAAATGTATTCGCTTATTGGGCTATCCCAATTCTTTTCATTAAGAAGATATGGCCGCATCTCTTTGAGTGTTGCAAGGCAATCTGCACTTTCACCTTCAGATGTTAATGATTTTATTGCAGCATCAAATTCAGCTTGGTTTTTTACTTTTGAAAACAGCGATATGTATCTTTCTCCAGATACATTCAGCGCTTTTAACTTAGCGGTGATAAAGGCTGAAGTATCCAACATTTCAATATCTACGGTTGCCCCGTTATCATACCTCTTCGTATATGAAAAGGTTTTCCGCCTAAATTTTATCCCAACATCTTTCTCAATTGCTTGGCGCAATGAATCATCTATTTCGTAGTACAATTTCACAGCGTCAATTGGCTGGCCACTTTTCTCTGCTGCTTTTTTCTGTTTACGTGGATAATCGTGGGTCATATCAAAATGATAGTCGGTGTCATTGCTATCAAAGTAATTAACTTTTGCTAAGGCCTCGAGCAAACTCGTCTTACCGGATTCGTTCATACCAACAAGAACTGTAATATCTGGCTCAATCTCAAATGTTTGCTCATTTTCCACGCATTTGTATTTGTAAATAGTCGCTTTCTTTAGTGTAATCATTACTATTCCCTCTCTAAATTCTTTTAGCGCACCATGACGAATATATTCTAATCGATATAGGAATCTTCTTCGTGACTTAAGTCAATATACTTAAAAGAGTAGCTGTTAAATAAGTTACGCTCAGCTTCGATCCGGCGTACTGTGTAATCGCAGTAATATGCTTCTGTTTCAACTCCAACACTATTTCTGCCGTTATTAATCGAAGCGAGCATTGTGGTTCCACTTCCGCAAAAAGGATCTAAAACTGTATCACCAATAAAAGAAAACATTTTAACGAGTCTGCTAGCGAGCTCCAATGGAAACGGAGCTGGATGGCCATTTTTGGTCGATGCCCCCGGCATTTCCCATATCTGACTAAACCAATTCTGAAAATCTTCTTTGTCAATTTTGCTTTCAGCGCGTTGCTGTTCAGTAGGTCTTCTATACCCCCCGGGTTTTCTTTCCATTAAAATGTATTCTATATCATTTTTGATTATTGCATTTGGCTCGTAAGGTTTTCCCAAAATGGAGCTATTTGTATTTGCTTCAAAAGTTGCATTAGAAATCTTATGCCAAAGAATCGGATTGAGATTATCAAAACCAATTTTACGACATGAAACAGCTATATCAGAATGAAGTGGCATAACAACATGACGACCATATTTTCGCCTTGACAAGCACACATCGCCGACAACACAAACAATTCGCCCACCGGGTACCAAAACTCGAAAACATTCTTTCCAGACTTTTTCAAGCTCATCAATGAAATCTTGATAGTTTTCCACTATCCCAAGCTGATTTTTGCCCTTCCGATATTCTTTAAGGTTGAAATAAGGAGGAGATGTTAATACCAAATGAACGCTTTTGTTCGGAATAAAGTACATATCCCTTGCATCACTATGATAAAGAAGCTGATTAGTCAAAATTAATGCCTCCCCAAAAAATGTGCAAGTGCTGCACTTAACATAGAAACTGCAAATGCTTCAAATGACAAATGTTCTTTTGGAAAATCGTATGTAATATCACCGCCTGAACAAAATGTTGTCGCAAAGCAAGACGCAGAATACTGACGTTCTAACAAAAGTTTATTGCAAAATATCTCATAGCGCTCCTTATATGAAGCATCCACAAACTCTTCTAATACGTCAAAATGTGGTGATCTGACATGTACAGGTTCATTTGATTTTCTGCAATCTTCCAGAACCATAAAATAGCCTAACCAAGGAGCTTTCTGAGAACCAAATATGCCCTCCCTATAGGCCGTCCATATATCTAATGCCGTACCCATTGCCTCTTCTGTTCGATTATTAAAATTATTACCAAAAGAGGGACCAACTTGGCTCTTAAACTCTATGGCAATAACCAACTCATCCCTATCGACCACAAGCAAATCCCATTTTTTATTAGGACGGAAATAACCAGGAAGCTCCAAATCGGAATTGGTAAAAATACACTCTTCTGGAACTCCGTTTATAATCAAAAGATCACAGATTAACTCAACAAATCCATCAAGCTGTTTTCCGCCTGTAACAGCTCCGCGATTTCCTTGATCTTTAATACCGTGCGCATTTTGTCTTGTGATTTGCCCGGTTCTTGTCGTCCAAAAGAATCTGACAGCCTCTGCAATTCTATCTTCTAAATCGTTCGGAATTTGTATTGAATTAATCATACACTTCATCCTTTCTTATTCACAATCTCCTGTCAGAAATATTCTAAATAGGTTTGTTTATGAGATTTAGCTCAGATTATTTTGATTGCTTTCATTATCCAGATAGTTTGGGCTATCTGATTTTTTGTTGCTAATATTTTGCCCGGACTACTTGAAAATAGTGGCAGAGAATCCTCTCCGCTGCTGGTTTTCTTTATCTATATTATACTGGAAAAACAGTATTTTTCAAGTCTTGTTTTTCAGTATTTCCCGTCATATACTAAAGACACTTTTTCATAGAACGCTGGTCATTTTGATGAAGTACATGCATTTCAAAGCCTCCTGTTCCTATGCTGCGCTCGCTGCAATTATAGAGCTTACTTGGACAGATTACATGACCTACCAAACAATATACACACCTAATCGAACAGCAGATATAGTAATAGCGACGGGGATTGCTCCCCGCCACCGTAAACTTATGCGTAGATCAAATCGTTGTTTACCACCTCCATAGCCCGATCTCGGATATTATTCATCTTCCCCACCCACTCCATCTGATTTTCAGCCTTCAGTGCCTCGGTAACTCCTTCGGCCTGGGCCATTTGGCGGATGATGATGTCCAACTGCTCCTGGGCCTGACGGTCAACGTCCGCCAAATAGCTGTTCAGTTTTCCGCTCAACAGAAGGCTTGTGTAGAGGCCCTTGCGGTATTCTTTGATGTACCGCAGGTGCCGCTGTCCCCATGGACCGATGGGTTGATTATCCTCCGGCAAAGAAAGGCAAGGGATGTAATAGTCCCCCTGGCGCTCGTACCACAGGCCGTTGCTCTCGTCGTAGATGAATTGTTCCATAAGATTACCTCCATTTCATTTATCGTGCGTCTAAATCTGCTTTCCTTCTGGCGGCGCGTTTCCGCTCCTTTTCAGCCTGTTCCTGCTGACAGGCGGCCTCCAGCATCATTCTGGCCTGCTCCGGGCCGATGGCCCGCTTCAGTCGCTCATAGTCCCTCACCTCCTCCCTCAAAGCCTTGTTCTCCGCTGAAACTGCGTCCAACCGGGCTGAGTAAGAATAGCATCGTTCTGACACCCGGTTGTATTGCCCCTGCAGACGCTCAAACTTGCTCTTGAGGTCGAAGTAGGCCCGGTAGACGGAGCGCAGCACTTTGACGATCTTCTCCCAAAGCGGCTTGACCTTCTTCTCCCGGTAGGCCCTGGCGGACTCCAGCGGCCCCGCCTCCGGGAGTACCTGTTCGGTGTCCTCGGAGAACTGTACTGCCAACTGCTCCCAAGTTCTTCACCGCAGGGGCCAGCTCTTTCAAACGCTGCTCCTGACGGTCCACTTGCTCCTGCTTCTGGACCTGCTCCACCTCAAGCGCGGCTACTTCCCTCGCCCGCTGCTCCTTCTTGTAATCCAGGACCGACAGATGCTGGTCGTGGGTTCCTTTGTCCTCCCACTCCATCCCGTGGCGCTCCATCACAGAGGCGAGCTGTTCCTTTTCAGCCCGTACCCACTGGCTCCACTCCGTGTCGCCCCTGGTGCCACCCTTAAAGCCTTGGGCGGCCAGCGCCTGTTTGAGGGACACCCTGGTATCCAGCCCCCGCTTGCTCCCTGATGTGAATGGTACGAAGTCGATGTGTAAGTGCGGCGTGGCCTCGTCCATGTGAAGGTGAGCTGAGAACACCCGGAGGTTCGGGTTGCGCTCCTGGAAGCACTTCATATACTCGTCCAACACCTCCGCCGCAAGCTGGCCCTCCTCGCTCTCGGCGCTCATATTGTCCTTGTTACCCACTTGCAGGATGATTTCATGGAAGGGTTTCTCCTGCTTGCCGGAACGGATCTTCTCATAGTAATCCGTGATCACACGGTCCACCCTTGTCTGCTTGTCATTGTACCGTTGGAGAGCATCGTCAAACAGCTCATGGTAGACGGCCTTGATGTCCTCGTTGCAGTAGTCTATATTAAGGTGGGAACGTTCCGGGTCAGTGTTCTTGGCGTGGAACTTCCGACTATTGTGGTTCACTGAGCCGCGGCCCACCATGACGCTGATCGTTCTATTCAAATCAACACTCCTTTCGCCGCGCCAGCGGCGGCCTTTGTTACTTTCTGCGAAAGTAACGCAAAAGCACTTTTGACAGCCTGCGGCCATCAAAAGATGCTGTTGCGCCCTACGGGGTGGTCTTGTGGGCTTTGCCCCCGCCGTCTGCGGACGGCTCCCCCAGCAGGGCCGCCCTTTGAAAAGGGCACCCTGCACATCGTCGTCGCAAAGTCCGTTCAACTCCGTTTCCGCCTGCGGCGAAAACTACGTTCACTCCCTTGCTCCTCCTCTCCCCACACGACCCGCTGCGCTGGGCTCGTGTGGGGCCCCCGTGACAGCCGTGACGACCGTGACGATGTTTTTGACACCGCCCCCGCTCCCAAAATAGTCGTCACGGCCGTCACGGTCGTCACGCTTCGGGAGGCTCCAGCGTCAGGCTGATGCTCCTCCCGGCGTGAGTGCGGGCGTTCTCATAGCGGATGTGGTACTCGGCTAACAGCCTCCCAGCCCGGACATTGAGCCGCATTGCCAGGGCGTTGGGCCTCATATCCAGATTCAGGGCCTCCGCCAGCTCCGTGGCGGTGCCGTACCAGGTTGGTCTCTCCGCCGTGACGAAGGTGGCCACTGTCTCCAGCACCGGGTCAGGCGGCTCGATCCACAGCTCCGTTTCCACCCGGTCCAACATCCAGGTCAAATGCTCCATGTCGCGGGTGAGATAGAGCCGCTGATCCTGCTGGTCTCGTCCCACTATATCCAGGGTGGCGGTGATCTCCGTCCGCTTCTCCTTCTGAAGAAGAAACGCTCCGTCTGCTACCCCAGCAAGGCCGTTTGTACCGGAGATCATGTCAAACTTGTCGTCCGCCTGCTGCTTTCTGGTGTGGTGGACCACCAGCAGGCATATCTCATTGCTGTCCGCTATCTGTTTGAGCTTTACTACCGTCTCATAGTCGTTGGCGTAACTGTACTTTTCTCCACCCGCATCCCGGACCCGCTGAAGGACGTCCACAATGATCAGCCTGGTGTTTGGATGTTCCCGTACAAACCGGTTCAGTTGGTCCTCCAGCCCGTTGCCAATCTGCTTGGCGCAGATGGAAAGGAAAAGGTCGTCAGTGGCCTCTACACCGAACATCCGATAAAGCCTCTCCTGCAAGCGCCGGTAGTCATCCTCCAGCGCCAGGTAGAGAACGGTCCCCTTGTGTACGGGATAACCCCACAGAGGGAGGCCGGTGCTGACGTGGTAGGCAAGCTGCGCCATCAGGAAGGACTTGCCCACCTTGGACGCCCCTGCAAAGAGGTACGTCCCCGGATAGAGCAGACCGTCAATGACGGGCGGCCTGCTCTGATACACGTTCTGGTAGAGCTCGCTCATTGTGACGGTAGGGAGATACGCTTGGTTGTCCATCCGCTGCTTTTCACGGTATTCTTCCTCTCGGGGGTTGCTTTCAGCGGCTTTCTCTGCTATACTTGGGGTGGTCATTCGAGAAATGGGCTGTTCCCCGTCTGCGCCAACAGACGGAACCGGGACAGTCCTTTTCGTTTCCTGGAAATCCTTCAATCAATCATTCCTCCTTCATTTCTTTCAAGATTGCGGCGATCATGTTGATGGTATCCAGCAAATCGCCGTCCACGCCGCTCCCCGCCTCAACGCGCCGCAGCTCCGTAAGCACAGCAACCAATTCATTTCTGAGGGCCTTGTAGACCCTTGGGTTGCCCTGCACCACCACATCCCGGCATAGGAGCCTCCGGGTAATATAGTCCTGCTTGGTGAGGCCGGAGAGCCGTACAGCGGTCTCTATCTGCTCGTCCTCCTCCGGGGACACCCGGAAGGCCACGGTCTTGTTCCTCCAGCGATTTTTGTTGTCCAGGTTCTTGGCTGACATTATTTCCCCATCCTTTCAATGTCCAGTTTGTTTGCCATCTCCGTCTGCTTGGACGGAAACAGGTGCGCGTAACGATAGGTGATGTGGACGCTCTCGTGACCCACCCGGTCAGCGATTGCCAGGGCCGAAAAACCCATGTCAATCAAAAGGGAAACGTGGCTGTGACGAATATCGTGTACCCGAATCTTCTTTACCCCTGTCTCCTTGCAGCCCCGCTCCATCTCGTGCTTGAGGTAATGCTTGGAAATAGGAAAGATGCGGCTGTCAGGCTCCGCTCCATAAAGCTGTTTAAGATAGTCCTGCATTTCATCACAGAGGAAATCCGGCATCTGGATCACACGGTTGCTTTTCTTTGTCTTGGGTGTCGTGATAACGTCCTGTCCTTTGATACGCTGGTAGGACTTGTTGATTCTGACCGTCTGGGCTTCAAAATCGAAGTCCTCCGGGGTGAGGGCCAGCAGCTCTCCCTCCCGGATACCACACCAATAGAGCATCTCAAAAGCGTAGTACGACAGGGGCTTGTCCATCATAGCCTCGGAAATCTTGAGATACTCTTCCTTTGTCCAAAACAGCATCTCTCTTGGCTGTTCATCTCCCATGCCACCGGCCTTGGACGCCGGATTCACCTGGAGGCCGTAATATTTAATGGCATGGTTGAAAATACAACTTAATTGGGTGTGGATGTTCTCCAGATAGTCCGGCGAATAAGGCTTGCCCTTTGAGTTGGTCAAAGTGCGAATCTCATTTTGCCAGTCGATCACGTCCCGTGCAGTGATTTCAGAAAGCTTGCGGTTCTTGAAGTAAGGCAAAATTTTCTTCTTGATGATGTGTTCCTTGGACAGCCAGGTATTCAGCTTCAACTTGGGCTTTACATCCTTCTCATAGAGAGCGGCAAAGCTCTCAAAGGTCATGTTCACGTCCGCTTGCTTCTGCATCAGGAACTCCCGTTCCCACGCCTGGGCCTCCCGCTTGGTGGCAAAGCCGCGTTTGAACTTCTGCTGCCGTTCCCCTTTCCAGTCGGTATAGCGGAACTGCACATACCAGGAGCCGTTGTTCTTATCCTTGAACGCTGCCATTCTTCTCCCCCCTTGTCCCATAGAACTTTTCGTGAAAGAATTTACGGTCGATCCGTCCGGCAATGGTGATGCAGCCCGTCGCCGCAAGCTCATCGTTCAGCCGTTTGATGAGCTTGTAGGCGTAGGGGATAGACACGCCCAGTTCTTCCGCAACTTCTTCCACCCTCATAAAAATCTGTGCCATGTTGTTCTCCTTTCCTTAGCTTATTTGTTTAGCTTCTATCTTCATTATACTAACTCTATTCCGTTAAGTCAAGAGTTTGTTGAAAGAAATTCTAAACAAAATTATTTATGTTTCCCTTGACAGTTCTAAACATATCTGCTATACTCCGTATATCTACATAACAAATAGGAGTTGGTATCTATGTCCATCGGCGAGCGCATACACTTTTTCCGCATGAAAGCCGGCATGACCCAAAAATATCTCGGCATGGCGGTGGGATTCCCGGAACGTTCCGCCGACGTGCGAATGGCGCAGTACGAAACAGGCAGCAGAACTCCCAAGGCGGACCTGACAAGCACGCTGGCGGGGATTTTTGGCGTCTCCACCAACGCCCTGACCGTCCCGGACATCGACACTGACATTGGCCTGATGCACACTCTCTTTGCCTTAGAGGACATCCGGGGTCTGACCATCGGGGAGATCGACGGTGAAATCTGCCTTCGGCTGGATAAGTCGAAAGGTATAAGATACCATGCCATGTTTGAAATGCTGTACGCCTGGTCGGAACAGAAAAAACGTCTGGCGTCCGGGGAGATCACCAGAGAGGAATACGACCACTGGCGCTACACTTATCCGGCAATGGAGGTACAGAGGACAATAGAGGAACTTGACGCGCTTCGTGAAAAGAAATCTGCCAAATAAAAAAAGCTCTGCCGACTTCGTACAGAAGGTCGGCAGAGCCTTTTTCGCTCTACTCATAGGATCAGACTGACAGCACCTGCAAACCGCTTGCCACTGAGGACAAGACAAAACAATTTCAGTTATGTCGTTGCTATCAATTTGCTATCAAATCAAACCTTGGATTTTGAAAAACCCGGTGTTTTCAAGGGCCTTGAGTCCCCTATAACCACGGATTTTTCATTCCCACTCGTTGCTGAGCATCATAACCTAAACAATTTTGCTTCTGAATTATGATACCCAGTATCTCTACGATTTGACCTATCCATAGTATCCAGCCTACACGATGGGCTGTTATCATTTTGTTATCACGGGTGATAACGGGAACAGCATTGCTGTAAGTTCTAACGGATTGCAACTGAAATTATACCACCTGAGGCATCAAAAAGCAACTGCTTATTGTATGGACTCGAAAGACCAGCTTAGATGGATAAAAGTTTACTCAAGCCGTAGTTCAGATACTCCGGGAACACAAAAGGGAATTGGGAGTCCCGCGAAGTATAATAACAATGGAAATGTTTATATTACCATGATATATTTTTATACGGCGATTTGGAATAGTCCTTGTCACTGTGATGCCTTGGCTGGGTAGAAACGTTTATGTTTTACTGATATAATACACATATCCAAGTTTCTGTAACCAAATCAAAAAAAGCGGTAGTAGTTAAGTGAAAGGCCTTTTCACCATTGAAAGAAGGAGGTGACCTGATGGAAGATAGCCAGATTATTGAACTCTATTGGCAGAGAAACGAAGCGGCTCTTGCTGAAACTCAAAGAAAATATGGGCAGTACTGTTATGCAATAGCTAACAGCATTTTGTATAACAATGAGGACGCAGAAGAAATCGTAAATGATACATACATCGGTGCCTGGAATGCCATACCACCACACCGTCCCGCCATTTTTTCAACATTTCTTGGAAAAATCACACGACGGCTCTCATTGAAAAGACTGCGTTACAGGACTGCTGAAAAGCGCGGAGGTGGAGAAAGTATTGCTGCGTTGGATGAGTACGAAGAATGTATTCCCTACGGGCAAAGCATTGATGAAGGTATAGCAGAAAAAGAGCTTACAAATATCATCAATTCTTTCCTTGAATCACTTCCCGCAGAAGAGCGCCGGGTATTTCTTTGCAGATACTGGTATTTTGATTCTATCAGTGACATTGCTTCCCGATTTGGATTTGGTCAAAGCAAAGTGAAAACAATGCTGAAGCGCACAAGGGACAAGCTTTTGCTGCGTCTCAAAAAGGAGGGTATTTTTATATGAAATCTGCTTTATTACAGGATGCTGTGGGTGAGGTCCGAGATGACTTTATCTTCGATGCCCACCGAAAAGAATCGTATGTATCAAAACGATACAGTTTATATTCTCTGCGCCGCATAGTTGCGGTCGCGGCCGCTGTTATGGTTTTATTCATTACAGCGGTTCCAGCTATGGCCGCTATGGATTATGAGCCCGCTTATGACTTGCTGTATCAGATCTATCCGGCAGCAGCTCAAAAGCTGAAACCTGTCCACCTGTCCTGCGAAGATAATGAGATCCAATTTGAAGTTGTATCTGCGTACATTGACGGCGATGAACTGAAGGCTTATGTTGCAGTTCGTGATCTTGGTTTAGACCGAATCGACGAGACGACAGACTTGTTTGACAGCTATTCGATTAATACCCCTTTCGATTGCTCAAGCAGTTGTCAGAACATCGGCTATGATGCGGACAGCAGAACAGCAACCTTTCTCATAAGCATTACACAATGGGATAACAAACCTGTTCCGGGCGATAAAATCACACTAAGAGTAAAGAAACTTCTGTGCCAAAAGAACGAATTTGATGAGGCTATATTCGGATTGAATCTAAGTGCAGTTCAAGCAAAAAAAGAAACAATAAAACCTGCATATGTTTTCGGCGGTAGCGGATCTGCATATGAGAAATACAGCAAAGATTTCACTGTGTTGATCCCGCAAGGCAATCTCTACTCTCCTGTCAACGGTGTCGAAATAACCGGCATTGGTTTTGTCGAGGAAAAACTGCATATTCAAGTCCAATATTTCAATGTTTTTGAAACAGATAACCACGGATATATCTATTTTAAAAATTTGAATGGAGATGTAATTTATTGTGCCGCCGCAATCAGTTTTTCTCTGAATAATGAATACACAGACCGTTACGTTGAATATGTTTTTGATTTACCTGAAAATAACATTAGTCAATACGAACCATTTGGATATTTTGTGACAAGTGACACACTTATTGAGGGAAACTGGAGCGTCACATTTCCCGTGGAATCTCAGAAATGAACGAATCAATTTTAGTGCGTCTTATATTGCATGGCACCTGGCATTGGTTGATAAATGCCACGAGCAGCAATAAATAGAAATCCTGTTGAATCAAAGTATGCCTTATGAGACTGAACCGCCCTGGCACTCGAGTACCAAGGCGGTTCTCCATTGCTCCGTACCGAATAAGGGGAGTGCTTCGATTGCGCAAAGCTTCTCAGGTAAATATGATCTCCTGATTCACAATTTCTCTCGCACACGCTTCGATATTGTTCATCTTCCCCACCCAGGCCATCGGGTCTGCTGCTTTCAACGCCTCGGTGACGCCCTGGGTCTGGGCCATTTGGCGGATAATGGTGTCTAATTGCTCCTGGGCTTGACAGTCAATGTCCGCCAGGTAGCTGTTCAGTTTGCCGTTCAACAGAAGGCTTGTGTAGAGGCCCTTGCGGTATTCCTTGATGTACCGCAGGTGCCGCATTCCCCATAGGCCGATGGACTGGTGGTCCTCCGGCAGAGACAGGCAGGGGATGAAAGAGTCCCCCTGGCGCTCGTACCACAGTCCGTTGCTCTCGTCGTAGATGAATTTTTCCATAAGATTACCTCCGTTTCATTTATCGTGCGTCTAAATCTGCTTTCCGTCTGGCGGCGCGTTTACGATCCTTTTCAGCCTGTTCCTGCTGTCTGGCGGCCTCCAATATCCTGTCTGTCTGCTCCGGACCGATGACTCGCTTCAGTCGCTCATAGTCCCTCACCTCCTCCCTCTCCCGGTAGATCCTGGCGGACTCTAACGGGCCTGCCTCCGGGAGTACCTGTTCGGGGTCCTCGGAGAACTGTACCGCCAACTGCTCCAAGTTCTTCACCGCCGGGGCCAGCTCCTTCAGGCGCTGCTCCTGACGGTCCACCTGCTCCTGTTTCTGGGCCTGCTCCACCTCAAGCGCGGCTACTTCCCTCGCCCGCTGCTCTTTCTTGTAGTCCAGGACCGACAGATGCTGGTCGTGGGTCCCCTTGTCCTCCCACTCGATCCCGTGGCGCTCCATCACAGAGGCGAGCTGTTCTTTTTCAGCCCGTACCCACTGGCTCCACTCAGTGTCGCCTCTGGTGCCGCCCTTGAAGCCTTGGGTGGACAGCGCCTGTTTGAGAGACACCCTGGTGTCCAGTCCCCTCTTGCTGCCGGTAGTGAAGGGAACGAAGTCGATGTGCAGATGGGGCGTTGCCTCGTCCATGTGGAGGTGAGCCGAGAACACCCGGAGGTTCGGATTGCGTTCCTGAAAGTCCCTCATAAACTCATCCAGCACTGCCGCCGCAAGCTGGCCTTCCGCGCTCACGGCGCTCATGTCGTCCCTGTTTTCCACTTGAAAGATGATCTCATGGAAAGGCTTTTCCTGCTCGCCGGAGCGGATCTTCTCGTAGTAGTCCGTGATCACACGGTCCGCCCTGGTCTGCTTGTCATTATACCGCTGGAGGGCCTCATCAAACAGCTCGTGGTAGACAGCCTTGATGTCCTCGTTGCAGTAGTCTATATTGAGGTGGGAACGTTCCGGGTCAGTGTTCTTTGCGTGGAACTTCCGGCTGTTGTGGTTCACCGAGCCGCGGCCCACCATGACGCTAATCGTTCTATTCAAATCAACACTCCTTTCGCCGCGCCAGCGGCGGCCTTTGTTACTTTCTGCGAAAGTAACGCAAAAGCACTTTTGACACTTTGCATCAAAAGTGCCCTTGCGCCCTACGGGGTGGTTTCGGGGCTTTGCCCCGGCAACTGCGGTTGCCTCCCCAGCAGGGCTGCCCTTTGAAAAGGGCACCCTGCACATCGTCGTCGCAAAGTCCGTTCAACTCCGTTTCCGCCTGTGGCGAAAACTACGTTCACTCCCTTGCTCCTCCTCTCCCCACACGACCCGCTGCGCTGGGCTCGTGCGGGGCCCCGTGACAGCCGTGACGACCGTGACGATGTTTTTGACACCGCCCCCGCTCTCAAAATAGTCGTCATGGCCGTCACGGTCGTCACGTTTCGGGAGGCTCCAGCGTCAGGCAGATGCTCCTCCCGGCGTGAGTGCGGGCGTTCTCATAGCGGATGTGGTACTCCGCTAACAGCCTCCCAGCCCGGACGTTGAGCCGCATAGCCAGGGCGTTGGGCTTCATATCCAGCTTCAGGGTCTCCGCCAGCTCCGTGGCGGTGCCTGCCCATGACGGCATATCATCCGTTATAAAACCCGCTACGGCCTCCAGAACAGGATCAAATGCTTCATTCCACAGCTCCGTTTCCGCCCGGTCCATCATCCATATCAGGCGCTCCCTATCGCGCGTCAGATGGAGCCTTTGGTCCTGCTGGTCGCGTCCAGTCACGTCCAGGGTGGCGGTGTCATCGGTTCGCTTCTCCTTCTGAAGAAGAAACGCTCCGTCCGCCGCCCCAGCAAGGCCGTTGGTGCCAGAGATCATGTCGAACCTATCATCGGCCTGCTGTTTACGGGTATGATGAACCAGCAGGAGGCAGATGCCACAGCCGTCAGCAAAACGCTTTAGTTTCCCTACCAGCTCATAATCATTGGCGTAGCTGTATTTGTCCCCGCCGGCCTCTCTGACTTTCTGGAGCGTGTCGATGATAATAAGCCTTGTGTCGGGATGTTCCTCCACGAATCGACGAAGCTGTTCTTCCAGTCCGCCGCCGACCTGCTTGGCGCATATAGCGAATAGAAGATCGTTGGTGGCCTCCAAACCGAACATTCGGTATAGCCGCTCCTGCAAGCGCCGATGGTCATCCTCCAACGCCAGATAGAGAACTGTTCCCTTGTGTACGGGATAGCCCCATAAGGTGAGGCCGGTGCTGACATGATAGGCAAGCTGGGCCATCAAGAAAGACTTCCCTACCTTGGGCGCTCCGGCAAACAGATACGTCCCCGGATAGAGCAGACCGTCGATGACAGGTGGTTTGCACTGGTACACGTTCTCGTAGAGCTCATTCATGGAAACCGTGGGGAGATACGCCGGGTCGTTCATCCGCTGTACCTGCCTCATAAGCTCCTCCAATCTTTTTTCTTGGGGGTTGCTTTCAGAGGCTTTCTCTGCTATACTTGAGGTGCGTTTTTGAGAAATGGGCTGTTCCCCGTCTGTGCCAACAGACGGAACCGGGACAGTCCTTTTCGTTTCCTGGGAATCCTTCAATCAATCATTCCTCCTTCATTCCTTTCAAGATTGCGGCGATCATGTTGATGGTGTCCAGTAAGTCGCCGTCCACGACGCTCCCCGCCTCGATGCGCCGCAACTCCGTAAGCACAGCGGCCAATTCATCTCTGAGGGCCTTGTAGACCCTGGGATTGCCCTGCACCACCACGTCCTGGCACAGAAGCCGCCGGGTGATGTAGTCCTGCTTGGTGAGGCCGGAGAGCCGTACAGCGGCCTCGATTTGCTCGTCCTCCTCCGGGGACACCCGGAAGGCCACAGTCTTGTTTCTCCAACGATTTTTGTTGTCCAGGTTCTTGGCTGACATTATTTCCCCATCCTTTCAAAGTCCAGTTTGTTTGCCATCTCCGTCTGCTTGGACGGAAACAAGTGCGCATAACGGTAGGTGATCTCAATGCTCTCGTGCCCTACCCTGTCAGCAATCGCCACCGCCGAGAAGCCCATGTCGATCAGAAGCGAAATGTGTGAATGTCTCAAATCGTGTATCCTAATGCGCTTGACCCCAGCCGCTTTCGCTCCCCTGTCCATCTCGTGATGGAGGTAACTCTTTGTGCAGGTGAAGATACGGTCCTTTTTCTTGACCCCGTAGAGCATCCCCAGGTAGTCCTTCATCTCATCCCGAAGGAAATCCGGCATCTTGACGGTCCGGTTGCTTTTCTTCGTTTTGGGAGAGGTAATGATATCCTCCTTGTGGAGCCGCTGATAGGACTTGTTGATCCTGACCGTCCCGGCCTCGAAGTCGAAGTCCGCCGGGGTGAGGGCCAGCAGCTCCCCCTCCCGGATACCGCACCAATAGAGCATCTCAAATGCGTAATAGGAAACAGGCTTGTCCATCATGGCCTCCGCGAATTTCAGATACTCCTCTTTCGTCCAGAACAGCATCTCCTTCCGTTCCTCTGTCCCCATGTTCCCGGCCTTGGCGGCGGGATTGGAGCGCAGATCGTAGAAACGGACAGCGTGGTTGAGGATGGCGCTGAGCTGGTTGTGCAGAGTCTTGAGATAGGAGGATGAATAGGGCTTGTGGTTCTCATCCCGGTAGGCCAACTGCTCGTTCTGCCATGCAATCACGTCTTTGGTGGTGATCTCGCTGATCTTCCGTTTGCCGAAGTAGGGCAAGATCTTCTTCTGGATAATGTTCTCCTTTGTCTGCCAGGTGTTCTCCTTGAGCCGGGGCTTCACATCCTTGGTGTAGAGCTCCACGAAGGCTTCAAAGGTCATATCCAGGTCGGCGGAGGTCTGCAACTGGAAGCTGCGCTCCCATTCCTGGGCCTCCCGCTTGGTGGAAAAGCCTCTTTTGCACTTCTGTTTCCGCTCCCCTGTCCAGTCCTGATACCAAACCATGACGTACCAGGTGCCCCGTTTGTCGTCCTTGAATACCGGCATCAGTTCTCCTCCTTCCTGGTCCAGTAGAACCGCTCATTGAAATACTGTCGGTTGACCCGCCCCGATACGGTGATAAAGCCCTTGCCCTTCAGTTCCTCGTTGAGCTGCCGGATGAGCTTGTAAGCGTAGGGCTTGGATACGCCCAGCTCAGCGGCGATTTCTTCTGCATTGATGAATCTGTTTTCCATTATGGTCCCTCCTTGTGTATTAACGCTATTTGCTTAACGTAGCCCTATTATACTAAACCTATTCCGTTATGTCAAGAGTTTCAGAGAAAAGTTTCTAAACAAATTTATTTATTTTTCTCTTGACGTTTCTAAACATATCTGCTATACTTCAGGTATTCCCACTACACAGAACGGAGTTGACTGCTATGTCGATTGGTGAACGTATCCGCTTCTTCCGCAACAAGAATGGCGTCACGCAGAAATATCTCGGTCAAGTGATGGGGTTCCCGGAACGCTCCGCCGACGTGCGGATGGCGCAGTACGAAACGGGGAGCCGTACACCAAAGTCGGAGCTAACCAACTCGCTTGCCGGCTTCTTTGACATCTCTCCCAGCGCCCTGACCGTCCCGGACATAGACACCGACATTGGCCTGATGCACACTCTCTTTGCCTTGGAGGACATCCGGGGCCTGACCGTCGGGGAAATTGACGGTGAGGTCTGCCTCCGGCTGGACAGGTCCAAGGGTACGACCTACCATGCCATGTTTGAAATGCTCACCGCCTGGGCGGAGCAGAAACGGCGGCTGGAGGCCGGGGAGATCACCGGCGAGGACTATGACCGCTGGCGGTACAACTACCCCAAGTACGACACAACCCAGCGGTGGGCCAAAGTCCCCTCGCAGGAGCTGAGCGATGCTCTTGTGGACGCCCTCCGGGACAAGCTGGACACAGACGAATAGACAAAAAAGCCCTTACCGACGTTGCCATCGGTAAGGGCTTTCAAATATGGATTTTGTCACCCGGAAACCGCAAAAGAACACTTTTTACCTGCAATCCACCGGGGATGCAGAATAAAGCGGTTTGAGGGGAGCGTTATCAAATCGTTATCACGGGAGGGCCTTGAAATCCCGGAGCCCTTGCGCCGCAGCGGGTCCGGGGTTTCAGATTTTCATTCCCACTCGCAAAGTGAAATTCAATTCTAACCGTTTTTGCTTGGGGGATTTGATACCATTTGATTTTTCCTGATA
>CANQTW010000002.1 GCA_947626845.1 uncultured Oscillospiraceae bacterium | reverse complement strand
CCAATGGGGAGCCAGGCGAACCGGAAACGGCGATTTATTTCGTTGGATCCGTGTTCGTTCTGGCCTTGCCGCTACCCCAGCGGCGCTAAAAATTGAAGCACCTGGTCTACGGTCCAGGTGCTTTTTTGTTGTCATTATAACCATACAAACGCATGGAAATTTGTTAAAAATGACAATGAAAAAAGACTTGATTTCCATGCGCTTGTATGGTAATATAAGACCATCCTAAAGAACTGGAGGCCCCAAAAATGAAAAGAACCGGTTTGAACGCAATCGACGCCAAGACCTTGAAGCTCTGGAACGAGGTGGTCCGCGTGTACGGATCCCATGAATACACCCTCGCGGTGAACGGCCTGGATGAAGTGGTCCTTTGCAAAGGGTACGTTGACCAGATTGCCAAGGGGAACCGCGAGGCCCAGCGGGTGCTGACCGAGCTCCTGACCGCTGCAGGGTGCTGAGCCGAAAATACGAGGAGGACTTGAAAATGAAAAAGTTTGAATTGGTCGAAGCTCTGAAGGAGAACGGATTCTCCGAGATGCCCATCGAGGGCACCGTCCACCGCGCCTGTGTCGGCGGTGTGATCCTCCAGCGGACCTGGTCCCAGGAGATCGAGGTCGCCTGGTATGGCAAGCACACCGAGACCTACACCGTCCGGGTGTTCGTGAACCAGCCCCGCGGGGTTTGTGAGGTCACCTACATGAAGAATGGCATCACCTATAAGGCCCGCTGGTATGACACCATCGGGAAGCGCACCTACAATGCCGTGGTTGAAACCGCCAGGTGTGCCGGGTATGAATTTTGAAGGGGGATCGGGAAATGAAAAAAACAGCCGAAGAAAAAGCCGTTGAGAAAATTGCCCTTGAGGTGTTCGGGTTCGGGATTGAGGAAATGGGGTCAGATGGTTACGACTTCTTTGATTCGGACCGGGGCTGCATCAGCGTGAGGAGCCTGCAGGCAGCCCTGGAGAGGGCCTACCGGGCCGGGGCCGCCAGCGTGAAGAAATGAAAAAGGCGGAAGCCTCCGGTCAATGGCCGGGGGCTTCCGCCTGCCTGACACTTGGATTAGTTTCTCTCCCACGCCGGGGAGGCCGGATCGTATAGTGCGCAGAGCCATTCCGTCAGGCCGTTGTTGCAATCCTCGTTGCACCGATCCTCCTTATCCCTGGGACATATCTTTTGACACAAGTGCTCTTGGATGTTGTTCATCACCATCGCCATCTCGTAAGGCTCAAGTTGGCGTATCCGCTCGTAGTTGGTCATGTCCTTTACCTCCTGCGCCCCTGGCAATGGCCGGGGGCTTCTTTTTACCAGAGGACCCGTGGGCGGGGGTCCTCCCAATCTATCAACCTCTCCCCTCCACTTTCGCGGACATACTTGACCCATGGGCCGGGGAGGTCTTTGAAACGGCCACGGGGACGCCCATCGGCGTCCTGGGCTTCTTTCGGAGATCCCGCCGCATCAGCGACCGGGTCCGGGGCCTGGACCGTGGATTGCCTTTGGTCAAGCATCCTCCCCGCCTCCATTTTCTTGCCCTGGTCCCGGCTCCGGCTCAATCAGATCCTCGATGGCGCATCCCAGGACCTTGGAGATTCGCTGGAGGACGTAAACGTCACGGGGGGTCCTGTGTCTGGTTGCGTAGGCTTCGAGGGTCCTGATCGGGACGCCACTCCGGCGAGAAAGCTCCGACCGGGTTATGCCTGCCTCTATGCACTTTCGGTCTATCTTGATCATGTCATCGGTTATGGTCATGCGTCTTGCCATTTCTTTGCCTCCCTTGTGGTATTTGGCTTTATTATAATGCGCTTGTATGGTTTTGTCAAGTCGTCATTATAACCATACAAACGCATGGATTTTTGTTAAAAATGACGATGAAAAAAGACTTGATTTCCATGCGTTTGTATGGTAATATAAGACCATCCTAAAGAACGGAGGACAAAAAAATGTGGAAGTTCGGTCTTATTGAAATCCCCCAGGGGTCCAAAAACGTGAGGGTCCGTTACGAGGCGAAGGTCTTTGAAGAGGGGTCCAAGTTCGGGATCGAGGGTGGCCGCATCTCCAAGCTGTGGGCCTCCATCAACGGCGAGACCATCCTGAATTACGACCGGGGCTGGGACGTCCGCCCCGCTACCGAAATCGCAAAGAAGGCCATGGAGCTCATCCTGGCGAAGATCGAAAAGGAGGACTAAAAAATGGATCGCAATTTCGAGGACATCATGTACATCATCCGGGACGCCGACGAAACCGGCGAGACCGAGATCGTCGAGAAGGTCCTGAAGGCCGAGGACGGGGTGTTCACCGTGGTGGACCTCCGGACCGGGATCGTGAGCCACATCCGCATCGACTATGTCCTGGACCTGTTCCACAATGGCATCGTCTCTGTTGAATTTTGAGGGGGTCTGAAAAATGGCAAAGCTGGCAAACGCGAAGGGCGACATGGTTTATTATAACCTGGTCGAAAAGAACGGGAAGCTCCAATGGGTCATCAAGGGCATCGGCGACACCGTTGTCCTGGGCCGGGACCGGCAAAAGAAAAAATCCCGGTCATTCACCCAGGAGGCTCAGGCTACGGCCTACCTCAAGCGGAACGGCTTCACGATCACCCTCTATTGACGGGGGGGTGAGGGGTTGAGCGGCTACGGCTCCACACGGGGCCCGACGCCGCTCTTTTCTTTTGCTCCTTGTTCACGGTCTACCCCTCCGGCGTCCACCTGGCCTTTTTCCACGAGAAAAAACACCCCCGGAGCGGTCCGGGGGTGTAATTTTACCTTACCCCATACAAAAGGCCCACACGGGCCATCCTGGGGCGCGACAGGGCGTAATCCGGCGGGGCGCTGTTATTCGCCGTCGGATTTGGCCTTGGTGCTCTGAATGCCGAAATAAAAAGCGATGATCACGGCGTAGATCGTCATGAAGTCCTGGCTGACCTGTCCCCGGAGGGTGAGGACGGCGAAGACGATGGTCAAAATCAGGGTGACGATGCTCTTGACGCTTATGAGGGCTGCGATCCTCTTGAGGAGGTTTGAGAGTTCTTCCATGGTGTTTCTCCTTTGCGCATTATGCCGGGATGAGGTCCCCGGCGTGGACGGCTGCCGTGACGGCCCCGTTGAGGCCAATCACGACCCGGTCGCCGTTGACCTGGATCACGGTGTAGGTGGTGGTGTAGACGTAGGACGCCAGTCCGCCGCCGGTGTAGGTCTTGGCCCCGCTCTTGACCTTGACCTGCATCCCCTTTTTGATCTCCGGGGCCGCCGCCGGTGTTGCGGGGATCCGGATGGTCTGCCCCACGTAGATGAGGTTGGGGTTTGCGATGCCATTGTAGGCGGCCAGGGCCTGGTAGGTGGTCCCGTACTTGGCGGCGATCCTGGAGAGGGTGTCCCCGGCCTTGACGGTGTAGGTGGTTTCGCCTGTTGCGCCGCCGGTGCCGCCTCCGGGCTGGGCCTCGGTGCCGGGTTCCTCATCGTAGTCCGGGCGTCCGAATTTGTAGCCCTTGCTCTTGCTGAAGACGTAGGTCCGGTATCTCACGCCGTCGGAGCTGTTGCCCTCAATGGTGGTAATGATGCCGCCCTCGTATTTCTTCACCAGGCCGGTGTGGCCGTAGCTGTTGGCCTTGCCGGAGCTGTCCGGGAAGAAGATCTGATCCCCCCGCTTCGGCTCATCAAAAAGCCGCCCCGCCTCCCGGAAGTACCGGGCGGAGCTGGTACACCCGGCCCCCTCGGATCTGAGGGGCTGGCACAGGAGCCGGAGGGTGTCCTGGAGGCCGAAGGCCGTGAGGTTGCACCAATCGACGAATTGATCGCACCAGGCGTACCCGTTCTTTTTCCCATTGTAGAAGGTGGGCCATTTGCTGTCGATGTCCCGTCCGTATTTGGTCCAGTTGCCATCTCCGGCGTTGGCGGTGGGGTTGTCGAGCTGGGAGTTGGTTTCTTTCTCCAGGTAGCCGATCTCCCGCTCCGCGATGGCCAGGACGGTGGATGCGTAACATTTACCCATTGTTTATTTCCTCCTTTGTCCAGGGCCGACCGTTTTCGTCGAGCCCGTGTTTGTTGCGGCTGGCTTTTTCGCCGTAGCTTTTGGCCGCATAGGTAACGATGACCGTAATACACCCCGCGAAAACCGGGGAGGTGTCGAAGGGGCAGAGCTTGTCGAAGGCGGCGAGGATGAGGGGACCCAGGGCCGCCGCCGTTGCGATGGCCACGGCCCAAAGGGTCAGCATCTTCATCCATTCCCGCTTTTTCGGGGGCTTCGCCTCCGGCCTCTTTACCCTCTTGCCCCGGAGGCTTACAATCGCCATCTCTTTGCGCCTCCCTTTACAGGTCGGGTTTGTGGGCGCTCTTGTTGAGGTGCTTGTCCAGGAGGTTGAGGGCGTCCTTGCAGGGGCCGTCGCACCCCTGTTCGATGAGGCCCTGCAAAGCCCCTTTTAAGCCGTAGCAGACGATGGTCAGCTCCGACTTCATGGCCTTGATTTCCTCGTTCTGCCTCTTGTTGTTCTCAATGACCTTGTAGACGGCGATGATGGCTCCGACCAGGGCGCTGATCGCCCCCAAAAGGGAGGCTGCCAGGATGATGGTGTTGGCTGTTATGTACATGGGCTACCTCGTTTCCGGCGGCTGGATCCGTCTCCGGATCACAGCCGCCTTGTTAATCTTTGCCACGCAGGGCAGGCGGTCAGCTTCTTCCGCTGAGATGTGTTGCATCAGCAGCTGGAAAAGCTCATTGATGGTTTCGCTCTGAAGGGCGATGATGGTCGCCTGTGCGTCCACCACTTCGAGGGGGTCACTCATCATCGGCATGGTAATCCTCGCCGGTGATGGCCTTGTAGTCCTCCGGGGTAATGGTCCCCTTTGCGACCCGCTCCCCGATCTGCTCTTTCGTGAGCTGCCCGGACTTGTAGAGCCGGATCAGGCTGTTGATCAAAATACTGGCCATTTTAAAGCACTCCTTCCTCGATGAGCTGCATGGTGTAGGCGTCGATTGCCTTGCTGTTGTCGATGTCCTGGATGGACTGGAGCATCTGGTACTCCGAGACGGTGATCTCCCGGCTCTCGCAGTCCCAAGTGGTGTAGGCGTCACTGCCCTCCACCGCCGGGTGCTCCACCTGGGCGATGTTGCGGCGCTGGATCAGCAGACCGGGGGCGATGGGCTGGAGCTCATCCGGCTTGCTGGCACAAGATTCTTTGGTCCAGTTGGTCATGGTGATTTTGCCTCCTTTGAATTTTTGAAATGATGCGCTTTAGCTTCCGGACCTCGACGAAGGGCTTGATCCGTTCCTCGTAGCACTTGTAGGTATCGGTGCAGGTGAACCAGCCCATGTAGCTGAGCATGGCGGAAACGTGGCGCTTGAAAAACTTCTTTCCGGCCTCCGCCATCCTCCCAAGGCGGCCTGCCAGATTGGTGGCTCTGAGCATGGTCCGCTTCCGAATGGTGGTCCTGTCTCTGAAGAACAGGAAGCCCATAAAATCGACTGGCCTCCCCACGGTCTTTTTCTTGCCCTTAAACCAGAATTTACAGACCTGGTAGTTTTGCTTCAGTCGAAGCCTGAACCGCTGTCCCAGCATCTTTGTGGCCTCCAGGATGGCCCGGTGAAGGGTCTTTTTGTTCGGGTGGAACATGGTTATATCGTCCATGTACCTGACGGTCTTTTTGATGCCAAGGGTCCGGGTCAGAAGCCGGTCCAGCGGCTCCAGTAGGTAATTCGCCAGCCATTGGGACAGGTAGAAGCCAAGGGGCAAGCCCCGCTTGAAATCCTTCAGGCAGAGCCAAATGATGAACAGAAACCAGGCGTCCTTTATCCGAATCGCCAACTCCCGCATCAAAACCTTGAGGCGGATTTGGTCGTAAAAATGGCGGATGTCAGTCTTTGCGAAATTCCGGACGCCTTTCGGGTCCTGCCGGATCCACTTCTCGATCTGTTTCTTTCCAAAGTGTGCGCCCTTTTTCGGCATACTCCCACAGCTGAAGCGGTAGGCCGTGGCGGTGACTATCGGCTCTAAAACAAGGACGATGATGTGGTGGAGCCATTGCTCGTGGATCTCCGGCTTGCAGATGTTGCGCCATTTGCCCCGCTCGAAAATGCGCTTGGGGTGGCGCTCATGGGGTTTGTATGCCTTTTCGGGGTTTGGGACCGGGACCTCCGGAGGCCGGGTGTTCAGGATCATTTCCCTCATGGCCTGGACCTCGTTCTCGAAGTCGGCCTCTATCGCCTGGATTTCCGGGCGCTTGCCCTTGCCTTTGCGGAGCTTACGGAATGCCTTTCGGATGATGCCTTCGTCCAGCATCTGTCGATACAGATATTTGTGCTCTTTGTGCCCTGGTTCTCTTTTGCTCATGCGGGGTTGCACTCCTATGGGGATATTTTTTCTTCTATCTCCTACGGGCAGCAGGTGCGACCGCTTTACTGCCCGCCCTGTATCGGATTTATTTACCACTCCCCAGACCAATCATGGCGGGTAAGCCGTGTTTCAACGGCCAGCGGTGTAGGAAATGCGGCGGCTTTTTTTGAAGGCTGATCCTTCCTTTTGGTTGATAGAACCAGGCCGAGCCGATGTTCCAGTTGGCGTTCCCGGCGGTGTTGTTGAAGTTCAAGTACCGGCCACCGCAATTGGCACCGTTGTTGCAATTGCCAAACCGGAGCGAAACCGCCCAGCAGCGCCGTCGCATTCCCCTGTTGTTTTGGTATTCCGTTTTATCGTTTCTGCGTACTTTGTCCTGCGTCCCCTGGGGGAGTTGCGCCTACGGCGCACCCCCAGACCCCCCAGGCGTGACGGTTACGCCGTCGCGCCAACAGGTGGGAAAAGAAGCAAGGCCGAGCCGAAGCCCCAGTAGGCGTCCCCGGCGGCGTCGGTGAAGTGCAAGGACCGGCCACCGCAAGTGGCACCGCAGGCGCAACGGCCAAACCGGAGCGAAACCGCCACAAAAACCTCGCTGGGCTTATGCCTCCACAGGCCGTCACAGCCTCCGGTCACGGTGGACCCGCCGGTCATCGTCTCCGCCGGGAGGTTTCCGAAGTGGGGAACCGTCCGGTAGAAGGAGGGGTACGTGAATTTGTTCTTGTTCTGGTCCCAGCCCTCCGCATCGTCCGGGACGGTGATCCCGGTGTCCTGGTAGGTGGTCCCGTCGAGGTCATACTTGTAATTGGGGGAGACCTTGAAGCGGCCGTTGACGGCCAGCAGGTAGGGGTCCCGGCACCAAATCTGGTAGCTCCCCAGGACGATGCTGTGGAAGATCTTATTCAGGCTCTTGCCGTCGCTGGTCCCGTAAAACTGCCCGCCGCCGACCACGTTGTTCATGAGGACACCCATGGTGGGGGTCGCGCTGGCGTCGTAGCCGGAGCAGTTGCCCTGGCCGTAGGCCGCCTGGAGGTTGGTGGTCTTTGCGAACATGATCTCAAGATCCACCAGGGTGTTGGTGATCGGACCTCCGAAGAAGGCGGCCCTGTTGCCGACCTTGTCGATGGCGGCCTTCTGCTTCTCGGTGTTGACGGTGTGCTGGGGCTGGGTCCCGGCGATGCTGCGCATCTTTTCACTCTCGGTTTCGCCGGTGGTGGCTCCGTAGAACATGGGGATCCAGACGCCCTCCAGCTCGTTGCCGTCCGGGTCGATGAAGCCGACCGGCTCGAAGCCATCCGCCGCCTCGAAGCGGAAAAGCACGACCCGGTCGTCCCCGGCCATGTATTCCCGCTTGTAGATCTTCATGCCCCAGGAGAATGCGCCGCCGTCAAAATCGGCGTTGGAAACGTCGGAGGCGGTGCCGTCCTCTTTCTTCGTGTAGTCCGTCTCTTTGAGGCGGTAGGCCGGGGTACCATCGCTCTTGACCATGTAGGGCTTGTTGGCCTTGAGCCAGGGGAAGTCCGCCCAATCGTTGAGGGAGTAGCCGCCGCCCATGGTGACGGAAATGGGCTTGAAATTCTTGTTTACCCCGATGTACTCGATCCGCTCTCCGGGGGCCAAGATAGCGTTGTGTTCGATGAAGCCGTAGACCGGCTCCGTGGCCAGAAGGTTATAAACCTTGTCCAGCGTTTCTTTGTCTGCTACGAAAATTTTATCGCTCATTTTTAATCCTCCCTTTTGACGTAGAGCAGGCCGTTCTCCACTCCGAGGATGTACTTGTCTCCGGTTTT
Organism: uncultured Oscillospiraceae bacterium; assembly: GCA_947626845.1. Classification (GTDB taxonomy): domain Bacteria; phylum Bacillota; class Clostridia; order Oscillospirales; family Oscillospiraceae; genus RUG626. Next base: position 152,622 of record CANQTW010000002.1, on the reverse strand, counting down.
TTCGTCGTACAGGTACATCTGGTTGGGGGCCTCGATGGTGACGGTTTCGGCGTTGCTGACTTCTACCAAGAAGTCGATGGTAATCGTGGACGGGATGAGGTCATTGTAGGCGGGCATATAATCCCACTGGTTCTCCACGCCGATGGCGATGGCGTAGAGGATTTCCCCGTCATCCGGGTCCTGGGCAAAAATACCGATCTCCTTGACGTAGTAGCCCCGCTCCAGGTTGCCGCTCTCCTGCTTGTTACTCATGACGAATTTCACGAAAACGTTGGACGTGTTCTGAACCGTCACGGTGCTCAGCGGGAAGGTCTGGCGCTGGTCTTTCAGGGCGGTCCGTGTGGCGATGTCCTCTCCGGGGCCGTAGGACCCGGCACCAGCCGCCGCTTTCGTCAGCTTGATCGTGCATCTTCCGGCCTGGGCTTTCGCCAGCAGGGCTATGCCCTTGTGCGTCAGCTTGGCCTCCTGAAAAATTCCGGCCATTGTGCTTGCCTCCTTAGATGTTGATATTTGAACACGCCACCGCCGCTGCGGCTACCCTTTGCCCCGGTCCGGCCTTTGTGGTATTGGCTCCTTGGCAGTTGGTTACGATGATGTGAACCGCACTGGCCACCGCCGCTCCGATCCGTTGCGCGAGGCTCCCGGCTCCCGCTCTGGCGGGTGCGTTGTTCGTTATGGTCGTTTTCGGGGCGGAGGTCCCTCCGGCCCCGGCTATGGATGGTCCGGCGGCGCTGCTGGCCCTGGGCACCTGGTTATTGGTGACGGCCAGGGCCGGGGCGGAAGTCAAGCCGGACCCGGCCCTGATCTCACCGGCGGCTCCGGCGTCCCTTGCGGCCATGTTGTTGGTCACGGCCTCCGAAGGGGCGGCGGCTCCTATCGCCTTTGCGGATTCCTGGACCGTGGCCGCCCCGGTCATCGGCGTGGGGTTATTGGTGACGGCCTCTCCTGGGGAGGACGTGGCCCCGGCTCCGGCGTGGGCCTTGATGTCTATGCCGTTGTCGGTGTGGCCGCCGCCGCTGACCACGGGGATCTCTGGCTCCGAGAGGGACCCGGCTCCGGCGAATTCCTCCATGGAGCCGTTGCGTTCCACCGAGACCCGCCGCAGGTGGGAGCGGGTGTTTTTGACCCGCTGGATGATGGCCAGGAACCTCTCGACGATGTCCTCTGTCATTCGGGCGTCAACCAGGATGATGTCGAAGGTGCCGGGGGTAAAGGGCGGCTCTGTAAAGTCGAACCATTCCTCCACCTCACCGTTTCCGAAAAGGGCGGCGACCATCTCCCGCACCGCCGCCGGGGTACCGGCTTTGAAATACCAGCGGATGGTGTTCTTGATGATCTCCCTCTTTTGGCCTATCTCCATATCGCTGGAATAATAGGGGGATCGGAGCTCCACGGCGAGGATGTCCAGGATATCTTCGTCCAGCATATCCACCGCCGCCCTGACGCGGGATTTGAGAGCCAGGTCCAGGATTCGGCGCTTTTCCTCGCGTATTGCGAAGCCCAGGGCCTTGATCTCCGGGTCGTGCCGGAAATTGTTGTTGAGCAGGTCCTGGATCTGCCCGTCGTAGAGCTTAGTCATCTTCGAGCCCTCCGTAGTTGACGGTCTTGCTGGTGCATTGGGCCACCTGCTCCCCGCCGACCCTGGTAAAGACGGGGGATGTCACCTCCACCCGCTTCGCCCCGGCCTTGACCACCCGGCTGATCAGCTCCGAGGGGTTGATGTCCTTGCCTATCTCTGTGGTCTGCCAGGTGACGTATTCCTCGACGGCTTTTGTCACCTGAGTCTGGATGAGGGCGGCTGTTGCGCTGTTGCTGGCGTTGATGTAGTAGGTCAGGTCAATGCCGAAATTCAGGGCCGTCGGGGCCTTGACCGTCACCTTGTCGGTGAGGGGCCTGATCTTTTCGTCCTGCAGGTATTCCTCCAGGCCGGTGAGGACGCTTTCCTCCGGGAGCTTGCCGTCGGTCATCAAAACGTAGATCACGACCTCCACGGGGGCGGGGCTGGTTACCTTGACCGAGCCGATGCCGGAGTTGTAGGTCCTGGCCCAATACTCATAGGCCCCATCCGGCCCCGCCACGCTGAAGCTGGAGGGGGCGAGGTAGGTGCGCTCTCTGAGACTTTCGTCCGATTCCACTCCGGCCCCTCCGGCGGTGGTGGCGGTGTTTGCGACGGTCACGATATACGGGAGTGGGTCCACCAAGACGTTGATCTGTCCGGCCAAGTAGCCGTTGCCCTGTTCCCCGGTTTCGGTACATATCGCCTCCACGTCCACATAGGCATCTCCGGGGGCGATTTCGGCGTAGGCGATGGTCTTGAAGAACACCCCGGCCCCGTTGGTCAGGCGGGTTTCCGCCGGGATCGCCAGGGCGTAGGTCTTTGTCTCCGAAGCCGTGAAGCGGATCACCGTCCGGGCGGCGCTTGCCTCGTTTCGGTTCACCGCCATGTTTGCGGCGAGGTTGTCCAGGAAGCCGTCGTAGCTGTATTTCAGGAGGTTCTGCTTCCCGGCCCGGTTCACGCATTGCTCTATCTGGTAAAGCTCCAGGGTGCAGGCGTAGAGGGCTATCCTCATCGGGTCGGAGTCGCTCAGGCTCACTTCCCGGCCCGTGATCTCTTTGTACCGGGCCTCCCAATTGGAGACCATCCTCTGCATCATGGCGTCGATGGTGTCGTTCTCGATGAAGGAAATGTCCGGCAGATCCTCCAGCGGCTTCAGGACGTTATTGGGCATATTCAATCACCACCTTTGCTTTGAGCTGTCCGGATTCGTCCGGGGTGTAGGTCACTTCCTGGACCTGGACGCGGGGCTCCCATTTCTCCACGGCCTCCATGACGGCCACCGCGTAGAGGTTTTTCGCCACGTCCATCGGCTCATCCACCATGGAAACGTCGATTCCGAAGTCCCGGTAAAGGGGGCAGGTTCCGATGGGCGTTGTCAGGATCGTCCGAATGTTGCGGATGATCTCTTTCTCCAGGGGGTTGTCTCCGGTCCCGTATTCAAACGAAACCTCAACGTCTATAACGTCCATATTCGCTCCCCCCTTATAGGTACTCTTGCATGGTCACCGTGACTGAAGCCCGCATGAGCTCCCCGCCGCTGAGAATGGTGTCCCATGCCTCGCTGATGCTGTTGATCTTCCAGCGGTAATGGCCGACCCTCCGGCCCCCTATGACCAGGGGGTAAATGGCCCCGTACTCCACCAGGCTGTCCAGCCGGTCCAGGGAGGCCCTGGGCCGGACTCCGAGGGTGGCGTCAAAGACCACCGTGAAGTTGACTTGCTGGAGGGAGGGGCGCAAAAACTCGGATTGGTCTTTTTGGCCGATGCGGCTATGGGTGGTCCATTCCGCTCCGACCGTCCGGGTCAAATTCTGGAGGAGCAGCGCCTCGCGTTCACTCACCCTGAAAACGAGGGCGGTCCCCCAATTGCCGACTATCATATCCCGACCCTCCCTTTAATGCGGCCCGCTGGTTTCGCCGTCCGGGCAGGTGTGGGTGTGGGTGGTGAGTTTGACGCCAGCCGCCTCCACCTCTGTTTGGGCCTTTACGGTGGTGCTCACCTCTACTCCGGCGGGGGCGTCGATGATGATCTTGCCATTCTCCAGGGTAACGGTGCAGCCACAAGCCTTGATGGTCAGGGAGGGGACCTTTGGGTCATACTCCACGGCGTCCCCACCCAGGGTGTTTGTGTACTCTTGCCTGTAGAGGCCGTCCCGTCCCCCGCTGGGCCTGTGTCCGTCGTACCAGAAGGGTCCGAGGATGACGGCCCGGCTTGTCCCGTTTGGGAGGTGGGCCACCAGCACCTGGTCCCCTATTTTCGGCATGAGGAATTCCCAGGCCAGAAACGGGATCTCCGGGGTCGTGCTGTCATTTCTGTCCGCGTACACGACGCGGGCGGTCCCGTCTTTAGCGTTGACGCTTGAGATCCGTCCGACGCGGATTTGCTGATTATCCACTGTTTCCCTCCCTCTTATGCCGAGCTCTCCACGGCCTTTGTGGGGGACGTGAACCGCTTTTCCACCCGGCGAAGGGTCAGGGCCATCTTGTACCCGCTCCCCACGCTATGGGTGATCTTTTCGATGTAGTATTTTCCGTCGAGCTTCTGCAGGCCGACGATGGCCACGCAATCCGTGGCGATGAGGCCGGGGATTGCCTTCATGGTCAGCGTCATGGTGGTGGTCCCCCGGTTGGCTTTGTTGATGGCCGCCAGGGCCACGCTGATCGCCTCTCCGAGATTGTCGGCGGCATCGTTGCAGGTCAGGATGCGGTTGCCGTCTCCGGCCTCCACGGTGTAGGTCTTGTTTTTGTCCGGGTTGGTGTACTGGTACTTGACTCCGGTGTAGACGCCAAGGAGGGAGGTGTTGAAGCTCCAATTTGGATCGAAGTCTGCCTCTGTCAAAGTGACCTTTGGGGCCTTTGCCTCGTAGTCTGCCTCCGAAAAAACCACCAGGCGGTTGTTGTAGATCTTGAGCTGCAGGCCGTATTCGCCCACGAGCTTGTTATAAAACTCGCAGTCATCCTGGTTGCTTTGTTCCACCCGCTTGATGGATATCGGGGGCGTTGCCTCGTAGACCAAGGCAATCCCGGCCCGGTCAGCTATCTCCTGGCCTATCTCCTGAAGGGTGGCGTCCTCGTAGGTGATCGTGCGCTTCGTGGTTTTAAAGCTGCTGTCGGTCGGTATTGCGAGGGCTTCGAGGGACAGGCCGATGGGCGGACCGCCGGAAAAACTGAAATCATCGACCATGAAGGCCCCGCAGGGGAAGGCCATGAATTGCCCGTCAAAGCTCCAGTTGAAGGTCTGAATCGTCGGTACGAGCTTATCCCCGGTCACGGGGAACCATGGGCCTATCCACCTGCGTCCGGTAAACTCGACGCTTATGCTGTCACTACTCCCGCTGGCCACGTCGGTGTAGGAGAAGCCTGCAAGGCTGGGGGCGATGGAGCCGGTGGCGTTTGCGCCATTGTAGATCAGGTGAACTGTTGCCCTTCGCGCCTCCACGGGTCATCGCCTCCATTCCGGCAGGTCAAATGCGGGAGTCTCATCCGGCAGCTCCGGGGTTGCGACGCGGACGCCGCCGGGGAAGACTTCATAATCCAGGAGCCGAATGTTGGCCCTGGCCTCCATGAGATCCTGGGCACGCCGCTCATCGCCGTACACCCGCTTTGCTATGGTGTCCCAGGTGTCGCCCTGGATGGTGAGGATGCTGTCCATGCTCAGAACCCCTTTCTGTCTTTGTCTTTGAGCCACTTCGCCATGCGCCGGTCAAATTCCTCCTGCGACATATGCTCCGCTTCGGTGAGGTCATCCTTGCTGGGGGCGGAGCCGCCCTCGAAGTGGTAATGGGGGGCGTAGTTGATGACGTAGCCTGGGCCGTCTGCCGGGACCGGCTCTCCGGAGGGTTCCCCCTTGACGCCGGGGATCAGCCGCCGGAGCAGGCCCCCAAGGGAGGACCCATCCTCCCCGGTGGCGGCGGCGTCGAGCTTTTCCCGGAGGGAGGATATCCCGTCCGAAATGCCGCCGAGGGCTGTCCCGATCATGTCCTGCATTTTGGTCCAAAGCTCCGACAGGGGGACGATGGCCTCTGTGCCCGCTTCGCCAGCCTCCAGGATGGTGGGTTGGTCCACGATGCCGCCTTTCGCCAGCATGGGGATCTGCGGGACGCTTATGGTCTTGATCCAGCTGAAGGGCTTCACGCCGACGATCTCGATGCCCTTGATTTTGCCGAGGGCGTCGTTGATGCCGTTGAACGGAACCGCTATCACTTTGTTGAGGCCGCCGATGATGCCGTTCACGATGGTCTTAAAGGTGCCTAAAATCCCATCCGTGATACCGACAAAGATTTCGCCTCCGGTGCTGAAGACGTTCTTGACGGCGGTCCAGGCGTCCGTAAAGATGCCCTTGAACCAATCGGCCACGGACCCGAAGGCCCCCTTGATGCTCTCCCATATGCCGCTGAAAAATCCGCCGACGGCTGAAAAAGCTGACTTGATGCCCTCCCAGGCGCTGGAGAAAATCCCGCTAAACCATGAACCGGCGGCGCTGAATGCGCCGGTGATCCCGGTCCAAATGTCGGAGAACCATTGCGTCACGCTGGCCCAGGCGTTTTGAATGGCGGTCCAGGCCGATGTGAAGGCGTCGGAGAACCATTGGGCGATGGGCGTGAAAATTGCGACGATGTCGTTCCAAAGGCCCTGGAAGAAATTTTTAACCGGGACGATGACGGAGTCGTAGATAATCTGGCTTATCCGCCGGACGATCTCTATCCAGGGGTCCACCACGGTGTGGTAGGCGGAGACGATGTCGTTCCAAAGGGAGACGAAAAATCCGCTCACTGCCTCCCAAACGCCACGGAAAACGGCCTTGACCGGCTCCGCGACGGTGGTGTTGAACCAGGAGGCCGCCGCGCTGAAGGCCCCGGTTATGTTCGACCAGATCCCGGAGAAAAACTCCCCGACCGACGCGAATGCATTTTTAATGGCCGTCCAAGCAGTTATGAATGCATTTTTGATGGATTCCCAAATACGGATAACCGCATTTCTGAATTCCTCGTTTGTGTTCCATAACGTGATAATTGCCGCGACCAATCCGGCAACCAGAGTAACTATCAGTACAATTGGATTGGCGTTGAGTACCGCATTCAGGATTGCTTGACCGGCTGCCGCTGCGCGGCTTGCAAGATCAAAAGCCTGAAAACCTTTAACCAAATTTACGATACCGGATGCAAACGAAACAATTTTCCAGGCCGCAAACGCCGCGCCAATCCCTGCGATGACAGAAACAATCAGCGAACCCTTACCTTCAAAAAGGTCCGCGACGCCTTGAACACCTTCCTGGAACTTTTTCCATATTTGGACACCCGCGTTCAAGATCACCGGCCCGCTGTCGAGAATTGCCTGAACGAAAGAGGAGATAATTTCCGGGACCCTTGCAACCAAAACCGGGACTGCGGCAATCAGGCCCTTGCCCAGACCGACCATGATCTGGACGGCGGCGTCAAAGAGGGCCGTCAAAACCTCCGGGTTCGTCAGCATCTCGATGGCGTCCAGGAGGGCGTCAACGACCAGGGGGACCAGCTCCGGGAGGGTCCCGGCCAACCGGCTTGAAAGTGTTGTGAATATGCCTACTATTGCACCGATGACCTCCGGCAAAAGGTCGGGCAATGCCTCGGCTATGCCGGTTATCAAAGATGCCGCTACGTCCACGGCTGCCCCTGCCACCTGGGGCAGGGCGCTTGCGATGCCGGAAACGAGCATTAAAATTACCTGGATCGCCGCGTCTGTGATCATGGGCAAATTGTCCAGGATCCCTTGTCCGAGAGCCCCCAAGAGCTGCATCCCGGCGTTCATGGCCTGCGGCGCTGCGGCGACCAGCCGGTTCAGGCCGTCACTCAAAACGCCGCCCAGGGCGGCCATCGCTCCGGAAAGGCCGCCCTCTTTGAAGGCGTCCGAAAGGGAGGTCACGGCCTCTGTCCCAAATTGCGTAAACTCTCGCAGGGTCGGGGTCAGCTGATCGGAGAGCGTTATTTGCGCTCCCTCCAGGGCGGACTTGAAGAGGGTAATGTCCCCGGCCAGGTTGTCCAGCTGGGTATTCGCCATCTGTTCCGCCGCTCCGGCGCAATCGCCGAGGGCGTCCCCCAGCTCCGTCCACCTTTCCGTTGTGGTGGAGAGGAGGGCCGTCGCGGACGCTATGTCCCTGGAATTAAACAGGGTGCTCATGGCGTCCAGCCTCTCCTGGTCGGTCATGGTGCTCATGGCCGCATTGAGCTCCGGGAAGATGTCGGCAAAACTCCGCATCTTGCCCTCTGCATCAAAGACCTGGACGCCGAGCTTGTCCAGGAGGGCTGTGGCGTCTTTTGTGGGCGAGGACAGCTTGAGCAGGATGTTGCGGAGGTGTGTGCCGCCCTCGCTCCCCTTGATGCCGTTATCGGCCAGGACGCCAAGGACGGCGTTGAGCTCTGCTGTCCCTCCGGCCATGTATTGGGCGGTCCCGCCGACCGTGAGGATGGCCTCTCCGAGCTGGGCCACGCTGGTGTTGGTCTTGCTGGATGCCCTGGCCATTTGGTCAACCATGGCGTTTGTCTGCTCCAGGGTAAGCCCCAGGGCGGATTGGGCGTCCGTGATCATGTCCGAGGCCGAGGCAAGCTCTATTCCTCCTGCCGCCGCCAGATTGAGGACGTTTGGAAGCATGGCCATAGAGGTCTGGGCGTCGTATCCGGCCAGCGCCATGTAGTTGAGGGCCTCTGCCGCCTGTGTTGCTGAAAAGGCGGTCTTTGCGCCCATCTCCATGGCAAAGTCCCGGAGGTCCCCGATTTGGTCCACGGTGGTCCCCATGGTAGCGGCCACCTGGGCCATGCCCTGATCAAACTCCATCCCCGCATCGACGGCGGATTTGGCGAAGGCCACGGCGGCGGTGGTTGCGACACCTATTGCCGCCGCCGCTACCTTGCTTATTGTGCCGAGGGCGCTCCCCAGCTTGGAGAGGCCGCTCTGGGCTTTTCCCATCGCGGTGTTGAAGGAGCTGGCGACCTTACCGGCGATCTCGATGGCGAGCTTGTACTGCTTATTTCCGCTTGCCAAACTTAGCCACCTCCTTTGTGGTGTCGCTCAGTGTCTGGATCAAAGTCTCGATGGGCAGCCGCATGAAATAGGCGAAGTCTGTGTGAAGCACAATCGACAAATCGATGCAGGCCCTCCGAAGCTCCGACCCGTCCGCTGGACTCAGCCCTCGCCGTAGAAAAAACCGGTGATCTTGTTCTTGAGGGCCGTGGCGTCCTTCGGCGGCAGGCGCTTGAAAAACTCGATGGGCTGCCCGGAGACCCTTGCGCCGATGAAGCAGACGTACTCCATCGTCATATCCGGGATCGGGGAAATGATCCCGGCCCGGCTCGTGTACTTTTCGGCGGCGATCATGTCATCGGCGGTGAGGGTGTCCAAACCGGCGAGGTCGATCTCCGTGAAGGTACGGCCCTCGAAGTTGTAAGGCTTGCTGAGCTTGAGGGTGGGGGTTTCCGCCTCCGGGGCGTTTTCCTCCGGGGCGGCAATCGTGAGGTTATTTTCCATGTCCTTATCCTCCTATCAGGTCAGCTGCTTGACTTTCGCCAGCTGGTCCACGCCGTTGATCTTCCAGGTGGGGTTGATCTTGTCCAGCTCGATCCGGGCCTTGCCGTCCATCTCGATGTAGATGTAGGTCAGCTCGACGGAGATGGAGCTGTCCATCTGCCCGCGCTGCTTCACGGTCCCGATCTTGATGGTTTTGGGCTTGCCGCGAACAACGACGCGCATCCCCACAAAATCGGTGGCCTGTGTGGTAGGCAGATTATGCTGGATGGCCCCGCGAAGGGTCAGCTCCATGGCCTGGCTCTGGTCGATCATCTTGAAGTAATCTTCGTTGATGCACCTGAAGGGGATCTCCAGGACCTGGCTTCCGAAGTGGCCGGGGATGGGCGTCTCGTATTCGCCCAGGATGCCCGCTCCGGAGACGGTGTTGGTCATGGCCTCAAAATCGGGCATGGCCACCTCTCCGGTGAGGCCGAGCAGCTTGTTCCCCGTGTTGTACATATTGAAGTCGTGGATGGCTTCAGGAATTCCTGCGATTGCCATTATTCATCAACCTCCAGTCAGGGCGCTCTGCAGAGCGTCGGGATCGAATTCCAGGGTGTTGAGGATGTCCTCCGCCGGAACGAAGGGGGACAGGTGCTGGTGGAAGGTCAGCTTGCCGTTGATGAGGTCGGTGACGGAGTTTTCCTCCGCCAGAAACTCGATCCTCGCGGCGGCGCACTTGCCCTGGGCCACATAGGCGTTGCCACGGATGTTTTCGCTGTCGCAGATGCTCTCAATGAGCCTCCGGTTGGCCGGGTCATCGACTTTCTGCGCGTAGGTCAGGATGAAGCTGTTTCCCCACCAGCTGAAGAACCGGCGGCAGCAGAACCACATATCCTTGGGGTCGGTGTTCGCCGGGTAGGCGGCGGTCCGGTTGCCCCAGGTCCTCCATCCGTTGTTGTTGATGGCGGTGGTGACGCCGAAGCTGTTGACCACGTTGCCCTGGAGCTGATCGAGGACCACTTCCTTGTCCCAGGTGCCTCCGGTCCCGTCCGCATTCTCCACGAACTTGGCGTCCGCCAGGACCATGCCGGTGATGCTGGTCATCTTGTTGGACGGGGAAAGGTTGGGGACATCGTCATTGTTGGCGTCCAGGTAGGCGGTCAGGGCGGCCATGACGGCGCTGTACCAAAATTTGAGGGACCCGGAAACGACGCAGGGCCACAGGGCCATGATGTGGGCGTTGTTACATCCAGCGCCCTCTTTCGTCTGCTTGACGTCGCTGTAGGTGGTGCATCCGCTGGAGGTGCTGTCGAGGTCCACAAAGCCCTCGCAGGAGAAATAGCCGTTGATCTCCTGACACTTGGCAGCGAGGACGATGCCGACATCGGGGATGTGGCTCCAGCCGGGGGCGATGATGAGGCCGGGAGTCATGCCAAGTTTGGGATAAACCTGGCGGAGCACCTCAAAGCCGGTTTCGGTACTCCCGGAGGAGGCTCCGATGATGTCATCCTTCTTCACGGCGGTGGGGTCGATGGAGGTGGAGGAAATTTTGAGGCTTTCCGCTTCCGCTCCCGCCCCTCCGGCGACCAGGGTGACCACCAGGTGGCCGTCATCGTTGAAGGAAAGGATGTAATCCGTCCCCTCGGTCAGATCGGTTTCGTCGGGGTCGGTCTTGACCTTGACCGTGTCGAGGAGGATGCCGGTAATGGGCACGACGGCCTCCAGCTTCTCGACGGTGTAGCTGCTTTCGGCGTTTTCCTTGGTGTGCTTCTTGGGGTCGAGGACGTTGATAAAAACGACCGGGGCCACGTTGACCAGCTTGAAGCTGGCGTACATGGAAGCGCACAGGGTGTAGAGGTAATGTCCGAGCTCGTTCTTTTCCTCGCTGTAGCCAAGCTTGCTGGTTGCCTCTGCCCAGCTATAGGCGATGACCGGCGTGTTGGTCACGCTGTAGGGGTCATCCGCGAGGTTGACCGGGGCGGTCCCGAAAACCACCTGCAGGCCAGCCGTCCCGTTGATGGGGGCGACGATGCTGGTGGCCTGTTCCTGGACCCGGACGCCATGCTGATATGCCATGGTTTAATTCGCTCCTTTCTGAATTTCTGCGCTCTCAGTGAGAGCCCGCTGGTAAAGGGTGTATGTGCCGCCCTCCCCCCGGTCTATCTGAGCCATGGCGTCTGCCAGCCTGGGGATGGGGACGCAAAGACCGGCCAGGTAGGGGCGGGTCTTGATGGCCGCCTCCAGCCCTTTCGGCCTCTCACTGTAGACCGTGTTTCGGGTGGCCACTCCGAGGATGGAGGGGCCGACATACACAAATTTGGCCTGCGGCGCTTCTTTCGCCGCCGGTTTGCGCGTGGTCTTTTTTGTGCTCATACGAGATCACTCCATTTCGCTCTTGGGGCTGGGGCATTGAAGTTGAGGTTGACGGCCCCGTAAAAATACGGCCAGCTCTGTTCATCCTGCAAGGCCCAACTGAACGGGTCGGTTCGGTAAAATTCCGCCAGCGCCGGTGTTTCCTCGTAGTGGAGCTGGATGCGCTCGATGATTTCGAGGACCGATTTGTGCCCCTGATTCTGAAGGTCATCGTCAAAAACACCGATGATCAAAACGAGGGCGATTTTGTGCGGGTCCGTCTGTGTCTCGATGGTACCGCTGTCCAGGCGGACGATGATGTAAGGGAATGGGTCATCTTCATCGTCGCTATCCAGCTTCGGGAGGAATTGGGAAAAGACGCGGGGGGCAGCCATGTCTCCGACCGGCGTCTTGAATTGGTCGCTGGCAAACAGCGCCTGGAGGTCATCCGCGACGGCCTTCTGCAGATCTCCTGCGGTCAATGGGCTTTCACCACCTTGTCAATTTCCTTTTGGATATTTTCCATGAGGTTGGTGTAGATGTGAGGCTCCACCACCCCGTAGACGTTCTTTTCGCTTCCAACCATTACCGGGATGCTGTTGGACATGAGCTTGCGGATCGGGAGCCTTGACCGGCCCACCCGCTGGGCTACCGAAACGTGGTTACTGGTTTTGCCGCTCTTGCTGGTATTCGTGAACTTGACGATGAATGCTTTAAGGTCCCCTTTTTGGAGGCCCTTGAGGCTGCTGGACAGGAGGACCTTTGCCTTTGTTATGGAGGGGCGGGCCTTGCCCGTCTTGTAGGTGGCAGGGCTGACCTTGAAGTCCTTTAGCTCCAACTGTTCCCCCGTGACGTTGATCGTAGCCGAAGGATTGCTCACGGTGGCGTTGTCGGTTTTCATGGCCTTTGTAAAGCTCCCCTGTTTTACCGCGTAGGTTTCCTGGGCTTTTTTCGCCAGATCCACTTTCGCCTTTTTGGCGGTCGCGTTCACCGCATTTTTCAAAACCTTCCGGCTTTCGCTCTTTAGGTCCCCCAGGGCCCTTTCAATGGTCTGGAGGGTCTTTTCGTCATACTGAAAACTTATGAAGCCGTCTCCGGACTTCACGGTCATGCCCTTGCTCATTTGCTCCTATTCGCCTCCAGGGTAATCCCGTACATCCCGGATTCGTCCGTGGCGTCTACCACCTTGTACCTCTTGCCGTCAACGGTCACCAGCTTGTCCTGGGCCGGGAGGGGTCCCCCAAAGTCATCCGCGCTGATGAACATGAAGTATTGGCGAACATGGAGGCCGTCCATGGTGGACTTCATCTTCTTTTCGCGCCCCACATTTTCGATGTCATCAAAAATGATGGTCACTTCTTTCCCGTTGACAGTGTGGGCTTCTCCGAATTCCTCCGGGTTGAGGAAGGTCCGGCTGATGTCTCTGTGGACGATGTCCTTAAAGCTCAGGCTCTCCATTTGCCCCGCATCCTTTCGTGAGTTACCGGGATCCGGCCTACCAGGTCATCTCCGGCGGCGTACCCTCCCACGGCGAGGCCAGGGAGCCCCGCCGTTGCGGTTGCTGGTTTGGCTCTTGCGTAGGTGGGCGGTTTGTAGTCTGCATCCACCCATTTGGCGCTCCCCGCTTCCACCCAGGCCGCCGCGTTGGGGTGCTCCGAAGGGAGGAAGTCCCCGGCCCGGTATTGCGAGAGGCCGCCGTCTGTCAGGATGTCAGCCAGCGCCAGAAGGCGCTCTCCGCCGCTCCCGTCCATGATTAAGCCCCGGCGGCGGCCTTATTCTTCCACTTGCCGCTGGTGTCGTAGGTCAGCACCTGGCCGTCCGACTCGTCGGAAATCTCCACGTCATCCAGCTCGGACAGCTTGGTCTTGGCGGCGGGGGCGGGGGCGGAACTGCCAGCGGAAGGCGGGAAGCCGATGTTGACCAGGACGGTGGTGTTCTCGGTGGCGGAGTCGGCGGCGGCGTACCCGGCGGGGACCTTGCCGTCTCCGGTCTTGGTGATCTTGCCGGTGTCGGCGTCAAAGTAGACGGCGTCACCGATCTTGATGTCCTCACTCTCGGCCTTGTCGATGGAAAACACGCCCATGACGTGGACGCTGCCGATAGCTCCGGGGGCGATGTCCGTCCCGGCCACGCCGATCCGAGAGGTCAGGCTGACCACGGAACCGGCGGGGATGACGGCGTCGGTGGCGTTGGGGTAGTCCAGCGCCTCGCCGCGCTGGACGTAGCTTGCCATTGAAGTCTTTGCCATGTTCTTTTCTCCTTTCTCAAATCAGGCGGCGGGGGTGGGGATGACAGCGCCGTCGTTCCGGGCGACGCCACGGAAATCGCGGACGGCGATGCCCCAATCCAGCCACATATCCCAGGTGAAGCCGAGGGTCCCGACGGTTTCCATCCGGCGGACGGTGGGCGTCTCCTGCCCGTTGAGGTAGTCCACCTGGATGCCCTTGGCGCTGTCGCTGCTTGCGAACATAAACCACGGGCAGGCTTTGCCTCCGGCCAGGGCGTTGAGGACCGGGGACTGGACAACCTGCAGGGGGTAGTTGTACAGGGGGTTGATGTCGTTGTTGCTGGAGCCGACAACCTGGGCGGAGCGGAGGATGACGGCGATCTCAAACTCATAGCCGACCGGCAGAACGAGGGTCCTGGGCGTGATGTAGATCGCCTCACCAAACTGATCCGTCTGCTGCTGCATCTGCAGGATGATGGCCTGGAGGCTCTCCGGGGTAGGCTTGGTGCCCTTGGTGATGTGGTTCTTGTGATCGGCGCAGAAGAGCTTCTTTCCGTCGAAGATGTTCCCATTGTTGAACAGAATCTTGTAGACCTGCTTGTCGATGGTCTTTTTCGCCGCCGTGGCGTAGAGGCCGGGGACTTCCGTCAAGAAGCCGATGTCATCGTTGATGAACGCCTGACGGGTCATGCTGAACTGCTTACCGTAGGTGTCCAACTTGCGCTGGGGCAGTTTTTCCGTCCTGGGCAGATCCGGCTTGATCTCACCGTTTTCGGGGACCAGAAGGAAATCGCCCACGCCGCCGATGACGTACTCATGGTCGGCGGTCGCCTTGAAGTCCTTCAGGCTGCCAGTGGTGGTGAAAGCCTGGAAGGTTGTGGGGACGTGGTTGTAAAGGTAGAGGATGCTCTTGCGGATGGTGTCATCCAGGATGGCCGGGAAGGCGGCGGTGGGGTTGTAAAACTGGCGGCACATCTCGCTGTAGAGGTCATCGCTACTCATCCGGAGCAGGGTGCTTGCGTTGCGGTCCCCGGACCGGATCAGACACTCGATGGCGAGATCCCGCAGGCTCATGCCCCGGAGCTGGCGTGCGCCCTCGGAGGGATTCTCGACCCGGACGCTGGAGCACCGAAGCAGAAGAGCTTCGGCGGCATCACGGCGGAAGTCATCCTCTCCGGTGTTGGTGATATGGACGCCGCTGGGAATGGGGGCGTGATCCGTGCGGAGCTGGGCGATGATCGCCGCCCTGACCTGGTCTACGGTGGACCCGTTGGTGATGTACTCGGTCGGGTCGAAATTGAGGTCCCTGCACATGGCAGTGATCTCGGTGATTCGGTTGCGCTCACCCTCGATGGCCCGCTGGGTTTCGCTGGCAGGGGCAGGAGCAGGGGCAGGAGCGGGATCGGCGGGGGCAGGGGAGGGGTCCTGGTCCCGGTGTTCCTCGGCGGCGATCTCAATGTCGAGCTGCTCTATCTGTCTCTGGAGGGTGTCAAAGTCCGCCTGCTCATCGGCGGTGAGGCTACGGTTGGCCGCTTTTGCCGCATTCACCAGGGCCTGCTGGCGCTGGAGCAGTGCGGCTCTCTGCTGCTTCTTTTTCATGATGCTTTTACCTCCTACTGTTGTTGTAATTGATTTGAAGCTGGCTTTCGAACACGGACAGTGGGATTGTTGCGGGTTGCTCCGCCTCTCGGCCCACGCCGACCGTGCCGTCAGCCGGTACCGAAACGATGGAGATCTCGAATGGCCACCACTTCCTCGCGATCTCACAAGGCCCCGTAAATCTGCCATCTGCGCTGGCTTTTCCAGCCATTACTTCCTCAAGAGAGTCGATGCGGTATCCTACGGAGACGCCTTTAAGGGTCCCACTCCGCACCTTCTGGTAGATGACCTCCGAGGCTTCGTCGGTGTCAAATTCCACCTCCGCATAGCCACGGTAATCCTCTATCCATGCCCGGTTGATCTTGCCGATTACCATGTCTCTGTTGTGGTTAAACAGGAGACATCCGATATCGTTAAGCCGGGTCAAATCGGCAGCTCCAGGGCTGTGGTCCAGAATTTCCATCCCGAACCACCGCTCCACGGGCTGTTCCGAGCTGAAGGAAAGGGTGAATTTCCGCTCGTTGCCGTCGCCCTCCACCCTCTGAAGGGTGGCGTAACGGTGCAGGTCATTCATCCTCGTTTTCTCCACCGCTCTCGCCGCCTGCGGGTTGCCCAGCTCCCGCCTCCGGAGCGGGAGTGTTTGGGGCGTCCCCAGGAGCGGGAGGGGGAACCGGGCCGGTTCCGCCTGCGGGGGGTTCGTCCCCCTCATCTTCATCGGCGTACAGGCCATCTGACTTTTTCTGTCCAAGAATTACACCTCCCAGGTCTATCCCGTGTTTGTCACGGGCGTATTTGAGGACTTCGCAGATGTCGTCGATCTGCTTACGCCAATCCTGGCCGTTTTCGGCGGCGATCTGCATGAATGTCTTTTGCCCCGACTGCAGGGCGGTCTTTGTTGCGGTGGCCTCTTTGCTGGGGTCGATCCAGTCTTTCGGGGGCTTCGTGAAGGAATGCGTGAAGTACTTGTCCTTGTTGTCCCAAAAATCCCGGATGGTCAGCTCCCCGGCCAGGACTGCCGAAATGATGAACGTCTCGTAGATCTCATCGAGGACATCTGCCAGGAGCTCATCTTCTTCGGCGTAGGTCATGCCGTCCTCGATAAGACCCTGACGGGCGCTGCTGTAGGTGGCCTCGCTCATGTCGCGGGAGGTCGCCTCGTAGCTGATTCCCTGACCGGCCCCGTTCAGGCGCTGCATGAGCTTGATGAAACTGGCGGCGTCGGTGGCCTGCCCCTGGGGGTTGACCACCTGGATTTCGTCTCCGACGTTCATCTCTTTGATCATTCCGGGCGTGAGCGTCTTTCCGTCGTAGCTCTGCCGGGGGCCGTTGACCGTTGCCGTGGGACCACGGCCCACCCCGGCGGTGGGATAGGCCCTCTTGATGAAGACCGAGAGGCAGGCTTCGATCCTCTGCTTGACGGAAATCGCCACCATGAATTCGTTGGCGTCGCGGATCCGGGTGATCGTTTGGCTCATGTCGCTCATCTCCCGAAGCTGGGAGGGGCGGCGCTTGCTGAAGTAAAAAATCACATCATCGGCCTTGATGTAGACCGGGTCCACCAGGGAAAAGCCGTCAACGGAATATTGCCGGATCCAATAGCCGACCGGGGCGTTGTACTGGTTGTACTCGATGCCGCCCACCACCCGGTTGCCTTTGTGCTTCGGGTTGGTTTGCGTGGCGTCCAGCTCATCCACCTCGAAAAGCTGAAGTTTGAACGGGAGGATGCCTCCGGTGGTGTATCGCTTCACAAAAAGGATCCCGCCGTCAACCTTTTTCCGGCGGACGGCCATCCGGAGCATCTGACTCAGGCTCTGTGTCCCGGTCACGTCGCAGTTGCGCTTTTTGCACCAAATCCTCCAGAGCTTTTCAATCTTTCGGTTGAGGTCAGCGTTCCCGGTGTCCGCCTGAAGGATGAGGCCCTTGCCGACCACATTACGGACGAAGGGGCCGATGAGGGAATTCATCATGTCGGAGTTGCGCTCCAGGTCCCTGGCCCTGGCCCGGACGGTGTCCCGGCTGTAGCGGTCGGTGTATTCGGCGCTCTGATTGGTAGCCAGCCAGCCGCTGTTGAGCCGCCGGTGGTCCCCGGCGTCGTAGTGGCGCTGTTCCTCCAGAACTTGCCTCCAGGCTTCACGCTTTGCCCCGGCCTCCGGGCTGATCCAGCCGATGAGTGTGTCCAGCCAATTCATCCGCTCACCTCCCGTCGAAAAATGCAACGTATGTATTGTCCAGCAGGTGGCTATCCTCCCCGCTGGCTATTTGCGCCTCCAGGTCATCCCGCATGGACCGAAGCAGGGCGAGGTCTGCCCTGGTAAGGCTCCGGGACCCGATCTTGTAGCTCTGCCCTCCGAGCAGGACAGACTGGATGGCCTGGTTCACTTCGTTGAGCCGCTGTTGCGGCGTGTAGCTGTTATCCATTCCATTCCCTCCTATAGCCAGTTATCGTTTTGGCTGATCCAGTTTTCCTCCGGGGTCGGTTCGGCGTCTTTTGGCGTCTCTGCCCTGGGCGGGAGCTCCACCTCCTGCAGGTGGAAGGTCCGGGCTCCGAGCATATCGGCGGCGCACATGGCGTAGACCTCGCAGTCCAGGTAGTGGTTATCGGCGTGGGTGCTCTTGAGGACCCATTGCTGGACGGTGCGTTGGCCGCTCCGGACGTTGACCTTATGCTCTGCGGTGACCTGATCGGCGTACTCCCGGTCACATCCTCTGTGGACCATCCAGCTCCCGGTCCCGTTCTTTTTCCTCATGCGGCCTGCGATCATGTCCTTGTACTTGCCGGTGTCGATGATGACCAGCTGCATCCCGTAGGCTTTGCTGTCGGTTTTGTTGACCTTCGAGATCCTGAAGTGGGTGTCCATCGGGTGGGAGGCTCCCTTGCTGGGAAGCGCCCAGTCGGCGTTGTCTGCACAAAAATCGTAGACCAGATCGGTGTTGTCACCGCTATCCATGAGGGCCAGGGAAACCACCAACTGTTCTCCAGTGTCCGGTTTGACGTACTGGAGGTTCATGAGCCGCTCCACCTCGGCGAAGCTGTAAACCTGCCCGCTGGTTATCTTTTGGGAGGTGAGGTAATTCCCCCAGGCCCGGATGGTGTAATAGACGCTTGTTTCCTGAACGTCGATTCCGGCGGTCAGAATTTTGGCCCAGGGTGGGACGGCAAATTCCGGGAGGTCTGTCTGGCGCTCCATGACCAGGTCTGCGTTGGTCTTGAGCTTTGTGTCCTCCCACGGTTCCGCCAGCCAAGAGTTGGTGAAATTCTGGAACAGGTCGGGATCGTCCTTGCTGGTGAGGAATGCCAGGGCCATCTCCGAAAATCGCACGAAGGGCGAATAGAGGGTATTTAGCCAGAAGGCTATCTTTCGGGGGAACTGTGTTGAACCGCTGACGGTCCGCCACTCTCCCCGGCGGAGCATATCCGGCTTGTGTCGGTCCGTAATGACTCCCTCGCATTCCTGGCAAACGTAGACGGCAAATTCTGCCCGGTCTGCGTAGGTCATCCCATCTTCATCCGGGAATTTGACCTGCTTCCATTTCAGCTCGATCATCTTGCCGCAATGGGGGCAGGGCACGAAGTAATGCCGGATCTCATCGGCATCCTCCATGGCTTTCCAAATGTGCCCGGTCTTGAGGGTGGGGGTCGAGGTCATGAAGATCTTTCGGTTGCGGAAGGTCTTGGTCCTTTCACGGGCCAGCGAGATCGGGTCGGATTCCTTTTTCGAGGCTCCGGGGTATTTATCCACCTCATCAAGAAAAAGGTTCCGGATGGGGCGGCTTGCCAACTGGGAGGGGCTGTTGGAACCGACGATGACCATGTACATCCCGTCGAACTGGAGCTCCGAGAGGGAGGATTCGCTTTCGTGGTATCGCTTCTTAAGCTCCGGCGATGCCTGGATCATCGGGTCGATGCGGTTCTTCTTGACGCTTTCCCCCAGGGTGTCCGAGGGGTAGACCACCATGGTGGGCGATGGGTCTTGCTGGATTATCCGGCCCATGCTGTTGAGGATGGATTCCGTCCCTCCGACCTGGGTGGGCTTTACGAAGATGACCTCCTCCGTCTCGTAGTTGCAGAGCTCATCCATGATGCCTACAAGGTAGGGGGTCTTTTCGTTCCTCCAGGGGCCGGGGTTGTCCGAGGTCTTTGCGTCGAGGACGCGGTATTTCTCCGCCCACTCGGAGGTGGTCATATCCTCCGGCGGCTGCAAGGCGGAGAGGGCTTGCTTTTGGTAGGGGGCGACCAGGTATTTCCGGAAGCGGATGCCCCTACTCTTTCTTGCCATCCGTTCCTCCGATATCTGTAACCCCCGCTATCACAAAGGCTGTCAGGATCCGGCGGACCTCTTGCTGGAGGGTCTTTTCAATCCTCCGGGCCTCCACGGGATCAACGATGCCGCTGATCATTTCCGTCATCCGGACCGGGATCGCCATTGCGAAATTCTTGAAGGTCACAAAAAATCGGGTGTAATCGAGGACCACTTCCTCCACCGAGATGTATTTCCCAGCGGCGATGTCGGTTCTCAGGCGGTGCAGCTCCCCCTGGCTCTCTTTCAGGGCGATTTCCGCTTTCATCTTTTGCTCCCGGAGCTCGTTTTCCTTTTCGGATCGGTTCTTGCCGTAGGCTTTGTCCGAGAGGTATTTGACGTAGCTCTGGATCGTGGGCACCAGGTCGTATCGGCGGCCCTCTATGGTGTCTGTCGTAGGGAGCACGCCCTCTTGCGTGAGCTGTTGGATGCGGCGGACGGTCACGCCGAAAAGCTGGGCGATGATCTCAACACGGTAATATCCGCCGCCTGCTACTTTTCCGTTGCTGTCCAAATAGAGACACCCCCCCCCCGCTATTTCAAGGGTCAAATCGTTTGTTGTTGTTATCATCTTGAGGCCCTCCCCCGGTACGGGGCCGCACCGCTGTCTTTGTTGAACGGGACTATTTCGGAGAAAAGCTGGATGTATTCCGCGACCAGGTCCCGGTCTACAGTGACCACGGTGTTCTCGCTCCGGGGGTTGGTGTTGATGTTTGCGCTGCTTTCGATGAGGCAGTCGAACTTCTCCCCCTCTATGGCCATGACCTTGCTGTGGTTTCGGAAGGTCACGAGCCTACCGCCGCATTCGTCGATAAACTCCAGGACGGCGGCGTAAACATCCGGGTAGCCGCTTTTGAAAATCTCCCCGACGAAAAAGTCCACCCGGCCAACCAGACCTTTTTCGTGCCATTTGCGGAGATCCATCACATCCTCCCCAGCCATGCACCAGGTGGAGAGGGCGGCGTATTCGATGTGCTGTTGCCGGAGGACCATCTTAAAAAATGAAAAGCTGTCCACGTCTCCGAAGCTGAAGCAGTGATAGCAGTCGCCCTCCTGCCAGTGCCAATTCATGGCCTGTTCCAGGGCGGCCTCGGATGCGGCCTTGCGCCACATTTGCCGGGTCCCCATGCGGTGACTGACCTTGATGCTCCCTTGCTGTTCAGTCTGGGCCGTCTTTTGTTCCTCCGGCGCTATGCCGAGGGCGGCGTTCAGATCGAAATCGTCAAGGCTGAAGGGTTGGTCATCCATTGGTTAGCACCGCCTTTTTGCCGGTGAGCTGCTCCCAACGCTGAACGATCACGTCAACGTTGCGGGGGTCGTACTCCATGAGGTAGGCCGTCCGGCCCAGCTGTTCCGCCGCTATGAGCGTGGTCCCGCTGCCTCCGAAAAAGTCACCGACGGACCATCCCGGTCTGCTGGAGTTGTTCATCAGGCGGCCCACCAGGGGGACAGGCTTCATGGTCGGGTGGAGGGCGTTGCGGGTGGGCTTGTTCTCGAAGTGGACGGTGGTCAGGTCCTTGTAGTCCCGGAAAATCTTCTCAATGAAGGCCAGGAGCTCCCGCTTGCCCATCTTTTTCAGATCCGCCTCATCCTCCAGAATGACCGTGTCCTGTGTCCGGTCGTTCACAAAATAATGGGCGGCTCCCTCTTTCCATCCGTAGAGGATGGGTTCATGCCTCCACTGGTAATCTTGCCGACCCAGGACGAATGCGTTCTTTTCCCAGATCAGGCATTGGGCCATTTTGAGGCCCGCATCCGTGTAGGCTTGCCGGAACTGCAGGCCAGTGCTTTCGGCGTGGAAGACGTAGATGGCAGCTCCGGGCCTCATGGCCTCATTGCAATTTTGGAAAGCGGCCAAGAGGAACTTGTAAAAGCTCCCGGCGTCCATGTGGTCATTTTCGATGGTGCTATTCTTGCGGGTCCCCTCTTGCCCCAGGTAGGCTTCAAGGAATTCCGTCTTTGCGCCGTAGTCCACGTTGTAGGGCGGGTCGGTGATCACCAGGTCGAGCTTCGCTCCGGCCATGAGCTGGGCTACATCGTCCGGGTCGGTTGCGTCTCCGCACATGAGCCGATGCCGCCCAAGCCACCAGATGGATCCCGGTCTGCTGATCGGCTCATCGATCTTTTCGGCTTCGGCGTCCGGGTCAAAATCATCCTCCTGGGCCTCCGGCGGGATGTCCGTCAGCTGGATCAAATCCTCCAGGTCTGTCCGTTTGAAGCCCGTCACCGTGAAGTCGTATCCGTTCAAGTCCATGGTGAGGAGGACTTCTTTCAGGGTGGCGTTGCTCCACTTGCCCGTGATTTTGTTCAGGGCAATGTTCAACGCCATCTCTTTTTGCTTATCCCGGATTTCCAGAACGATGCAGTAGGCTTCGGTATAGCCCATGTCCATCATCACGTTCCGGCGCTGGTGCCCCTTGATGATGGTCCCGTCGTAATTCAGGACGATGGGATCGGAGTAGTCCAGGTCGTCTATGCTACGCCTGATTTCCTGGTATTCGGGGTCCGAAGGGGTCAGGGTCTTTCGCGGGTTGTATGTGGCCGGGATCATATCGGCCAGCTTCCACAGCTCAAACCGCATTCCCTCCCCGGCAATTTCCGGGACTTTTTGCATGGCTGGCCCTCCTTTGGCTCGGAAAATGGGGCAGGCGTAACGAAATGGGAGAAAAATTTTCAATTTCATCCGAAAAAATGTCGGGCCTTCCTCGCCCCGCACGGGGGGGTGGGGGTCGGTAGTACCTACGGGCCTTTCCGGTAGCGCCCTCGCGGCAGAGGGGTCTTTGATTGGCTCAAAGGCTTCCCTCTGCTTTGAGGAGGAAGAAATGAACGAGCAGTTGCCCTGGTCTGCTCTTGTCAAGTCTATCAAAATAAAAAGTCCTTTTGGGTCCTGACTTGTTCTGTGTGTTGCCCCTTATCCCTTGCCTCATGGGGTGCTTTGCCCCTGGGCCTCTTGTTCTTATGCCCTCTGTGTATGGTCCCTTGTATGGGGGTGCTTTCTGTGGCCCTGTTATGTGGCCCCTCTGTGTGGTGTGCCCTGGCGTCTATATTCCTGGGCCTATGGCCCCTGCCCCTATAGGGGGTGTTTGTTTTTGAGGCCCTGTTTTGAGGGCCTTTATTTTGGGGTGCTTTTTTTGACCTCCGAAAAAACGGCCCCTTGCTACAGGGGGGCTTTGTAAAAGGGCCTTTTTTGGCCGTGCCATTTTGCCCTCCGGTTTTCCGGGGGTCCTTTAAACTGGGGTGAATAAAATCCGGGGCCTATAGGCACAAAAAATCGGAGGCCGATTCTGTAAAATCGACCTCCGGCGCGGTTTCTAAAATGCCCTCTGTGGGGCCACACGTTCCCCTACACGCGCATTGTTTTTGGGTGGTATCCTTTGTTGTCCAGGCTTCAAAAATCGGCGTTTTTTCCTGAAGAAAAAACCCTGTATTTAGCGAGGGCGGCTTGTACTTCCTTGGTCTGAAGGAGGAAGTCCAGGGCACGGTTGTAATGGTCAAAGCAGGGGGTGCGTGTCAGGTGAACGGTTTTCCGAATTTCGCTCCATGGCTTGCAGTCGATGTGGCGGAGCTCCAAAATCATCCGCTCCGTGGATTCCTCCGGCAGCAGGTCGATGATGTCCATAATCTCCAGAATAATCCGCTCCGCTCTTTTCGCCTGTTTTTCGATCCTTGCTTCGACCTCCGAAATTTCCCCGGCCTCCGGGTGGTGAAGATCACGGCGAAGCTGACGCAGGCGCTGTTCAAGGATCGCCTGCCTCTTTTTCGACCTGTGGTAGCGGGTGAGGTACTGCTTGAGGGCGGTCCTCTCATCCTCCCGATTTGTGATCTCCATCATCGTCATTGGCTTGTACCTCCATAGGGCTGTGCCGTGGGGCCAGGGCATAAACCTTGCCGCCCAAAAAGCTAAATTTTTGTATTGCCCGGTCCTTTTCGTCCCAATCCCGGATTGGCTGGCCCCTCCGGAGCAGGACGTCTTTGATTGCGTCCATCGTGGCCACCAGGGCGAAGGTGGGGAGGGCCTCCATCTCCGAGATGGCCGAAGCCTGGGCCTCCGAGGGTGGTTTTTGAGGACGTGGCCTCATTCCGACCTTATGCCGCCTTTTTTTAGCCATCGCCCTGCCCTCCGAGGCTGGTACCGGTGACCGTGTAGGCGTTCACCAGCTTGTGCATACATTCAAAGGGCGTTTTGGCGGCGGTGTCTCCGCTGCTGTAGTAAACGAAGGCCCCGGTAGGGGTGAGCCTCTTGATCTTTCCGATTTCGAAGCTGTCCCCGTTCTGGTAGATGATCAGCTCACCCTCGCGGAATTTCGTGTTGTTTGCCATTGCTCTATCGCCTCCTGAACCTGGGCCGGGTAGTTGACCACGAGGGCCGTCCCCCCGGCGGCGTTGATCTGTTTGATCGTCTGCGTCTGGATCGGGGACACCCGGCCATTCTCCGGGCGCTTCACCTCGAAGCCGAAGAAGTGGCCGTCGATGATGGCGCAAACGTCCGGGATCCCCTGTCTGCTGTACGGCCCCGCCTGGGCTTTCCAGACGAAGGCTCCGGGGTAGTTGTCCTTGAGCCACTTGATGATTTTGGTCTGGTAGTAGCTCTCTTTGTGCTCCGGCTCTGTTTTCATGGTTGCACGTCCCTTTCAAGCTCTGCCACGACTTGGTCCATCCGTCTCAAAATCCGGCGGGCCTTGACGCCGACGTAAATTCCGAGGTAAAGCCAGAGGATGGCGGCCACCGCCTCGATGATCTCAATGATTCCCATGGTCGCACCTCCCATCAAGCTCCGGCGTCCAGGGGCGGGGCATCCTCGAATTGAGGGCCGTCCGACGTGGCCGGGTTGTCAGCGTACTCCCCGGCGCTCTCCGGGGCCGGGGCCTGGGCGAAGGCGGGGAGGTTGTCGGTGTCGCCCTCCATGAAATGAGAGGCCATCATGTCGGCGGTGTTAAGGGCCAGGATGAAGGGGAACTTCTTGATGGCCTGCCCGATTATCAGGCCATCGTTGGTGCTGTCCGTGAAGCCCATGTGCCACCAAATGGCGTACATCTCCTCGGTGGTCAGCTCCATGTACTGCTTGATGATCATGGCGCTCTTGGGGCCGTGGCCCAGGGGCATCTTGTCATCCACGGTGTAGAAGGGAACCTTCTCCCACTTGCCCGTCTTTTCGTTTTTGGCGTTCCGCCAGCTGGTAGTGTAGAAGTAGGTCTTGCAGATGTCATGGAGCAGGGCGGCGATGATCACGCTTTCATCCGGGATGGTGGCCACGGGGTGACCTGCCACAATGTAGAACCATTCGCTCCCTTCTTCGTCTTTGGCGATCAAAAGGGTCCGCAGGGCATCCAAGACGTTAAGGCTGTGCTGAAGGAGCCCGCCCTCGCAGCAGAGGTGGTACTTCGTGCTGGCGGGGGCCGTGTAAAAATCGCTTTTCCGTATGTAGTCCAGGAGCTTGTCGAGGCCGGGGCGCTGAACCGCACTCATCACAGTCTCGAACCGGGCAATATTGGCTTTTTTGTCCATATTCATTTCTTCCTTTCGTTTTAGTCGATTTTTGTGCCGCCGACCTCAACGGGAAGGGCGGCAAGGATCGTGTCAACCACTTCGTCCGTCAGGTCGATGGCGTGTTTCATTATGGCGGGAATGCCTTTTCCGTCCGGGTAGACCATCGGCTCGTAACCCTGGTAACGCTTCAACCACAGGACGGCTTGTTCAAGGGTCATTTTACGGTCCATGTCCATTTCATCCTTTCAATACTTGTAAACGAGGGTTTCGTGGCCGCAGGCGGGGCATTTGGCGAAGGAGAGGTATCTCCCGGCGCTGAAGGCTTCCCTCCACTCCCTTATGTTGGAGGTGAAGGTGTTTCCGCATTGGGGGCATTTGGCAATGGCCAGGAGGCCGTCCTCTGTCGGGATGGTGGCCGGTCCAATCTCGACCTTTGAAAAGCTGTTTTTCACGGCCCTCTTGATCGCCAGGTCCAGGGCATCCATGTTCTTGGCTATGGTGCTCGGCTTCTTTGTCCGGGCCTCGACGGTGATTGTGGCGGTCATCTTGTAGGTCATTTTGTTCCCTCCCTGCTTTGATCCCGGAAAATGTAGCGGACGCAATCGCACCAGCCAGCGTTGTATGCCGCATGAAGAAGGGAGCAGGCATCATCGCCGACGTCTGTGCAGGAAAATGCGCCTGCAACAAGGCATTTGCCGTTTTTACGTTGCATCGGGCAGTCTGTCCTGTCTGGTTTCTTTGCCTCGGTGCTGTCGGTGTCTGTTTCGTTGAGGTAATGGTCAACCATCGTTTTTCGCCTCCGTTCTTTTCTCCAGGCAATCCTCCGAGCCCCGAAAAATGCAATCTTCACATTTCCCGGTGTTGAACCAGCAATCCTCGCAGTCGAGGTCTGTGCCGTATTCTCGGTCATCAAATTCCGAGGGGATGCCGGGGCAGGAGCCGTCGATGCAGGTGGCGGAAACAAAACCGCCGCAGATTCCCGTTTTCCTCATTCCACTATCCCCTCCTTTACGGGGTCCGGCCCGATGCTGGGCGGCCATGAGGTGGCGTAAACCTCGAACTTGCTGTTGATCCATGCGCCGTCCGGGTAATTCTCATTCTTTCCGGGCGGGAGCCAGAACCGCTGGATGATGTCGTTGAATATCCACCTGTTTCCCGGCTCTCCCCGCCAGCGGTTATGCCGCTGCCAGTATGGGTCAAAAACCTTTTTCTCCAGGAGCTCGTACCTCTGCCAGACCAGCCGCTGGTATTCCTCTTTGTCCAGCCGGTCGATGAGGGCAGCCCTCCATTGCTCCCGGAGCCCTCCGGGCTGGTTCTCTTGGTCGAGGATGACATTGATTCGCCTCTCCATCCACTCATTCCCGGCCACGTCCCTTTCGTGGCGGGGCCAGGAGTCGATCATGGTCTGAAGGTACCGGTCGGCGAACCAGTCGGCGAATTCGGTAATCACGGTCACCAGGGCGTCGTAGCTCTTTTTGTAGGTAGTCCGGAGCTTGTCCATGGGGACCTGTTCCCGGTTTCTTACCAACTTGCCGAAGTCATCCTCAAACTTCGCAATCAATTCCGAGTCGGTCATCGTTTTGCACTTCCTTCCTGTGGGGCCACTTGACACCTATTTTTGATTTTAGGTGCAAGGGCCGCTTTCCCTTGGGGCGTCTGGCTTTTCGGGGTCTTTTTCCGACCTTGCACCTAACCTCTCTATACCATCCGCCTTTTAGAAAATTATTGCATTATGTCACAAAATTCTGCGTTGTGGAAAACTTTCACCATAAACAGGTGTATTTTCTATAAATCGGTGTATTAGTTGCAAGGAAACGGCGGAAAGCCTTGGGGCGTCTGACTTTTTCCACCTTGCACCTAACCTTGCACCTAACCTTGCACCTTGCACCTAATCTTGAATTTTTTGCAGTTTGTCGCGGTTCGGTACAAGGGTCAAAAAGGTAACTCTGCATCTTCCTCTACCAGATCCGTGAAGCCGGTTTGTTCGTAGACTTCGGAAATCTCCGGATCAGTGTTGGAGCTGTCCATTTCGTCGATGTCGTCGATGGCGTCTTTATTTTCAGCCAGCTTGCCGATGTAAAATTCCACGAAGCGGCTCACCCTGGTACCAAACCATTTTCTGACCGAGTAGGTGGTCTTGCCGGTGGCCCTGTCCTTTTCCACGCCCACCAGACCTTTTTCCGCCAGATATTTCATGGTTTTCCGAGGGCTATACCCGGCTTTCGCCAGGGCCTGGTTTAGCATGGAGGGGAAGATGTAGGCGGTATTGCCGGTGTCACTGGTAAAGCCGAGGCAGGTCCCTATGGCGTTGGTCCCAAAGTACGCCTTGTTGGCGAGGACCCAGTCCACTATAAACTGGACAGCGTTTTCGTTGACGTCGGTGGCGTTGGCTTCCACCTGAGTCACCAGGATAGTGGCCGCCATCCGCTTTGCCGCCTCCATGGCGCTCTCCGGCGTCCCTCCGAAGAACCACTCATCTATGAGGCTGTCTGCCAGGGCCACGGCGGCGATCCCGGCAATGTGGGAGCCGTTCTTGCCATTGCTGATCTCGCGGACGTACCTCTGCATATCCTCGTACCTCTCCACGATGTCCCTTTCGTCCATCTCCAGGATGTGGCCTATGAAGGCCGGTCCGGCCCAGCCGCAATCCGTGGCTGACTGCTGGTGCATGAGGGAGGCGTCCTGTTCGTTGTCGAAGGGGCCGCCGTAGATCTCCAGGACGCGGGTGCTGACGCCGGTTTGTGTGGTGTCGGTGCTGAGAGGTTCCTCCCCGGTGGCAAGGGCCACGGTGTGCCACTCGTATGTGTTCTGGATGCCTCCGGCCTTTGCCCCTCGGAGCTTGCCCTTGCCGCTGGTAATCATGTACACGATCTTCTCCAGACCGCCCTGGTTATTCCCGGCCAGCTGGCGCTCATCGATGCCGAGGGGGAGATCGCAGTAAAATGCCGCCGTCCGCTCCAGACCGACTTGGGTGGCGTTGAAGTTGACCATGAGCCGCTCCGGGTCGCCCCAGGCGGAGAGGGCCGCTTTGAGGGCGGCGGTCTTTCCGCCCTTGGACCCGCCCCAATTGTAGACGAAGAAGATCCGTTGGTGGACAATCCGGAGGAGGGGGGCGGCGAAGCTGGCGGCCAGGATGAACCTGAACCGGTCCCTTTGTCGGTGGGGCCTCATGTGCTCCACCCATCGCTCCATCGTCCCGTTTTGGCAGTAGGCGGCGGCCATCCCCCTTTGTGTGGGGTCTATGTCCAGGGTGATCCCGTCATCGTGGCCGGGGATGAACCTCCGGCCCGGCTGCCATCCGAAGGTGGAGGTGGCGTCGTTTTTCGGGATCACGTCGATGTTTTCCGATTCCAGGGCACCGAGGAATTTGACAACGTTTTTGGAGTTTTCTGAAGTAATCGTACATCCCAGGTCAGCAAGGGCGGTGATGCTCCGGCTGTTGAAGATCACCGACCGGGGGTATATGGCCCTCTGCCACTCATCGTCTCGTTTAAAGGCAATCTCTATTTTCTCATCCCCGGTTTCGATGCTCTTGAGCCGTTGGGTCAGGATGATCGGGGTTCTGCAGACGTTGGCGGGGGTGTGGGTTTTGGGATCTATCCAGCTTATTCCCTTGTCTGAATAAAGCCAGCCCTCCGGGGTCCGGAGGCTGATCGGAGCTCCGGCGGCCGGTTCGTCCTGCATCTCAGCTTCGAGGTCCACGGCCTTCGCCCTCTTGAGGGCCTCGCGGATCAGCTTCGCCGCCTCATCTTTGCCGTTTGCCAGGTAAACATCGGAGGGGTCCTTTTTGCCCAGGCTCTGGCAGCTCCAGACGTAGACCTCCCCGGTGAAGCCGGTATCCGCCAGGGCGTGGGTCACCTTGTGGTAGAACGTCTCCCCTCCGGTGTCCGGCTCTTTGTGGATGTAGAGCTTGAGGTCGTGCAGGCTCATCGTCTGGTAGGGCTTGAACATGGAGGCCCCAGCGATCCCGATGGCCGGAAAGCCCAGGTACCAGAGGGTCTGTGTGTCGCTCTCCCCCTCGACCAGGACGGCATATCCGGCTTTCCGAATGTTCGGGAGCCGCCATTCGCCGTAGAGGCATATCTTGCCCTTGCTTCCACGCATCCAGCGAAATTCTTTCCGGGCGTACCGTTTCCGGGTGGCCGCCTCTTTTCCATCCTCGAAAAAGTAAGGCATCCGGAGGTATTCGGTCCCGTCCCGGTCTTTCCCTGTGTCCACCCGGCAGGTGCTCCGGAGGAAATCAGCTGGGAGCCTCTTGTCAAAGCTGTATTGCTCCAGAGTGTAGGAGCCGAGGCCGCCGACCTGTGGTTTTGGTCGCTCCTGGGCCACCCCGTATTTCTCCAATATCTCCCGGTAGGCTTCTTTCGTGTCGATCCCCCGGTATTTGGCCCAGAAGGTTACGAAATTCCCGCCCTCATCCTCCGAGAAGCAATGCCATTTCCCGGTTTTCAGATCTGCGCTGAAGCTGTCATTTTTGTCCTGATGGAAGGGACAGAGGCCGGTCAGGCTGTCCTCTGTGATTTTGTATTTTTGGATGACGGCGGTGTATTCTGCCAAGTAGTCAACGACTTGGTCCAGGTTCACACTGTCGTATAATGCCATCAAATCACCGCCTGTCTCTTGTCCGTAGTTTCATGGGTTACTCCATGGTGTGGGGAGGGCACCGTGGGTCGATGCCCTCCCCGGTGTTTTTAAGCAAACGGGAGATCAGCATCCCCGCCTCCGGCGGGGGCGTCCTGAAATTCGGGGGCACCGCCAGCAGGGGCCTCCCCGGTCAGGCTCTGCCATTCCTCATCGCTCATGGGAGGCACGTCCACCGCTCCATTCATGGCCTGCTGGCCCTGGGCGGGGCCGGGGGCGTAATCGTCCAGGGTGAGCGCCACGCTCTTGTACTGGTCCTTGATTTGACGGCGGAGGGCCGTGGCTTGGGCCGTGACGGCAGGGGGCAATGCCCCGACCTTTTTGATGATTACCTTGCTGTAGGCCACGCCGTTGGAGTTTGCGGCCTTTTCCAAGGTGAAGCGGAGGATCATCCCAACGTATGGGGTTCCCCCGGCCAGGATTTTGGTCAGCTGCTTGTTAACATCCCTGACGCTGGTGGGCGGGACCGTCAGGAGGTAGAGGTTCGGGTCCTCACTCATCATGAAGTAGATCCGGCGCATATTCTTGCAGGCTTTGCCCCGGCTGGCCTGTCCGGTCTGATCGACGCCAGATCCGTACTCATTGAAGGGGCAATTCTCGCAGGAGCGGACCTCCCCGGTTTCCGCCCAGACGGCGGTCTTTCCGTCCATGCTGGAGCAGGCGGGCGGCTCGTTGGTATCGTCGCCGGAACCGTAGGGCTTCGGCCAGTAGCCGTTGGCCCTGTGAGTGAAGATCACCACGGCGTCGATCTGCTTCTGCACATCTTCGTCCCCGTCATCGTCCCCTTGGATTTCAAAGGCGATGCCGCCTCCGGAGGGAATCTTGACCTTACGGCAGGAAATCCCGCTCTCCGGGTCAAGGTCCCCCAGCTCATCTTCGATTTCGGCCATGATATCCGGGTCGAGGCCCTCGTAGCGGTTGGCCAGGGTGAAGGTGTCAGCGACGGCCAGGGCGGTTTCGTTTTTCTTGTTTGCCATAGTTATTCATCCTCCGTTTCGTTATTTTCGGTGGCCTCTGCCTCCTGGAAGGTGGAAGCATCGACCCACTGCTCCATGGGTGTGGCGTCCTGGTTTCGGGCGGTGTTTTCCGCCTCGTAAAGATCGCGGAGGGTCCGCCGCATCTCAGCCGCCGCCTCAATCATGATAGAGGCCGCCGTCAGGGTGCTGTTGCAGATGCTGCTCACGGCCTCAATGGCGGGGTAGTTGGGATCGGGCAAAGTGCCCAGCAGGATGGAGGTGTCTCCGTCGATGGCCTTGACGGCCTTTTTGATTTTGGCCAGCCGCTCCATGGCAATCCCGAAGGCTTCATGGCGGTTCCTCACAGCGGTGGGGGCTTCCCCGCAGGAGAGGATCATCTCCCCGGCGGTGCTGACGGCGTCCCCGGTCAGATCTTGGATGGCGACCTCCAGCTCTTTCCGGGTGTCGAGCTCCATCTGCTCGTATTCCTCTTTTTTCTTCATTTTGTTTTCCTCCTTGCGGTAGTCTCTTTCCGGCGGTAGATGTCGTTGTACTCGTAGGTCCGGATCACCGCTCCCAGGGCCTCCGAAAGCTCCCCGTGTTCCTCGACGTAGGCGCTGATCGTGGACTGGAGGGTTTGGGCGGCGACCGTCTCTTTGATGATGTCTCCCAAACCCTCTTCCCGGAGGGTGGCCAGGAAATCCACCCCGGCTTCCGCCAGATCCTCGTTGGATCGCTTGGTGTAGCTGGTTTTGGCCTGCAGGGTGAAGCTGTAGCCGCCGGTGGATATGCGGGGGCAGTCATCGTCGATCATCTGCTGGGTGATCTCTGCCTTTGCCGCCTCGATGGCGGCATTGTTCTCTTTGGTCGCCTCTGCCAGTTGGTCCTTTTTTATCAGGAGTTGCTGGTAGTCCTTGACCATGTCCAGAAGGGTTTTCATGCTCGTTCATTCCTTTCGTTTTATTCTGGAGCCCCGTCGGGGCTGGCAGCCTGAATGATGGCGTCCCTGAAGAAGCCGATTTGGTCTATAACCACCTTTGTGAAGTAGCTGAAGCAATCGGCCCAAAGGTCACCGTAGGATTCGCATCCGCGCCTCATGGCCTCCCTTGCCAGGGCTTCGGCGTCTCTCGGCTGTACTCCGAAAACGCCGCCCATGAGCTTGATGAACCTCTTTCGGGTCCGGCAGGATTTCCAGGCCGAGACCGTGAAGCGGAGGGCAGCTTCTTTCCCAAACTCCAGGCCCTCCGGGATCGCCCCGTCGGCCTCAACGGTGCAGGTGACCGGGTTGCCCTCTATTTTGGCCAGGGTCCCCACCCGCACATCGTCAATGTAGAGGACCAGCTCCGGGCTTTCGCTCTTTTTGTCCACGGGCATCTCCGCTCCCTCCTATCTGACGCGGGAGACCATGGGGCCTCCCCCGATCTCCAGCCGCAGGCACTTGCCTCTGACGTATGCCATGCGCCGCTCTCCGGCGCAAACCTCGAACCGCTCATGAAGGGTGACCTTTTTCGGCGAGATGCACTCCCGGTCAACGGTCTTTTTGAAGGGGCATAATTTTTCGGTATCCATGTTTTCCTCACTTTCGAATAATCAACCGGGCGAGGCCGTCCGGCCCTACCGTCAGGCCGTTGAGCACGATGGCCCTGGTCCTTTGCCTTATCACATCCGGGTGCCAGCCGCAGGTGGCGCATTCCGTTGGGTCCGGGCACCTGGTCCCCGGCCCTCCGGGCCGGATCCCCAGGGTGCAAACAGGCGGGTCCCTTTTCTTTCGGGGCATCGGTCATTCCTCCCCGTTGAAGAGCTGCCGCCAATCGTCCACCACGGTCTTTGCCAGATCCTCTTTTTTCTGCAGGGCCTTGAGGACCGTTTCGTCGATGGTCTTTTCGACCAGCAGATGGATGTAGGTGCAGGGGTGGTGCTGTCCTATCCGGTGGATTCGGGAGAGGCTCTGCGAGTAGGTGGCGAAGTTGAAATTGACGCTATAAAAAATGCAGGTGTCCGCAGCCGTCAGGGTTATGCCGGTCCCGGCTGTGTCGATCTGTCCGATAAACACTGTGGTTCGGGGGTCCGTCTGGAATTGCTGGACGATGTTGCCCCGATCCTCTTTTTTGATGTCACCGTAGATGGCGACGGCCTGCATCCCGGCGGCCTTGAGGGTCTTTGTGCAGAGGGCCTCGATCTCGTGGATCTCCGGAATGAACCGGGCGAAGATCACCAGTTTCTTTTTGCCCTCGACCACATAATCGTGGAGGATATCCTCCAGGGCGTCCAGCTTTCCCCGGCTCACGAGCTTTGGCTTGATGGCGTCATCCTCTACCAAAAATCCGCCGGTGAATTGCTGGAGCCGCAGGAGCTTCGTCAAGACCGTTGTGGCCGTGATCGTGCCTCCATCCGCCAGCTCCGCATAGCTGTCCCGGCGGAGCCGGTCGTAAAGATTCCGCTCTGTCCGGCTCATGGTTATGTAGCGGTTTTCAAAGGTCTGCTCCGGAAGGTCCAGGGCTTCGTCCTTTGTCACCCGGTAGGCTATGCTGTGCTCTTTTCGGATGAGGGTGTCCAGGTCCCGGTAGCGGACGATCTGTTTTCTGTTAAAACCGCCCATCTCGCAGTAGCGGCTCCGGAAGGCGTAGAAGTTGGTCCCGAAGATGGTCGGGTCCAAAAACCGGTATTGGCTCCAGAGGTCCACCGCCTCATTTTGGACCGGGGTCCCGGAAAGGATGAGCTTGTACCTGGCCTTGTCTCCCAGCCGGTGCATGGCCTTGCTTTGTTCGGCGTCCGGCGACTTGATCCGCTGGCTCTCATCGGCGACGATCAGGTCGGCGTCAAAGTCCAGGAGGGCCTCGATGATCCCCGGCCTCCATGTGCTCTCGTAGTTGATCACGGCCACCTGCAGGTGGGGGTATGGGAACCGCTCAAGGTCCGAGAGGGCTTTGAGCCGTTGGTCCTTGGTCCCCAGGAGGGTCTTGATGGTGTATGGGAAGGCGGCGTAATCCTGGAACTCTTTGGGCCAGACGGCCACCACCGAGGTCGGGGCGACGATCAGCATCCGGCGGATCTTCCCTTGCTTGTATCCGGCTCCGGCGACGGCTATGGCTGTGAGGGTTTTGCCGCAGCCCATTTCAAAAAGGAAGCCGAAGCCCTTATTCATAGTTTTCACCTCCCATCATCCTTGTCTCTGCGATCTTGATGTATGCAGGGCTGATATCAATACCGATGAAGTGCCTGCCGGTTTTTCTGGCCACCACTCCAACAGTCCCGCTGCCACAGAATGGGTCAAGAGCCATGCCTCCTGGTCGGCTACCAGCCAGCATACACGTTTCCGCAAGGGCTTCCGGGAAAACTGCGAAGTGATCGCCTTTGAAGTGGGCTGTACTCATTTGCCAGACATCGCGCTTGTTCTTTCGGTATTCTGGGATGTAATTTTTACCGCTCTTTGTCCGGCTCTCTTGACTGGTGTCGTTGCCGTATTTATCCCCGCCCCACTTTGGTAGGGCCGCTTTCATTGGTCCGTTGATTTTTCCCGGCTGTCGGAACGATCCTTTCTGTTGCTCCAGATTTTGCAAATACCGCTTTGTGCTGGCCCCGGTTATCGGCTCACTGATTGCCTCCGCGTTAAAATAATATTTGCGGTTTTTCGCAAGCAGGAATATGTACTCGTGGCTCTTGGTACATCGGTCCGTCACACTCTCTGGCATCCCGTTGGTCTTGCTCCAGATAATATCCTGCCGAAGGTACCATCCGTCTGATCGGAGGGCAAACGCGAGCATCCAAGGAATACCGATCAGGTCCTTTGCCTTGTAGCCCATTGGAACAGTCTTTGCTGTGTGTCCCAGTTTGTTTCTTGTGTTGGTGGGAGGTTGCGGTCCGCTGTAGGTAGCATAGCTGTCGCCAATATTGACCCAGAGTGTTCCATCATCTCGCAGAACGCGCCGTACCTCTCTGAAAACTCCTACCAGGTGTTCGATGTACTGCTCTGGGGTTTCTTCGTTCCCAATCTGCCCACGTTCTTTGTAATCTCGAAGGTTATAATATGGCGGAGAAGTTATGCACACGTCTGCGATTGAATTTGGTAGCGTTTGTAGCCTTTCAAGCGCATCTCCGCATATGAGAGTTTCCATGCTTTCATCCTTTCAAACTTTGAGCCGGTCCGGCCCACTGTTCGGCCATTGCCGCTGCAATGCCGGGGAAGGTCTTACTGCGGATCTTCGGGTCCCGTTCTTTGCCCTGAAAGCGCCGGTAGTTTCCATTGGCGTCCTTGCACCCACCGTTGACGTATGGGGTCACGCCATCGGTGATCACGTTGGATGGCTGGAGGGGCGGCAGCCCTTTGAGCCACAGGCACGTCCGCTTTGTGTAGGGGTGGCCGTGTTGCCATGGCTGTATGGCCTGGGTGTAGGGCGGCAGTCCGATGATCTTCATCGGTGTCGGGTTCTCGATGCAAATGAGGGGGCAGTCCGCGTTGTAAAATCGCATGAAGAATTCTTTTGCCTCCATTGCTTTTGCATACCGCTCCGGCTGGATCTCCCCGTGGACCCTCATCCGCACCGCCGAGGCGTTGGTCATGTAGGTGCAGGGCGGAAAGGCTATCAGCATATCCCATGGGCCTCCGATGTGGTGCCCCCCCGGCGCTGTCCGTGAATGTGCAGTTTCCGTTGATGAGGGGGATCGCGTCCGCTTGGATGTGCCATTCCGGGCGTCCGCCGGAGCATGGCTCTATGTCACAACTGTAGGCTTCGTGACCCAGTCTCCGGAGGGCAATGCAAACGGCCTGGCTTTCTTCGCAGGCTACCAGGATTCTCATCGTCCCCTTGTTCATTCCTTTCTGTTTATTCCTACGGCCCTTTGGCCGTTGAGGTCACTAAGGCTCATTCGTATCGGAGGAAGCCTTTTCCGTAGATATCATTGACCATTTCAAAAACCTTCCTCATGCCGAGCCCTTTTTTGTTTGGGACCCATAGCTTCTTGGGGTTCCAGCTCTTTTTGCCTGTGATCGTGGGGTCATAGTTTTCGTTGTCTGCCCACTCCCCACCCGTCATGCAAAATTCATATTGTCGCGGGTGGGTAACTGCAAGTCTTTGAAATCTGGTTTCCCCTCTCTCCATGTGGAGGCCAAAGGCGCAGAAAATGCAACCCGTTCTATTGCATCCGGAGCAGGCGAGGGGTAGACCTGCGGGTTCTGCCATCCACGGGGGGTATTGAAGGCCGTCTGTTCCAATGGTGACGATTTGCCCGTAAACGCTGCATATCTCGATGTTGTAACGAAGGATGTAGCGGAGGATGTCCTGGTTGTTCCAGAAGCTCAGCGGGTTGCTGGTCGGCGTTTTTGCCTTGAAGCCGTTGCATCCGCCGCGTGTGATCCACGCCTGTTTCCGGATCAGGCTTTCCTCTGCCATTGTGCCGAGGATGGGCTGAAGCTTCTCTTTCCTCTGGAATTTGTGGGCCGGGCCTTTTTTCATGACCCTGCAGCAATCGTCCGAAATCTTGACCGGGAGGTCGAAGAGGGGGAGGTACTTGCTAAAGTCGTATTGACTCCGGCCTCCGTCCCTTAAGCGGTATTCCCCGTTAAGCCTTTGCCACCTACTTCCCGCCATGGTCCTCCGGGCTTCGTTCAGGGCATTGCTGACCGACTTTGAAATGAGGGGGTACCCGTAAATCTTCAGGGTGTCTATGAAAGTGAAGGTGTCATCCCGGCCTTTTCCGTATTTGGCCCCGGCCCGGCCCCATGTGGGATGGAGCTCTGTGACGTTGTCATGGGAGAGGGCGAATTTCCGAATTTCCGGGTACTCCAGCCCCGTGTTTACAAAGACGGCTTTGATGTCCGGGAATAGCCGCCTTGCGATGTGCAGAAGCACCGTGCTGTCTTTCCCGCCGCTGAAGCTCACATAAACCCGTCCGTCGTAGTACTGGTACCATTCGATGATCCGCGCCTGCGTTTTGAGGATTTTCCTTTCAAACGGAAGCGCCTGCAGTTTCTTTAGCCGCTCGGCGGCGGATTCGTTTTCTTCGTCTATCATCGTCCCCACCCGACCCTTTTGCCACATCGATGGCAGTAGCTGTGGTTTGGCTGGATCCGGCTGTTGCAGGCGGGGCAGTGCCAGACGCCGTCTTTGTAGGTGGGCTTTTCGGTCATCTCAAATCGCCGGTGGAGGCCCTGGTACTGTTTGACGAGGCCCTCGTAATCCTTGAGGATGTCCAGCACCGTGTCGAAGTCGGTGCATCCCTCTCCGAGCATCGCCGCCAGGATCCGGATGGCCTCCACCACCGCTTCGGCCTTTTTGGTCCGGGCATCCATGGCCTTGTGAAGCTCACTCAGTTCGGCGATCACGTCTTTAACGGGCATTTGGTCAGGCATGATTCGTTCCTCCTGAATGGTGGAGTTGCTTGATGACTTGTATTGCCTTGTCTGCGGTTTCGCACCCTGTGTTCTTCAATGCCTGAAGTATCGCACAGGCGCATCTCAGCGACTCAACATCTTCGATTCCGTACCCATCGCTCGTTTCCCCACCCTCTGCCTCGACCTCGTCGGCGATGCTTTCAGCCATCTCGTTCAGGTCCACCAAAACGGAAACTAATTTTTTGTTCTTAAATTTCATCATTTTCCAATCCTTTCTGCACTTGCCCATCCGAAGGCGATGAGGCACATATTTGCGCCTCGCACCTGGTGGGCGTAGAGGGGCATCTTGACGGGGAAGGTGGCCATGGGGTGGGGGTCCTGATTCACCCGCTCCCTGTCGATGGCATCCTGCACGGCGTGGAGCCGTTGCCGGAATTGTTCGATGGCCGGGGGCAGGCGGACGATGCTGGAGAGCTTGTCCAGGAGCTCCATGTCAGCCGTCCCGGTCAGGAGCTGGGTTTTTTTGTCCCAGCGCATCTTGTTCCAGCTTTTGATCACGGAGAATTGGACGTTGTCCGCCTCTTTGATCAGCAGGGTGCTCCCCTGCAGGGCCATCTTCATGGCTTCCTCCCCCAGACGTGGCTCAAGTCTACGACGGTCTTTCCTCCGGCCTTGCTCGCTTCATTGAATTTGGCCACCTTATCCTGAAGCATCAGCGCCAGGACGGCGGCGGGGATGCCGATCTCTCCGCAAATCGAAGCCGTGAGGGCGATCCAGTTGAAGATGATGTCTGTGGTGCTCCCGGTGATCACGATTTTCGAGCCGTCCGGGCCACCCTTCGCCGTGGGGGTCGTTTCGATGCACAGGACGCTGCCTTTTCTGGGGTCGATTTCTACGTTCATTCCTTTGCCTCCATTTCCTCCGCGTAGGCCCACACATATCCTTTGTGGGTTGCCTCTTTCATTTCACAGCACTGCTTGATGTGGAACCGGGAAAATCCTTCGAGCGAGGCTTCGTGCATGGAGGCGTACTCTTTGACGATGGCCCCATCCTTGATGGCCGCCACCCGTCTGGAATTCTCGCGGCTCCGGGCGGAGCATCGCACATTCCTGGTTCCATAGCTGAGGTTGGTTTCTTTCGGGACCCATTCGAGGTTAGAAACCGCGTTGTTTTCCTTGTTTTCGTCTTTGTGATTGACCTCGTACCCCTCCGGGCCTTGACCGAAAAATGCGGTCGCCACGAGCCTATGGATATAAAATCGCTTGAAGTCCGGCCCTCCGGCTGGGCGAAGGTGAACTGCAAGGTAGCCGCTCCCGGCCTTTACCGGCCTCAGAATTCTTTCGGCTATTGGCCTTGTTTTTCCGCTCCGAATGCGGACCTCCCTTTCCAGACTCTTTACCTGTCCGCAAGAGCTGACTTGGTATCTCCCCTCGAAGCCGGGGATGTCCCTCCATTCCACCTCGCTCATTCCGTGCCCTCCATTTCCTGCAGGTATGCGGAAAACAGCTGCAGGGCCGCTCTGCTGTATGCTGTCGATCTTGCCCCGCCGTTCAGGATGGCATAGGCCCCGGATGGTCCGGCGTTGTACCCAATGTAAAGGCTGTGATCCTGTACCCAGCCCAGGCCGTAATCCTCCGAAAGCTCCCGGAGGACATCCAGGGCGACCGTGACGCACTGGACCGGGTCGGTGAGGTCCGTCACCCCCAGGGCGGCCATCCGGTCTGTGTTCCAGCGGGTGTTGATCTGCATCATGCCGATGCTCCTGCCGCTGTCTCCAATCGCTCCGGTGTCGAAGCCACTCTCTTTTTCGGCGATGGCCATGATCGCGGCGAACAGCTCCGGGTCCTGGCCGCAGAGGTCAAAAATGGCGGTCTGTGTTTCGGCGTCCAGGGGCACGCTGTCCAGGATTTTCTCCGGGGCCTCCGGCTCTGTGCTTTCGGTGGCCGGGGCGATAGCTTCAGCGATTGGCTCTGTGGCGGGATTGACCGACGGCACCGTGACCTTGGCCGGGGCTGTGTATTGGGGCGTGGTTGGGGGCGTGTAGCTCTCTGCAGTCGCCGGGGGGTCCGGGTCATCCGTGGACAAAGAGGGAGCCGAAGGCGCAGGCTTTCGGCTCCCGGAGGTTGCCGCACTTGCAATGAGGGTGACACTGAGAACCAGGGCAACTGTAATTCCTGCGGCCCTTGCGGCCCTCACTCGGCGCAGTCTCTCCCGGCGGGCTTCTTTTCGCTCGGAGATTCTCTTTTGCGCTTCTATGGCCTCTTGCTGTGCGGCCTGTTCAATTCTTGCTTCGATGATGTTCCATTCCATTTGGTGGTCCATTTGGTGGTCCTCACTTTCTCTCTCGCGTTCACTCTTTTCCGCTAAAAAGGAACGGGTTGTCCTTCAGAAACTTTACGATTCCTTCTGCGGAGCTCTCCGGCGTTCCGCCTTCCCTCTTGGCCAGCTCGTTGATCGCGGCCAACACGGCGGCAAACAGCTCTGCGTTGTCGCTTGAACTGGTGCATTCGTAGGAAAATCCGTCATCCGTGATATCGCCCAAGCGGATCGCCAGCACCAGAACTTTACCACCCATTTTCACTCTCCCCCCTCTCCCAAAACGATGAGCACCCGCTGCGGCTTGTTATCCAGCCAGATGGTGCAAGTGTTTTTGCCCGTGGCATCTGTCCGAATTACCCCGGCGTCCCGGAGGGCGCAAAGGGCCTTGACTTTGCCTATCCCACAATCTCCGAATTTCTCATAGGCCGCCTCCTTCCGAATGGCGGTCCCGTCCGGCCTCACCCGGCACGGCTCTTTTTCTGCCAGCTCATGGATGATGTCCTTCAATGCCTGAACATCCGCCTCCATCAGTTTTTGTCGCGTGTAGGTCTTTCGGGCCTTTTTCTCTTGGATACTCAGCCGCTTTTCTATTGTTTCAAACCGGCCACTCATGTCCGAGAAGCCTTTATTCATGGCGTCCGTCAGCTCCCGGATGGCCTGAAGGATTTCCTCGTTCATGCTCTCACCCCCTCGCGCTGGGCCATCCACCGCTCGTAGTCTGCCCGGATGGCCGGATCGTTGTAGGCCCGAAGGATCCCCCGGAGGGCGGTCTGGGCCA
This sequence comes from uncultured Oscillospiraceae bacterium, assembly GCA_947626845.1. Taxonomy (GTDB): domain Bacteria; phylum Bacillota; class Clostridia; order Oscillospirales; family Oscillospiraceae; genus RUG626. The sequence continues at coordinate 112,596 of CANQTW010000002.1, read as the reverse complement.
GGTTTTCCGCGACATGAGCCGGTATCCTCTCCGGCTCGATGCCGCCGGTGGCGGTGACGCGCACCGCCGGTTCTTTTTTCATACGCGGACACCTGCACTTCTTTCCGATGTTCTCTCCTGACTGCTAATCATTTTCTGGATCCTCATCCCTTGCAAAACCGCAAAGGCAATTCTCTGATCTTCGTCGCCCAAAGTGCGAAGAATTTGCAACATTTTTACACCCTCGGTGAAGATCGTTTCCTTTTCATTTGCATTTTGCAATTCTTTTGAAGAGCTCATGGATTTCACCTCCCTATCGCGTACTTTCAGGTACGCTTTGCGTTTATTATAATCCGCATTGCGTACTTTGTCAAGCGGAAACAGAAATTTTTGTTGACATTGCGCACTTGACGTGTTAATATACAGAAAAAAGAGGTGGTCTGATATGGAAAATTCACTCATAAGTGAGCGAATTTTGTTTGCGAGGGAAAGTTGTGGCCTTAATCAAGAGGAATTCGCAAGACGGTTAAAAATGACGAAATCTGCAATTTCTGGTTATGAAACGGGAAGACGAATTCCTCCGGATAGCGTGTTGCACACAATATCCTTGACTTTTGGCTTTGATGAAGATTGGCTTAAATACGGAATTGGAGATCCTGTTGCTCCAAATCCAGATGACGCATTGGAAGAACTTTTTAAACAATTCGGTTGCTCCGATTTTGAAAGGGCTTTTTTGTTTTCGTATTTTTCAATGTCGGATAAAGACCGAATGACCTTCTGCGCTTATGCAAAAGAGCTGGTTGAAAAAACCGTTGTTGAGCTCAAACGTTTTGAGCAAAGCGAAAAAAATCCATTGGGCGTAAGCGGCACCTCCGAAAATTCATCATTTATTGACCCAAATGCCGATGAGGACGCTTATGCCAAACTTGCTCGCGAGCAGAGGCGCAAAGAAAAGAAACAGGATGCGTGAGCCTGATTTGTGAACGCCTGCGGCGCGGACTGCCGATGTGGTATGGGCCTCTCTCTAAGTGAATAATGAATTGGCGGAGGGGATTCCCTATGAAGCAAAAAAGGGGAACCAACCATATGGTTGATTCCCTTTTCCCATATACGAAGGAGGTTTTTGGTATGGCAAAGCGTGCAAAGTTACCTGAATACGGTCGGTGCAGAATGCTGCAGACATGGCCTGAGTGGGATTGTTCTGTCCATGCCGACAATGCCCAGATTGACCGCCAAGGAAGAGCGATGAACTATCCGTTTTCCTTTGAGATTGACTCTGAGACCAAGACGGCACGGTTTTCGAGCACATCTGATCTTCCTTATTATGACACAACCTTGGCAAGTTGCACTTGCCACGACTTCGAAGACCGTCATCTCCCGTGTAAGCATATATACCGTTTGGCAGCCGAGCTTGGTATTATTGAGATATTCCGAAGGAAACCTGGTGGTCAGGACAAAGAGCTGCTTGAAAGTGTGAAAAACTCTTCAAATATCGATGATCACCCGGAACAGTTGAAGCGTATTGAGAAAGCGCGGGAAGCGAAGTGCGCCCCGCTCTCAATAGACCCTGAGAACCAAACGGCCACTTTCGGAGGCTCAGGAAAGGTGTCCTATGAAACGACGGTCGATACCTGCACTTGCCGGGATTATTTTGTTCGGCGGCTGCCTTGCAAGCATATATATCGGCTCCGTATTGAACTTGGGCTAATGGGTGGAGATAATGGAAAAAAGTGAAATTGATATGGTGTCCGGAGAAATGGATTCCTGCGTCATCTATGCCCGGTATTCGACCCATAACCAGAAGGATGTCTCCATTGAGCAGCAGGTGGCAGATTGCGAGGATTATGCCAGGTCCCTGGGCCTCCGGGTGGTGAAGGTCTACGCCGACCGGGCGCTCTCCGGGAAAACGGACAAGCGTCCCCAATTCCAGGCCATGCTCCGGGATTCTGCAAAGAAGCGGTGGTCCTATGTCCTGCTATGGAAAATCGACCGGTTTGCCCGGAACCGCTACGATTCGGCCACCTACAAATTCAAACTGAAAAAGAACGGGGTCCGGGTCCTCTATGCGAAAGAGTCCATCCCGGAAGGGCCGGAGGGCATTCTTTTGGAGTCGGTGCTGGAAGGGTCCGCCGAGTATTATTCGGCGAACCTCTCCCAAAACATCCGGCGGGGCATGAGGTATAATGCCATGGATTGCAAGGTCAACAGCGGGGCGGTCCCTTTCGGCTATTGCAAGGGACCAGATGGCCGCTTCGCCCTGGTTGATGCCGAGGCCGAGGTGGTCCGGGAGATTTTCAGGAAGGTGGCCGAGGGCGTCCCCTTTGTCGAAATCGCCAATGACCTAAACGGGCGGGGTATCCACACGAAGCGGGGCGGCCTGTGGGGCCGGACCTCTTTCCATCGGATTCTGGTAAATGAAACTTATACCGGCGTCTACTCTTTCGGGGATGTCCGAATTGAGGGCGGGGTCCCGGCCATCATCGACAAATCGCTTTTCCTTGCGGTGGCCGAGCGGCTCCGGACCAAGAAAAACCCCCAGGGGCGTCACCGCGTAAACGGGGAGTATCTCCTGACCGGGAAGCTCTTTTGCGGCCTCTGCAAATCGCCCATGGTGGGTGTCTCCGGGACCGGGCGGAATGGGGACCTGCATTTTTACTACTCCTGTCAAAAGCGCCGCTCCGAGCATACCTGCCCGAAGGAAAACGTGAACCGGGATTGGCTGGAGCGGGTGGTGGTACAGGCCACCCTGGACTATGTCCTGAAGCCGGAGGTCATTGAATGGATGGCCGACGCCGTCATGGCCTATCAGGAGCGGGAGGCAAATTCCGCCGTGCTCCAGGGCCTCCGGGATCAGCTATCCGAAAACCAGCGGGCCTCCGGTAACGTCATGAAGGCCATCGAGGCCGGGATCATCACCGTGACCACAAAATCCCGGCTCATGGAGCTCGAACTGGAGGCAGATCGGCTGAAGGACGCCATTGCCCTGGAGGAAGCCTCCCTCACCCATGTGGAGCGGAGCTTCATCGTCTACTGGCTTGAAAAATTCCGGGACGGCGACATCCATGACGCCGACTTCCGGCGGAAGGTCATCGGCTCTTTTGTGAATGCCGTCTACCTGTGGGATGACCGGGTCCGCATTGCGCTCAACTACTCCGGCAGGGGATCGTCCGTCGATGTGGCCCTGGTTATGGATGCTGAAGCCCTCGCAGGGCCGGAGGGGCGGTTCGTATTAGCTCCCCGGCCCTCCACCACGAAAATCCCGATTTTGAGAACAAAATCGGGATTTTTGTTATTTCTGGAAATCGCGGGATGGAGACGGTACCCATCCGAATCGTCTATGTCGCATTTCCGCCGTTTTCCCGTTCTGACCCACTTCTGACCCCAACGGGATTTCGGAGCGGAAAGGACGGGATAGCATAAGGCCGCGGGAGTTTGCGTCCCACGGCCTATTTTTAGTTATGGCGGGGTAGGTTTTGCTCATACGTTTGCCCCGATCAGCTTGCCCATGGTTGTGGCGGCCTCTTCCTGCATTTTGGTTGTGACATGGGTGTAGGTTCGGAGGGTGAAGCCTGCGTCGTAGTGACCGAGGATGCTGGAGACCGTTTTGACATCCACGCCGTTCTGGAGCGCCAGGGTGGCGAAGGTATGGCGAAGATCATGCAGACGGATGTGCGGGAGTCCTGCGGATCTCAGAATCTTGTTGTGGATGGCCGTGACGGAATCGGGATAGTACATGTCCAGCGTCTTCGGGGAGGGGAACATGATCTCAAGTTCTGGATGCTTTTCATGCTCCCGTTTCAGGACGTCAATGGTCTCCTGGGACAAGGAGATTCTCCTAATCGACGTCTCCGTTTTCGGCCTCGTCACCTTCACCCCTCCGCCCTTGACCCCGGCGGCCTGTTTGCAGACGTTCAGGGTCATGGCCTTTTCGTCGAGGTCCGTCCAGAGAAGGGCGACCAGTTCACCTTTGCGGAGGCCCGTAGTCAGCTCCAGGAAGAACATCGCCAGCACACCTCGCCGGTCCGCCTCCTTGAGGTAGGCGCTGATGTCCTCCGGGTGGAGAATGTGCATTTCTTTCTTCTCCAGCTTCGGTACGATGCAGTCCTCCGTCGGATTCCGCAGGATCAACCGTTCTTTTACCGCCCGGTCCAGGCAGTTGTGGAGCATCATGTGCAAGCCTCTGACGTAGCTTGCGCTCATGCTGGCGTCCCCGTCCGCCTTTTTCCTGATTCGTCCTTTGGCCTTGACATCGTTGTACATCTTCTGTATGTCCCGCCCGGTGAGCTTGGCCAGCTTGATGCTCCCAATCCTCGGCACGACGTGATGCCCAATGTAGTCCTCGTAAAACCTCTGCGTACTCTCCCGGACATGCGGCTTGGAGTAGGTTTCATACCATGTCTTGACCCAAGACCCGACGGTATATTCCTCAGCCTTCTCCACGTTGATCTCCGAACATTCCCCGATGGCGTTCTTCAGCTTCTCCTTGACCTCCGCTTGAGTCCTGCCGAGCACGTTCTTTCGGATAGCTTTCCCATTCTCGTCGTGCCCCGCAATATACCGCCCTTCCCAGCGGCCATCCGGTCTCTTTCGTATGTTCCCCTCGCCATTGGCTCTGCGTTTGCCCATGCTGTGTGCCTCCTTTCCGCCCTTCGGCAAACACACAACATACCACCACGCTCGCCAAATAGCCAGAGGAAAATTGTGTACAAACGGATAATTTTTTGAGGGCTCACCGTTAATGGATTGCTGAAAACCCTTGAAACCCTAAGAACTTAGGTGCTTTCGGAGCGCCATCCGGTGCGGATTTTTTCCTATCCCCCGAAATACGGTGCGGTCCCGTTATCCGAAAATGCCCCGCACTGCGGGGCGAAGTGGCCGGACCGCGCCGCTAAGCGGTGCGGCCCTTTATCTTGTTCAATAATCGAACGGCCTTTTTTGCCCGAAAAAAGGGTTGGGAATTTACCTCGGTGTACCTTCCCATAGCTTGAGTTATGCGCAGAGAGGAGAATTCACTTTTGCCCACAGACGCCCAACACGGCGTTTTGTCGTCCTGGAGGTGTACACGTCCTACCCCCTGCCTTAAAACCGCACACGGGGGGAGATAATGGCTTTACAACTCAGAACGACTCAACGGCGCGATTACGCGCCATGTTATCTTTTCGGAAACAATGCGTATTCATACGCCGACCTCGGAAGCAGGGTCACCATCGTGCCGCCTCGCTGGTCGGTGAGGCGGTCGATGCCGGGGTAGGCCAGGTTGTCGATGGAGCGGCCGTAGATGAGGTCCACGCCCTGGTATCGGATGCCCGCGTCGTTCAGATGGTCGTGACCGCAGAAAATGGCTTTTGTACTGCCCAGCTCCAGGACCGTATCGAAAAGGCCGCTGTTTTTATCCGCGCAGCCGCAGCCCTCCCGGCGTTCGCCGAAAAGCAGCTCCGCCTCCGGGGAGCCCGCCAGAAACGCCTTGTAGGCATCCTCAAACTCAGGCAGGGGGATGTGGAAGTAGAGCATGGACGGCACGGTATGTCCCTCGCGCTCGTTCAGCTCCTCCACAGTCCGCCGGTACCAGTCAATTTGGTCGGCGTGGATGGAGTCGTAATCCGTGGGGTCCAGGGAGGCGTAGTCGTTGGAATCGAGAAGGAACAGGGCCTCATTCAAGCTCTCGTCGGCATTACGCACCTCGATGAGGTTGTTGTACCGCCCGTAGATGTCCGGCTGGACCTGGGAGAAGAGCAGATGTCCCCCGTGGTCAAAGGTGTAGGCGGTGAGAGTTTCGTTCAGCTCGTCGGCATCGTACTCCGCCAGCAGCTCCGTCTCGTGGTTGCCGTAGACGAAGGCCCAGGGGATGCCTATCTTCTCCATGAAGTCGCAGACGTACACCAGGGGCGTGCGATTATCGGCGCTCAGGGACTGGAGGGGGATGGGGTAGACCAGATCCCCGGTGATAATGATGAGGTCAGGTTGGGCCTCCTGGATGACCTGAAAATAGATGCTCTCAAAGGCCGCCCGGTCCTGCTTGTAGGTGGAGAGGGTACCGCCGATGTGGAGGTCCGTCAGCTGCAGGACTTTGAGAGTGTCGTTTTTTGTGCGGATGATGAACCGTCCGTCCGCCTCGTGCTCAATGGACGCAATGTTCTGGGACTCAAAGGGCGAGGAGCCGACAGTCAGGTATGGGTACAGCGGCAGGCCATAGCTGTCCCGCCAAAGGACGGTCCCCGCAAGGAGAGCGACACAGAGGACCAGGTAGATCACCCGCCTTGCATGCCGGCTCCCCCGTCCGCGCTCCTTTTTGGACAGTGGCAGGAGGATCGCAAGGCGCAAAAGGTAGAAAATCAGCGCCAAGGGCAGGATGAAGAGATACCGGGTCCAGTCCTTCAGGACGATCACCGACACGGCGTATACGGTAAGCGTGACCATGAGCCAGATGAGGGCGGTAAGCCATTCCCGGCGTGTTTTTTTCTGCCCCTCTTTCATGCCCACACCTCCATACACGGCGATAAAGTTCCAGCATCTCAAACAGGCCCAATTATATCATGAACTCTTGGATATTTCAACTTTTTCTGCCGAGACTGTGTGCGTAAACGGAGTGATGATCCTCATGGTTATCTCTCTTCCGGCAGCCTGCGTATATTTGTTATCTTTCGTCTTGTTAATGCTATTCCACTCCCAAAAAACGCAGGGAACTCCCGCAATTATTGAGGCCCTCCTGTGAGGATTTCGACCATCAATCTCGCCCCAAGGATGAAGGCTTCACGGAAGCGTTGTTCCTCAATGATGCTGGCGGCATCGAGCCGGTCATCTTGGATCGTGCGGAGCAATTCTTTCTCCTGATCGTTGAGGCTTGCTTCCAGCTTGTCCTCATTCTCGTGTACCCGCTTCATGATTGCCGCCGTTTCTGCTGTGAGCCCGCCCATTTGCTCAACCGGGCTGATATTGCCGTAATAGAGTTCATTGATCAGATTCTCCATCTTCACCCCTCCTCGGCAACACACAATACCGCAGAGGAGCAGAAAAGTCGAGAGAAACCGTATCGGCAAAACGGAGAAACCGCGTGTGATGTGGTCTTCTGGAAGGGCTTTATACTTGTTGGCTTTTCGTCTTGTTAATACTATTCCCCTCCCCAAAATTGCAGGGGGTCCCCTGCAGAATTTGAAGTACTCTGGTTGGAGCTCTGTTTGGTTGATGGTGTACGGCAGAGGGAAAAGGCTCTTTTTGCTTATAGCCGTCCAAATATTGAAGGCTTGACTTTTCTGCCATTCAGAGTTACTATGTAACCCTCGAATCATCTATTTCGCTCCTTTTTTGGGAGTTATCCGAATCGTCCAGGCCGCTTTCCGTTTGGAAGGCGGCCTGACCCACAAGTTGACCCACTGGACGAAATTTGGGGATGGAAACAGTGGAGGGAACAGCATGAACGAGCTGCTGATTTCGGAGGGAAAAGGGGCAGAAAGCCTTAGAAATGCCCGGATTTTTATAGCGAAAGCGATTTGTAATCAGCAGGTCGGGGGTTCGAATCCGTCCACCAGCTCCAGAAACTGAATATGGAGGAGTTCCCGAGTGGCCAAAGGGGACAGACTGTAAATCTGCTGGCGATGCCTTCGGTGGTTCGAATCCACCCTCCTCCACCAAACAAGACTAATCCGAACCTTTTCCCCGTCGGGGACGGGTTCGGGTTTGTCATTTATCTGAGCGCTTATGAATAATAAATATACGACCCTTGCCAATCGCGGCAGGGGCCGTATGTTTTTATTTTTGCTTGTCCCTGTCTGCTTTCCAGCGGGCAAACTCCGCCTTTCCTTCCGGACTTTCAAAAAAATCACGAAGGGTCGGGAGCAGACACCGAGCAAGCGTTTCTATCTCAAAATCAGGGATAACTTCTTGTGTATTATCCTCGCGCTCCAGCGCGGGCATTGCAAAAACCCTCTTTCTGGAAATTATTCGCCGTTTTTAGCGGTTTCGTCTGCGGACGACATCTGATGGGGGTTTTTCTCTGTCGTCCCAAAGTCTGCGCCTGTTTGGGCTTGGCTGTTTAGGTCGTACTGGCGGTAATTGATGATGTTTTGGGTTTCCCCGTCCGAGCTAATGACGGCGACGGTTTTTTCGTAGGTAAGCCGTGAGCCTTTTACGAGCTCCTGTGCTTCTCCTTCCGTGAGCCTTTGCGTTACTGGCCGCTTCACGCCGCGGGAACAGCGGTAGAGGTTGAAGCCGGGAGGATATAATTTGAGCCTTGCCCCCTTGATGACAGCTTTCTTTTGCTTTCTGCCCTGTTCGTCTTTTGCTTCAACCTCCGCCAGCCGTCCCCGCTTCGTTCCGCTGGTCACAGCCTCCGTAAATTCCATATCACCTAAATACGCGGTGAGGTATAGACCGGGGTTGCCGATGCCCTTTAGACTTTTTGTTTTTGTGAAGCCGTGGCCCCATATCTGGCTGATCGTGTCATTGGATATATACGGCGCTTTACCGTCAAAGAGGAATAGCGCGTGCAAATGCCACACTCCACGGGCTTGCGGTTCTGCGGCTATGATGTACTCGACAGGCGGTAATTCCGCCTTTGCCGCATAGTATTTGAACCTCTGCCAAAAGCGACGGTAATCCTCATAGAGCTTTTCGGCGTCCTTCATGTTCTCAGCGTAAGTGAGTGTCACCCACAGCGCCGTTTCCGGGTCCGTCAAATTTGCGTTTATCAGGTCCCGGAGGCGTTTTAGAGATTGCGCCACGCTTGTCAGATTGTCGGAGCGGCTGTCGGAACTTTGCATTTCCTTGACCTCACCCGTTCTTATGTCAAGGTAGAGCTTGTCGCTGAGCTTTTGGATGGGACAACCATCAGGAATACGGCGCATATAGCGCACCTCGGCAATATTGCCGCAGATCTTGACAGCGACCTCCGTATCGGGAGTCGGCGGGTGTACGTCCTCAATTCTGTTGATTTTCATAAAATATCAAGTTAATATGCCGCCTGACGGCGGCGGGCGGGTCCGGCAGCTTTGGGCCGCCTGCCCCGCCCAAACTGTCAACGGCTCAATGCTTCAATGATTGAAGCGTTGATTTCGCCGAAGTCCCTGACAGGGGCCACCTTAACCCGCTCGATGTCCTGGCTTTCAACCAACAGATATCCTTCTCCTATGCGTATGCGGCTCCGGTTGTCGGTCATCTTCTGTTTAAAATCCGAAAAAAGCATCTCTTTCTGCTCTTTGGAGATATTTCCCATGGCAAGAATGGCATGGAATTGATCTCTTGCCCCCGCTTGGAAATAGCTTGCATCGGCCCGTTGTACTCCAATGAGAACCTTTATTCCCAGGCTTCGACCCATAAATAGCATATTTCCGATTTTCGCCTTTATCTCGTCGGCTGTTTTCCTGTCCTGGGCGGAGACAAGAGCGCCATATTCGTCCACCATAAGGACCACCGGCGTTTTGTCGCGCTTATTTTCCGGGGCGGAAAGCCTCTCTGTAAAAATATCGTAGACCTCCATAATCCCCTTTACAGAATCTTTGTAGCCAAAAAAGTGCGGTGTACTCGCAAATTGCGTAAAGCTATTTTTGTAATCGCAAATAAAAATTTTTGTATTCCTGTCAGCATGGGCAAATAACGCCAATAAAACAGTGAGCGCGTATGACTTGCCGCTTCCGGTTTTTCCTACTACAAGGAAATTCGGGACCTTGACAAGCTCTTGGGAATGTGCCGAAATCAATGTTGGCTGAACATAACGGTGGGGTAACAGGAAAATCCGTGTACTCTTTGTATTTCTTCCATACTCGATTGCGTAAATTTTCCCGTTCAGAACGGCCTCAAGTTCAGGGACCTTATTATCAATATACTCAACAGACAGGCCAAAATTACGAACTGTCAATATTCTTCCGTGAGCTTTATGCCGATCCTTTCGGACGGAGAGTAGGAACGGCGTGGACCCCTCCGCATTATACATTCCTATCTGCTCCATCCCACGGCACCAGCGCAGCCGATACCAGGGCGGACAGCGGATAGCAGCAGCGATACCAAGCAAAAACACAACGCAAAGGAGCGCTGCTGAAACTTTCCAGAACCGCCCTCCCCAAAGGGAGAGAACAAAAACGAATAATTCTTTCATATTTTTCCTCCAAAGGAGGAGTGGGGGACTTGCCCCACTCCTCATAGGCTTATTTTTCCAGATCGACGAGCTGGACACTTTTCCCAACTGCGGTCATGCCAATTCCATTGGCAGAGGGATAGAGTGTGACTTCACAGTCGGGCAGGGTGGCATACAAAAACTTGCAGGCTTCCAAAGATTCCCTGAGATATTCATCACTAATTTTTGGCAACGGGTCTGCGTTGTCAAATCTTACCGATAGCGGGGCCATCCGCGCCCCCGGCAACGCAACGGTAAGACGGGTCCCTATTGGTGTATCTGATGTTCTCTTTCCATCGGCAAAAGAGTAGATGGGGGATTTTTCACATAGGATGACCACGTCAAGATCCGCGTTGACAGAGGGGAGAGTAGAAGTAATTCGACGAGGCATATTATTTTTTCCTTTCAAAATGAATTTTCCCGGTCGGCCGCCTGAGATGTTCGTATTTTAGCGCAGATATTTTCTAGCGTCATTTTTCACTGAAAAAAATAAATTTCGCTGTTTTCGCGGCTTTTCAAATTAGATGGTTCGAAAACTCCTAAAATGTCAGGCTTTTTCCTTTTTTAACGAAAAAAGCCGCACACAAAAAAGTGTGCGGCTGATGAATTTTAACTTATTTCTTGCGCTTAGTGTATTCGCCGCGCTCCAATTCGCCAAGCATAGCGTTTCCGGGAACACCCAACTGAGATAAAACCATGTTACATTCGTCAATGTCCCTTCCTTTATGATTTTCCAAAATATAAATATAGGCTCTATCAACGCGGTCATTAGAATTTAGGCACAGCCCGCAGCTTTTTAAGATGCACTCGGTTATGTCAAAGTCCAACTCGAAGCCGATGGCGACTGAAATTACAAACCGCTTCTGGATAGCTCCGCCGGGCTTATCAAGGTTTTTAAATTGAACGTAATTTAACCCAGTCAAAAATTCAGCTTTTTTAGGGTCAATATTCTTTCTCTTCATAAGCTCTTGAATGATTTCCCCATAACTTGCGGCAACGCCGCAAAGCATGGCATAGTGTTGGTTAAATTCTTCAATTTCCTTTTTGGTAAGAATTGGGTCGTTAGAAATATACTTTGGCATCATTAAATAATCGCCTCCAAATTCGTTTTCTGTTGAGTGGGGCGAGAGTTAAAACCCCCGCCCCGGAGCATATTCAGAAGCTCACAATCTGTTCTAACATACCGTCCTTAAATTCAATACGCAAATCTGTTCCAGTTTCCAGGTCAAAAGCGGTGAATATCGCATTTTCGTCTCCTTCTAAAAAGCGAGAATAGTTTTCCTCATTGGCCCAGAGCGCCAAACGGCGGCCTTCAACATTCAACAGGTAAAGGCATGTTTTTTCATTTTTCATAAAATGTTTTCTCCTTTTAATTTTTTAATTTTTTTAAAGTCGTGGAGGCCTCGTTTATCAGCTGATGCAATGAGAATAGCACATTTTTGAGACAATGTGTTGAAATTGGCAAAAACAGAAACAAGTTGCGGATTTCGCGTCTTGCATTTATTCACCACTGCTTTAGATACAACAACGCTCAAAACCAGTTGGTGGTTTTGAGCGTTGTTTTTATTCATCTGATTGAACGTCTTCAAAAGAAGAATTAAGCAATGATTTAAGCTCTTTTGCGTTGTCTATGTGCTTCTCAACAGCTTCTGTTAAATCATGCTCACTCAACAAACGATAAAATGCGCTTTTTGAGTGGTCTTTTGAGGTACAACACGAATTATATTCTCTTGAAATATTTTCAATTCTTTCAATAAGTTCCGACTTTTTCAATTCGGAACCTACACGTTGTAAATTCGCAACGGAACAAAGTAAATGTACAATCTCTTGGGATAGCCTCATTCCAAATCCTTTTTTGCTAAAAAATCTCTCTAAATCATTCGAGCTGAAAACATCTTTTCCCTTCGGATGCTTTCCTTTAGATATTTCAATGTGATCGTAAAGATATTTTACGATACTCATGTGTATGTTCTTTTCTTCGGTAAGGCCCAAAAGATAATCCGTAGAGACATTATAGTGCTTAGCAATACTAATTAGTTGCTCAGGATTTATTGCCTGATTACCATTTTTAATTTTACCCAGAGCATAATATGAAATATTAGCATAACTTGCAAGGTCTTTTTGCTTTTCGTTTGCCTCTTCCATTAAGGCCTCAATCTTTCCCCCTATTTCTGCACCAATATCGTTTAAGTTTATGCTTTCTTCCATCGTTTTACTGCCTCCTATGATAAAAACACTTAACACTGCTTATCTTTTTTCAAGTGTACTGCTCTCAGCGCCTCCTTCAAGCTCCTTGCCTGAGATAGCATAAGAAATACCTCGTCGGCCGTGCAATCTGCGAAAACATTGGCAATGTCCTTTTGCACCATCATCGGCGAAGGCTTTTTAACGGAGTCCATCAGGATTTCATCGGGGGTAGCATCAAGGGCGTTGCACACTCTTATAAGGGCTGGTAGAGATATTTTGGCGCTACCGTTTTCTGCACCACTACAATGCTGAGGGGATATATCGGCTCGTTCTGCCAGCTCCTCCTGTGTAAGCCCCCTCGACTTCCGTATAGCCCGCAATCGCTGTCCTATCAATTTATAGTTGAGTTCAATGTTCATAGTAAAAATCTCCAAACACGAGATATTTACTATTGTAATTGATTTTTCTCTGTGTTATAATCGTCTGTATAAAGAAATATCTACTGTTTAGATGTTTCTAAAAACTTATTTCAGTGTACAGAAAGAAACGGAGGGTAAATTATGAGCAAGAAAAATCTGATTGCTCTGGCCGGAACCTTAGTTGCCGTATGTCTGATTGCCGTCATAGTTTTTCCTAACCTCAGCGGCGGTGATATTGGGAAGGCGGACGAGCCGGTTAAAGAGAGCACGGAGAGCGACGGCGCAAATCTGGCCGGAGGTGTTGTGACGACCACATCAGATAATACGCCCGAAAATCAGGACGACGGGGACGGAGATAGCGCGGTCACACCACCTGACGAAAAGGCCCCGGCGGACAGCTCCGGCGAGAAGGGCGACATTGAAACGAAGGACGCTCAAGACGGCACGGAGAACGAGAACCAAATAAACAACGACGCCACTGCTCCTTCCGAGAGTGAGCAAAGCCCGGTTGAGCCGGAGCAGGAGGAACAGCAGGACACGCAGACCGAGCCCACTGTGCCGGAGGCTACCCAGCCCGAAGCCAACGCGCCCCAGCCCAGCGCCCCCAGCGAGGGCAAAAACAATATTGAGAGCAACGCCGCGGGAGGTCAAGCGCCTGACCCGGAGGAAAACTACGAGCCGGAGGACCCCATGGAGAACACCGAGTTTGAGATCCCTGACTGGCTCCGTGAACAGATGGAAGCTCCTATAGAAGTCGTTGATGCTAATGACGATAATAGTGAGCTTGCACAGAGAATTAGGGATAAAATGAATGATCCCGATTTTGAATGGGGTGACGACCCCTCCGTTTATAAATAATGGCTGTCTATTTGCCGTAAAGACAGCGTAATAAATTGGCGCACTGGGATACGGAGGAAGTATGAGAACGAGTAAAAAGCCTGCCCGGTATGACCTTGATAAGGTGTACTATTTTACGCAATACAACAAAACGCAAGGCTACGGGAAAAGCAATATCAATGTAAGCGGAGTAAGCAAACAGCTGAGACTCTTAGACGTCGAAAAGGCCGGTTATAAAAGCGACATAGCGGGCATAACCGGCCCCGTAAGGGAGAGGGAGGCGAGCCTCTTTGCCCAATGGGAAACGTGTCATATGAAAAAAGCGCGCTGGTTCAACGTCGGAAAAATAATCGGGCTTATCACGATAATTGATATTATTTTTGACAATAATCTCCCGTTGATAATGCGGAAATATTTCTCGCCGTTATTGCTGTTGGCCATAATCGTAATAATTCCGGTCATGCTCCTTATGACGGCCAGTGAGCGGCTAGCGCGGAAAAAATACAACGATTTCATTGCCCCCATAGCGGAGCAAATCAACCGGCGCGGAGCGGATTTTGAGGAAAAAGCGCGGGTGTATTACCGGAGTATAGATAATCTCTACCTTGCGTCTCTTGACCCGGCAATGAGAGAGGTCATACTATTGCGCCGTGAGCAGGAGGAGCATAACAAAGAAATGGCGCGGATAGAAAGGGAACGCCTTGGCAACGAGAAAGAGGCCTTGAACGAGGCCAAAAAGGCAAGGCAGGCGCAGGAACGCCTTGTTGCCATCGAGGAGGCGCGGGACCGGGAGAGGCACAGCCGGGGCTGGTAAAAATCGCGGGGGTAGGATATTCACAAGCGCGCGATAACCTGCCCCCGTTGTTGTTAGCAAAGTAACATGGAAGTCTGCTCACATGAAAGTCGGTCACCCCGCCACGGCTCAAGCCTTGGAGCGCATCGGGGCCGGGTGCAATGCGGGGAATAAGGTTTTGTCACGCTCCATCGCAATTAGAATTGCTGTCGCTCTATGCCCTGCGGGGCATGGGGCGAAAATTGATTTGATAATATGCTGTTTTAGCATTGACTATCCCGTGCAAATATGCTATAATAAAATTCAGAAAGGGGGCCTTTATATGACAGAGATAGGCCATCGAATGAAGTCGCTCCGGGAAAGAGCGCAGATAACACAAGCGGAAATCGCCAAGCTGTGCGGGACAAATCAGACTACAATAGCCCGAATGGAGACAGGGAAGACCGCGCCGTCAGTGAAAATCCTTGTTTGGTGGGCTGATTACTTTGACGTTTCCCTTGATTATCTCTGTTGCCGGACGGACCAGCCACAGGGGAAACTGTATGAATACAAGCCGAGGGCAAGAGCCAGCGGCGAGGAAATGAAGCGGTTTATTGAAATGTGCTTTGAACCCAATTCGCCCTATAATGAAAAACTGAAAAACGCACTCATTAAAATGATGGAGGAGGCAGATAAATGAACGCCGTAATTTACGCCCGGTTTTCATCGGACAGGCAGAGGGAGGCCAGCATCGAGGGACAAATCCGCGAGTGTACGGAGTACGCCAAGCGCAACGATATAACGGTTGTCGGCTCCTATATTGACCGCGCTTTGTCGGCCTCCAAGGACACGGAGAAGCGCCTTGATTTTCTCAAGATGATAAACGACAGCGGCAAAGGGCTTTTTGATACCGTCCTTGTGTGGAAGCTTGACCGCTTCGCCCGTGACCGCTATGACAGCGCCCATTATAAACACATCCTAAAAAAGAACGGCGTCAAGGTCGTGTCTGCCACCGAGGGCATCACCAGCGGGCCGGAGGGCATCATTCTGGAGGCCATGTTGGAAGGTATGGCGGAATATTACAGCGCGGAGCTTTCGGAAAAGATACGGCGCGGACAGAAAGAGAACGCATTAAAGGGCATGAACAACGGAAGCACCGCGCCCCTTGGTTACGTTCTCAACGGCTCCACCAAAAAGCTGGACATTGAACCCGCCGAGGCCCCTGTCGTTCTGGAAATCTTTAAAAGATACGCCGAGGGCGAGGATTTGAAGAAGCTCCGGGACGACCTCAACGCGCGAGGACTGACCACGAAAAAGGGCTTCCCGTTCACCTACACCACATTGGCCGCCATGCTTAAAAATCGCAAATACATAGGCGAATACAAGTACGGCGACATTGTTATTCCCGGCGGCATTCCGGCGATAGTCCCGCAGGACATATTTGACCGGGCACGGGAGCGGCTGACGAAAAATCAGAAGACCCCGGCGGCGGCAAAAGCGGACGAGCGGTATTTGCTGACAACAAAACTTTTCTGCGGCAAGTGCGGCGCTCAAATGGTGGGCGAGAGTGGCAAGAGCCGGACGGGAAAGATGTACCACTATTATAAATGTCTCAGCGCCAAGCGCAAAACAGGCTGTGACAAAAAGGCCGTCAAAAAGGACTGGATTGAAGACCTTGTTGTCAATCAGACAATGGCTGTCGTGATGAATGACCGCCTCATGGAGCGCATAGCTGACCGGCTCCTTGCCATACAGGGCGCGGAGAGCTACGATTTAAAGCTCATGGGGCGGGAGCTTTCGGAGGTCGAAAAGGGCATAGATAACCTTTTGAACGCCATACAAGCGGGCATCTTCTCCCAGTCCACGCAGAAGCGGTTGACCGAGCTGGAAAGTTGCAAAGAACAGCTTGAAAAAGCTATCCTTACTGAAAAGCTGAAAAGGCCGGCTTTAGATCGCGAAGAAATCAGCTTTTTCCTTCACCGCTTCCGCAATATAGATGTGACAGTTCCAGAACAGCGCCAACGCCTGATTGACTGTTTCATCAATGCCGTGTATGTCTACGATGATAAAATTGTCCTCGTGTTCAACTACAAGAACGGCACCAAGACCGTCAAGCTCAACGAGCTTGGTGGTTAGCTGAATTTGCCTATATCATCAACCCGCCGGGGTGAAGTCCGCG
Organism: uncultured Oscillospiraceae bacterium; assembly: GCA_947626845.1. Lineage (GTDB taxonomy): Bacteria > Bacillota > Clostridia > Oscillospirales > Oscillospiraceae > RUG626. The sequence goes on along the minus strand of CANQTW010000002.1, from coordinate 96,118 downwards.
CAGGGCTCCCCGAAATCGCCGTAGAACCGGATGTCGTCGTCCTCCGAGACCTCGATGTCTCGGGCCCTGCAAACACAATCGCCGTTGCAGATGTCGTTCGGCTTGCAGTGTTCGCAGTCACCGCAGTGTCCCATTTTCTGATCTCCTTTCTGCCCTGCCATCTTCAGACCGGGTGGGGCGGTTCCCGGTGACGGGCCGCAGCCCGTTTCGGCTTTCAGTCCGCCCAAACCCGGCGGCTCAATTCCTCGGCGACTTCCGCAAGCCATCCAGCTTGGTGAGGCTGGTCGTCCAGGAGGCTGGCGAGATACCTGATTTCCTCCACCAATTCTTTGTTTGTCATCTCAGTGATTTTCTTTTCCATTTTGCATTTCCTTTCTGCCTCAACCGGCTCCTTTTTGTTCTCCATGGTCTTATTATAGCACTTAAAGTCGTTAATGTCAAGGTTTTTCGGAAAAATTTTTCCGAAAAAATCACTTCAAGTCGCAGAAAGCCCCGGCCTGAAAAGGCCGGGGCCGTTCGTGTTTTATGCGGTTTTCATCGTCCGCAGGAGCAGGTCGTTGTAGAGCGACCGCATCATTTCGAGCTGGGCTTTCACAGCGATCAGCTCGTCAGCCGCAGCAGAGACATCCGCTGCATCGGGTGGCGCGACATCCTCGGGCTCGTCCGACGAGACCCCCCCCATATCCAGGCCCAGCGAGACGGACAGAGCCATGTCGATGGCCCGCATCTCCGAGGCCGAGCAGCGCCCGCAGAAACTCCCCAGCCGGGTGGCATCCACAGATTGGATTTGCTCACAGAGGGCCGTGCTGGGAACGCCAGTGGCCCTCACGGTGACGTGCGTGGGCTGATCGGACTTGGGCTGCGTGGTGAGGTAGACTACCTCCACCACGCTGCTGCACCGGTTGTTGCGGTCGTTGGACACAACGATGGCGGGGCGGCCAGACCGCTGCTCGTGACCGTAGGATTGCACCCGGTCCACATAGAAAACGTCGCCGCGCTTGATTTCAGGATTGAAGTTCATAAGTAAGCTCCTTTCAGTTATTCAGCATTTTGTCGATGGCTTCGTAAACGGCGTCACTCGTCGCCGTGAGCCACGGGGTTCCGTACTTGGTCATGCGGGCGCGTTTCGCGTCTGCGATTTCATCGAGGGCCTTGGGGTTCCGCAACAGTTTCTCGGCGGCGCACCCCGCCTCCGAATCTCCGCTGATGGAATTGAGCGCATCTGCAACGGATTCCAGCTCCACAGAGACATCCTGCACGTCGAAGATGTGCTGCTGCTCCAAATAGGCGGCGTACAGCTCGGCAGAGGTCAGCTCGATCTCCGCGCCATCACGAACAATTTTCACCGGTCTCACCTCCCTTCTTGATGATGAACAAGAAGCCCTCCCACTCACTGAAGTGGAACTTGTTTTCGATGGCCGTGACCATCGTGTTTCTCATATCGAACTTCTCCCGGACTTCACGGCCAGTCACCGGCCAACTCCAGAAGTTCGCACCTTCCAGACGGTCGCAGAGCCAGAGGACTTCGCTGTCCTCAATATTGCAGAGCTTGAAGGCTTCTCGCAGGGTAATCATTTCTCACACCTCCTCCCACACATCGAGCCGGTCAACCCAACGCGGGATTTTCCGGCGGATAATTTTTGCAACCTCGTCGGGGCTGATGCCGACTGCCATCATGCACACCAGAACATCAGCGAACTCCTCGGCCAGATTGGCCTCCGCCTCGTTCAGCGTCACCGGCGTGGGGTTGTGCTTGTCCAGGACCCGGCGCATTTTGAGCGCCGCCTGGGAGAGCTCCGCGCCCTCCTCACCGAGCTGGGCCAGCAACTCCGGCAGGCCCAGCTTGATGCGGACGGAACGCAGCTCCGGGGTCCAATCACTCAGGGCCCGGTCGATTTCGTGGATCATCACTCGTCCTCCTCCCACTGCGGCAGCGTTTCCAGCCACCGCTCCAGCGGCTTGATATGCGGGAGAATGTAGTCCGCCACGAAACCGCAGATGCACAGGACGCCCAGGAACGGCGTCACGATGATGAGGAAAATCAACAGGTCCTCCATCAGTTATCCCTCCTCACACAAGATTGGCGCACATGAAACCGTCGAAGTCCTCGAAGTCATCCCAGGAGGAGCCGGTGATGGCGCACCACAGCATGAACAGCCCCATGTCGTAATCAGCCGTGTCCACCTCAATGTTTTGGTGCAGGCAGTAGGCCGTCCACAGGGCCCGCAGTTGAGCCCGGTCTATCGGCAACTTGGAGCCGGTCTCCTTGGCAAAGGCCGTCAGATATTCCAGCTCGGCTTTCCGGTCGATGCCGCTCACAAGGTTCCCTCCTTCCGCCGGCGGGCGATCCGCTCCCGGTTGGCTTTGCGGGTGCTGTCCCGCTTCTCCTCGAACTCTCGGAGCAGCTGCCCGAGCGGGATCGTCAGGTCATCCCGCCCGTACCGGTTCAGCTCCTCCTGAATGAGCTTCAGCAGTGTGTAGTCAGAATTTTTCAGTCGCACACGATTTCCTCCTCTCACAATGTTCCGCAGAAGCGAATCAGCCTCTGCCACAGGCCGTAGGTGTCCAGGCTCATCTCGACGGGCTTGGGCCCGGTTTTGAGAGCCCACCGGCTGCACAGGGCAAAAATGGCCTCGGCCCGCTCTCGCTCGTCCGGCGTGAACTCTGCCGCCCAGCGGCGGCGTCGCCGCCCGGTTTCCCAGGCGACGGCGCTGTGCCGGGTGTGGCAGAGCAGATTAAAGTCGAGCTTCTGCTGAACCTCCTCGCGGGTCAGCCTCAGAATCAGCTCCGCCATTTTCAGCTCACCTTGGCCCCGACTATCTCCCGGACGGCCATCTGGTCCTCCTCGTCGTCCTCATCTTCCGGGGCGTCGTAGTCGGACCGGTAATCAGGCCCGAACTCCTCCTCGTGCATCAGCTGGATAATGCCGTCGCCGTACTTGGCTCGCAGCTGCTCCAGCTCGTGGCTGCTGTAGTAATCGAGCAGGTCGAAATAGTCATCGACCAGCTCGCTGGGGAGGTTTCCCGGAACCTCCCCCTCGGCGGGAGGGTGGTCTTTGTCCGCCAGCGGGACATCCCGACGCTGGACCGCTCCGCGATCCCGCCAGTAACTCAAGTCGTACATATCGTCGTAGAGCCAGCCGGAGCCGCCGCGAACGCCGCCCCAGACCCGCTCGATGTACTCGTACTTCGGGAAATCCGGCTTGCAGCTGTCCGCGATCATCTCCACGACCTTCTTCACCGTGGCGTTGAGGTGCTTGCGGTTGATGTATTCGTGGAGCGTGTGGGCGTTGTAATATCCCGACGAGAGATTGACCGCCGCCACACCGAGCTCCGGGGCCACCACGGAGATGTCGCTGAAGGAACCCCACTCGGTCTCGAACCCCTTGCTCGTGATGTACTCCTCGAACTCCTCGTTCTCGCAGTCGTAATAAACCGCGTCCGTCCGGCCCTTCCGGTCGATTTCGACCAGCATCTTCAGGTCGTCCAGCTCTTTGGGGAGCTGGCCCGTCTGATGGGCGAGAACGAACGCCTCCGCGCCGCGCCCGCCGATTTCCTCATCGCAGGTGAAAAGCAGCCAGGGCTTCTGCTCCGCGATGCGATAGGCCGTCACCAGCGCGTAAACTCCGCACCGGTCGTCGCCGCCGATTCCCTGGGGCGACATCAGGATGTTCCCGTTCTGGGTCTTGCAGATCTGATTGACCGGCTCCTTGTGAACCGTGTCCAGGTGCGCCAGGAGCATCACCGGGGCCTCGCCTTTGACCAGGATGAACTCACCCTTGCTGACGACCGTGCTGCCCTTGAACATCCGGCAGAGCCGGGAAAAAAGCTCCTTCTGGGTGGGCTTCAGAAAATCTTCCAGTCTATTCATGCCGACTGCTCCTCCTTCTCAGTTTCAGTCTCGATTTCGATTTCTTCCTCATGGGCGGACCGGCACTTGGCGCAGTACCCGGCGATCAGGTCGATGGGCCGGTGCAAGTGCCCGCAGTCATCGCAGTGCTCGAACCGGTTCTCCGCGCAGCTCTCGCAGTAGAACTCATCCGTCGGGTCGCCGTCCTCGTCGAACAGCTCCTCGGCCAGATCGTCGTGGACCCACTGGCCGCAGCCGTTGCAGCAACGGTAGTAGTTATCCAGACAATCCTGGCAGACCCGAACCTCGTGCCCCCTGGCGTTGATGACCCAATACATATCGTCCTTGTCGAAATACTCGCCGCACTCGTCACACTCGTCGAAATACTCATCCAGACAGCCCTGGCAGACCCGCTCGTTGCCCGCATCCGTGACCTGATCGTCGGGGTAATATTCCTCGCAACGGTCGCAGTAGGAATAATACCGGTCGCGGCAGTCCTCGCAGACGTAGATCACATCGCCGTGCCGGTCGCGGACCGGGTACAGATCGTCGTCATCGTAGTGCCCGCCGCACTCGGCGCAGCACTCCCGGCCATCCTCGCGGCAATCGTCACAATACAGCCCGTCGCTGTTCTCCGCGCCGCAAACGATGCACAGGCCCGGAGCGCCAATCTCCATCGGCTCCGCATCTTCCAGGTGGTCGAACCGGATGCTGACGTGCCCGTCGAAGTCGCGGTAGGTCCAGTCCGCATATCCGCCGAAACCTTCGGCCACGGGGACCAACTCGCCGCGCTCATCGTAGGAGCGGTAGGTTTTCCAGAGGTTGACCGCGTTTTCCAGGGCGGAAATCTCGCGCTGGACCAGATCGCGGTAGAGTTTGGAATCTTCCGCCGCGCCGTAGACCCCGCCGGAGGTGTTATACATCCGGCTCTGGAGAAGCAGCCCGCCACCGACGCGGTAGGCGAAAATCTGCCGAGTGGTCTTGCGGTTGTTCAGCGTCTCGGAATCCGTCGGGTCGGCAACCGTGAACGCGATGAGGCTCACATCGTCGCGGGCGTAGCCGATGCAGCCGTTGTTGTATTCGTAGTCCGTGACGTTGAATGAATGGCAGCTCGTCAGCGTGTTCCCGCGCTCGTCCTGCTTGGGGTTGCTCATCGTGAGGAAGTGGCCGGGATTGATCGAGACGAACAGCTTGAACCCGATCTTCCGGGTCGTCAGCTCGTCCGCGAACTGCGCGTAGAGCCGCTGGAACTGGCTGCCCGCGCCGTCATCCACAATGCCCAGGTCTTTGCAGAGCGTCCGAAAAACGCGGCTCAGTTTCCTGCCGGGAGCGTAGGCTTTCGGCGAAAGGGCCACGAGATACGGCAGCTCCGTCATATCCGGATCGTTCGGGCGGGTGAAAAACTCGATGGCGTGGTCGATGTACTGCCGCGTGGTGCTGGTCGCCGTGTCGGCGTATTTCGCCGGGTCCAAAATCTGGAGCGCCAGGGAACGGATGCGGTTGGGATCAGGGTCGTGGGTCCGGGTGCCGTTGATGATGAGCGCGTCCAGCTCCTCGTTCCAGACCGGGGAGGTGCTGAATAATTCCCGCAGGGCCCGCTTGGAATAGGCGTTGTCAACCGCCAGCTGGTCGATGAACGCATCGGACACATCGTTCAAAACGCTCTTGGCGTAGGTGTGCCGGCCATAATCGGCGAGGGCCCGCCGGATGTTGGCCTTATTCCGTTCGATAACTTTCTCGATGTCCATGATTTACCTCCTCAACATTCCGTCGTTGATATAATTTGCGAAGATCCAGTTTCGGCAGGTTCTCTGCCTCCGGGTGAAATATCCCGGCGGGTTGGGCTTGTAGTCCTCGAACTCGATGCGCCTCGCATCGGTGATGACCAAATGGATGTTCGCGTTGTCGATCTCGACGCGCTCACCGGGCGCGGGGACGAACGCGACGTGCGTGTTCTGATACCAGTTGAAACCGGCGCTCAATCCGCAGAGATAATAGGCAACCGCCTTGGGGCTCTGCCGAACCGTGATGTCGATGACCGCGTGGCTCTGGTGGAGCGTTCCGTAGTAGACCCGGCTGTCCCGCTGGCCGATGAAACACTCCGCACAGCAGCGGTTGATGTTCACCGCCCGGATGTCTCGCAGCCAGAAGAACTCGTGGTATCTCTTGACTTCCAGGGTTAAGTGCATAGATTGTCCTCCTTTTTTGGGACCGCCGCTTTACGCGGCGGTCTTTTTGCTTTTCCGGGTTCGCGTGGTCTTGCGCTTGGTGACGGGCTCGTCGGTGGTCCACATCAGCTGGACCTTGTAGACCCCGTGAGCCAGCTTCTCGATCTCGCAGCTCCAGGTCTCACCGTTGGCCTTCACCTCGTCGTCATCCTTGCCCGCGTCGTCCGCGGCCTGCTGGATCTGGTCGGCGATCTGCGTGAGGATCTGCGCCGCATCCGCGGCCTCCAGATACCGCAGCAGCCAGTAGGCAGCCTTCTTGTGGTTCCGCACCGTGAAGGTCGCTCCGGCCTGACAGCGATTGCTGCCGACCACGATGTCCATGATGTTCTCCTTCTCGTCGAAGTTCGCCTGACCGGGCTCATGGATCTTTACCCACCTGCTCTGCTTCAGCTCTGCCATTTGATTTGTCCTCCTTGTAAGAATTTTTGCGGTTTCCCGCGACGCCCGTTCGGGCGTTTCGGCTGGGCACCACCCAGCTCTCATCGGGCGGGTTATTCACGACCTGAAGTGTTTTGCTCTAATGCGGCTGGCTATTGAAGTAGCCTCACTGCACAAAAAAGTGCCGCGAGTGGCGGCGATCTCGTTGGCCCTGCTGCTGGCTCTGCCCAGCTGTAAGGCGATGCAAACGGGATATGCCTCTCCGGCACCCGAGCCCACCGCGTACACGGTTCCGGTTCAGACGGACGAGGTGGCGTATTCTTCTGAGCCCACGCTGACAACGGAGCCTGACCCCACGGAGGCTCCAGATCCCTGGACCGAGGACGATGTTTACTACATGGCCCTGACCCTCTCGGGCGAGTGCTACGACGATGAGCCCGAGGACAAGCGGAAGGTCTGCGAAGTCATCCTCAACCGCATCAGCGACGGTAGGTTCGGCGGCGACACCGTTTACGAAGTAGTTTCCTGCGATTACCCCTGCATCCAGTTCTCGGGCTACTGGCAGCAGTCCCGGCCCATTTCAGAAAACGACAGGGAGGTCGCCGAGCAGACCCTTCGGGATTGGTACGCCAACGGCTGTGAGGCACTGTCCGAGTGGCTTTACTTCTCGGCTGGCCCGAACCACAAAAACATCTTCAGGTAATTCAAATCTAAGGAGGACAAGACAATGCTGGAAATCCAAGTGACGATTGTGGCCCCGGACCTCGCGGGCGCAATCAACAACCTCGCCGCCGCGATTGGCGGGGCCAAGCCCCAGCCTGCGGCAGCTCCTGCGCCTGCGGCCCCCACCCCTATGCCGGCCCCGGCACCCGCGCCCGCGCCGACCCCTACGACTGCCCCCTTGGGCGTTGGTGTCCCTTTGGCAAGTGCGGCTGCCACGACTGGCCCGGCGGCTCCCCCTTTTAACGCCGCGCCTATCCCGCCCGCCGCCGCGATTCCTGGGCCCGGCCCGATGCCCACGCAGCCCCCGGTGCAGGCCCCCGGCGTTCCCCTGGCCGCCGCGCCGCAGTACACCGTGGATCAGATCATGGCCGCCGGCGCGACGCTGATGGATGCCGGTAAGGTGAACGAGCTGATGACCCTGCTCCACTCCTTCGGAGTGCAGGCCGTCATGGATCTGAAGCCCGAGCAGATGGGAGCGTTCGCCACGGCCCTGCGGGAGCTGGGGGCGAAGATATGAGCGGACACGCACTCCTTTCCCCGTCCAGCGCCCATCGGTGGCTGAACTGCCCGCGCTCCCCGCGCCTGGAGGCCCTGCTGCCGGAGAACACATCCGAGTATGCGAAGGAGGGCACCCTGGCCCACAGCGTCTGCGAGATCACGGCCCAGAAGCATTTCAAAAAGATAAAGCCCGCGCAGTACACGCGGACCATCAAGAAGCTGAAGGCCGACCCTCTCTGGGACGACGAAATGCTCCACACGGCAGAAACCTATGTGGAGCATCTGACGGAGCGGGCGATGGCCTTCGAGCGTGAGCCGTATGTGGTTTTCGAGACGAAGGTGGATATTTCGGACATCGTGCCGGAATCCTTCGGGCGCTGTGACTGCATCATGTTCGGCGGCGATACTCTCGTCATCACGGACTACAAGCACGGCAAGGGAGAGCCCGTCAGCGCCGTGGAGAACCCTCAGATGCTCCTCTACGCCTATGGCGCTCTGAAGCTGTACCGGCCCATCCTGGGCGACGCCATCAAAAATGTCGAGACCTACATCGACCAGCCGCGCCTCAACTCCTACGAAGGCTGGAAGATCACGGTGAAGGAGCTGCTGTCCTGGACGGCAGAGATTAAGCCGAAGGCTCAGATGGCGTTCATGGGATTCGGCGAGTTCCACGCGGGCCCCTGGTGTCGGTTCTGCCGCGCCAACGGGAGGTGCGAGGCGCAGGCCGCCCAAGAAACCGGCGTGTTCGATGACTTCGGCGGCCTCGTGGGCCAGTCCGCTGGCCTGCTGACCCCGGCCCAGATGGGCGCGGTGCTCGACAAGGGCAAAGACCTCGTGGAGTGGTACAACGCCGTCAAAGCCATCGCCCTGGAAATGGTGCTCACTGGCGCGGAAGTCCCTGGCTACAAAGCCGTGGAGGGCAAGAGCAACCGGGCGTGGTCCGATCAGGACAAGGCGCTCGAAACCTTGCAGGCCGCCGGCATCGACCGGGCGATGATCTACGACAGCGTTCCCAAGACCCTCTCCCAGCTCGAAAAGATGCTGGGCGCGGCCCGGTTCCGGGAGCTGGTCGGCCAGTACGTCACCAAGCCTGTCGGCAAGCCCACGCTGGCTCCGGCTGATGATAAGCGGAAGGAGTACAGCAGCGCGGTCGCCGACTTCGCGGGGGTGACTGGCTGATGGCCCGGACGATCTACTTCGAGGATGGCTCTCACGAGGTCATCTTCTGCGGCTCCGACGACACCGACGGGCTGAAAGCGGCCCTCGAACGCATCCTTCGGGAACGGCTCGGAAACGATACCGTCTCCCTGCTCCACGATGTTATCGACCCCGAACTGAACGGCATCGACGCTCTCGAATGGGAGCTGAAAAGCTACGAAGGCTCATGCGAGAACTACCGGGCCTGTCTGGGCGATGTCTACGACGGGCTCAATCAAATGGTCAAACTGTTACGCGAAAACCGGCTAAACCGTTCAAAGCTCACCGAGTTGACCGACAAACTGAGAAAACAGATAAACAGTGAATTGTAAGGAGGAAATACCATGTATAACAACATCCCCACCCGCGTTCTGACCGGCGAGGTCCGCCTGTCCTACGTCAACCTCGTGGCCCCCAGGGCCAACAACAACGACCCCACTGCCGCCCCGCGCTACTCCGTCACGCTGCTGATCCCCAAGACCGACGCTGCGGTCAAGCAGAACATCGACGCCTCCATCGAGGCCGCCGCTGTGGACGCGCAGAGCAAGCTCTGGGGCGGCGTCCGGCCCCCGGTCATGCCGGTGCCCATCCACGACGGCGACGGCGTGAGGGACAACGGGACGCCCTACGGGCCCGAGTGCAAGGGCTGCTGGGTCATCACCGCCAGCTCCAAGAACAAGCCGCAGGTGGTCCACCAGAGCGACATCAACACGGAGCTGCTGCCCCAGGACATCTACTCCGGGATGTACGCCCGCGTCACCATCAACTTCTTCGGCTACAACCGCGCCGGCAAGCGCGGCATCGGTTGCGGCCTGGGGAACGTGATGAAAACCCGGGACGGTGAGCCCCTGGCGGGCGGCGCCAGCGCGGCGGCGGACTTCGCCGGCGTCGGCAACGCCCCCGGAACGCCTCAGTTCGGCGGGGCTATGCCCGCCACCCCCGGCGCTTACGGCGGCTTCACCCCTGGCCCTGCGGCCCCTGCTGCTCCCGCCGCTCCGGCGGCTAACCCTCAGTGGCCCCAGCCCGGTGCCATCAACCCCTTGACCGGGCAGCCCTATTACGGTTAAGACAGCAAGACGCGCGGCCACAGTTCAAGACCGTGGCCGCGCGTCTTTTCGTATCTGAAGGAGGACAACGACTATGGAAAGAGACAAGATTCTGGAGGCCGCCCGCGCTTGCGTATGCGGAGAGCGGGAGGCGCAATACGGTTCACCGAAAACTAACTTCGAGGCAATCGGTCTGCTGTGGGGCGTCTATCTGAACGCTGCTCACCCTGATTATGCAAAGTATCTGCCGTACAACGGCATCAGCGCGGAGGATGTTGCGAATATGATGGCCCTGCTGAAAGTGGCTCGAATCGCTACCGGAAAAGCTGGCGTGGATAACTTCGTGGATCTGGCCGGCTATGCCGCTCTCGCCGGCGAAATCGCTACCGCGACCACGCCCGCGGCTCCCGCCGGAGGATAAGAGGGAGGTTCATCGTATGCAACAAGATTGGACAGGCAACAGCCGATCTGCCCACGCGATGCTTGGTGCTCGTAACTACGCCAAGGAGGAACGTGAGGTAAACGACTACTATGCCACGGACCCCAGAGCAACGGAACTTCTTCTCGAACTTGAATCATTCGCGCCTTGGATTTGGGAGTGCGCTTGTGGTGAGGGACACATCGCTAAAGTTCTTGAAGCCGCAGGACATCATGTTTTCGCCTCTGATCTGATAGACCGGGGCTACGGCTTGGTACAAGACTTTTTAGCCACAGCGTCCCCCCCCCTTCCCGGCTTTGACATCATAACAAACCCGCCATATTCCAAAGCAAAAGAGTTCGTCGAACACGCCATGGAGATTATCGACCCCGGCCACAAGGTTGCGATGTTTCTCAAAATCCAATTCTTGGAGGGGAAAGCCCGCCGGGAGCTGTTCATGCACTATCCGCCTCGGGTCATTTATGTCAGCTCGGGCCGCCTACGCTGCGCTATGAATGGTGACTTTGAGAAATACGCAAAATCCAACGCCGTTTGCTACGCTTGGTATATCTGGGAGAAAGGATTTTCTGGCGAGACAACTCTGCGATGGTTCAACTGAAAGGAGGTCGTCGTGAAAAGGAGTGGGCTGCTCAAAAAGCAGCAGACACGCGACCAAGTAAATCGTGAGGTCGCATCTGAGACAGAACGCCAGTATATGGTTGACCTTATATGCCTCGTGCTCAATGACCCTCGGATCATGGGCAAAGACACCTTCGGCGCGAAGCGGCTCCAGCGCATCGTTGAGGGGCTGAACAAAGCCTACGCCGAATGGTATGACGCGCTCACCAAAAGCGACGAGGCCGATTACTACCGCGTGAAATTGGACGACCAGCTCCGGGCCATCCTCGGAGATAAGCTGGTGCCCTTCGACGAGCGGTACAGATGGATAAGGCCGGACACCATAGCAGGCAGGAGGAGATAACCGTGATTCACCATTTGTCAATCGACCTTGAAACCTACAGCAGCGTCCCCATCGGTAAATCCGGGGCGTACAAATATGTCCAGAGCCCGGACTTCGAGATCCTTCTGTTCGCGTACAGCCTTGACGGTGCGCCGGTGGAGATCGTGGACTTGGCCCAGGGAGAGCTCCTGCCGGCGTGGCTCTACGACGCTGTGAAGAATCCCTCGTACATCAAACACGCCTACAACGCCGCGTTCGAGTGGTACTGCCTGTCCAAGTTCTACGGCGGGCTGCTGCCGGTAGACCAATGGCGCGACACCATGCTCCACGGGCTCTACTGCGGCTTCACCGCCGGCCTGGACGCCACTGGCAAGGCCCTGGGCCTCCCCGCTGAGAAGCAGAAGCTCTCCATCGGCAAAGCCCTCATCCGGTACTTCTGCATCCCTTGTGCGCCCACGCAGACGAACGGGGGCCGCCGGCGGAACCTCCCGAAGCATGACCCCGATAAATGGGCCCTGTTCAAGACCTACTGCATCGGCGACGTGGTGACGGAGATGGAGATTGACCGGCGGCTGTCGGCCTTCCCGGTGCCGGACGACATCGAGAAGCAGTGGCAGACCGACCTGCTCATCAACGCCCGAGGCGTCGCGGTGGACCTGGAGATGGTGCAGGGGGCCCTGGAGATTGCGGGCCGGACCCACGACCAGCTCATGGCCGAGGCGGTCAGCATCACGGGGCTGGAGAACCCCAACAGCATCGCACAGCTCTCGCGCTGGCTCGAAAGCGCCACGGACGAGAAGATCACCGACCTGCGGAAAGATACCGTGTCCCAGCTCCTAAAGAGCCAAGCCGTCACCGGCGACGCGAACAGGATGCTGGAGATTCGCCAGGAGCTGGGCAAGACCAGCACCAAGAAGTACAACGCCATCGAGGCCGCCGTGGGCCCTGACGGGCGCGTCAGAGGGCTCCTGCAATTCTATGGGGCCAACCGCACGGGCCGCTGGGCGGGCCGTCTGGTGCAGGTCCAGAACCTCCCGCGCACCTATATCGAACAGCTGACGCTGGCCCGCGACGCGGTGCGCCGGCGGGAAACCGAGAAGCTGCGGTTCTGGTTTGGGTCTGTGCCTGATACTCTCTCCCAGCTCATCCGCACCGTGTTCATCGCGGCGGACGGGAATAAGCTGGTGGATGCCGACTTCTCCAGCATCGAGGCGCGGGTCATCTCCTGGCTGGCCGGTGAGGACTGGCGGCTGGAGGTGTTCAGAACTCACGGCAAAATCTACGAGGCGTCGGCCAGCCAGATGTTCGGCGTTCCCATCGAGAAGATCAAGAAGGGCAACCCCGAATACGCGCTCCGGCAGCGGGGCAAGGTCGCAGAGCTGGCCCTGGGCTATCAGGGCAGCACCGGCGCTCTCATCACGATGGGGGCCCTCAATATGGGCATCCCGGAGGATGATCTGCCGGACATCGTTTCCCGCTGGCGTGAGGCCAACAAGCGCATCGTGGATCTGTGGTATCAGGTCGAGAGCGCGGCGGTCTCGGTCATCCAGACGGGGATGCAGGCGGGCGTCCGCAACCTGATATTCTCGCGGGAGTTTGACCTGGAGAACAACCTGGACTTCCTGACGATCACGCTCCCGAGCGGACGGAAACTGTTCTACGCCAACCCCTCTCTCGGGGTAAATCAGTGGAACCGACCGTCCATCACCTATCGCGGTGTAAGCCAAAGCACGAAGCAGTGGGCGGAGCTGGAAACCTACGGCGGCAAGCTCGTAGAGAATATCGTCCAGGCAATCGCCCGCGACTGCCTCGCGGCTGCCATCGAAAATCTGGAGGCCGCCGGTTTCCCGGTGGTATTCCACGTTCACGATGAAGTGGTCATCGACTGTGCCGCCGATAAGGCGGACCTCGATGCCGTCGTCAAGATTATGACCCGGCCCCTGGCCTGGGCCCCCGACTTGCCTCTGAACGCAGACGGATGGGTCGGAGATTTCTTCAAAAAGGACTAAGGAGGACAAAACCATGCTCGAATTGGAGTGCGCCATCAATGAGCTCACCCGGTTGGAAATCGCTCTGGACGCGGCGGATCGCGCCGTTGATGCCGGCGACCTGAACAGGACCGGCTGGGCCCTGGACCTCGCCAGATTGGCCCTGGACGACACCCGCCGGCGGCTCAAAAACACCCTCGCGGAGCAGCGGACAACCACGGTCGGAAAACGGCAGGCGTAAAAGCCGAGCGCATGAAGGAAAGGAGGGCAGGCGCAAATGCTATACGACCGCGTAATTACGATCACCACCGGCAACAACCGTAAGAGCATCAACTGGCTGCCCCAATCTATCCTGCTGTCGGACTTCTACGAAAAGCTCCGCATCCCGAGCCGTTCGACCGAGACTATGCAGGAATACCTTGGGCTGAAGAAGTCCGAGCAGGACGATAGGAAAGATATAGGCGGCTTTGTGGCGGGTAGCCTTTCCGGCACCCGCCGCAAAGCCGGAGCAGTAACCGGAAGGGATGTCATCACTCTCGACTTTGACAACATCCCTCCCGGTGGGACCGAGGAGATACTGAAACGAGTGGAGGCGTTGGGATGCGGCTACTGCATCTATTCCACCCGTAAGCACTCCCCGGCGAACCCCAGGTTAAGGATTTTGCTGCCGTTCGACCGGACCGCGACGGCGGACGAGTACGAACCCACAGCACGGTACATGGCCGCCTGCATCGGCATCGAGTTCGCCGACCCCACGACATTCGAGGCGACCCGGCTGATGTACTGGCCGAGCTGCTGCGCTGACGCGGAATATGTGTTCATCTTCGGCGATAAGCCCATGCTCTCTGTGGATGGGCTGCTGGCGGTCATCAATGAGAAGCTGGGGGACTGGCGGGACGTTACGAAGTGGCCCCAGGTCCCCGGCTCTGAAAACGCTTATCGCAAGCTGGCTCTGAAGCAGAGCGATCCTCTCGGCAAGAACGGCATCATCGGCGCGTTCTGCCGGACCTACGACATCTACGGGGCCATCGACAATTTCCTGGAGGGTGTCTATGAGCCGGTCGCCAATTCTCCGGGGCGGTTCACCTATCTCGGCGGCAGCACGACCGGCGGCGCGGTGGTCTACGACAATGGGATGTTTCTCTATTCCCACCACTCCACGGACCCGTGCAGCGGGCGGCTCGTCAATGCGTTCGACCTCGTGCGCCTGCACAAGTTCGGGGACCGGGACGATGCCGCCGACGCCAAGACGCCGCCCAATCGCCTCCCGTCGTATCTGGCGATGTGCGAGTTCGCGGTATCGGATGAGCGCGTGTCCAGGCAGTTGGCGAAGGAGCGGGCGGAATCCGCCGTGAGCGATTTCGCGGGCTTGACGGCGGCAGCCGAGGAAACCGGCGAGGATCTGGAGTGGACGACGGAGCTGGATCTGAATAAGCAGACCGGGGCCATCAAGGCCACCATCGACAACATCTGGCTTATTCTGGAGAACGACCCGAACCTGAAGGGCCGATTCGCCCTGAACGAGTTTGCGGGGCGCGGTGAGGTGCTGGGTGAACTGCCGTGGTCTCCCTTCGAGAAGCGCCGCGCCTGGGCTGACAACGATAACCAGGGCCTCTATTGGTACTTCGAGAAGGTCTACGGCATCACCGGCAACGGGAAGATCGACGGGGCCCTGTCCCTGCACAGCGAGAAGCACAAGTTCAACGACGTGAAGAATTATCTGGCCTCCCTCAAATGGGACGGCAGGCCGAGGCTCGATACCCTGTTCATCGACTACCTGGGCGCGGCAGACCGCCCCTATGTGCGGGCGGTCACGCGAAAGGCGTTCACGGCGGCTGTGGCGCGGGCCATGGAGCCAGGGTGCAAATACGACACGATGCTCATTCTGGCAGGGCCCCAGGGCATTGGCAAGTCCACGCTGCTGGACCGCATGAGCAAGGGCTGGTTCAACGATGGCATCCGCACCTTCGAGGGCAAGGACGCCAGCGAACTGCTCCAGGGCGTTTGGCTGGTCGAGATCGGTGAGCTGGACGCCTTCAGGAAAACGGATGTGTCTCGCATCAAGCAGTTCCTCTCCCTGCGCTCTGACCGCTTCAGGGCGGCCTACGGGCGGCACGTCAAGGATATTCCCCGGTGCTGCGTATTCTTCGGCACGACGAACACCTACGAGTTCCTGCGGGACCGGACGGGCAACCGGCGGTTTTGGCCTGTGGATGTCGGTGTGCAGCCGAAAAAGAAGGACATCTGGACGGAGCTCAACGAGGAGATCGACCAGCTCTGGGCCGAGGCAGTCATGCGGTGGAGGCTGGGCGAGGGCCTGTTCCTGACGGGCGCCGTCGAGGAAGAAGCGAAGGTGGAGCAGGAATCCCACAGGGAAATCAGCAGCAAGGAGGGCGTCATCGTGGACTTCCTGGAGCAGCCGGTTCCCGAGGATTGGGCCAAGTGGTCCCTGGACCGCCGGAGGTTGTACCTCAACGGGGCCCAGCAGGGGGAGCCGACGAAGCTGGTGCTGCGGGAGCGGGTGTGTGCCTTGGAGATTTGGTGCGAGGCTTTCGGAGGCCAACCGAGAGATTTCCACTACAACGAATCGGCGGAGATCAACGATATTCTGAGGTCGCTGCCGGGGTGGACCAGGACCCCGAACGGTCTCCGTTTTGGGTACTGCGGATACCAGAGAGGGTTCCAGCGGAAGTGAAACATTGGGCTGAAACATTTCCGTAAAGTCGGAAGTTAGACACGAAAGTCGGAAGTTAGGCACGAAATTCAACGGGATGTTTCAGCCGTCAATGTTTCAATGTTTCAGGAATGTTTCACCAATGTTTCAGCCCTAAACCGTTGCGGCACAAGGGTTTTCCCCCGTTTTGAAACATTGAAACATTCATTTCTATAGAGTAGTTAAAACTGAAGAATTAGAGAAGTTAGAGAAAAAATGAGGTCTCTAATTCTCTCTAAATCCTCTGTTTGCGGGTGTATATACGCGCACGCGCGCGCGAGAATGTTTCAGGAGGGCAAGATGGTCGAAAGTAGAATCGAAAGGCACCTCGTTGAAGGTGTGAAAAAGCTGGGTGGGATGTGCCTGAAATTTACGAGCCCCGGCACACCGGGAGTTCCTGACAGGCTCATCATCACGGCTGAAGGGCGGATCATATTCGCGGAGCTGAAAACCGAAACCGGCCGCTTGGCAAAGATCCAGAGGTACACGATTGGAGAGATGCAAAAGCGGGGAGCGGATGTCCGGGTCGTGAAAGGGCTCGATGAAGTGAAGCAGCTCCTCGCTGAAATCGGAGGTGGGCTAAATGCAGTTTAAGCCGTACCCCTATCAGCAATACTGCATCGACAGCATCATCTACAATCGGGCCGTTGGTCTGTTCCTGGACATGGGCCTCGGGAAAACGGTCATCACTCTGACCGCGATACATGATCTCCGATATAACCGCTGGGAGGTCGCAAAGCCTCTCATCATCGCGCCGAAGAAGGTGGCCGAGGCCACTTGGTCGGTAGAGGCGAAGAAGTGGGACCACCTGAAGATGATGCGGATTGTCCCGGTCCTCGGAACGCTTCAGCAGAGGTTGCGGGCCTTGTCCACGCCGGCGGATGCCTACGTCATCAATCGGGAGAACACCCAATGGCTGGTGGAGCACTTCAAAAACAGCTGGCCCTTCGACATGGTGATACTGGATGAAAGTTCCAGTTTCAAGAACGGGTCGAGCAAGAGGTTCAAGGCCCTGAAGCTGGTTCGCAGCCGCATCAAGCGGTTCGTGGAGCTGACCGGCACCCCGGCCAGCAACGGCCTGGAGGACTTGTGGGCTCAGATTTATCTGCTGGATGGCGGGGCTCGGCTGGGCAAGACCCTGGGCGCATATCGTGACCGATACTTCATTCCCGGCAAGCGGAACCGCACGACCATCTTCAGTTACACCCCGAAGGATGGCAGCTTCGAGATGATTAAGCGGGCCATCAGCGACATCTGCATCAGCATGAAAGCCAGCGACTACCTCACGCTGCCGGACGTGATTCACAACGATATTCCGGTGGCCCTGGACGCCTCGGCGACCAAAGCCTACCGGCAGTTGGAAACCGATTTGCTTTTGCAGGTGGACGAGGACACCATCACGGCGGGCACGGCTGGAGTTCTGACCGGCAAGCTCCTTCAGCTTTGCAACGGCGCGATTTACGACGAGAACAAGAAGGCCATCAAGATCCACGACTGCAAGATCGACGCCTTTTTGGAGCTGGTTGAGCAGCTGAACGGGCAACACGCTCTCGTTTTCTACAACTTCCAGCACGACCGGGACAGGCTGGTGGAGGCCCTGACTTCGACGGGCCTTCGGGTCCGGGTCTATTCACAGGCGCAGGATGAAATCGACTGGAACAACGGGCAGATCGACATTCTCCTGGCCCACCCCGCAAGCTGCGGCTACGGCCTCAATCTTCAGCAGGGCGGGCATCACGCCATCTGGTTCGGGCTGACCTGGAGCCTGGAGCAGTACGAGCAGGCCAACAAGCGGCTGCACCGGCAAGGCCAGGAGCATCCCGTCGTCATCCACCACCTGATCGTTCAGGGCGGCATGGACGAGGCGGTTATCGACGCACTCAAAAGCAAGGGCGATATGCAGAACGCTCTCATGGCGGCTCTGAAGGCCCGAATCACAAAATTGCACAGTTAAAAAAAGGAGGCAGCGGTTGTGCGAAAAGAAGAAATCGAGGAGATCGCCCGGATTGCGGCGACGGAGGTTCTCGCCAAGAAGGACGAGATGCTTGACGAGGAGTTCGATGCTCGTTACCACGATGTCAAACTCCTGATGAAAAACTATCGGATGTTGAAGGCGCACTACGCGCACGTCTCACCCGAAACCCTGGAGGTCAGCGCGATCTGTTCTCTGCACCGAAAGACCGGGCTGATGATGAGCCACGTCGATAAGATGCTCACAGCCTACGAGGCGCTGTGCAAGGACGCCACGAATCCCGACGAGGCCCGTCGGTGGGACGCGCTGTGCCTGCGGTACATCACGCCGGAGCGGTTGAACGTGGACGACATCGCCGAGCGGCTGCATATCGACAAACGCACGTTCTACCGTGACATCAGCAGGGCGATGGAGGACATGGCCGTTCTGCTGTTCGGCATCGAGGCCATCGGGACCTGGAAACCCAATAAGAAAAAGTGATGCTTCAGGAGCTTGCCTCACCCGGCGGGCTCCTGAACTTTTTGCGTCCAAAAGTGGGCGTATTGCCAAAATTTTTCCGAAAAATCTTTACGAAAAGTGTTGACATACACAACCCAAAGTGCTATAATAAGACCATGAAGAACAAAAGAAAGCCCGCAGGTTGAGAAAGAACAAAATCAAGGAGGTTCGGAAAAATGCAAAGCCAATGCGTTCAGGTTGAAATGGAATACCGCGAATGGAAGATCGCTCCGCTGTGGTATCTGGTAAAGACCACCCTCCACAGGAACGGAAAGGTCGAGGCCGAGATCGTGAAAGACGAAAGCGGAAAAGTCCCGGTTGTGATTCAGGACGCGGATAAACCGGCAGATGGAGTTTGGGAAACGCCGACGAGCACGATCTACTACACCTACCACCAAGGTTACAAAGAAGCGGCCCGACAGGTTGAGCTGGCGAATATGATGTAGGCAAATGCGGCAAACCACTTCAATCGTCACAAATGCACCTTCCCTCTGCTGCCAGTCGGCAGCTTTTTCTTTGCCGGAAGTCGAACAGGCTCACGAAAATCGCTCCGTCGAGGTCCGTTTCGCGGTAAAACACCCCGTTTTCGTACCATTCGCGCCGAATACGTTCGCCCGTCCGCAGCTCCGGTAGGCTGTTTTTCGCCATCGAGGCGAGCTCTTTCGCTACCGCTTGGAGCACTGACGGGACCGCGCTCATCGGGACTGACCGGTATCGCTTGCCAGAAGCTCCTCGATGGAACAGCCGTACAGCTTGGCAAGCAGCGGCAACTTATCCGCCCTCGGCTTAGAGATGCCGCGCTCCCACTTGCTGACAGCGGACGCCTTGACCCCAACGGCCTTGGCGACTTCCTGCTGGGTAGGAATTGCCCCGCGCAATCTGCGCTCACGCATCACGTTCATGGTCTCACCTCCTTCGGGCTATCCTGCGGGTCGTCTTTTGAACTTCCATTCTCATTATAGCACTTGTGGTCGTGAATGTCAACTCGAAATCTCAAGATTTTTCGGAAAAAATTTTCGTTGACAACAGAACTTAAAAGACTTATAATGAACTTACAGGAAAGGTGGTGCCCTTATGGACGGGTTCGGAGTACGACTTAAAAGACTGCGGCAAGACCGCAACATCACACAGAGCGAACTGGCGGCCCAGCTTGGGGTCGTCCCTTCGGCGGTCGGGAAGTATGAGCGCATCCCGAACGCATACCCCAGCGTGGACGCACTCATCAAGATCGCCGACTTCTTCGGCGTCAGCATCGACTATCTGCTGCGGGGCACGAAAGTCCCGCCGTCGGTAGAGAACAACATCAGCGGCTCCCTGTCGAACAGCCCCTTCATCCAGGCGAACCACGGCGGCGTGGTCATCAACGGCGAGACCGGCAGCAACGTCCTCTCACCGGAGGCGATGGAGCTCCTGCACATCTATGAGACATTGGGTGGCCGCGACCGGCTGAAGCTCCTCAATTACGCTGTGGAGCTGGAAAGGAGCATAGAATGAGACTAACTCTGGAGATCAAGCAGAGGTGCAGCTTCTTCTGGCTGCGGGGCATCCGCAGCGTCAGGATTGATAAGTGCTGCGCCCAATGCTTCATCGGCGACAAGTTCAACGAGGTCTATGAGCAGACCCGCTATAAGGACAAGGCCCTGGTGGAGCTGGACATCACCCCGGACAGCCACGTCAAGGCATACTACCTCTGCGGATTGAGCCGGGGCTTCGTCTACAACAACAATACCCATGTGGCCTTCGTTCCCTGCGAGGGCCAGTCCATTCACATCGAGAACGCGAATATCCGGCTGGACATCACTGACGCCCGACAGATTGATTTCCAGGGCTACACCCCGCACCCGAAGGGCATCTACACCCACGAGCAGCGGACCTGCCGCAACTGGATCTTCGCCAATTACATTCTGGACGGGATGCCGCTGTGAAACGAGCCGCCCTCTATATTCGTGTCTCTACGCAGGAGCAGGCGCAAGAGGGCTACTCAGTCGGTGAACAACGGGAGCGCCTGATTGCCTACTGCAAGGCGCAGGACTGGATCATCGCAGACATCTATGTGGATGGGGGCTACACCGGCAGCAACCTCAAACGCCCCGGCATCCAAAAGCTCATGGTCGAGACCGATAAATTCGATGTGGTGCTGGTCTACAAGCTGGACCGGCTCTCCCGCTCCCAGCGGGACAAACTGTACCTCATCGAAGAAATATTCCTGCCGAACGATGTGGACTTCGTTTCGATGCAGGAGAGCTTCGACACCTCCTCTCCTTTTGGCAAGGCGATGATCGGTCTGTTGGCCGTATTTGCCCAGCTCGAACGTGAGCAGATTAAAGAGCGTACCAAGATGGGGCGCATGGCGCGGGCCAAAGCGGGCCTCCACCACGGTGGGGGCTACATCCCCATCGGCTACAACTACGAGGACGGCCATCTCGTCGTCAATCCATACGAGGCGGAACAAGTCAGGAAGATATACGAATGGTATCTCGCCGGCGGTTCCCTGGCCTCCATCACAGACCGGCTCCATGCCGAGGGCTACACCAACCGCTACGGCAGCTACAGCTCGTGGTCCAGCGTCAGGAACATCCTGGGGAACGAGACCTACACCGGGCGGCTCAAATTTGGGGAGGTTATCGTGGAACACGCGCATGAGGCGATCATCACCGAGGAGCAGTTCGCAGCCGCGCAGATGCTCCGGGAGCGCCGGCAGGAGCAGTACGGGGCCACGGCGTTCCAGTCGAAGCACCTACTGACCGGGATGCTGTTCTGCGGCCACTGTGGGGCCCGGTACTACAAGCGGAACAGCGGCAAGTATTCTTACTACGCCTGCTACTCCCGCACGAAGCAGATCAAGAGTATGGTGAAGGACCCCAACTGCAAGAACCGGAACTGGAAGGCCGAGGACCTGGAGCCCCGCATCGACGCCAAAATCCGGGCCCGGTTGCGCTCCCCGGATCTGATGGGAGAGCTGGCCGCCGAGAGGCCGCCGGCACCCGCCGACAACCGCAACGCCGACATCGAGAAGCGCATCCGGGATATTGATAAGCAGATCGCCCGCCTGATGGAGCTGTACCAGCGCGACGACATTCCGCCGGACCTGCTCGGGGACAACATCAATAAGCTCTACAACGAAAAGACCGCCCTCCAGGCCGCTCTGGAGCCCGTAGAGGAGCAGGAATCCGTGTCCCTTGACCTGGCTCGGGCCCTGCTGGAAGATGCCGCAGCGGTCTGGGATTTCGCCGACGAGGCCCAAAAGCGGCGCATCATGCAGAGCCTCATCAAGAAGATCGTCCTCACAGATGACGACATCGACATCCAGTGGGCCATCTGAGCATAAAAAAAAGAACCCCTCCCACGGCAGAGCCGTGAGAGGGGTCTTGCTTTATTCAGTGGCCGGGGTATCGGTGGTGCGCCCCGTGGCCTGCGCGATGGCGGCCACGGTCGCTGCGGCGGTGGTGGCCGCGACAGTCTCAGTATTCGTGCTGGACAGCTCGGCGGGGACGGTGCTGGGGACCGGAGCCTCAACCTTCTGCCGGCGTACCTCCGCCTCGATTTTGGTGGAGAGGTATTCGGTCAGGTCTCCGTACAGATGCTCAATGAACTCTTTGGCGGCGGGGCTGATGGACGCCAGAGCAGCGGCCAGGGCTTTCTGTGCGGCCTCCTTCTGCGCGGCAAGGTCGAAGGTGCCGGCCTTCTTCAGCGCATCCACGAAGGTCTGGTTCACCGCAGAGACGGCCTCAGAAACAGCCTGGGCGGCCTCCTCGATGTACCACTGCTGCTTGGTGCTGTCCGTCTGGGCCAGCGCCTTGTCCTTCATCGCTCCGATGAACCGGACAAAGTAGACGGTCAGAACGGGCACGGCGGCGGTGATGACGGCGAACATGAGCTGGGTGATGAAGTCTTTCATGGTAAATCCTCCTTTTATTCAGGCCAGTGGCCTTAGATCTTCTTGCAGTAATCCAGGCTGATCCAGCCAGCCCCGGATTTCAGCTTGCCCCAGCCGGCGGTGCTACCAGCGCCGGACTGCTCCTCGACAACCGTATAGACGCCGGGAGCGATGAAACCTCTGGAGGCACTACCCTTGCTGGGCTCACTCCTGATGTAGAGGTCGCTGATGCTCACCCGTACTTGGTACGGAGTGAAAGCAGCGACGGGGTAGATGGCGTTGCCGCTCTCGTCGAACACCGAGTAGCCGGGGTGGGCATCCGCAGACCGCTTGGCATTGTCCAGGAGGGTGTACGCCCCGATCTGGGAGGCCGCGTCGGCCCAGGTTTTCCTCACGCGGTACATCGTGGTCTTGCTGGCCGGGGCGCTGGTGGCGACCACTTTCTTCAGGATGGCGAGGATTGAGGCGCCGTAGCCAGCCCCGGAGGCCCAGCCCTTCCCGGCAGGGTTCTCCTGCTGGCCCAGCCACTCCACATACTCCGCGCACCCGCGGGTCACATACTGGAACCGGGGGTCCACCGTCGCGTTCTTCAGCGCATCCTTGGAGGCATACGCCTTCAAATGCTGGATCTGGGCCCGGATGCCGAGCTGCGGGGTGGCGAAGCTGTTTCCCTTCACACCGTTGCTGGTCACGCCCATGCCGCAGAAGTTGTTCTGATCGAGCGTAACGGCGGAGCCCTTGAAACCGAAGTTGCCGGTCTCCAGACAGGACTGAGCGAAAGCGATGTCGCCCCGGACGCCCTCGGCAGCACCCTCGGAGAGATAGAGCGGGATCATGTCGATGACCGACTGAGCCACGGAGGGGTTGACGCCCTTGATGTACGCCTGCATCTGGGCTGCCGTAGCCACCGCCGTCCCCATGATCTTGGTTTTGCCGCCGGTGGACGGCGTGGGTGCGGGGGCCGGGGTAGAGCCGCTGCCGAGCAGCGCAGCCACGTCCTGGCGCACAGTGTCCATGTTCTTCCCGAACTTGGGGAACCAATGGAGCACGTCGCCGTGATTGGACCCGAGGCCCAGCTTGTGGCTGTCCGCGTGACAGAGGATGGTCGGGACCTTCACACCGTTCAGGTTCACGGTGCCGTGAGGGTCGATGTTGTAGAGCTGGCAGAGGTAGGCCGTCAGCTCCGCCGCCTCCTTGTAGGCGGCCTCGAAGTAGGTCTTGTCCGTCAGGCCGTCCTCACAAATCTCGAACTGAATCCAGCCCGAGTTGCAGGAGCCCTTGCTGCCGCTCCCGCAGCCCCAGGGCCGGTAATTCCACGGCATCGTCTGAACGGAGGTCACAGTCCCGTCGGCCAGCTTGCCCACCCAGGCGTTGAGGCCGGCCTGCACCGAGACGTGATTCCAGTCGTTGCGGTTGTTGTTCGTGCCGAGCTTCGCCAGCAGGGCGGCGCGGTCGCTGGCCTTGTCATCCGGCTGCACATACCGCCGCAGGTTGGGGTTGTTGGCCCCGGTGCTGTGCCAGAGGACGCCGAGGACGTTCATCGTCCGGGTGCCCTTATAGCAGGTGCTCTGCGTCATCATGCAGACGAGAGGCGGATTGCTCTTGGAATATTTCATGTGATTCACTCCTTCTTACTCACCCGACGCCGGTGGAATCATCGTCGCCGGTCAGCTTCTGCTTGTACGGGTTCCCATCGGCATCCACGCCGTATTTGTTCCGGCTGTTCTTCAGCCCGAACTGATAGAGGCAGTACGACAGGAGGCCGCCCACCACGATCTCCAGGCTCTTGACGGCCACGCTGGCGTCAGGGTACAGCCCCAGGAACAGGGCCACCCAATAGGCCACGATGGACCCGCCGCCCAGCGCGAGGCAGAGGATCGCCAGGATGGTCGATTTTTCGAGGTGGAACCGCTTCGGCTTCTCAGCCGAGCCCTTCTTCTTACTTTTCGTCCGCTGGTGGGCCAGCAGGTTCAGCACCAGCAGCACAGCCACCGCGCCGAGCACGAAACAGCCGATCTGGGACAGGATTGCGCCCATGATGCCTCACCTCCTCACAGGAAATCGTTTTTATCAAGCCGCTCCTGATAGGTGCGCTTGATTTTCTGGATGGCCGCCACGGCCTTATTGTTCTCGTAGTTTTTATGGGATTCACAGTAATGCTCGTAGACTGAGATGTCGTCCAGCACCTGATCGAAGAACTCCTCCGAGTGCGGGATATTCCGCCGCAGTTCATCCGCGAACCGCAGGATGCGCGTTCGGCACAGGTCAACGTCCCGCTTTTCCGTGCGGGCCTCGGCCTCCGTCTGCCGGTTCTTCAGCTCAGAGACCGCGACCTCCAACTTATCCACCTTCGCCACTACCTCCGAGTTCAGCTCCTTCCCGAGCCACTTGACGATATGGCTCCAAGGGTTGAGCTTGATGGGCGAAATCTGAATGAGGGTACATAGAATGAACAGAAGGCCGCCGCCTCCCGCAAGAAGTTCTCCGATAGTCATGGCCTATACCTCGCTTTGCTTTATTCGTCCGCCTGGGTCCAGCCGTACACACCCGGCTCCCAGACGTTCGCGTCCACGTCGCTGGTCCAGTGGTGCTCCTTGTGGCTCACCTTGGCTCCCTGCGCGTAGGCGTCGTGAGCGCCCACGGGCTGGCTCCAGGCGGGCCATTCCTCCGCCGGGTCAGAGATAGACACCCACAGGCTCACCGCCGTGTCAGGCGTCCAGTCAGCCTGCGAAGTGTGGTCCTGGAGGCAGCGGTACAGCTTCTCCCCGTACCGGCGGATGTTGCCGGTCTTGTAGTCCACCGGGTAGGCCCATTCGGCGAACACATCGGGGTGCTCCCCGGCGGTGGTGTCGTCGATGTCGCCCTTCTCGGCCATCGTCACGAAGGCGATGGAGGTAGTCTCGTTGACCGCGTTGACCTGCCGCTCGATGGGCTTGGTGCGGTCCACCGTCCGGTAGTGGTGGTCGATCTCATACCAGTCGTAGCAGTTGCCCTCGCCATCCTCCTGGCTCTCCAGCTTGCGAACGATGCGGAAGTGGTCGGTCACGGTCTGGTCGGGGTAAATCTGCTCGATCTGGTGGTAGCCGGTCAGGTCGGAGTGAGAGCTGCTTTTGGTTTTGAGGACTTCCAACTCTTTCTTCGTTCCAAATACATACTCCATGTCAGCTTCTCCTTTTTGTTATTGGCCCGGATGATTTTCTTCAGCTCTCGGACGAGCCGTTCGCCTTTGAACAAGATCCGGTAGAGGTCGTAGTTGTTGCAGTGTTTGAGCTGCCCAAGACGGGATATGATGCTCGACGCCATGCCGGCGGTGATGCGTTTCCGCTGCCGCCGTCGCTTGCGGTATCGGGCAATCGCCCGCTTGGTGCGGAGCAGGTTGTGCTTTCGGGGAATCGTGTAGCCGCGCCCGTAGCGGTAGCCCACGGCGTCCGGCAGCCTTCCCTTGGGCCGCGTAAAGCCATTCCGGGGCTCCGGGAGCGGAGCCTTCGGCGTGTCCTTCACGGTGGGGAATATCTGCCAGTCGTCTTTAAGCCGGAGCTGGTGGTCGGTCAGCCAAGCGTCCACCAGCTTCTTCAGCCGGAACAGCTTTCGCTTATTCGGGCCGAGAATCGTCAGGTTATCCATGTACCGAACATAGTGCGCAGCGAAGCCGCTCTGCCGAATGAGCTGGTCGAGCGGCTGTAGGGTTACATTGGCGAACCACTGAGAGGTATAGGCACCGATTTGGATTCCATTCTTGATGATGCGCCAGATCAGGTCGAGAACCCGGTGGTCTCGGATGAGCTGCCGCATACGGGCCATCACCACTTCCGGCTTCAGGCTTTCGTAGAAGTGGTAGATGTCACCGCTAAATTCGTATTTGGTGCCTCGCTTATCGTATTTCATCCACCGCTCGATGGCCTTGCGCCCGTGGTGCGGGCCCCGGCCCCGGATGCTCCCGCAGCAGTAGTAATCCATGCCGCGCATGAAGGTCGGCTGGAGCACCTGAATGAGAGCGTGGTGAACATACTGATCCGGCCACTGAGCCGGTTCGCTGACGACGCGCCACTTTCTGGCGCTGGGGTCCCAACGGCGCGTGACCGTGGGAGGCTTGGGCTCGAAACCATCAATGATGATTTGGCGTAGCTCTTTGACCCGCTCGTCTTTGGTCTCCTCGACCCAGGCCGTGCAGCCGTTGGGTCGATGGTGCGTTTTCCAGTGGTGGGTTCGGTTCACCTCGTCGATGGCGAGGTAAAGGTTCTCATCGGAGATGAGTTTTTCAAAGAGTTTTCCAACTCGCTTCAAGGGATAGGGTCCTCCTTTTAGCTGGACGGACTTTCACCACGCGCCGACTGACGCCGGCGGGTACTCACCCGCTCCCTATGTGCTTATCTTCACCATGAGGTGCGCGGCTACCTGTGCCGTGGTACGGAGGATTTGATAGCAAGTCCCTAAAAGGATGCGGGCGCCGATGTTGTCGTTGGAGTTCGAGGTGCTGTTGTAATTAACATAGAACAGCCCGTGATTGGTGTTCTGGCCGTAGTTGCCACCGACATAGACACACGGGTTGGACGTGTTGAAGTTCCAGTTATCGCACGAACGACCGAGTTAAACACCGGCACTGCACAGGTAGTCCCGTTTGATGGTATAATGAGGCCCGCGCCTGCGGCGCGGGCTTTGTGAGGGGGCTTGCGCCCCCTCACACTCCCCCATCAAGGGAGTTCATGGAGGCGGGCGCCGATGTTGTCGCTGGAGTACGAGGTGCCGTAGCAATTAACATAGAACAGCCCGAGATCGGTGTACTGGCCGCAGTAGCCACCGACATAGACACACGGGTAGGACGTGCTGAAGCTCCAGTAATCGCACGAATAGGTGCTGTCACTGCCCTTCGCCTCAGACGGATAGAACATCGGGAACCCGGCCTTGCTATTGACCGTGAACGCAGAGGGATAGCCGCTGCTGGGCACACCAACCGAGGTGCCATTGGCACTGTCGCTGTACTTGGCGGGGTCGAGGATGATGTTCAGACCAGCGGAGGAGTTATAGCAGCCTCCCAGCCAGTCATAAACATTGTCCCACAGCCCCTCGATGTTGCGGTACTGCGTAAAGCCGTAAGTATCACGGTTGGCAGCGGTGGTGCCGGTGTGGTACTTCATCCCGTCAGTCTGGCCGTTATTGGCCTTGGAGCTGGATGCGGAGCAGCCCTTGCCGATGGTGGCCTGCGAGTTCCAGTTCGCAAACTCCACGATGTAGAGCAGCCAGATCGTGAACCGCGTGGCGAAGTCCAGCAGCGAGTAGGTTGCACCCACGCTCTTGCAGTTCGTGACCGCCTGAGAGCGCGTGATGTTGCACTCCTGGGCCTTGCCGGTCTCGCTTTTGTGAGTGCTGGCGGCGCAGTGGTAGCGCCCGACGTAGATCGTGTCGCGCTCACCCTTGCCGTCGCCCCGGTTCATGTGGGCCGGGGAAACCGAGTAGCCCGCCTGGGCCTTGTCGGAAATCTGCACCTGAAGGCCCTTGCCGTTCTGGGTCAGCTTGTACCAGAACTTCGGGATGGCGACCATATCGCCACCGGTGCGAGTGCTGCGGACCATGCCAGCCCACGGCTGGATGCTGTCGAAGGGAGAGCTGCCGGTGCCGCTGTTCACGGCGGGGTTGGGGTCGGTGAACAATGCGGAGGCGTCGGTGCGGTTCCACTTCGGGGTGCTGGTGCCGTCCCAGCTTGCACCGTAGATTTTGGGCACCTCCACGGTCACGTCGCACTCCTTGGCCGCCGGTGCGAGATGGTTCGTGCCCTCGGCCACTTTGATTGTGACCTTGCCCTTGCCCTCCTTCTTAGCCGTGACGACAACGAGGTTGGCGCCGGAGACGCTGACACTGATAGTGCCAGAGGAATCAGCCGTGGCAGTAATGGCCCCATCGCCGTCGCGGGTGACGGTGATGACCTCGGTATCGTCAATGTCGTCCAGCTTCACGGAAGTGGGCTGAATGGAGACGCTGCCGGCGGCCTTGTCGATAGTCCACTCGACCGTTCGCTCTCCCGTCTGGCCGTCGGGCCACTTGTGGTTCTTGTCGGGGGTGAAGGTGCCGGGGTAGTTGCCCGCGCCAGTGCCCTTCTGGGTGCCGCCCTGGGTCATCTTGGCCGGATCATACCCAGACCACGCGACCGTCTGCTCGACGCCGGTATAGGTGAGCCGCCCGTTCTGCGTGGGCACCGCCACGACAGCCCGCTCGATGGTCCATGAAACGGACTTGGCCCCGGTCTCGCCGTCAGGCCACTTGTGGTTCTTGTCCGGGGTGAAGGAGGTGCTGTGCTGGCCCGCGTCCGTCTGCGAGGTTTCCTGCTTCGTCATCTCCCCGGCGTTATAGCCGTCCCAGGTAGGAGCCTGGGCCTCGCCAGTGTAGGTGAGCGCGGAGGGGGTGGGCACCTTGGTGATGGTGGCCCGCTCGATGGTCCACTGGACCTCCTTCTCATCCCTGCTCTTGTCGCCCCAGGTATAGTCGCCCTTCGGGGTGAAGTACGCCTTGTAGGTGCCGGCATCGGTCTCGCCCTGGAACTCCTCGGCGGAGGTTTTCTGCTCCCCGTAGGTGACGGTCATCATCTCGTCGGAGAAATTGAGCCAGGTCGGCTTCAGCTTCGTGCCGTTGTAGATGGGAGGGGTGCTCTGGGACGGCACGACAGAGATGGTATTCTGCACAGCGGCGATGGCCTTGGCCGCGCCGTCGGCCACCTCCTTGGCCTGCTTGGCGAGGGTGAGGGCGTCGCTGGCGTTCTTCGACGCGGTTTTCAAGCCCTTGTCCAGACTGCTTAGATGCTTGTCGATCTCGGTGAGGGTGACATCCAGGCGTTTCCCGGTCTTGGCATCAACCACGGCCTGCGTTGCCGTGAGAGGCAACGCAAGGTCATAGTCGCTGGCGTCCGGGTGCTTGGGGTCATCGTACACCCGCTGCTCGGTGACTTTTACGTTCCGAAGATTACCCATTCAGACCGCTCCTTCCTGCCAGCTCTGCGGCCTTGTCGGTCTGCTCCCAGGTGGGATTCTTGTTGCCGAAATGGCCGTAGGCGGAGAAGTCCTCGAAGCTGCACTCCCGCAGCTTCAGGGCCTCGATGATGGCAGCGGGCCGCATATCGAAGTTCTCCAGCACGAGGGCCTGAATGGCCTCGTCCGGCAGCTTGCCGGTGCCGAAGGTGTCGATCTGGACCGCCACGGGATTGGCCTTGCCGATGGCGTAGGAGATAGCCACCTGACACCGCTCGGCCAGCCCAGCGGCCACCACATTCTTGGCGATGTACCGGGCCATATAGGCTCCGCTGCGGTCCACCTTCGTGGGGTCCTTGCCGGAGAACGCGCCGCCGCCGTGAACGGCCAGCCCGCCGTAGGTGTCCACCATGAGCTTACGCCCGGTCAGGCCGGTATCGGCCTCGGGGCCGCCCTCAACAAACCGCCCGCTGGGGTTCACCAGGATAGCGGTGTTCTCGTCGATGGGGAATCCAGCGAACACGGGGGTCAGCACCTCGTCGATGATCTCCTGCTTCAGCGTGTCCAGATCCTTCTCAGCGTCGTGCTGGACAGAGACCACGATGGCCTGCACACGAGCGGGCCGGCCGTCGTGGTACTCGACCGTGACCTGGGCCTTCCCGTCGGGCTTGATGCCCTGGATGGTGCCCTTGCGCCGCACAGCGTCCACCTGACGGCAGATGTCGTGGGACAGCAGGAGCGGGAGCGGGAGACCCGCCGCGTTCTCGTTCGTGGCGTAGCCGTAGACCGTGCCCTGGTCGCCCGCGCCGGTGGCCGCGAAGTCTGCGGTGTCACCGCCCCTGGCCTCCAGGCTGTGCGTCACGCCGCCGGAGATGTCCTCGCTCTGCCGGTGGAGGTAGACGAAGATGTGGTAGTGGTGCGGGTTGTACCCGACCTTCCCGAGAGCCGTGCGGACCGTCTTGTGGACGTTGACCCGCTCCGGGCAGGTGATCTCGCCCGCGACGATGATTTTATGGCCGGAGGCCAGGACCTCACACGCCACGCGGGAGTTTTTGTCTACCCGGAGGCAGGCGTCCAGGATGCTGTCAGCGATGTAATCGCACAGCTTATCCGGGTGCCCCGCGCAGACGCTTTCAGCGGTCTGATAGGTGATTTTCATGTTGTTTGACCCTTCCTTTCTGATTTGTGGGCGGAGCCCATAATTTCCTTGGTGAACGGGATCAGCACTGTTCCCAGCGCAGCCAAAGCCCGAGAATAGTTGGCGTATTCCTCCAGCTGCTCGTCTTTGAAAACGTGGTCTGACACTGACTTAATCGCCGTCACACGCACACCGTTTCGGTAGCACACTTGGGCCACCGCCCCGGCCTCCATATCCAGCGCCAGAGGAGTGAAGCGGCCAAAAACCTCCCACAGCCTGTCGCCGTTCTGGACAAACCAATCGCCGGTCGCAATACGCCCCAGCCTGGACTGCGAATCGAGCCTCTGCGCCGCACTCAGGCATCGCTCCGGCTCGTAGGCCGGGAACACGATGCGGTTCACGGTGGACACCAGACCGGGCGGATCGCCCACTGCCGAAGTGTCCACGTCATGCTGAACGAACTCAGAGGCCACCATAATCGAGCCCAGGGCCATACTGTCGCGTGTGCAGCCGGCCACACCGGCGCTGACGATGAGGTCCACGGCGTATCGCAGGCAGAGGATTTCTGCCGCCATCGCTGCGTTGACCTTACCGACGCCGCCGGCGCAAGCATAAAGCCCCGGTTCGAGCTCATAGATGTCGATACCGGCTACCCGCTCTTTCGGGTCTTTCTCCGAGATACCCGGTATCACTTCGAGCTCTTGGGGCATCGCTACCAATATTGCCGCCGTCATTCGCCTTTTCCGTACCAATCCTCGATGGTAGCCGTGGCGAACAGATGCAGCCGGGTGTCCTCGGCGGGGGTCTCGCTGTCGGACAGCTCCAGGAACGCATCAAGGCGGCGTTTCACATAGGCCATTGTGGCGATGGCCTCCGGGTTCACGACCGTGACATCGGCCTCCACAGCGCCTATGATGTTGATGCAGGTGAACTCGGCGAACTTCTGCACAGCCTCACCAGAGGCCCGAATCCATTCGGGGCTCCCGGCGATCACGATGTAGGTAAAGAGGATTTCACCCTCGTCCGGGTCCGTGGCCCAGATCGCGCCCTCAGACGCCAGGAAACCCACATCCACGTCCCGGCTGAACACCTGGAACGTGGTCTGCGCCTCCCCGGGGACCGGAGTGCCGATTTCCGAAATGGTGCCGTCCACCTTGTATTCGGCGAGGTCCGTCATCTCCTGCGGGGTCTTGCCGTCCGGCACGGTGCCGGAGCCCAGCGCGGCGCGGGTGAACTGGATCTTGGTCTGGGAGGCCAGGAGTTTCGCCAACAGCGCCTTGCCCTTGGTGGTCAGGTAGTTGTTATCAGGATAAGTCATACTGCGCTCTCCTCTCGATAGACAGAATTGACGGCCACCCGAGCGTACTCAAACAGCGCGGGCTTGACCGGAAGGTCTTGGGTTGTGGTACGATTGGCACTCAGCAGGTTCACGAACACCCGCGTATGCGCGAAGCCGGCCGCCACGACCGGCAGCGGCTCCTCGAACCGCCGGCGGGCATCCTGCAAGGTGAACTCGGTGTGGGTCGTGGTGAACAGCGCCGTGACGATGGGAAGGTCGCTCTTGAACTCCCGGCTGTTCTTCAGCATGATAATCAGCCCGACACCGGCGGCGAGGATGCGCTTAATCATCTCGGCTATGTCGGGCGCGATCTCCAGCGTTTCGAGCGGAATATCCATCTCGTTCAGCTCAATCTGCACCTTCGCCGGGAAAAGCTCGGTCAGGGCGATTTTGTCCGTCGTCACTCCGAACAGAGTGGCCGCCGCATCCAGGACCGTCTCGATGTCGCCGCCGGAGAGCTGCGAGAGCAGCTTCACCTTGATGGCGAGGCGGTAGAAGGTATCTCCCGCTCCGAAGCGGCGGACGCCGAAATTAGCCCCGTAGCGGTCCAGGACGGCCCCCTTGGCGTAGTCCAGGTCATCCCATAGGCGGATGGCATCGGCCTGCTCCTGCACCGTGTCGAGGCCCCAGGCGAAGATTGAGAACAGCTTGCCGATGGAGGTCTCCAGGACAGCGGCCCGCTGCCGGTTGGTATAATCCTTCCGGGTATAGGCGCTCGTCAGGGCGTACAGCATCTCGGAGAGGTAGTTTCTCACGATACCGTCACCTTGCTTTCGTCCGTGACCGCCTTCTGCCGAGCCGCGATCTCGATGTTATCCCAACCGTACTCCTGGCCGTCGGCGCTCACCTCCAGGTCGAAATCGACCACGCCAGGGACCTTGTAGACCTCCGTGGGGAGAGCCATGCAAATGACCGGCTGCCCGATGTTTAACCCGCCTCGGGTGCTGCTGCCGATGAACTCCACGAGCGATTTCTTGACCTGCTCGATACCGTCCAGCGGGAAATGGCTGTCAGTGACGAGGTTCGTCACCCGCACCCAAACGTCCACAGGTGTCGGACGGCTGAAGCTGATGTCGTAGGTGCTGCCGGAGGCGGCCACGACCGCGATTTTCGTATTGCCGAAAGTCTGGATGCCGGCGGCTTTCCGGCGGAAGATGGCCGTGGCGATGTCCTGGTCCAGCCCGCCATAAGCCACAATCTCGAATGAGTGGGGCGGCAGGCCATTCTCGCTCTGGGTGTCGGTGTCGTTCTCCTCGCCGGTCACGGCCAGAATCCCTTCCACGCTCTCATAGACCTCGGCCACAATGGCGTCGATATTCACACCGCCGGCGAAGTCCACCGAGAGATAGTAGCGGTCTCGGAACTCGGCATCCGTTTCCGTGTTCCGCCCGCCCTCGAAGGCCGACACATTCGTCACCGCCGTGATACCGGACATCGGATTGGTAATAGTCGTGATGGTGCCCTCCAGCGTGTTCCCGTCGGGCCCCGCCACGACGGCGGTGGCCGGCAGCGTGACGCTCCCGCCGGTAATCACCCCGGACTGGAGCGTGATGTACTGCATCCCCGCGACGGTCTCGGCCAGATAGCCCTCCGGAACTTCCACGCCGTCGTCGCCGGAGAAGGTCAGGTAGCCGACAGCCTTCTGTGCGCCGAGGAGCTGGAGCCCGATGGCACGGCCCAGGTTATAGAGGCTGGAGCCGACCGCCGTGTCGATGAATCGGCTGTTATACACATCCTCCAGCGTGGAGAACAGGAGGTTCAGCATCCAGGCATAAATCCGCAGGAAGATTCCGAGCGGGGACCGGACCGTCAGGTTCGCCTCAGAGCCGAACAGCTCTCTGGCCTTCCGTTCGAGCGCGTCCAGCAGCTCCGCATAAGTGGGCCGCCGAAAGCCAGCATCGGTCAGGCCCCAATCAGATGTACTCGCCATTACGCCGTCACCTCCAGACCGATTTTCTCTCCGTTCGAGAGGGCGGCGGTGAACTGCACCGTAATCTCCCGCTCGGAGTAAGAGACATCGAGCGTTTCAATCCAAGAGACCGCCGGCTCCTGGAAAATCGCCTCGCGGATAATCTCTTTGATTTCGTTCTCGTCGATGTCATTCTGGTTCCTGCCCATGATCCGCTCGTAATCTGTGCCGTGGGTCTCATCGGCGAAGAACTCAGCTTTCCACGTCAGAAGGACGTGGCGAACATTCTGTACGACAGTATCAGTGCCGTAGATTTTCTTGAAAGACCCGTTCTCATCGAGCACCAAATCTCGGGTCTCGGGGTCAATCAGCAGGGTCATATTATCCATGAGCAGCCCTCCTACATCGGCTGGCCGGTGACGCCGCCGGAATCACCGGGGTGCGTGTGATGCGCCCCGCTCACGCGGTTCTCGGCAAGGACATCGCCGGTCGCGGTGATCTTCCCGTCCACGAACAGGTCGCCCTTGATGGAGACCTTATCGCCCATCACAGCGAGGTAGATGCTGCCGTCCTCCTTGGCGATGACGTGGCAATCATCCGGGAGCCCGGAAACCGCGTAGCTCCCCGACACGATGCCGCCGATGAAGATGGCGTCGCTCGTGGAATGGTTTCGCTCGGTGAGGGGGTCCGCCTCCTTGCCGCCGGTGACGGTACTGTCCAAATCGTGGTCCAGGTACACCACAACGCCCACGTCGCCCACTTTGACCCAGGGGCGGTATAAGTACCCTCCAAGGCGTGTGCAGGCCACAGGGACGCGCAGAATGGGCGGCTGGCTCTCAAATTTGCCATGCTCCAGGTGCTTCGAGAGCGGCTGGACATTGACGGTCATCTTCGCCTTGTCGAAGGCGAGGACCTTCACCGTGGCCGCCACGCAGACCGATTCCCGGAGCTTCTGGTCGTGGGTCTGCTGGTATTTGTAGCTGTTGACATCGGACATGGCTCATCCCTCCTTCAAGAGTGCGTCCCAGGTTTTCGGGCCGACCACGCCGTCCCGTTTGAGGCCATTCCTGCCCTGATAGTCAATAACGGCAGCTCGGGTCATCGGCCCGGAGATGCCGTCGATTTCGAGCCCTGCGCCCGTTTTATTGAGTATCGTCTGCACCTGCGCCACCGCAGGGCCTCGGGAGCCAAACCGTACCACAGCCACGCCCTGACGGGCGGCGATGGAGTTGACCGAGGCCGTGGCCGCCGCGCTTGCCGCAGCACCAGAGCCCCCGGAGCCGGAGAAAGGCAGGAGCTCCATCGCGGTTTTCCAGTCCCCGGACCGCTTGCCGGTGTGCCGCCCCTTCACAACGATGAACTGTCCGTTCAGATCGCTGGACTGCACCCGAACAACCTCCGCCGTGGCGACACGGTAATTCAGGAGGCAGGAACGGGAGATGGTGTCCTCGTCGCGGTCTGAGCCCGTTGTTTGCGAGTTCAGCTTCGTTTCGACGGGAATGGCGATCTTCTCCTCGTCGGAACGGAGAAGGCCATTGGACGGCGAGAGGAACAGCCCGTTGCTGATGCCGTCGTCGGCCTTCGTGATATAGACTTGCCCGGTGGTTCGGACAATGAAACGGCTCTTGCACTCGCTCACCACGATCTCGGTCAGGACTTCTTTCAGGACGCCCCGGCAGACCCGGCCGCGAGGGTAGCTCTTGTCGATGGACAACTCGCAGCGGGAAACCTCGACGCCGAAGATGTTCAGCAGATCGCGGACGATAGAGCTGGCCGTGCTGTTTTCGGTGTAAGTTTTATTTATCAGCCGCCCCAGAATCTCATCGGCGCAGGGCTGCACAGTGATCGTGGAGGTCCAGTCCACGTTGTTCTGCTTGTGCTTCAGGCCCACGACCTTGCCGATGAGGATGCAGCCGACATCGCCCTCGTAGCCCGCGTTGAGGACTACGGGGTCGTTTTTCTTGATGTTCGCTCGGGTATTCGCGGATAGGTTCGTGACCGTCACCGTCGCAACCGGCGGCTCGTCACTGTCCTCGAAGGGGATGTCAAAGGAAAAATCGAGCCCTCCGAGGGAATATTTGTTGCTACCGAGAACGAGGGTAGCGTCTCGAATCCAAAAGGCCATATCACTCCACCTTCCTGTCGTGGAGGTAGAGTTTCACGTCCCGTCCGAAATTCTCAGGCGTCACCTCGGAGATGTCGTCTCGGGTGATGCAGGACGGGATGATGACGGGAATGGGGAACCGCTCGTCCTCCACGACATTGAACAGCGGGCGGCCATACCGCACCGGCTCCCCGAACACCAGCGGGTTCCCGTTCGCATCGTAGAGGTCGATGGTGTAGAAGCCGCCGGCGTCGTTGTACTTCACCGTGAAGGTGTAGGTCTTATCGAGCAGCTTCAGAGTGAACGAGTAGGGCACCCGCGACACATCCACCTCGATGTATTCAACGTCCACATTCAGGTCAATCAGTTGCAGGGCCATACTCGCACCTCCTTATTGCACCAGCGCCACGGGCCGCGCCAGACCGTCGTAGCCGCCGGTGATCCGCGTGAGCGGAGCGGGACTGCTGGGCCGTTTGTAAGAGGCGCTGTGCCGGTCCGCGCTCGTGGAGCTAACGGACTGCACCGACACGGTGGTCATGCCGGCATTGGCCGTTTTCGCAAGCTGCTGGTCAGAGCTTTTTCCAGCGTCCTGGCTCACCATCGTCTGTGCCTCGTCCATCGGCACATACTCCGGGGAGCTGGTCTGGATCTGTTTGAAAGTTGCGGAGAAAGAAGCGCCGTCCCGATTTTTGTACGAGCGGTCGAACTTCAGGTTGGTGAAAACGAGGTTCGTCATCCGCGTGACACCAACATAGGTGATGATGTCACGCGAATCACGCATAGCCTTCAAGGCGTTGATGGCGTGGTCGCCGCCGATAAGCGTCCCGGAAATGGAAAGCGTACCGGCGGCGTTGTTCACATGGTCGTTGATCTCCGCGCCATTCTCGATGGGGTTGGAAGTTACGGAGCTGCTATAGCCCTCGCTCTCGCTTTCGACAATGCCGCTGCTGAACGGCTCAAAGCGGACGGTGCCGCCCTTTCGCCCGGTCAGGGTATAGGCCATTTCAGTGCCTCCTTATCCAAAAGCGTACTGATTTTTCAGAGCCATGCGCTCCAGTTCCTCCTCCTTGTACTCCTCGAACAGCTCACGAACTGTATCGCGGAGCGAGGATTTCAGGTTCTCAACGGTCCGCTCATCGGCGTCGCCGCTCACCTCGATGTTGAGCACCGGGGCAAAGGTGAACGAGATGGGAGGCGTCCCATCGCCATCCGGCTCGGGAGGAGGATTGTCGTCGGTCTGGCCGTCGGTGTCCGAATTGGCCGTGGCCGAAGTGTCCACCGGGTCAAAGTCCCCGACCACCGGCGTCACGCCATAGGTGACATCCGCCACCGAGGGGGTGTTGATAGCCCCCATAATGGGGTTCACGCTGTAGGTGACATCCGAGATCGTGCCGGGGTCAAAGTCCCCGACCACCGGCGTCACGCCATAGGTGACATCCGGCGCGTTGGCTGTGGGCAGGTCGAACTCCGTAGGAATGGAATCCTCGATGTCCTTCGTCACCCCGCCCATGGTGGTCTCGAAGCCCTTGCCAAGACCAGCCGCCATGTTGTCGCCGATGC
The DNA here is from genome assembly GCA_947626845.1 of uncultured Oscillospiraceae bacterium. Lineage (GTDB taxonomy): Bacteria > Bacillota > Clostridia > Oscillospirales > Oscillospiraceae > RUG626. Next base: position 58,766 of record CANQTW010000002.1, on the reverse strand, counting down.
CGGCGAACACGGTGGACGGACTGTGGATGCCCAGCAAGCCCTTCACGCCATCGACGATGCCGCCGAAGAAGCCCGAGACCTTCTCTTTGATCCAGCTTGCCATCGCCGTGATACCGTCCCAGATACCCGAGACGATATTCTTGCCGATGTCCAGCATCATGCCGGGGAGCTGCGCGAAGCCGCCAACGATGGCCGTGATGATCTGCGGGAGCTGGGCCACGAGCTGCGGGATAGCCTGGATGAGACCGATGCCGAGCTGGACCAGGAGGTTGATGCCGGTCTCTATGATGGTGGGCAGGTTCTCGGTCACGAAGCCTACGAAGGCGGTGATGATGGACGGGAGCTGGGCCACCAGCTGCGGGATGGCATTGATGAGGCCCATTCCCAAGGACAGAATGATCTGAGCGCCCTGGTCGATGATGGTCGGCAGGTTCTCGCTCAAAAATCCGATGATTTGCAGGATGAGCTCGGGCAGTTGCTCTACCAGGAGCGGGATGGCTGCGAGGATTCCCTGCGCCAAACCGTCGATGAGCTGCATCCCGGCGTCAAGGATGAGCGGCAAATTGTCGATGATCGTGCTGACCGTGAGGGTCAGAGCCTCTATCACAGAGGGGATGAGCGTCGGGAGGTTACTTCCAATACCCGAGGCCAGGGTCACGATTATCTGGGCTGCCGCGCCCACCAGGGTCGGTAGGTTGTCGAGGATGCCCTGTCCCAGGGCCCCCAAAAGCTGCATACCGGCGTCGATGACATCCGGCAGCATACCGATGACGAAGTTCAGGCCCTCGCTCAGAACGTGGCCGAACGCGCCGATGAGCGCCGGCACACCGCCTTCCTCGAAGGCCGAGGCCAACTCGCTCATGGAGGAGTTGGCGAAGTCCATGATGTCGCCGAGCTGGCCCGACATCCCCTCGTAGATGGAGGAGAGCAGGTTCGTACCGACGGTTTTGAAAACCTCGGTCTTGTGCTCCAGCGTGTCGGCCATCACGCCGAACGCCTCGTCGGTCGCGCCGGCGGAGTTGCCAATGGCGATCAGGTTCTCGTTGAATGTATCGAGGCCCTGACCGACGATGGCGGCGGAGGCTTTACCGGCGGTAGCCGTGGACCACAGGTTCATCAGGGCCGTGCTGTCGCCGTTCACGGAATCATTCAGGATGCCGAGAACGTCGCCCAGCGAGTTGCCCTCGGCCATCAGTTGGTCGAAGCTCTTGCCGGTTTTCTCTTTCAGAATACCCGCCACATCCGAGCCGGAATCGCCCAGCTCTTGCAGCATGGCGGAGATGTAGGTCGTACCTTCAGCAGTGCTGATACCGGCCTTCGTGATGGACACATAGGCCGATTCGAGGTTGGTCAGGTTGACGCCGTAAGCCGAGGCAGAAGCGATGGCTTTGCCCATGTTGGAGGACAACTCGGCCACCGTGGTGACGCCGAGGTTCTGCACCATAATCAGCGAATCGGAGATGTTCGATGCTTCGTCCGCCGATAGCCCGTAGGCGTTCATGGCCGTCGTCAAAACGGCCAGAGCCGAAGATGTCTCGGTAAAGCCGGCGGTCGCCAGCTTGGATGCCTGTCCAGCGAGGCTCACCGCGTTCGCGGTATCGCCCGTTGCGGAAATCGCGTTGTAGACCGTGCCGGACAGCTCCGTCGCTGCGATGCCCATTTCGGAGGACAGCGCCTTGATGGACGACGACATATCCTCCGTGGACATCTGCGAGGTGTCCATGATGGTCGCAACCTGGGCGAAGGCCGATTCATACTCAGATCCGGCTTTGATGGCCGCGCCGCCGACGGCTGCAACCGCAGTCGTAGTAGCTACGAGTGCGACGCCGACGCCTTTAAGAACCTTGCCGAACCCCTCGAACTTGCCGCCGGTTTTCTCAGCAGAATCACCCAGGTTATCGACCTCTTTCCGGGTGTCGCTGGCGGTGTCGCCGACCTCATCGGTCGCGTCCTCCGCCTGCTCGGCACCACGGGCCATCTCAATGAACCGGTCTTTGGCTCCTTGCAGAGCGTTTCCGAGGCCATTTTTGATGGTCTCGATTGGGTGTGCGAAGCCGTCCCGGATGCTCTGCGCCCCGGTGACGACCCTGTTTCGGAACTCCTCGGCGCGGTCCCCCACATAGGAGAGCGCACCACCCACGCCAGATCGGAGCGAGGACGAAAAAGAGTTACCGCTGTCTACGCTGTCGAGGAATAATCTGCGGAAAGCAGAACCGACGCTGCTGGCCTGAGTGTTCAGGTCGCCGATTCTACCCGTGATGTCACGGATATTCGACCCGGCTTGTGAAGTGTCTGCGTTTATTTCGACGGTTCTATCACGCAGACCACCGATACTCCCCACAATACTACGCAAGTCCGATTCGGCCTGCGCAGTATCAGCTTGAACATTGATGCTATATGTCAAGCTGCGGGCCTCGTCCACAAATCGTCCCCTCCCTTCGTTCAGGTGTTCTTCTTGCTCCAGGTGTTCTGCCACAGCAGACGGGCTTGCTCCACCTCGTTGAAGTCATACAGATCCATGGCCGCCAACTCTGTGTAACTCACGCCGCCCATGGAGAACACCAGACGCCAGAAACGCTCTTTTGCGAGGGCCCGCTTTTTAGCTTCTGTTGGGCTGCTTTCGCTCCGCAAGAAAGTTCTCGATCTCGCGCACCAGCTCACCCGGCGTAGCGAGATCGTCCAACTCATCGAAGAACTTGATGCCCTTCTGAGCCACTTCCTTGGGCGCGGTCACGCACCCCTTGATGAGAGCGTCGGCGTACTTCGCCGTGTTCTTCCTGCCGTTGGCGGGGTTGATGTAGAGGTCGGTGAGGTTGGAATACCAGGAGAAGGTCACGCTCTGAAGCGTGAACTCGGTATCATTTACGGTTACGGTTTTGGTTCTTGCCATTGTTTTTACACTCCTTCATTTTTCGAGGTGGGCGGTCTCGCGCGCGGGCGCGCGTGTATATACGCCCGAATCCGAGGAATTAGAGAGTATTAGAGGCTTAATATACCTCTCTAACTTCTCTAATCTCTCTATCTCACTACTCAATAGGAATAAATGTTTCAATGTTTCAAAACGGGCAAAACCCTTGCGGCACAAGGGTTTAGTCTGAAACATTGGGTGAAACATCTCTGAAACATTGAAACATTCGGGGCTGAAACATTGGGTTGAATTTCGTGCCTAACTTTAGACTTTCGTGCCTAAAGATGAACTGGCGCTCAAATGTTTCACCCAATGTTTCAGCGAATGTTTCAGCCTTAACTGAACGGCTGAAGGTCAGGGATGAGGAAGATGATGGTGACATCTGCCCCGTCCTTACCGCGGGCACGGTCGGGCAGCTTGGACACCACGCAGTTCTCCGCGAAGAACATCCCGCCGCCATCGTTGGCGTCGGTGATGGCGAGGTTCCCCATCGTGTTCTTGTCGGCGCACTCCTCCAGGTAGGAGATGTCCGGGGATTCCTGCTGGAGAGTGATGGTGAGCTTACCGGCCTTGTTCGCGTTCACGATGTAGAGCGTGTCGCCCTTGGTGCCCTTCTTCATGGTTACGCCATCCTCATCACGGGCCAGGGTGAACAGGCTGTCGCCGAACATACGGAGCTGCCGGTTGTTGAAGGTCACGTTGACCTTCGTGGGGTCGTAGGTTTTGAGCATGATTCATACCCTCCTTACAGCGAGGCGCGGAGAACGCCCTTGGTCTTGACCCGGTGGACCGCCCCGGACAGCAGGGCCTCCCACAGAATGTCAGGCATCACGCGGTTCCGGCGCTGCTCCTCGGTGCTGTCGGCGTACTTGGGGATGGTGATGGAGAACACGCCGGCCTTGCTCTCCGGGTCGCGGGCGATGATGTTATGGCCGGTGGCCTCCGTCAGCGCCTGCGCCACAGCCACAGCGATGAGGCCGAAACCGTCGTCGCCGTAGTTGATGTTAGCGTTGGTGAGCAGGATGTCGTAAAGCAGCTCACGCATCCGCTTGGCGATCCAGTCAGCGCCGATCACCACGTCGATGAACTCGCCATCAAGGCAGGTGCCCTCCTTGACGTACTGGCGCTTGTACTCCTCAGTCAAGAAGTTGACGTGGTTCTCCAGTAGGGCATCCCGCTCGGCCTCCGTCAGCTGGGGCAGAGAGATGAGCTTGGTGCCCGCGCTGGTGGGCGCGTTGCCGTCCTGGGGCCGCTTGAACTTCCAGGTCACGCTCTCCGGGTAGAAGGGCGCGACGTTGCCGACGTAGGAGGCATCAGGCTCCTCGTCGATGAACTCCGTGTCGGTGTAGATGACAGCGGCGCGGGCGGTCACATCGGCGAACGCCTTGTTGGTGGTCTGGCCCACATAGAACTTGCGGTGGTCCTCGATGCCGGCGTCCAGCTCCGCCTCCGAGGGCTCACTGGCCTCCGCGAACTTCGCAAGGGCCTTGACGTAATCGTCATCGTCCTTGTCGGTCAGCAGGAGATACCAGTCATTGTCCACATCGGCCTGGAACTTCTGAATGGCGGCGATGAGGTTGTCTGCCGCGCTGATCGCATCGGTGCCGTTGGTGAACTCGGCGGTGAGCTCCACGGTGATGGGGTCTGCGGTGCCCTCCTCGCTCTTGTTGATGAGCAGCGCGGTGGGAACGGGGTCGGCCTTGCCGCCCTGGGTGGCGGTGAAGGTGATGGTAGCGTCCACCACGGCGGCCTGATAGGTCTTGCTGCCCTTGGTGAAAGAGGCATCCGCAAAGAGCTTCGCAAGCTCGTCTGCGGTAGAGACCTGCTCCTCCGCGATGTCACCGAGCTCCACCTTGATGGCATCGTCCTCGCCGATGTGCAGCCAGAGCTTCGTTTCCTGGGTGATGGGCTCAGAGGGAGCACCGACGGTGATGACGTACTTGGCCTCCGTGGCCTCGGTGACTGCCGGGGCCTCGAAGCCCACGATCTTGAACTTGTTGACGAGGCCATTCGCCAGCGTGGTCTTGCCCTGGTTGAGCAGGGTCTTGGCCTTGCGGACGATCTTGGGGTTGGTCTCGCCGAACACAGCCTCGACGCTCTCGATGTCTCGGTACACCTGGACCGGCACCGCACCGGCGGTGGACACGAGAAGGATGTCGAGGCTTTCCTTTTCTGTCGGCAGAGCGTCGCGCTGCACGACAACGATTACATCTTTTGCCATAAGGCTCCTCCTTCTTACGAATGGGCATTTCCTTGGGGATTTCCGGGGTATAGAACGGTGGTGGTCGGCATTTCATCGGAACGGATGTAGGAGATTCGCACATCGAAACCGAACCGGCGAATCGTGTCCTCCACGAAAAAGCCGCTCCGGTTGGCTACGTCCCCGACATTGTTGACCACAATGTCACCGGCATCCGTTGAGATGCAGTGCGCGTCGAGGAGGAAAAAGCCGTGGGCTTTCTCCGCCAGGGCCAGCGCCTCGTCCTCGCCATAGATGTAGCCGTCCAGCGTCTCGCGGTTCTCACTGCAAAACGTGAACGACATCGTGGCGTAGACCGGCTCTGTGCGTCGAAGGGTATAGCCCTCCTTGTCGTCACCCAGGACCTCCCGCAGCCCGAAGGCGTGGGTGGAAATCCGTGGGGCGAGGGCGCTGTAGTAGCAGTACGGGGGCTCCTCTTTCGGCGCGATCTGCTCCGATAAAATCACCGGGCAGCCAATGTGGGCCTCCAGGCGCTTGACGATGGTGTCTCGAACTTCCTGAAACGTCACCGCTTCGTCACCCCTTCCACGAGGAACCGCAGCATCGGATGGATGGTGTTGTGCTCCAACTTCTGCTTCACGGTGTAGACTTGCCCGTCATAGGTGTCCCGGATGATCTGGCCCGGTTGGATTTCCACCGGGTCGTCCGTGTAGAGTTTTTGCGTGTTCTGGGTGTAGCTGCCCTCGGGCAGCATCTTCCAGTCCTTATTGGATAGCGGCAGGACCACGCCCCAGAAGGACACGACAGGGGTGTCCACGGGACGGGATTGCCCGCCGGCATTGGGGTCTCGCACAAACGTCCGGTTCGTCACCGTCAGAATGTGCAACAGGGCTCTTGGGAGCCTGGGGGTGGCGTAGAGCATCAGGCATCCACCACCTTGTAGGCAATCCGGTCGCGGATGTGCGTACCGGTCTCATACAGCGTGGTGTGCTGCGTTTTCTTGGAGAAGTCCGAGGGCGGCTTGACCCGGTTCTGGTCGATGAAGCCCTGCACCAACTGAGCGGCCTGCGCTCCGATGGAGTTGGCCGCCGCGTCGGGCGTGGCCTCTCCGGCCAGCATCTTCGTCAGCGCACCCTGGACGATCTGGTTCAGCTCCTGCTGGTCAGCGTCGAAGCTGGCTCGGATGAAGGACCGCTCCGGCAATCGCCCCGTGCCGTACTCGTGCGCGTGGGCGATTTTCAGGACCTCTGAATCAACACCGCCGCCGACGATGCCCACCAGGATCTTCTTGCCCGCCATTTGGTCGCAGGCGTTTTTGAGCCGCTGGAAATCGGCCAGAATAGCGTTGATGTCGTTCATATCAGTACCTCATGTAGAGCGAGATGAGCTGCTGCCACTCGGGACGGGATGCCTTGTCGAATGTCCAGGACACATCAGAGATCGAGAACGCCGCGAGGCCCTGAGAGCCGTTCAGCAGGTTCGTGTACGCCTGCGACACCATCTCCCAAATCAGGCCCTCCAGGTCCGCTGGAAGGGTTTGAGGGTCATCCTCGGTGGCGTCCTGGGGCAGAACATATCCGGCGGTGTAGCTGACCTCGATCTTGCGCTTGGGCGCAACGATGTCGTAGGCCAGCCCACGCCGGTAGCCCGCCTTCGGCCAGCCTTCGTCACGATAAATGACGCCGATGTCTTTTGTTTGGCCGTAGTCATAGGTTCGAGGGTCTATAATCTTTCCATCGACCTTGACATACTCCACTTTGACAATCGGGTACTCAATCGTCACGAGCTCCTGCTGGCCGTCGGCGTTGTACCACTGATGATAGTCCTGCCGCTTCAAATGCCTGCCGATTTGACGCTCAACCCAAGCGGAGGCCCGGTTAATCAGGAGCTCGATGATCTCCTTCGTGCGCTCGTCGATTTCATCCGGCAGCCCGAGCATCAGCTTCATTCTATCGAGCGTGGTTAAAGCGTTACTTGCAAGCATATTGACCTCCTGCGGAGGGAGGGCGGCTTACTTGCCGCCCTCCCTGGTGCTCTTGGACTTCTCGGTCTTGGGATTGGTGGTGGTCTGCTGCTTGGTCTCCTTGGGGCCCCGGTCCTTCTTGTTGGCACCGGGGCCAGGAGTGAATCTGGGAAATACTCTTGCCATATCGGGACCTCCTATTTGAGAATAAGGCCGGAGCAGTCGAGCTCCGCGATAGTGTCGTCGCCGGACTTGAACGAGAACTGCTTGGTGTCGTCCACCCGCAGCACCCAGAACAGGTCCTCATCGGTTGCCTTATCGGTGGAGCCAGAAGGTTTACCGCCCTTGTAGAAGGTGAGCGGCTTGTCCTTGTAGCGCGGGTCTATGCTGACGACGATGAAGTGCCCGTTGCGCGGGTCTTTCGGCAGCTCTGCCCAATTCTCGATGTTGTTGACCGAGCCGGTCAGCTTGCCGTTTACGCCGTCCCACAGAATCCGCACGTCGGCGCCCATGAGATCAGAGACTTTCATATCGCCGTAGCCGGCCTGTTCGTCCTGACCTTTGAGCGCCAGTCCATCCTCTCCGTGTTTCCCCGGAAGGGTCGTGCCAGAGAAGTCCAGAATCGCAATCACCTTGCCGTCCGCGAAGAACGTCACGATGGTGGTCTTGTTCGGGATGCGGATAATCCAGTTGCGGTCAGTCAGCGTCTTGGGCGCCCCGCCGTTTTTCTGTACGGTGATGGGCTTGCCCGAATAACACGCTGCAAGGGTAGCGGGGAAGAAGTTGCCGGACTGTTCAGCAGGGTCATCGGAAAATTCTTTCCACTTCGACACCTCTTTCACGCTGCCAGTCACTCTCCCGGTCACGCCGTCCCAGGAAACCGAAATGTCGTCACCGAGAAGGTCGCTGACGGTTTTGCCAGCGACGCAAAGGGGCTGATTCTTGCCGGTGACGCGCATAGCGTCAGCCCCGATCATTCCCCCGATTCGTCGGGAGCCTCCACCGGGGTCGTAGCGGCGTCGCCCAGGACGATGGCGGCGGCGGGGCTCTCGCCCTTGCCCGCGCCGTCCAGAGTGACCTTGATGAACTGCTTGCAGCCCACCAAATCCAGGTCAAACAGGACCAGATCGCCCTCGGCGACGGTATCGACCTTGTTGCCGTTCACGAACAGCTTGGTATCGGGGACATCGACGTAGCTGCCCTCCTTGGTGTCCGCGTGAGTGACCTTCAGGGTCAGCTCCCCGGAGCCCTTGGGCTTAACGGCGACCACAGCGGACAGGAATCCGCTGCGGTCGATGGCCTCCTCCTCAGTCCCCAGAGGGATAGGAAGGATATTCTGAATCAGTTCGCGCTTCATTATCTTTTACCTCCTCGATTACACAGGCACGGCCACGTTCTCGGCGACCGCGAAGCTCTCCTCGTGGCGCAGGCCGGTGTCCACGTTGTTGATGGCACGGATGAGGGTCTGGTCGTTCTCAAAGGCGGACACCAGCTGGCCGCTCTCGTCGGTCCAGGTGCCCTCGCGGCTGGTCTCGATCTCCAGAGCGCCCTGCTCGCCGATGACCAGATCGTTCCAGTTGCCGAACACGATCTTGGTCTTGCCGCCGACGGTCTCCAGCAGGTTGGTAGCCCGGTAGGGGTAGCCAGCCAGAGTGCCGCTCTCGTTCATCTCCTTGGCGAAGATGAAACCGCCCACGTTGTCGCGCAGGGACTTGAAGAACTGCTCCACGCTGGTGTTGAAGGTCCAGCCCAGACCGTCAGCGTAGACGTTGTTCTTCAGGACGGCAGCGATCATGTAGTTGGGGAACGCGGCGGTCAGGACACCAGCCTTGCCGTACAGCTCATCCAGCTTGCTGGCGTCGATGGTCGTGACCTTGGGGTTCTTGGTGATGCCCAGAGGCTGGAACTCGCCGCCGGTGCCCAGCAGAGCGCCGTAGTCAACGCCCAGGGCCATCTGACGGGTCACGTCCTGGCCGACGATGACATCGTTGTCGAAGTTGGTGGACCGCAGAAGGTCGTTGCTCATGGGGATGAGCGCGGTCAGCTTCTTGGCGGAGAGCTTCAGGTTGCCGAACTTGGGCGCGGACTTGGGAATCTGCCGGTTCTCGCCGGTGAACATCGCGCGGGCGCCGGTCTTGATCTTGGGGATGTTCAGGTTGCCGTTCGCCATGCCCAGCCGACGAGCGCCCAGGGCGTAGATGACGGTGGCGGGGTACAGCAGCTCGATGATCTCGTTGGCGTAAATCTCGGGGACGAGATAGCCGCCATCGGAGGGCACCGTAGCGGAGAGGGCCTTGAACTCGTGGGCCATCTCGGCGTCGCCGAACTTGCGCTCGGCGGTGAAGGCCGCCCGCTCGATGTCGCCGGCGGAGGCGTGGATGCACTTCACGGCGCGACCGAAGGCACCGTAGACCATCTTCCGACGCTCGGGGCCGGTGGCGGCGTCCAGGCGGGACTTGAAGCCGCTGCGGTTCAAACCATCGCGGTCAGAACCGGTGGAGATGAACAGGCTGGCGTACTTGCGCTGGGGAGCGGGATTGGAGGCCGCAGCGGAGGGACCGCCAGCCTTGGTCTCCTTGACGGGCTCGGTGCCCTTGATGCCGCTCAGAGCCTCGATGACCTTGGCGATGAACTCGGGGGTCACGCTGGTGCCCTCACCCTCACCCTCGCCGGTGGCCTTCGCGCCGTCGCCGGTGCCAGTGGTGTCACCCTCACCAGCGCCGTCGCCGGTGCCGGTGGTGTCGCCGCCGTCGAGAATGGTGCCGATCTCGGCAACAATCTCATCAATGGAGATCTCGTCCGGGACCTCCTGGCCCGCATCCTTGCAAGCCTTGCGCTTCTCGTCGATGCCGGCGAAAACCTTCGCAATCAGCTCGGCGAGCTGTTCCTGAGTGAGTTTCATATTGGTTTTACCTCCTGTTTGTTAGGGGACGATCTCGAAGATCAGTCCTGCGTTTTTGGTCTGCTTCTTCAGCATCTTCTGCTTGATGGGGGTGGTGTTCTGGATGTTGTTCTGAGTGCCGCTCTGTGCGGCGGGGTCATCCGGCTCTGCGGGGTCCAGGAACGGACTGAGGATGTCAGCCAGCTCACGGACCACAGCGATGAACGGTTTGAGCGCATCCAGCTTGGCACGGGTAATCCTGCCGCTCTTGGCCTCGTTTCTCAGGGATTCCGTCAGGGACTTGACTTCCTCGATGGTCGCCTGATCGTTCATCGCCCAGGTGACAATCGAGACTTCCCACAGCCGGATTTCCTTCAGATGACGAACGCCATCTCTGTCGAGCTCGGACACAACCGTGTCATAGCCAATCGACATCTCAGTCAGAACGCCGTCCTTCAACAGCGTCTGAACATCCCGCCCCTTCTGCGTGTCGCTGATTTTGCCCCTGATGAAAAGGCCCTTCTCATCTTCACGCAGTTCGAGCGGTTTTCCGATCGGCAACTCAAATTCGTTGTGCTGCGACAGAATCTTGATGCGGTCAAAGTTCTCCCGGATCGTCCTGGTGAACGCGCCCTTCTCGATGATGTCATCGCCGCTGTCCCTGTTGCCAAAGACAGCCGCATAGCCCGAGAACTCGCCGCCCTCGCCAACACTCTCCAGCTCAAACCGAAACGCCTTGCGCTCACGCACAACGGCGTTCTCTCCGCCGGTGTTTAGCTTCGCCATACAGCCTTACCTCCTTTCCTCAGTAGTCGTGGGGGCATCTTAAAAACCGCCGTAGGTGAGGTAACACCGGCAGTTAATAAGTTCTTCCGGGCGGTCGTCGTCCGGGTCACGCGGGTAGCGCAGCCCATTCGAGAACACGCCATCGATGGGGACAGTCTCGCCCTCCATCGCCACATGGTTGGGCTGGCCGCGAGAGCCGTCCCTGGGGTTCTTCTGCGGCCTGTGGTGCCATGTCTTGGTCTTGGCACCCGCTGCCCGCATCATGTCGAACTGGCCCGTCGCCAGGGCTGTGGCGGTCTCCTGGCGGGCAATAAGTTTCGCCCGCGACTTGTTCGTCCCCATTTCAGACTGAATTGCTCTCCGCAGCTCGGTCTGGCTGGAGCCGTTGGCAACGCCTCGGGCGATGATGTCTGCGATATTCTGTTGCGTGGTCTGCTGGATTCGGGTGATCCGCCTGCCGCCGTTGATTTTCGCAGCCGAAACGAACTCGGGCCGCTGGATGCCGAGGATGCCGTAGCACTCCTCGCTCACGGCAGCGCCGTCATCGTAGGTTTTCTTCCACAGCGGGAAGAACAGCTCGTTCAGCTTGCGGGCCTCCTCTTTCCAGTTGAGCAGGCCGGCGGCCACGGCAGAGGTGAGCTTCTTCTGCTCCGCAGCCGTGAGGACATCCCACAGTTCCGGGTCGAAGGTGCCGTCCGGGAGCAAGAACTGCTCCAGGTCGGACAGTGCGGTGGGCAGATCGGCCTTCGTGGTGAGGCCCAGCACACGCTCCAACGCGGCCTGCTGCTCGGTGAAGTGCTTGGTCACGGCCACCTCGAAAAGCTGCTCGTCAGCCCGTTGCGCCGCCGCTTCTTTGCGGAGCAGGACGTTCGGGTTGACCCGCATCATTTTCTTCTCGCCGTAGCCGCCCTCCTCGTCCGGGAGAGCGGGGTCTTGCAGGAGCGCCTGAGAGACAGCAACAGGGTCGTCGTCCTCGCTCATAAACAGGTCGTTGATGGAGGTCTTGAACACGTCACCACCCGCGATCCTCGGCTTATCCAGCAGCTCACGGCCCTCATTCTTGGTCAGGAGGCCGGCGGCATAGCCGTCAACGGCGGTCTGCCGGTCGAACTCCTTATCGTAGGGGATGACGGCATCGTACCGCCACACAAGGTCCGAACCGAACAGGGGGAGGAGCTGGAGGTTAATAGCCTCCTCGCGGTTGCGGATGCGCGGGGTCAGGACGTTCTTCGCGTAGATGTACTGCGCGGCGTCGGCGGTGGAGCGGTTGCTGTTCTCGGTGATGCCCATGATTTCGCGGGGCACCCCGAAGTGTTCCAGCACGGCATCCCGCATGGCGATCCGGCTCTCGATGAAGCCGAGGTTCTTGCCGTCGGTGCTGCCCAGTTCCTTGATGGTCACGTCGCCGGACACGGCGGCGGCCCGGTGGCTGTTCTCCACGCCCTTGTGCTTCTGATTCCAGCGGGCCAGGAAGGCGTCGCGCTGTTCGGCGGTGGCCCCCGGCATACAGAACACGACGGGAGGCGTCGCGTCGTTGTAGAAGAATCGCTTTTGGAACTTGGCGGCGTACTCGTCGATTTCCACCTCATCCGCGATGCTCTCAGCGATACCCAGGCCACGCATGAACGGGTCGAGCGGGTTCAGCTGCTTCATCACGAACATATCGTCCACTGGCACAGTCATCGTGATGCCGCCGGGGGACAGGATTTCGTAGTACGGATTTCCGAGGTAGGGCGTCATCTTCACCCAATGGGGCGGGACATTCCACAGCTCGATGGGCCGGTCCCGCTCGTCCCGCTCAATGAGGAAGAAGCCCTCGCCGACCAGCATCAGGTAGATTTCGTGCAGCCGCCAAACGGCGGAGCTCGTCATCTCGTAGAGCGGATTTGGTTGCTTCATAAAGTCAAGAAACGGATGGCTGGTAAGCTCCGTTTCGGTTCCGTCCTCGTTGATGCGGTAGAGCTTTCCGCTGACATTGGAAATGTCGCTGGCGATACGATCCACCACAGCCAACCGAGGGCTCTTTGCGAACATCGCCAGCCATTCGGCGGTGTTCATGGAGGGCGGACGCGCCCAGCGAGAGACGAAGTTTCGGTCGTCCCTGTCCAGGTATTCGTCCCGAACCTTCCTCTTTCCGATTTCGATGTTGAAAATTCTCATGCTGCACCTCAAAAGGAGAAACCGAACTCTTGCGGTCCGTTTTCCAATTCAAGATAGGCGTTCGCCGAGGCGTCTACCATGTCTTTGAGCTTGCCGACGGGGAAATTCTCTAACTGCCTGATGTAGTCGTCATTCCACTCGCCCGCTCGGACATCGACGTTTCCGGCGAGGCACTGAGACGAAAACGGCTCGGCTCGTGTGACCTTATCGCCGCTTTCGAGCGCCGTCGTCACCACAAATCCACCGAGCAGTTTCACGAAGGTTTGTGCTTGGTCTTTCCCGGCTTGGCCGGGGTCCTGCGGCAATCGGACAGTCACGTTGCCGTAGAGAGCGTTGTCGCTGATTGCCGTGTTCCGAATGAGCTCACGCACATCCGCGCCATTCTCGCGGACGTTTATCACGTCGGCGATGATGATGCGGCCATTCTTGCGTTTGCCCATCAGAACGCCGGCGGTGTAGGCGCTGGCGTCCTCGCGAGTGTTCCTGCGGAGGGCCTGCGGCATACCATCGGTCTCGTCCATATCCTCCGGCGCGGTTGCCGCCAAGTCCCAGGCACGGACCCATTTGACGACATCCGTGGGGATGGCCGTCAGCACTCCGATCTTGGCCCGTTTGAAGTAGTGGCCCGCAGACCGGCGGATTTTCCAGTTGCCGTTGAGCAGCTGTTCCTGGTCGAACTCGGACATGGCCCGCAGAGCGCCGATGTAGCCGGGGTCGTGCTTCATCAGGATTCTGTTGTCGGTCAGCTTCGCGCTGATGAAGGACACAGATTTTACGTCCGCCCGCTCCTCCTCGGAGTAGAGGTTGAACGTGTCGTAGAGCTCCTGCCGAGTGTCGGCCCAATGGATGATGTTGTTCCGCCGGAGGAAGTACCGCAGCTTTCCGCAGCGTTCCTCGATGGCGTAGCCCGTTTCCGGGTCAATCCACCAATCAATGAACCGTGCCACCCAGCTCTCGCCGTCAGGGTTGCAGGTGGCCCGGATGTACGGCTTCACGCCGCAAGCCGAACGGTTTCGGGAGAACATATAGAAGAACTGGCTCTCTGTGAAGTGCGGCAGCTCGTCGAACATCAGGAGCGGGATCTGAGCGCCCTGCCAGTTGTACTTCTCCTTTTCGTAGAACATATGGGCGAACGTGACCTTCGCGCCGGACTGGAACCTCCACTGGACGTTCGGCGTGAGGACGTTCGTTGCGCCGAGATGGGGATAGATTTCTTGGCTGGTTGCGAACAATCCGCCAGCGCTCATTATCTGGGGCCGGGACTGCCGGAAGATGACCGCTTCAAAGAGCTTGACATCAATGTGGCGCAGACATTCGAGCAGGAGCGCGAAGGTCTTTCCGCCGCCGGCGGCTCCGCCGTAGATGCAGATGTCAGCCGGGGAGCGCAGAAACATCTCCTGTTTTCCCGGCTGCGGACGGATTACGACAGGTTTATATTCCGGTTCAGTCTTTTTTCTCACCACTATCACCTGTTTCTGGATCTGTGGCGGGAAGGTAAATCTGGACTTGCGGCTGAACAGAAACAGGGGTGCCGGTGACTTTGGCGTCAACGACCTTCCGGTCATTGAAGAAGTCGCCGCCATAGACCTTTAGGGCATAGATGATGGCGGTCGTGTCCCCGAGGGACACCCGCTCCATCAGCTTGTTCTGGCACATCGCCACGACGTACTGACGGCCCTGGCTGATGGCTTTCTCCAGCGCGGGGTGCTTCTTCTGCAAGTTCTGAAGGGTGCGCCGCGAAACACCGAGGTTTTCCGCGATCTGCCCCATCGACATCCCCTGCATAGAGAGCGACTGGATAACGCCGAGCTTGTTTTCTACATCACCGGCCTCTACCCATTTCTCGAATAAGTCCTTCTGCTTTTTCGCATTAGACATACCTCTCCGCGACCCTTGCGATCAGCGCGTCCATGAGCCCGCGATGCTTGTTGTGCTTGAACCCGCCGGGGTACTCGATGTTGAGCTCCTTCTCCAGATACTCCTCGTAGACCTCGCGGGGCAACTGCCGGGGCCGCGAACAGGCGCAGTAGATGTAGCCCGCCGTGCAGGAGAGCACACCGACTTCCTCGAAGTAGTTCTCCAGCAGCTCGACGTAGCTTTCCCGCGTGTGGAACTTCTGCTTGAACACGATGCCGTTCGTGACGCCCAGGGTGTAGTTCTTGTCGTCCAGATACCACAGGCAGTCACCAGCGCCGGCGGAGAGCTTCGTTTTGTCATACGCCTTCTCGACGTATGCGAGGTTCCGGGTGCAGGTGATGAGGGTGCCGGTGGCCTTCAGGACGGCGTTGCAGGCGGTGAGGACGGCCTTTTCAAACTCATCGTCCACGACGGAGTTGATGACGGCCTCCAGAACACACCAATCGAACAGGCCGTTCAGCTTGACCTGTTTCTCAGCGTTGAGCAGGTTGGCGATGATGCCCTTCATATCCAGCTTGTTCGCGCCCTTCACCATCAGCGACGGCTCGTAGGCGTGGATATTGTAGCCCTTGGATTTGAGCAGCTTCACATATGCCATGCGGCCCGCGCCGATGTCGATGATGCTGTCGGTTTTCTGAAGGCGGGGGATCAGATATTTCTCATAGAGGATAGACGTGTTGGACTGCCGGCCATCCGTGCTCAACCGCTTGGGCTGGGCCAGGAATTGGTGGTAGGTTTTCACGCCCAGATTGTCGAAGTTGTACTTGCCATACTCGACGCCCATGCACTCCAGGAACTCCGGCACGTCCTCGTTCGGGATGCCGTAGACCAGGACGCCGTAGCCCAGCTTCTTCGCGCAGTAGGCATACTCGGCGTTGAGAATGACGTGGCCGTCACCGTCGGTGACTACGCTGCCCCACTCGCCGTAGCGAGACATGAGCTTGGTGATCTCCGAGCAGATGAGCACGTTTTTCGGCTCACTCTCGATTTTCACCTTGGCCGGGGGGCAGTAGGTGTAACCGCCCACCGTGTACTCCTCCAGCCGGACCGTGGTTTTGCTGGTCTCGATGGAGTTGTGCATGAGGTTGAACAGGATTTCATCTTGCAGGTTCGGACTGTTGATCCTGATGCACGGCAGGTACTTCAGCCCGATGGCCGTGGCCGCCTTCTTGCGCTGGTGGCCGGCGGTGATGACGTTGTTCGAGGCGTTGACGATCAGGGGCTTCACCATCCCGAACCGGCGGATGCTGTACTGAAGTTTCTCCAGAGCCTCCTCGGTGATGGCGCGGGGGTTGTACTCGGACCCGGTGATTTCATCAATCGGCACCCGCTCCACAAAATCAATCACGGGTCTCCACTCCTTTCAGCAGGTAATTTGCGAAGCTGCCCTCCAGGATCGCCCCGCTGTCGATGTACTCGGAGTATTTCTCATTCAGCCGGTCGAGCTCGACCTGGGAGATGAAAAACGCCACGTCACCGAAGCGGAACTGGCAGAACGGCAGGACAGCCTTGGACTTCTTGGGCTCCTCCGCTGTGGGAGCGGGAACGTCGATGTGCGTCCCTTCCGGCGTGGCCTCGGCGGTGAAGGTGGGGGCCGGCGCTGCGGCCTCCTGCTCGGGCTCCGGCCCGGTGTACTCGGGAACATCGCCCTCCGGCATCACGCCATCGTCCCAGGTCTCCTCCTCGCTGTGAATGGTCCTGACCGGGGGCTTCTTATCCGTCGGCGCTTTGGGCTTCTCGTTCACGCCCATGAAGTTGAACGCGGGAATCTTGATCTCTGCCTGTTCAGCGTCGATGTCGAACACCTCGGCGGAGAGTTCAAACCGCTCCAGCAGGAGCTGGTTTTCATCCAGGGTGAGGTCCACCATGGAGAGCTCCTGCTTCAACTTCTCGAAGTCCCAATCACTATACTCGCTGGTCTTATTGTCGATGAGCCGGAACAGGTTGATCTGGTCCTCGGTCAGCTCGTCGGCAATGATGCACGGGACGGTGGGGATGCCCAGCTCCCGGCAGGCCCGGACACGGGTGTGGCCGCAGACGATGACGTAGTTGATGTCCACCACGACGGGGAACAGGAACCCGAACCGCTCGATGCTGTATTTGACCTTCTCGACCGCCAGATCGTTGTTACGAGGGTTGTTCTCGTACTCCTTCAGTCGGCTGGTCGAAACTTCTCTGATGTTCATTCCTCTTTACCTCCCGTCAAGAACATCACAAAGCCCAGATAGGTTTTGTTGCGCTCGATGTACTTGTCGTACACGGCCTTCAGGCGGGCGTACTCGTCCTCGGTGATGGGCAGCTCGTTGTTGCCGAAGATCAGGAGCTTGTTGTCCTGAAAGAACTTGCGGTCCCGGTTCGGCGTGAAGAAGGTGTTCTTGAAGGGCAGCCCGATGGTGTCCAACTCCCGGTGCAGCTTGCCGACATCCCACGTCGAATACTCGTGGCTCTTGTTGTCGATGATCCGGGCCAGCTTGGCGTCCTCCTCAGAGAGATCCTGCACAATGCAGGGAACCTCCTCCATGCCGAGCTGCTTGGCGGCCTTCAACCGGGTGTGGCCCGAGATGATGACGCCGTTTTTGTCGATGGTGATGGGGTTGAGGAAACCGAAGTTTTTGATACTTTCGGCGACTTTCGCCACGCCGGCGTCATTCCGCCGAGCGTTGCCCTCATACTCCGTGAGCTCATCGACACGCTTGTAGATGATTTCCACGTCCTTTGTCCTCCTCATCGTGAATTAAACATAAAAAAAGCCCCCGTTCACGAGAACGGAGGCTTAATTTTAGTTCCTCTGTTTAATTTTCTCGTTGCCCGTCAAGGGCGGCCCCAGCAGGTCACAGTCCGGGTCTGGCCGTTCCTGGACGTAGCCAAAGCGATTGGCGTAACAATACGCGCAGCCGTTGCTGCAAGTGCTGTACGCCCCGATGTCAACGCTCTCGACGCAGGTGCAGAGCCCGCGCTGGTTGCGGTCCTTGGGCTTGACGACCCCGAACATGGAGCCGTCAACGCAGCAGGACTGCGGGAGCCCCAGGTCCTCGGCGCAGGCCGTGAGCGTGATGCCGTGCGCCGCCGCGATCTCGGAGAGCTGCTGCGCGAACTCGCACTGCTGCTCTGGCGTGAGGGGCTGAATGTGCAGCGGGCTCAAATCCACGCTGCGGTAGGAATCCACAAAGCTCATCACGGCCTTGTGCGTGAACCCTTCCAGGCTCTCGGCCATTTTCGTGAACGCTTTGATGTGGAAATCCCAGGTGTATTTCTCGTTGAGGAAAACCGGGTCGTATCGCCAGATGGCCTTGTCGGCTCCGATTTTCTTGAACGCGGGGATGACGACCGCCTCTTTGTCCGGGATATTGCGCTCAACATCCCGCCCGTAGGGGGTGATCGTGTACTGGAAGTAATACTTGAAGGCGTCCAGCTCGTGGATTCGCCCAAGCATTGGGGCCGCGTTCTTGGTCCAGAATACGAACCCGTCTACGCGGTCGGGCGTGAGCGAAACACGCCCGACCTGTAGAGGGTTGTATGGGTTTCTAAGGAGGACAAATCCTTTCCCAACGCGGTTATAGAACCACTCGGAATACAGCGCCGGGATGTCCGTCCGTCTACTCGCACTTACTATCATAGCGGCATACCGTCCTTGATATAGTTTGCGAAGATCCAGTTGCGGCAGGTTCTCTGCTGCTGGGTGTAGACACCAGGGGGATTCGGCGTGTAATCCCAGAAGTGGATGCGCCTCGCGTTCGTGATGTCCAGCTTGATCCGGTCGTTGTCGATGTGGATTTCCGAGTGCCGGTCTGGAACGAACGCGACGTGCGTGTTCAGCGCCCACACGAAACCGTCGCTCAAACCGCAAAGGTAATATGCCTTCGCGGCGGGGTGTTGCTGGACGATGATGTCCACGACGGCTTGGGACTTGTGAAGGGTCCCGTAGTAGACGCGGTTGTCCTTCGCGCCGATGAAGCATTTCGCGCAGCACTGGCTGATGTCTACATCGCGGATGTCCCGCAGCCAAAAGAAGTTGCACTTCTTCCGAATCTCCAGGTGCAGACGCATAGGCGCAGTTAAAATTCTGGACGATACCATTGTAGCACCTCCTATACGTCAGTTCAATGACAGCTTTGTGACACGAGCCCGTAGCTCGTGATGTCGGGGTTGGTGACGGAGAACCACTCGCCGAGCGAGTTCAGCAAGTCCTCACAGGAACAGGATGCGAGAGGGAAAAATTCTACTCCCGTCTCGATCATGGCGTTCTTCGCGGCGATGAACTCGCGGTCATGGCCGCTCACGCGGGTCCGCGCCACCTTCCGCCGCTCACCGTGGTCAGTGAAGCTCTCGAACATGGCATGGGCCAGGGGATTGCCGGCGCTCATGGAATCGCCGACGGTGAGCCTTCCGAGGGTCACGACGTAGCCGCCCGGAGCCACGCCGGTGAGGGTGTAGACCCTCACGTTCGCGGCGTAGCTCGGGAGCGGGTTGGGCCCCTCGAATCGCTGGGGTGTGAAACTCTTTATCATGCGTGTTCCTCCTTTTGGGTTTCGGATTGCTCGACCAGAAAAGCCTGCCACACTCGCCCGTATTCGTGACAGGTGAAATCGTTCTCCAAAAACAGAGCTTCGCCGTCCTCACTCACGCCCTCCACTTTTGCCCAGCGGCCATATTCCGGGTTTTCTGGCGGCTGGACCCAGATACGCTGACCTTTCAGCCTACGAAGTTCATCGGGTGTCAACGGCTTTTTCATGCGCTCTGCAAACGTCGCCGTGATCTCATCCCAGCACTTTTTGCAGGCCCAATAACGCCCGTGTTTGTAGAGATTTACGAGAGCACGTCCACATCTGGGGCAGGTTTGCCTGTGCGCCACGGGCACCCCGCCAATCTTCTTAGTTGACGGGAGACGGAGGTTCAGAAGGTAGGGTTCGAGTGGCTTCACTTTGCTCACCTCCGATTGACCGCCCGGACTACCACGCGGGCTGCTTGCCGCAGCGCCCTGGTCTGCCAGTCCAGCCAAGTCTCGCCTGGGGCGGGCGGCAGAGCCCCGCCGCACTTTTTCTTCTGGAACGACGGCGGGCACAGCCGCTCACAGATTTCCTCATCGTAGGCCAGAGCGCAGCCGCCGTAGCTGTACTGCTCCCAATCCCGAGCGCCGTTCAGCAGGACCTTCTCGTCAATCTTGCCGATGCGGATTTTGACATCCCGGATGTGCAGCCCCTCGATGACGTACTCCCGAAACAGCTCCTCGGCATACTGCCTGACGCCCTTGTCCCAGGCGCTCCGAGCGGGATGCTCCTGGATCTCCTTCAGGATTTCCTCAATACGCCTTTGCATAAATTCTCGCCTCCTCTACGCAATCTGCAAAATAGTCACTGGCGAAGTCCCGCAGGCAATCGACGCAGATGTTCTCGCCGTCGATGGCGTAGTAGGTATCGCCCTCGTAAATCTCGTCTCCGCACCGGTCGCAGTGGGCGAAGATCACATCCTCCGGCGGCTCCAGCCGCGGCTCCGGCTCATACATCGGCCTCGCCTCCCAGGGCCTCCAGGGCGGCGTGAGCAGCCTCCGACGTGGGAAAGCAATCCACCACGCGGTAGACCTGCAAGTCCGCTCCAAAGCCCTCCTGCGTCTCGCTGGCGAGGTAATCCAGCGTGTCGTCCGCCGTGCCCAGGTCGTTGACGAACGCGCTGACGATGACGTAGCCTCGCGCCACCGCGATGCACATATAGCCGCTCACCTCGACGGGCCGGTCGTCCTCGTCCCGCTCGATGACGTACACATCGTCCCCAGGCCGGAGCTTGTTTACCACCGCCGGGTTGAACCGGCAGGTGTCCGTCTCGTGGTCGTAGTCGCAGGGTCCGATGGGCCCGCCATCCGGGCCGCCGTGCCGGCACTCGTCACAGAGCATCAGCCGGTTGCCGCAGACCGGGCAGAAGGCTTTGTAGCCGAGCCGGTCGGTGTCCCACCGCATCTCGATTTCGTTCTCGCAGTGCGGGCAGAACTCCGTGACCGTGTAGGTGCGGTCGTTCTCTTTCGTGTCGCTCATTTCTGATTTCTCCTTTCGCCTCACTGATCTACCGCCAGAAGCGCCACCGGGTTCAACCCGGCCGACGACTGGAAACGCGGGCAGCTCCAATCGTGGTCGTTTATGATTCCACAGGCTTGCAGGTGGGAATAGACCGTAATCGGTCCGACGTACTGGAACCCACGCTTCTTCAGGTCTTTGCTGATGCGCTCCGACAGACTGTTGCTGGCCGGGACGCGGGTGCCGTGGTCCTTGTAGATGAGCGTGGTCCCGCCGGTGAACGCCCAGAAATAGGCGCTGAAACTGCCGATTTCCTTCCGCAGCTCCTGGCTCTGCCGCGCGTTGTTTATCACGGCCCGAACCTTGCGCGGAGAGCGGATCATGCCTTCCGTGTTCACGATGCGCTCCACGTCGGCCTCGCCGTACCCAGCGATTTTGTCGATGTCGAACCCGTCGAAACACCGACGGATGATGTCACGCTTCTGCAAAATCAGGTCCCAGCTTAGACCGCACTGCAAGCACTCCAGCATGAGGTGTTCAAACATCGGCTGGTCCTCGTGGACCGGAACGCCCCACTCGGTATCGTGATACCGCCGGTTGGCCTCGTTTTTGTCAGCCCACGCGCAGAATTTTCCGGGCTCTGGCTCGTGCTTCGCCATTTCACTCACCTCCTCACGGCTCATAGTCCGGCAAGTCCAAGAAATACAAGAGCTTGCCGGTCTTGGGGTCGGTCACGGAAATGTCGCCTTTGAGGTATTCCTTGACCTCATAACCGAGCGCCCGGAGAATCTGGATGCCGATTTCCGTCGGGTTGAACTTACACCCTCGGCACAGCGCCTCGGCTTTCTGGGCGGATTCTCTGCCCAGCCTGATTTGGTCCAGCATTGTCATTTGACATCCCTCCTCACAGCGTCACCCGAACACCGGCTCTCCGAACAGAGCGTACTGGATGATGAGGTCGGCAGCTTCGGAATCCACGAGAGCGGCGTCGACTTCGCCCTCGTTCAGAGCGCAGATACCGTCGCCGTCCTCCATCCAGAGCCGCAGACCCCGCAGAAACTTCTCGCGGTCCAGCTCCCATTTGTCGGTGCTCTCCGCATCGTAGAGCATGAGCGAACCGCCGCGTGAGATTTGCTCATGGGCGTACTCGCCGAGATATTTCCCGCCGACGACCTCGGCGCAGTCGCACCAGCCGGTGATTCCGCCCTCCAGGGCGGTACACATGATGTCGTCGATGGTCTGGCCCGTGATGTGGATGTGAACCTGGGCCTTGATGTCAAAAGCAGTAACTGCCATGCCGGTCACCTCTCAATCCATTTGATAATGCCGTTGAACTCGGCCAGCTTGTCATGCGGAACTAACAGCCAGTCCTCACCGGCGTCGATGGCCTCGAACTCGGCGTTGATGGCCTGCTCAACCTCGTGGGTCGCCATCAGGGCCAGTTCCTCGGCGGTTTTGAGTTTCTGCTGGAGCAGAAGTTTCCGGGCCCGAACCTCGTGCCCGGTGAACTTGATTTCAAAAGCCATCCCTGTCGTCCTCCTTTTCAGGTTCGTAGTGATTGCACTGGCCGGAAATATCCAGATACGCCCCGGCATCCTCGGCCTCCTCATACCGCCCGGTCTGGATGAACAGCATGAAAATCGCAAGCCCGCGCTGGAGGCAGACTTCCCGGTGCTCACAGGTCAGACAGGATTTCACCGGCTTCAGCTCTTTGATGGCGGCGGCGTAGTTCCAGTATTCGAGCGGGAGCGGGGCCAAATTGGCCGCCGCCCGCATGGCCTCGTCCGTGCCACACTCATCGCAGATGTAGACATCGGCCTGCCGACTGAGCGCAGTTCTCGTGCCCGCCGAGTTCAGCCCGCACCGCGGGCAGGGGTGGGGATTGCCGTCAGACTGAACGGCCTTCAGCCGCTCGATAAGCTGCTTCAGCTCCATGTTCAGCCCTCCTCACCACGTCCGGCGCAGACCGGCGGCGGGCGTCGGCGCGATGCCGACGTAGCCCATCTCGGAGCAGTCCGGCGCGTCGTGGTTGTAGACCCAAGCCAGAACCTCCTGCTCCTTGATGCCCTCGCGGTCCTGCGGCCACTCCTCCTCGTAATCGCTCACGAAAAGGTAGCAGTCCATCACACCGAACTCGGTGTAGCTCCTGATGCCCACGAACACCAGCGCGTTGTGGGTCGCCTCGAACTCCTTGACCCGTTTCAGGTCCTCGCCCTCGATCCAGTAGAACGCGCCGAAGGGCGGCTCACTCAGGCTGATCTTGCCGTCGCGCTCGAACTGCTGGATGGTCTGCGGGAAGATGCCGAGCTTCTTCATCCGCTCGACCGCCTCGGCCTTTTTGGCCTCGATGCTGATTTTTGCCTCAGACATTTCAAAAACCTCCTTAAAATGTGAAAAGACCCGCCTTTCGGCGGGCCTTTGTGTATAGGCAAATTCAGCTATCTATTTTAAAGGTTCGGATTTAAATATGGCTTGTCCACCAAGATAAGTTGACAGTTTTCCACATGGAAAGCTGTCAACTTTTTATATATACATATCTATCTTTTTTGCCGTGGCAGTATGCCTCGGCGTTTATTTTTTATGAAAGGATTTGACCAAAATGCGAACAGTTGTTGAAATACCTGCACAGATTGATAACGACCAAGCTGATAATGCACTTCGCATCGCCGCATATTGTCGAGTGAGTTCTGACCATGAGGAGCAGGAAACAAGTTTGGCGGCGCAAATCTCATATTATTCACAGAAGATAGCAAATACTCCCGGATGGGTCAACGCCGGGATTTTTGCCGAGAGAGGGAGTGGATTGAGTCTTTGGCAGAGGCAAGAGTTTATGCGGATGATGGAGCTTGCGCGCAACGGTGAGATCGATTTGATCCTCACCAAATCCATAAGCCGATTTGGGAGGAATACTGTTGATATGCTCCAAGCTTCGCTGGATTTGTGCGGCTGTGGAGTTGATGTATTCTTTGAGAAAGAGAATATCTGGCTGCATGACCGTCAGATGCAGATATTGTTAACCGCATATATGTCCTATGCCCAGGCGGAAAGCGAGAGCATGAGTCAGAACATCAAATGGGGCATCAGTAAAGGCTTTCAAAGCGGGAAATCCGGTTATGCAGATTTTACATGTTTCGGCTACAGGCGAAGTAACGATGGACACCTGGAAATCAACGAGCCGGAGGCGGATATAGTCCGCAAAATCTTTAAGCTCCGGGTTTCAGGCAGAAGCTTGAATGAAATATCTCAGTGGCTATTTGATGAGCACATTCCGTCCCCGACCGGTAAAGAGCGGTGGAGCCGCGAGACGGTTAGCAAGATTTTGAAAAACGAGAAATACACCGGCGATGTTGTTTTGCAGAAAACATTTGTGCGCGACGTATTGTCTGGCAAACAAAGCAGGAACGTGGGGCAGATGAACAGGTACATGATACATGACCACCATCCGGCAATCGTGAGCAAGGAAATGTTTGAGCGGCTAAATCAAAAGTCATAACGCAGATTACGGTCTGCGTAAGGTGGACGAACATATCATGCAAATATAAAAAATCTTGCTTCATCGCCCTCTCTGTAATATTATAATCACATAATTCTATTGGCCACTTTATGTGCTGCCATCACGAGGAGGGATCACCGTGCAGCATGAGATCACAAGCTTTGTTCCTCTGCTAGACAGTCGGGGAAATCTGACGGAACCTGGGTACGCCAAAAAGTTGCTCCCTGTCTACGACCGAAAGGCGGTCAGGGGCGGCTTCGCGCGACTCAAGGAGTGGGACTACTACTACGTTGGCAATGATCGGTTTGGCGTTGCGCTCACCGTCGCCGACAACAGCTACATGGGGCTGGATTCCGTGTCCTTCCTCTGCTTTGAGGGGACACCCTGGCAGATCACAAAAAGCCCCATGCGGGTCTTCCCCATGGGCAAAACCGGCCTGCCCGCCACCTCTGCCGACGGCGTCACCGCTATCAAGGGCAAGGGGTACGAGCTGAGATTTACGGTGGAGGAGGGCCGCCGTGCCCTCACCGCTCACATGGACAACTTCCGGGGCACGGACGCCATTGACGTGGACGTGACGCTCACCGGCGAGCCGGAGGAGTCCATGGTCATCTGCACGCCCTTCGCCAAGGAGGGACACTTCTACTATAACCAGAAGATCAACTGTATGCGCGCCGCCGGGACCGTGAAGCTGAGCTCGGAGACATACACCTTCGACCCCGCGGATTCCTTCGGCGTGCTGGACTGGGGCCGTGGCGTGTGGACGTATCACAACACCTGGTATTGGGGCTCCGCCTCGGGTCTTGCGGACGGCAAGCCCTTCGGCTTCAACATCGGATACGGCTTTGGTGACACCTCCGCCGCCACGGAAAACATGCTCTTTTACAAGGGCAAGGCACATAAGCTGTCGGAGGTCCGCTTCAACATCCCCATGAAGGGTAAAAAGGAGGACTACCTGAACCCCTGGACCTTCACCAGCGACGACGGCCGGTTCGAGATGGACTTCACCCCCATCATTGACCGGGCCTCCAATACCGACTTCAAGCTCCTGAAAAGCGACCAGCACCAGGTCTTCGGGCGCTTCACCGGAACAGCCGTCCTGGACGACGGAACGCAAATTCACATCCGGGATCTCATGGGCTTCGCGGAAAAGGTGGAGAACAAGTGGTAAGGACTTTTCCGCTTTAACGATAATATACTGCTACATTCAACAACCTTACGCATTTAAAGGTTAATTTTATGTCTCACAAGGGCTTTCTAAAAAATAGTGTTTTTAACCACTTATTCCACAAAAAGGCCGATTTTGGTAACAAAATCGGCCCTTTGTGTATTTCTGGATATTTGCAGATGGAGAAATCAGCTATCCGAATCGTCTATATCGCGTTTTCCCTGTTCTGACCCACTTCTGACCCCAACGGGAAAGCACCGATGTCCCGTCCCACGGCATTTATATCCCTCATGTTGATTTTCTCTTCACCACTAACCGCAAATCCGCGTAGCATGGTACGAGGTGATCCATTTGGAAAACAAATTACCTTCTGCCATCGCCTACATGGAAGGCGGGGAGGCGTATCCGGGGCTTAAGGGAACCGTCCGGTTCTATCCGCGGTGCGGAGGGACGCTGGTAGTCGCGGATATTGTGGGCTTGCCCGATACGGATACCGGCTTTTTCGCCTTTCACATCCACAAAGGTGGCGATTGCCGCGGCACCGGATTCCCGGACACAGGCGCCCATTATAACCCGGCAGCTGCGGAGCATCCGCGTCACGCGGGCGATCTCCCGCCGTTGCTCAGCGATCACGGGAGGGCGTACTGTCAGGTGCTGACGGGCCGGTTCCGGGTGAATGAGGTCATCGGCAAAACCGTTGTTATACACGACGATCCGGACGATTTCAAAACCCAGCCCTCCGGAAACGCGGGGGAGAAGATCGCCTGCGGCGTCATACGCCGCGCTTGAAGCGCTGTACACGCAAAAAAGGAGCCTGGAGCAAGTGCATCCAGACTCCCTTTCCCCGTTTGATTTTTCTAATTCGCGCCTCGGAAAAGCACAGAAACGACCCACGGTTGGCGGGATTTTTCAATTTGCATTGGAGATGCGGAACATTTTTGCTATTCCTTTCCCATCTTCCTCCACAACGGCACAAACAGGAGAACTCCCACCAACATAGCGCCGCAGTCCGCGATAGGCGTGGCCCAGGCGATGGCGTCAGCGCCGGCCAGAGAATCCAGAAGGAACATAAACGGCACGTCCAGCCCGCCCTTTCTCAGCATGGACAGCACCAGCGGTTTTCCTTTCTGTCCCACAGACTGAAAAATGGAAATAATGACCGTGGTAATGGCCGTGAACGGCCCTGTGATGCAGATGATCCTCTGGAACATACTGCCGTACCGCACCGTCTCCGCGTCGTCGATGAAGGCCCGTACCAAGGGACCCGCGCAGGTGAAGAGCAGGACTGCCCCCGCCGTCGTAACAGCCAGGCTCAGAATCAGCGTCACCTTGATGGCGGAGCGCATACGCCCGGTGTTTTTCGCGGAGTAATTATAGCCGATCAGAGGGATAACGCCCTGGCTCAGGCCGTTGGCGATGGCAAAGGCCAGCATATCGATCTTCTTGGCGATACCGATGCCCGCCACCGCCGCGTTGGAGTATCTGACAAGCAGTTTATTGAGCGTGATGTTGGAGAAAATCCCCATGATGTTCATGATGGAGCTGGGAAGCCCCACCAGCAGCACTTCTTTGGGGATGCCGTCCGAGACGGAATAATATCTCGGATTCAAAGTAAGATGGAACCTGCCGCGTTTTACCCGGATCAGTACGATAAAGTACAGCGTCGCGATCAAATTGGAGAGCATGGTGGCCACAGCCGCGCCCGTGATCTCAAGATGGAACCCGAAAATAAACACGGGGTCCAACAGGATGTTGAGGCCGCCGCCCAGCGCCACGCCGAAGCTGGCCTGACCGGAATACCCCTCCGCCCGAACAAGATGCGCCAGGGCGGCATTCAGCACCGTGGGTACCGCCCCCACGGTCAGCGTCCAAAAGAGGTAGCTCGCGCAAAAATCATATGTAAATTCGTCTGCGCCCACAGCCGGCAAAATCGCCCCGCGCAGCGCGAAGATAGCAAACCCGTATAGAAACGCCACGGCGGCGGAGGTCCAGATGCAGAAGGCCGAGGTTTTCCGCGCCTTGTCCGTGTCACCCAGTCCCAGGCTTCGTGAGATAAGACTGGCGCCCCCGATGCCGAAAAGGTTGGCAAGCCCCGTGGTCACGAGGAACAGCGGCAAGCAAAGAGACGCGGCGGCCACCTGATTGGGGTCGCCCACCTGTCCGACGAAAAACGTGTCCGCCATGTTGTAAATGACCGTGATGATCTGGCTGATCACCGTAGGAACCACCAAAGCGATCACCGCCCGTGTGACCGGTGTTGTTTCAAAAAGCTCTGTCCTGTCTGTTTTCATGCCCGCGCCTCTTTTTCTGAGTTTTCCAACAGCAAAATAAATCCCCGCACCGCCATCCGGTAGCTGTCCCCCACGTCCACCGGGAATTGCCGGAAGCAGCCGGCCTCCTCCTGAGAGATAAAGCCGTGCATGATGCTGCGAAAGACCCTCTGCAGGTGCATCATCTGCTCCCTGGTCAAATGATACCCGGCCATCGCCGTCATGATGGGCTCCACGATGTCAAAGCCGGCAGTGTGGATCGCGTCATTTCTCACCATAGGCAGGGACAAAATGACCTTATATATCTCCGGACGCTCCTTGCCAAAACGGTAATAGGCGTCGGCCAGCGATTCGATGGCCTCCGCCCGCTCCTTTCCGGCAATGGCGTCCAGCTGTGCCCTCTTAAGCTCCGAAATGGCGTAATAGCCTACCTCCGTGTGGAGCTCATCCGAGCTTTTGATATGATTATACAGCGACGCCGCTTTGATATGGAGCCTGCTTGCCAGCTCCCGCAGGGAAAAGCTGTGCAGTCCCTCCGATTCGATCATCTCAATGGCGGCCCCAATAATGTCCGCGCGGGTCAAACCTTGCCGAGCCATAGTCCCCTCCTCGTTAAACTAACAGCGTTAGATTATTATACACTAACGCCGTTTGTTTGTCAAATTGTCATTATAATGGCCGCCGCAAAAAACAATACGAGCAGTTTATGCCGGCTTAAACGAAGATTCCACCGGTTGTAAATCATATACCCGGTCAAACTGTTTCTTTCGTTCCGGGGATAGATGATGACTAACCAGAATAAGGGTCAGCTCAGGATTAGCCAGCAGGCTTTCCTCAACAATGCCTGCGTTCTTCTGGTCCAATGCGCTGGTGCCCTCGTCTATCAGGATGATGGAGCGGTTATGGATCAGCGCGCGGGCGATGGCAACCCGCTGCTTCTGCCCGCCGGAGAGATTGCCGCCGTTCTCGCCAACTAAAGTGTCGAGTCCGTCCGGCATGAATGCAATATCTCCCACAAGGGCGCTGTCTCTCAGGGCCTTTTCCATCTGCTCATCGGTGAATGTCTCGCCTAAGGTGATGTTGTCCCGGATGGTGGTGTTGAACAGGAATACGTTCTGTTCAATGTAACTCATCTGCTGTTGAATCTGCTCCGTGTTGAAATGCCTGATGTCCTCTTCATCAAATTGGATGGTTCCGCTATAGTCCGGCAGCCAGCCCAATAGGAGCTTAAGCAAGGTAGATTTTCCGCACCCTGAAGGGCCGGTGATGGCATACTTACCTCCACGCTTAAAACTCAGGGACAAATTCCCTAAAATTGGTTTTTCTCCATAACTGAAGTTCACATTTTTCAAAATGATGGCCTCACGCACAAGCTCCGCCTTGGCGGATGCCTCATGCGGGACCTGATTGGCGTGAACAGTTATGCGGGAAAAATATGGTTTTGCAGAGGCAAAGGACAGATGCTGATAGCACATTTGATCTAATCCGTTTGCCACATCGCTGCACAAGCCGCTTCCGCCGAGAAGTGCCGTCTCAATGATAACTCCTTTGATGGACAAAACCGCTATGGAAAGCGTTACAAACATCTGGGCCATTACATTAATGATTCCTGTTCCGCTGAAAATCCAACCCTGATGGCAGTTTTTATGGAAGTGAGGAGTCTCGATTTGTTCTCCGCTCTCCTTGACACCTTTGATAAAGCATTCGTTCCGATTGAAGGCCCTTAGTACGTTATAGCCCTCAAGCAAATCTTTAAGTTTCGAGGAGGCGGAGGCCTGTGCCTGGGCACAGGCCTTGCCCAAGCGCTCCATATGTTTTTCAAAAAGTTTTGGTGCGCCAATAACCAAGACTGACGACAGCAGGGACACTATAATAAGGCTCCAATGAAGTGATGCCAGCGCTGTCAGTCCAGCGACTATCTGCGCTATACAGCCGGTAAGGGAGAAAAACGAATCCCATGCGGAACTTTCTATTTGCTCCACTCCCCCTGTAAGCCAAGATAAATACTCGCCGATATCATGTGCACGGTAACTAAGATAGTCCTTCTTCAACAACGTTGCTGTCAAATCCCGTCGCACCTCGTTGTTCATGGCACGAATTGCTTTGGCGCGGAAAAACGAATGTAAACCATAGCAAATAAAATATAGAATCCAACTGATTATTTCCGCCACAGTCCACAGAAGAAAGAGCCGAATGTTCTTCTGAATTACACCCCGAAATTCTCTCATGAGTATAAGCCTCATACATGCGCTGAAAGCATACATAAGCACCTGAAAAAATATTGTCAACAGATTGACCTTCCAATATTTTTTTAAATAATACATCATGACTTGTTTCTCCTAACTTTTTCATAATGACACATGTATGTACAGATTGGAAAAGCTTATATTTCTCCAAAATAATCAAGCATTATCTTCCTTACTCGCGGGAAGAAAAGATTAACAAGGAACTCCGTAAACTGTTTCTTTTCGTATTCACATTGTTTTTTAAAGTCGACTAAGGCCGACAGCATACACCCACCAGAGCAAAAGCCGCCAATGGGGCACTTAGAGCAATCTTCATAATTCAAAAAGGTCCGGTTTGGATTCGTGTAGTTTTCTATGTTCTCAAGTGAAAATCTAAAATTGGAGAATTCCTTTCTACCTACAGTATATGTACAGCGAAAAGAGTCAAGTTGGGCATCGATATAGAACACATTATCTAATGGTGATGCTGCCCAGCAGTAACTGTATTCACCTTTTAACCCCAATTGATTAAAATTTAATCCAACTTTTCTGCAAAGATTATATGGAGCTTGAATAAAAGACGCATGTACATTCTCAGGAAGATTACCTACGTCAACCAGTTTTTGTATTACTTCACTTTCTGATAAGATATCCGGGTAATTTGTTTCATATAGTCTGTCGTCCACACGACCAATACACATGCTAAAATATTTGTTAGTAAGGTAACCCTGGTCCCTTAGATACTGAAGTGTAAATGGAATACGTTCAATGTTATGTTTGTCAATGTTCATTAAAATGTTCACATGAACTTTGTTGTGTATAAGCACATAAATTGAATCTAATATGTTTAACCCAGAGTTTCTTTCACCATTTATATTTGATTTATTCTTGCGTGTTTTTTGATTATCATCAATACTGTCTATCGTCGTATTGATTTGCATATTTAGTCCACGATGAATAACTATTTTTTTCATAAACTCAGGAATAAAGGTCCCATTTGTCGTGATATGAATAGGAAATCCATTTTCTACACAGAAATCAAAAACACGATCTATTATATCCGCATTTTCAGGAAGCAGAGGCTCCCCTCCAAAAAGTCCAATAAGTATATTTTTGTCTTTGTGATTTTGTTTATATTTACGTATCACATCAAAAATCAAGCTTAGATTTTCCTGTGATATTCTTTCTTTGCAAAGGCTTTTGTTGTGTTGCTGGTAGCAATAGGAACATCTTAAGTTGCAGGCATAGCTTGGTGCAATAATGAAAGTAACATTCTTCCCGGATAATGCGTTGTTATTGACGGAAGACTCTATTTCTTTACGGAAAAAATCTCGATTATCGCAGTCTGGTGTTGAGAGAATCTTCACAAGATCTTCTGGAAGCGTTTCGTTGTTATCCCAGTCTGATTTTCTTATTAAAATACACCTGTTCTGAAAGGAATTGATGATTATATAATATTGCTTTGATATAGGTTTGACAATAAGTGAAGATATATCCGGTTTTTTACTTCTATCACCAATAGAAGTCTGTTCCTCTATGATCTTGTTGTCTTTCACTTCATAATATATCATATTATACCTCATATAATGCTAATATTGTCTAAATAGTGATGTCCACACCATGTATTTTGATTTTACATGATGTGGACACCGTCATGTGCTACTTAATATCTGCGGGGAGGGTTTGGACGGGGGGTAGTTACTTTGACTGCCATTGAGTCTATAGCGTGCATTTTACGTAATTCCGCCTCATCCAGCTCTATAATGCCATCCGCAGAGATACGATACTCTTCCACAACGCATTCTCCTTTCTTTCTTTTTTGGCATTGGAACATCTTTTCCCGTTCCTCAGCCTTGATTACATGATAGCATCCTATATAACAAAAACCATATCGTTTCAGGATAAATAAAAATATCATAGAACGATAACTTCTTTTTGACTCCGCCATGGGAATGTGGTATACTAATCTTATCAATTAACACGCTGATGCGTTAATTTGAAGGAAGATGATGTAATGCAGGAACTGTTTCTCGGAGAGTACATAAAGCAAAAGCGCATTGAATTGGGAATCACTCAGGAGCAGCTATGTGAGGGCATCTGTGAGCCTATTACCGTCTCACGCATGGAAAACGGAAAACAGCTGCCCTCCTACAACCGTATCCGTGCCTTCCTTCAGCGCTTGGGATTGCCGGATGATCGGTATTATGCTCTGCTAAGTAAAAACGAACTAAAAATCAAGACCTTGCAGGATGAGATTCGTGCCGATGCCATTCGGCTTTATCGTGCGACCCCGGAAAACCGGGGCAGCATATGGGCATCGGGTATAAAAAAGCTGAAAGAATTGGAAGATATTGCAGAATCGGATGACAGAATCATCCGTCAGTGCATTATAAGTGAACGTGTGGCCTTTGGCAAACCGGACGGCCCATTTTGTTTAGAGGAACGGCTGGAAATGCTAATGAAGGCTTTGCGTATTACAGTTCCCCGCCTTGATTTGGAGGAGATCAATCTGGGCCTGTATAGTATGGATGAGACCACACTTTTGAACCAGATCGCCGCAACCTATGCACAGATGGGGCAGCCAAAAAAAGCAATTGACATTTATCGTCAATTGCTTAAATATGTACAGAAGCATTATTGTGAGGGAATGTCCCGGTACGCCGGTAAATTCGCCTTGGTGGCCCACAACTACACTCATGCGCTCTTTATGGTAAGAAACTATGATGATGCACTTGAGGTCGCCGAGCTGGGGCGAAAAGCCTGTGTAGAGTACGCCCACTATCAATTTCTTCCCGGATTGCTGGATCTCATGGGGGGATGCTATTTCTTTAAGGGTGACCTGGAAAAATGTAAGGAATACTATCGAGATGCATACTGTCTTTATAAAGTTACCGGAAATAACAGCGATAGACTCCTTTTAGAAGAAATTATAAAGGAACGTTTAGGGTTGGAATTTCCTTTCTAATGTTCCTCATCGGGCCAGTTCGGCTCCTCTACCAGTCGGAACCGCGTTGTATTCGGGGCATAGAGAGACTCCCATTTTTTTGAATCATCAATGGTATCGGGAACTTCCGACTCTGAAATAGCCTGATGCGCACGGGGATTTACAGGGAAAGAGACTAAGGCATGGGCTGGAAGCGTAGAGAAGCACAACAGCAGCGCTGCAAGAATAGAGGCAAGTTTGTTTTTCATTTTAGGAAGACCGTCCTTTCTTTTTTTGATGGAAACAGAATACATAAAAACCATCTCAAAAACCATATCGTTTCAAGTTTTTTATTTTTATCACAAAACGACAGGTTATGATGGTAATTTTGAATCGCATCAATGTTTGTGTTTTCCATTTATGCCGCAGCCTTGAATCATGATTCAAGCTGGTATTGATTTGTTCTTTTCCTCCGGCTTTTTCGGGCATAAAAGCGCCCGCCGCGGATTGCTTCGCGGCGTGCGCTAAAAAATATTTAAATTTTTTCAAAAAAGTACTTGACAAATGCTTAGACTTATGATATAATACATCATGTTCCTGAAAATCGTCTTTGGAAAGGGCCGTTTTGGCGACCCTTGGCGAAAGCTTTGTCCAAAAGCGCCCCGCCCGTCAGGCGGTTTTGTAAACCTTTCAGCGGCCTGCGGGCTTGACCGGCGCCCGCTTAAACGCTTTCTGACTGTTTTTTTCTGTTCCCGCCGAAGAAATACTCGTTGAGATTCTTTATAAGCTCGTCAATGATCTTCATTTTCGCCTCCGTCCGCTTTTCCTCCGGAAGAGAGTCCGCGGCGGCCAGGGCGATGGAGATGTTCTGGGCCATCACAAGCTTGTTGTGGTAGTTTCTCATGCTGGACACGGTCTTGTTGTAGAGATAGAAGAAGACCGCCGAAATGAACTCCGTGACGATACCGGAGGCGGAGGTGACATACGCCGAATCGGTGGCGCCCAGAAATATGGCGATGACCCCCGCCCCGATCAGCAGGGCCCCGAACAGGGAGACGACCATCGTGGCGATAAAGCCCCGCTGGGTTTGTTCCCGCGTCTGCAAATAGTACTGGTCCAGGTATTTATAGTTCAATTTGACGAGATCGTTGTAGGGATCGGTATCGGAAAGGGCGTCTTGGAGCGTGACCGTCTCGCAGTCGATGAGCTTGCGGCGGATGTCGCTCTCTGTGGACATCAACGCGACGGTGAAGCACAAATATGTGACCGCTCCGACAAACACCCCGGCCCCGACAGCGATAGCCGCCTTATAAGCCGCCGGTATCGTTTGATTCCAGGCCGCCGTCAGGCAAATGGCCGCCGTCAGGATCGCGAAAAACGCCGTAATGGCAGCCGCCACTTTGCTCTTTCTGAGTCTCTCTGTCTCCTGGAGGCGCAGCTGCAGCTTTTTATATTTCTTTGAGGATTCGTCCGCGGTCACGGGCGCGTCGTTGAGATCGTCATTCATCCCTTGCTTTTCCACCCGATGATGCTTATGGCCACGTCGTTGTAGTCCTCGTCAATGTAGTCCTCCAGGCACAGGGTAAACTCCTTGCCGACAACGGTTCCGTTGTCCGTGGTGATGTCGTTGGAGTGGGGGCTCCCTATGAGGTGCTTCGCATTATCGACCCGCACTATGACCTTCAGCCCGTCGTCCTCCAACATGGCGCATCCATTGTCCAGCGGCGGTTCGATGCCGGTGCCTTGCTTGCTTTTCAGCAAATATTCATTCGTGTTGTCTTTGATCGTCACGGTCACGTTGTTGGCGGCCTGCGTCGTTATGAACCAGGAGATGAAGTACCCTTTGGGGATGTTGACATTGAATTCTTTTTGCATCTTTTTTCTCCTTTTTGATTATTTAGGCGCTTTCAGGTTATAGATCTTGCAGCAATATGTGATCGCATTAGCATCTTCTTCCAAGCTCAAATAGCTGATCCCGGTGGAAAAGAGGAGCTGCGCCATGCCCTCCTGCGTCTTTTTCTCAGGGAAGGGCGGCTTTATGTAGGTGATCTCCCCGCTCACCGAGGTGGAGTCGGAGGAGTTTTGGCCCTTAAAGGGATACAGGCCGAAGGAGACCTCAAGATGTATGTCGGTCTCGCCGCTTCTTTTCGCCTCGGCCACAGAGTTTGTGTATACCGTGGCGCAGTTGTGCCATCTGGCCAGGCACTCCGCCGTACCCACAAACATATTGCTGTCGCCGTTGTTGTCGGAGATCACCAGCATCACGTCCACAAAATCGCAGTACTTGTGGACCGGGTTGTGGCTGTCCAGGAGGTCTAAGGCGTCCCGGCAAATGGCGATGCCCACAACGCAGTCGGCGAAGGGCAGGATGGTGACGTTGTCCTCCATGGTAAAGTCCTCGGACAGCGTCTTGTAGCTGTTCAGAGGGTACTTCTTGGTGTCGATGTTGTATTCTTTCGCCACAGTCTCGTTGTAACCCATGGAAAACGGGATCATTTTCTTATACGCGGCGGCCTTCTGCCAGGTCCCCCCGCGTTTTACAAGGATGGGCGCTCCGTTGAACCAGTCCTGGCCCTCAGAGAAGTAGCTGCTGCCGCCCACCACCATTTTCAGATTGCCGCTTTTGCGGGCAAGGACGGTCTTGAGGAAATCGACCTTATCCTCCTCTATGGAAAGCTCCGGGAAAATCAGTACGCTCGCCCCGCCGTCGGCGGCGCCCTCTACGGCCTTTGCAATGACGTTGACCTCATCGTCCGGATTCTTGGGCAGCACATGGATGCCCAGATTCTCAAACCCCATGGGCTTGCTGACCCGCAGGTCCAGAACGGAGCCGACGTCTCCGTGGGCCGCGGCCACATTGAGTTCGCCGTTTGAAAAGAGGCTTATGTCGGAGAAGTCCCCAAGGGCCTTGTTGAAGGCGGCCTTTTCCACCTCGTTGAGGATCACGCCGCGGATATTGCTGAACGGGCAGCTCTCGATGGTGATCCTCGGCTCGCCCCAAATTTTCGGCCCCTCGGCCATAAGCAGGTCCCCGGACAGGCTGTAAACAAGGTTCTTCCGGGTACAGTGGGCGTCGTAATAGAGGAGGAACGCCAACGCCAGCTTGAATTCCTCAAGCTCCGAATGGAACCCAGCCCGCTTACTCTCAAACCACTCCACGTACCCCGTGGCAGGCGCGGTCTTATACCAGGCGTTCACAGTGGGGTCCGACAGGTAGTTGAACAGGTACTTGTCCTTCAGGGTAAGCTACGTGTAGAAAAACCGCTGCAGGGCCGAAGCGGTGACCGGAGCGCCCATTTTGTTCCATACGGTGATGTGGACGCGGAGGTTTTCGCGGCCAATACAGTAGAAGGAGCGCCCTGCCATCTGCGTGCCGGCGTCAAGAACATCGCTGGAGAGGAAGGTGATGTCGGGGTCGACGTCCCCCTCTATCGTCAGGGTGAGCTTTTGATCCTCACAGAGTTTCGCCCCCTGGGCCGCCGGCACACGCATGGTATCGCCTTTCAGGCACTCGGCGAAGTAGAACATCTTTTCCCCCGTCAGGCTGATGTTGACACATCCCTTCCCCGTGGAAAAGATCTGCCAGCCCACCGTCCCGCCGGGGTCTATCTGCGTCAGTGTATATGTTTTCTTCATGGTATCCCCCCTGTATTCAGTTTGGCGCAAAAGCGCGTCATCAAAGCGTGATGTCTTTTGCTCCTACTTAAATATGTGTTGAGCGCGGGATTTTGTTGCAAAAAATATATAATTTTGTCAAAATTTTTTATTCCACGCATAAAAAAGCTGTGAGGTCCGGGTCTCCCCGGCCTCACAGCACAGTTTGTCAAAAAACTCAAATTCAATATTTTTCCGGCGACATGCGCGTCGGAAAAAATCCCTTTTAAAAACGCCAATCACGCCTCCGCCTTCATGGCCAGATAGGCGTTGATGAATCCGTCCAGGTCGCCGTCCATAACCGCCGTGATATTGGCGTTTTCAAAACCCGTCCTGTGGTCCTTGGCCAGGGTGTAGGGCATGAAGACGTAGGAGCGTATCTGGCTGCCCCACTCGATCTTCATCTGGACGCCCTTGATGTCCTCGATCTTCTCCAGGTGCTCCCGCTCCTTGATCTCGGCAAGGCGGGCGCGGAGCATGGTCATACAGCTGTCTCGATTCTGGAACTGGCTGCGCTCCACCTGGCAGGAGACCACGATGCCCGTGGGCTTATGGATGAGGCGGACGGCGGAGCTTGTCTTGTTGACCTTCTGGCCGCCGGCCCCGGAGGAGCGGAACACCTGCATTTCGATGTCCTCCTCGCGGATCTCGATCTCGCTGTCGTCGGTGATCTCCGGCATCACCTCCACGGCGGCGAAGCTGGTGTGGCGGCGTCCGGAGGCGTCAAAGGGGCTTACCCTCACCAGCCGGTGGATGCCGCTCTCGCTTTTTAAGTACCCGTAGGCGTTGTCCCCGTCTATCTTGATGGTGGCGGATTTGATCCCCGCCTCCTCGCCGTCCAGATAGTCCAGGATGGTGTATTTGAACCCGTGGCGCTCGGCCCAGCGGGTGTACATGCGGTAGAGCATCTCCGTCCAGTCCTGGGCCTCCGTCCCGCCGGCGCCGGCGTGGAAGCTCAAAATGGCGTTGGAGCTGTCGTACTCCCCGGACAGCATGGTGGCCAGGCGCGTGGTCTCCAGGTCCCCGGCGAAGGCGTTGTACTCCGCCTCCAGCTCCGGCAGCAGGGAGATATCGTCCTCCTCGATGGCCATGTCGCACAGGGTCGCAAGGTCCTCGTACCGGCTCTCCATCTTCTGAAAGCTCTCCCGTTTGTTCTTCAGCTGCTTTAACCGCTGGAGCACCTTCTGGGAGTTCTTCTGGTCGTTCCAGAAGCCCTCGGCCTCGCTCTCGGCCTGGAGCCTGTCGATCTCCTCCGACACCTCGTCCAGCTTCATCGCCCGACGGATGGTCTCCAGCTGGGGCTTCAACGCGCCGATTTTCGTCTTATAATCCTCGTATTCTACAATCATGTTCATCAATCCTTCTTAGGTATGTAGAGCGGTGTCCCGCCTCTATCTTTCGGAATGTCCTTTGTCCTCATCGCCAAAGATCAGCTCGTCAATATCCGGCTTGGGCGCGGGCCTTTCGACCTTTTCCTCCATGATTCTCCCCTCCCGCGAAAATAAAATACATATCATTTTATGCGCGGCGGGAAAAAGTATTCATTCCGTTTTCGCATGACGCGACAGCGTCACCGACACGATCTCCGGGTTATTAAAAAGCCTGGGGACCAGGTGCGACCCGGCCAATCCCCTGGACACCAGCATCTGTGTGCCGTCCCGCTCATATATCCCCGCGGTCCAGGTGGGGAAAAAGCCCTGCCCTGGCGCGATGAGTCCGTCGGTAAAGGGAAGCCTCACCAGCCCTCCGTGGGCGTGGCCGCACAGCACGGCGTTCACGCCCAGTCCGGCCCACAGGGCAAGCTCCGTGTCCCGGTGGTAGAGCATCAGGATATATTTCCCCGGATGGTCCTCCCGTATCTCCTCCACCACCCGCTCCGGCGTTTTCTGATCTCTCAGCCCGTTGGGGTCGTCCATGCCGGCGATGACGATGTAGTCGCTCCCCCGGCCATAGGTCACATATTCGTTGCGCAAAACCGTGACGCCGTACTCCCGCAGTATGGAAAAAAGCTCCCTGGCCCAGCCGGCGGCCCACTCGTGGTTGCCGGAGACGTAGTACACCGGCGCGATCCTCACAAGTTCCCCCATCAGCTCCCTGACATACGGCTCCTGCTTCGCCTGTTCCCCGTCCACCAGGTCCCCGGTGATACAGATAAGGTCGGGATCTGTGGCCCTGACGGCCTCGATCAGCTCGCCGTTGCCCTTCCCGTAGCGCTTGGCGTGCAGGTCGGAGAGCTGCGTGATCCTCACGCCCTCTAAATCCGTGGGGAGCGTCTCGTCCCCCAGCAGAAATTCATCCGTCACAAGGCGGGTGTTGCTGTCGTAGACGCACACGGCCAACATCAGCGCCAGGGCCAACAGCACATAGACGGCTTTGCGTTTTTTTCGGGGTCTTCGCTCCATAGAAGCTTACGCTATGCCTCCTTGTCCCTCACATAGGGGTGCTTCACGTTGGGGTCCGTGGTCTGTCGGAAATCCACCTCGAAGCGGTCAATGGACTTGATCAGCGCGGACAGGGACTTGAAGCCGTAGTTGCGGCAGTCGAAGTCCGGCTTTTTCTTCATGATCAGGTTCCCCAGCTCCCCCATATACACCGCGTCCTCCCCGTCGGAGAGGTCCGCCACCGACTGGGCGATAAGGCGCACCAGCGACTTGGGGATGCGGTTTTCGTTCTGGGCGGGCTTTGTCCGCCTGTCCTTGGCCGGATGGGCCTCCTCCGGGGCGCTGGGCTCCACCGGCTGTTTGATGTTTTCGATATAGATGAATTTATCGCAGGCCGCGATAAACGGCTCCGGCGTCTTGCGCTCGCCGATGCCGAACACCGTCATCCCCGCCTCCCGGAGCCGTATGGCCAGGCGGGTGAAGTCCGAATCGGAGGACACCAGCACGAACCCGTCCACCTTTTCCGTGTAGAGGACGTCCATGGCGTCGATGATCATGGCCGAGTCGGTGGAATTTTTGCCCGTGGTGTAGCTGTACTGCTGGATGGGCGTCACCGCGTTTTCCAGCAGCGAGTTCTTCCACCCGGCGATGTGCGGCCCCGTCCAGTCGCCGTAAATGCGCTTGATGGTGGGCGTGCCGTAAATGGCCACCTCCTGCATGATCCCCGCCAGCGTCCCCCTGGGCACGTTGTCCGCGTCGATCAGCACCGCCAGGCGCTTGTTCATGGATGCGTCAGGAACAATAGGCAAGCTGTTCCCTCCTTTGTATAGACATAGTCAATCAGGGAGATTATAACATACCCGTCTGATTTTATCAACCCCCGAAAACCGGCGCTTTCTCAGGCGACACGCCTGCCAGCACCGCCTCGGCGGTCAGCATCCCGTCCACCGCGGCGGAGGTGATGCCCCCGGCGTAGCCGGCCCCCTCCCCGCAGGGCCACAGGCCCCGGAGGGGCGACTGGCGGGTTTCGTCCCGCAAAATGCGCACCGGCGACGAGCTTCGCGTCTCCGGTCCGGTGAGCACCGCGCCCCTGTCCCGAAAAACCGGCAGCTTCCTCCCCAGCTCCGGCAGGGCCAGCTCCATGGCCGCCGTGATACGCTCCGGCAGGACCGTGTGGAGGTCGGTATCCCTCACCCCCGGCCTGTAGGTGGGCTCCACCGAGGGCTTTGAGGGGCTTCCCAGGAAATCCCCCACCGTCTGGGCCGGGGCGAAACAGTCACCACCGGCGGCCTCAAAGGCCCTGCGCTCCAGCTCCCGCTGCCACTCCATGCCGCCCAGCACGCCGGGATAGGGGAAATCCGCCGTATCCAGCCCCACCAGGAGCGCGGAGTTGGCGTTCTCCCCGCTCCGGCCCGAATAGCTCATGCCGTTGGTGCAGACGCCGCCCTCCTCCGAGGCGGCGGCCACCACATACCCGCCGGGGCACATGCAGAAGGTGAACGCGCTCCCGCGGGGGGTGTGGACCGCCAGCCTGTACTCCGCCGCGCCCAGGGCCGGACGGCCCGCGAAGGCCCCGTACTGGCACCTGTCCAGTTCGCTCTGCCTGTGCTCGATCCGAGCCCCCATGGCGAAGGGCTTGGGCTCCATGGGCACGCCCAGGGCGTGGAGATACGCGAACGTGTCCCTGGCGCTGTGGCCGATGGCCAGCAGGAGGTCGTCGCACGCCAGCTCCTCCGTCCCGTTGACGGTGACGCCCGCGATCCGGCCCCGCTCCGCGCGGATGCCCGTCAGCGCCGCGCCGAAGCGCACCTGGCCGCCCAGGGCCACGATCCGCTCCCGCAGATTTTTCACCACCCGCTTCAGCCGGTCCGTGCCCACATGGGGCCTGGCCTCGAAGGCCACGTCCTCCCCGGCCCCGAACTCCACGAAACGGTCCAGCACCCACTGGATGCGGGGATTTTTCGTGCCGGTGTTCAGCTTTCCGTCGGAGAAGGCCCCGGCGCCGCCCTCCCCGAACTGCACGTTGGAGCCGGGGTCGAGTATCCCCGTCCTCCAAAAGCGCTCCACGTCCCGTTCCCTGGCCTCCACGTCCCGGCCCCGCTCCAGGATCAGGGGCCGCGCCCCGGCCAGCGCCAGCACCAGCCCCGCGAACATCCCCGCCGGGCCGAAGCCGGCGATGACGGGCCGCCGGAGAAGCCGCTCCCCGCCTGTGGGGACCCGGTAGA
Organism: uncultured Oscillospiraceae bacterium; assembly: GCA_947626845.1. Classification (GTDB taxonomy): domain Bacteria; phylum Bacillota; class Clostridia; order Oscillospirales; family Oscillospiraceae; genus RUG626. The sequence goes on along the minus strand of CANQTW010000002.1, from coordinate 17,607 downwards.
CATACGCCTCCGCCGGCGCGGCCTTCCCGCTCCGGCAGTGCCGCAAAACAGCCGCCTCGTCCCCGCAAAGGGCCGCGTCTACGGTGTAGATAAGGCGGATATCGTTCTTTTTTCGGGCGTCCACCGACCGGCGGCGGACCTTCAGCTCCCGTATCTCCCCCTCCGGGACCCCCAGCTCCCTGGCCGCGGCGCGCAAGACCGCCCCGCGCCCGTCCTCCTCAACGGGAACGGACAGCTCTCTCAGTCTCAGCATCTCAACGCCCCCAGATTTCCGGCCAGCCGGCCTGAGCTCCAGGCCCACTGCAGGTTGTAGCCGCCGCAGTCCCCGTCCACGTCCAGCACCTCGCCGCAGGCGAAAAGGCCGGGGACCAGGCGGCTCTCCAGCGTCTCCGGGTCAAATTCCGCCGTGCGGATGCCTCCGGCGGTGACCTGCGCCCCCTCCATGCCCATGGTGCCGGTGACGGTCAGCTCCACCCCCTTGACCGTCCGGACGATCCTGCTTATGTCGCCGTCCGAAAGCGCCCTTACGGGCATCGCCAGGGAGTACCCCAGTCGGGTCACGGCGGTGCGGCCCAGCTTGTTTTGCAATATCCCGGTCAGCAGGTTTTCCGCCGTCAGGGCCGTGCCGCGCCGCGCCGCCAGAAGGGCGGTCAGCGCCACCGCCTCCACCCGCCGCAGAAGGTCCAGCCGCAGGGTACACGCCGCCGCCGTGGCGGCGGCGCGGGAGACCTCAAAAACCGCCGGACCCGACACGCCGTAGTCGGTGAACTGCACCTCTCCGGCGCTCTCCGCCAGCGTCTTCCCACCGCTGATGACCCGCACTCCGGCGTCCGCCCGCACGCCCTTCAAGGGTCTGGTGAAGCTGTTCTCCGTCCTCAACTGCACAAGGGAGGGCCAGAGGCCGGTCCTGGTGTGGCCGAGGGCGGTCAGCAGGCGGTAGCCCTCCTCCGTCCCGCCGGCGCGGGGACACGCCGCCCCGCCGGCAGCCACGATCACCTTGTCCGCGCGGAAGGAACGGCCCTCCGCGTTCACCGTAAAGCCGCCCTTTTCCGGCCTGATCTCCAGCGCCTTCACCCCGCAGAGCAGTCTTACGCCCCGCTCCGCGGCGCCAAAACGCAGCACGTCCACCACGCTCCCGGCCTGGTCGGAATGGGGGTACACCCGCCCGGACGGCTCCGCCGCGGTCACAAGGCCCAGCCCGTAGAAGAACCGCAGTGTGTCCTCCACGCCGAACCGCTCCAGGGCGGGCCGGACAAAGTCCGGCGTCTCCCCGTGGTAGCGCTCCGGGGCCAGGTCAAGATTTGTCAGATTGCACCGCCCATTGCCGGTGACGGCCAGCTTGCGCGCCACCCGCTCTCCCCGCTCCAGGACGGTCACGCCGCCGTATTTCGCCGCCTCTATGGCCGCGGCCAGCCCCGACGCCCCGCCGCCGATGACAAGGATATCCATATCCGGCCCGTCCCTCCGTCATTTAGTATCTTCAGTATCTGAATTATAAGCCATTTTCACCCGATTGGCAAGGTCCCCCCTGGACAAGGGACGTTTTCAACGCTATAATTGTTTCAGGGCGGCGCGGACCGCGCTCCCGCCGCCCTCACGGACGCAAAGGAAGTGGTGATCATGTCCGAGACCGTCCCCCTGCGGGTCATCGCCCGTCTCCGGTGCGACTTTAAGGAAAAATTCGGCGTTCCCCGTCAGGCGGGGCTGGCGGAGCATGTCTACTCCCGCGTGGTCTTTGAGCCGGAGTACCGCAACCCTGACGCCCTGCGGGGCATCGAGGGGTTTTCCCATCTCTGGCTCATCTGGAGCTTTGACCGGGTGCGTCAAAAGGACTGGTCCCCCACCGTCCGGCCTCCGCGCCTGGGCGGCAACGAGCGGATGGGCGTTTTCGCCACCCGCTCCCCCTACCGGCCCAACCCGGTGGGCCTCTCCTGCGTCCGGCTCCTACGGGTGGAGCGGGACGCCCCCGACGGCCCCGCCCTCCTGATCTCCGGCGCGGATATGACCGACGGCACCCCCATCTTTGACGTAAAGCCCTATCTGCCCTACGCCGACGCCCGCCCCGACGCCTTGGGCGGCTACACCGACGCCCTGCCGGAGCGGCGCCTGGCGGTGGAGCTCCCGGCGGAGCTGGCCGCCCTTCTCCCGGAGGAAAAACGCCTGGCGCTTCTGGAGATTCTGTCTCACGACCCGCGCCCCTCCTACCAGTCCGATCCGGACCGCGCCTACGGCCTCACCTACGGCGGCTTCGACGTGCGCTTTCGTGTCTCAGACGGGACACTGCATGTCTTTGAGATTTTAGCGCTATAAATGCCCGTAGGCGGTTTTGACCGAAAACTGTCGAAACTTTCTCACTTTTTTGTCACCACTTTGCGCCGCATCTGTGTTAAAATGAGAATACCAAAACCAAAAATGATCGGAGGGCACCCCTATGATCTCACATGGCAAGGATATCAAGATTTTCTGCGGCAATTCCAACAGGACCCTGGCTGAGGCCATCTGCCGCAGCATGGGCACCCGCTTGGGCGACATGACCGTGACCCACTTCTCCGACGGCGAGGTGTCGCTGTCCCTCTACGAGACGGTCCGCGGCTCCGACGTGTTCCTGGTGCAGTCCACCTGCGCCCCCGTCAACGACAACCTGATGGAGCTTCTTGTGATGATCGATGCCTGCCGCCGCGCCTCCGCCGGACGCATCACCGCGGTGATGCCCTATTTCGGCTACGCCCGTCAGGACCGCAAGGCCAAGAGCCACGACCCCATCTCCGCCAAGCTTGTAGCCAATCTGATCGCCTCCGCCGGCGCCGACCGTGTGCTGACCATGGACCTTCACGCCCCCCAGATCCAGGGATTTTTTGACATACCCGTGGATAATCTGGCTGGGGCGCCTATTTTTGCCGATTATTACTCCAAAATGTTCGGGGAGGGCAACCCAGGCGTCATGGTGGTCTCTCCGGACGTGGGCAGTGTGGCCCGCGCCAGGAATTTCGCCCACCGTTTGGGGCTGAATTTGGCCATCGTGGACAAGCGCCGGGAGCGGGCCAACCAGTCCGAGGTCATGAACATCATCGGCTCCGTCAGGGATATGGACGTGATCCTCTTTGACGATATGGTGGACACCGCCGGGTCCCTGTGCGGCGCGGCCAAGGCCCTGGTGGAGATCGGCGGGGCGAAAAACGTCTACGCCTGCGCCTCTCACGCCGTCCTCTCCGGCCCCGCCATCGAGCGGATCAGCGCCAGCTATATCAAGGAGCTGGTACTGCTGGACTCCATCCCCGAAATCGAGTCGAAAAAGTGCGACAAGATCAAGTTCCTCTCCATCGCCCCCATGTTCGCCGAGGCCATCGACAGGGTGTATGAGGAGGTCTCCATGTCCACCCTTTATAAATAGGCCTGTCGAAAAAGCCCTGACGGGCTTTTTCCGACAAGGGGAACGTGCGGGAAAAATATCTGAATTTTGCGAAATTCAGATATTTCCCCCTGCCGTCACGCCGCGCGCGCCGCAAAGCGGCACACTTGCGTGACAAAAGGGATTTTTTCCGACGCACATGTCGCCGGAAAAAATTGAATTTGAGGTTTTTGACAAGCTGCCCTCCCCCCAAAAAGGGGAGGGAATTTGTGATATTTGCGACAGCGCGATAAGAGGAGTCTTTTATGCTTTTCAAAAAACCCTCCGGCGTGGATTGGATCGCCGTGTTTCTGGGGAATCCCGGCCTTAAATACGAGATGACCCGCCACAACGCCGGCTTTCTCACCGCCGAGGCCTTTTCCAAAAAGCATACCGTGTCCATTGACCGCTCCAGGCATCGCGCCCTGACGGGGGTGTGCCAGCTGGAGGGGCGGAAGGTACTGCTCATGAAGCCCCAGACCTTTATGAACCTGTCCGGCGACGCCGTCTCCGAGGCCATGCGCCTTTATAAGCTCCCCCTGGACCGGGTGGTGGTGGTCTCCGACGACGTGAACCTGGAGCTGGGCCGCATACGGGTGCGCCCCTCCGGCTCCGCCGGCGGCCACAACGGCCTGAAGGACATCATCGCCAAGTGCGGCGGGGAGGGCTTTCCCCGCGTGCGCCTGGGCGTGGGACGGGTCCCCCCGGACTGGGAGATGGCGGACTGGGTGCTGTCGGTTTTCCGCAACGAGGACGCCGAGACCATGCTGGCGGCGGCGGAGCGCGCCGCCGACGCCGTGGCCTGCGTCATCACGAAAGGGCCCGCCGAGGCGATGAACCGCTTCAACGGCTGAGGGCCCCTTTCCCGTTGAAAACAAAGCCTTTTCTCTCAGCCTGTGTGTATTATACCACACTTCAAAGTATTTGTCAAGTATAAATAATTATTTTTTATAAAAATTTTTAATGCTTCTCTCCCGCCGACCAGGCGGGAGAGAGTTTATATCAGAAGGTTAACGCCAGGGGGCGGATTTTCCTTGACTTTGGGCCTATTTTTGATATAATAAGCTCCAAAGCAAGCAAAAGCGAAAGGATGACGCATATGGGCGATTTTGAGAGCAGGAATTTTATTGAGGCGTTCGTGGCGGAGGACATCGCGCCCGGCGGGCGTTTTGAGGGCCGGCAGGTCCACACCCGCTTCCCGCCGGAGCCCAACGGCTATCTGCACATCGGCCACTGCAAGGCGTTGTGCATCGACTTCGGCACGGCTCAGCGCTTCGGCGGCATCTGCAACCTCCGCATGGATGACACCAACCCCGCCAAGGAGGACACCGAGTACGTGGACGCCATCAAGGAGGACATCCACTGGCTGGGCTTTGACTGGGGTGACCGGTTTTTCTACGGCTCGGACTATTTTGAAAAGACCTACGAGCTGGCCCTGGGCCTCATCAAAAAGGGCCTGGCCTACGTCTGCGAGCTGACGCCGGAGCAGTTTCGGGAATACCGGGGCGACGTGAACACCCCCGCCCGTTCCCCCTGGCGCGACAGGCCCGTGGAGGAGAGCCTCGACCTTTTTGAGCGGATGAAAAACGGGGAATTTCCCGAAGGGAAATATACCCTCCGGGCGAAAATCGACCTCGCCTCCGGCAACTTCAACATGCGGGACCCGGTGCTTTACCGCATCCGCTACATCGAGCACCACCGGCAGGGCACGAAATGGTGCATCTTCCCCATGTACGACTTCGCCCATCCCATCCAGGACGCCCTGGAGGGCATCACCCACTCCCTGTGCTCCCTGGAATATGAGGATCACCGGCCCCTGTACGACTGGGTCATCAACAACGTGGACGTACCCTCCAGGCCCCGTCAGATCGAGTTCGCGCGGCTGGGCATCACCAACACGGTCATGTCCAAGCGCAAGCTGAGACGGCTGGTGGAGGAGGGGTATGTCTCCGGCTGGGACGACCCCCGTATGCCTACCCTGTGCGGCCTGCGCCGCCGGGGGTACACGCCCGCCTCCATTCGGGCCTTCACCGACAAGATCGGCGTGGCCAAGGTGACCTCCACCGTGGAGTACGCCCTGCTGGAGGCCTGCCTCCGGGAGGATCTGAACGCCCACGCGCCCCGGCGGATGGCCGTCCTGCGCCCGGTGAAGCTCATCATCGACAACTACCCCGACGGGCAGACCGAGACCGTGGAGGTGGAGAACAACCCCTCCGATCCGGAGGCCGGCGTCCGTCCGGTCAGCTTCTCCCGCCAGCTCTGGGTGGAGGCGGAGGACTTCATGGAGACGCCGGAGCCCAAGTATAAGCGGCTCACCCCCGGCGGGCCGGAATGCCGCCTGAAGGGCGCGTATCTGGTGACCTGCACTGGCTGTGAAAAGGACGAAAACGGCCATGTGACCGTGATCCACTGCACCTATGACCCGCACTCCAGGGGCGGCGATCCCGCCGACGGGCGGAAGGTGAAGGGCGCCACCCTCCACTGGGTAGACGCCGGAACGGCGGTGGATATGGAGGCGCGGCTCTACGACAACCTGTTTACCGACCCCGATCCCGACGCCTACGGGGACGCCTTTGTGGAGCATATCAACCCCAACAGCCTGGAGACTGTCACCGGCTGCAAGGCCGAGCGCGCCCTGGGGACCGCAAAGCCCAACGACGACTTCCAGTTCCTGCGCCTGGGGTACTTCTCCGTGGACAAGGACTCCACCCCGAACAAGCTGGTCTTCAACCGCTCCGTGGCGCTGAAGGACAGCTTCAGAAAGTGAGGCGGAGGCATGAAGAAGCTCAGCACCCTTTTCTGGATCGTCACGGCGCTGTTCGTGATCCTCACCATCGTCATGGCGGTGCTGTATTTCCGCTCCGGCGGCGAGATGAGCACCCTGGCCGTCCTGGCCCCCTGCGCCGTGGCGCTGGTGTTCTCCAACCTGGCGGTAAGGGCAAGGAATGAGGGGAAATAAGGATGTCCGCCTTATCGGCGGAGGGATGCCCGCCTGGCAGGCGGGGGAATTTACTTTCTCCTCTTTTGTGTTGACAAAAGAGGAGAAAGTAGCAAAGAGGAGAAAAACAACCAGAGGGGGGATTTCGATTTTCCCCCCTCTGGACTTCCCCTTTTAAAAACGACCACACAGGGGCCGCGGCCCCTATGTGGAGAACCCCAGGGGAGCGCCTGCACGACAACCTGTAGGGGCCGATGACCACATCGGCCCACACGCCGCACTGTCGAATACCGTCCGTCGAATTCCCGAAAACCTTTCTTTAGACGCCGTAGGGGCCGCCGCCCAGGTTGGCCCGATTTTTTAATACGCGGCGGAGCCGCAACTGTTTTGGGGCGGGCGATGTGGAAATTCGGCGGGCGGGTTTGGAACCCGCCCCTACGGGATGCTTCCCTGCGGGCGTTCCTCTGGGGGAGTCCAGATGGGGGTCGCAACCCCCTCTGGTCGTTTTAAGGGGGTGTCCAGATGGGGGCGGGCCCCCATCGGGCCGTTGCCCGATGGGGAAAGGAGGAGCGAACCGTGCGCCTGAGGGCGAATACTTGGAGCCCGAGGTTAAGCCGGTTCCGCGACGACGTGGAAATCCCTCCCCTGGTTTCTTTTCCTCTTTTGTTTCTTTTCCTCTTTTGTTTCTTTTCTCCTTTTGGAAATCCAAAAGGAGAAAAGAAAATACCCCTCCGCCCTATAAGGGCGGATACCTTATAACCCCCCGACGGGGTCACCCCTTTTTGACCAAAAGCCCCAGCTCCCTGTTGACTACCTGCAAAAATCCCTCCGGCAGCCGTTCCCGAAGCTGCTCCGGAGACTTGTCGCGAATCTGCTTCCAGTTCCCCTCGCCGGGGGTCAGGGGGAAGTTGGTGGCCAGCTTCATATATTTGTTGATCACGGCGAAGGCCGCGGGGTCGGCGCAGAGGGCCTCAAAGGTGTCCCGTACGGACCAGCGCCCCTCCGAAAACGTGAGCTCCTCGGTCCGCTCGCTCTCCTCCAACTTTTCAAACCAGTTGCCGGTAAATTTGGCCCGCTCCCTGGCGTCGGGGAGGGCGTAGACCGCCGGCTCCGCGTCCACCCGCTCTATGGTGGTGGAGTCGGAGGCGTGGGGGGTGCGGACGGTGACCCAATTCTGGCCGGGACACAGCTTTACCGTGTGTTCAAAGACCCGCTGTCCCTCCTCCGCCTTCGGCCGCCAGACGAGGTCGTTATTGATATAAAGCCTTGCCTCCGGCTCGTTGGTGTAAAACCTGATGACCGTGGTCTCCCCGGCCCGCTGGGCGTAGCGCTTGCCGCAGAGATGCGCCATAGGCTCCGGGTTCCAGTACGCCTTGTAGATATAGTAGGCGTCCTTTTTCGTTTTCCGGTCCAGGGTGACCAGGCCCTTGTTGTTCCGGCCCCGAACGCCGCCCTCGTCCCGGTTGGCCGCGCCGAAGTCGAACATATTCCACACAAAGGAGCACCACAGCCACGGGCGCTCCGCGATCACCTTCGCCATATGCTCATGGTAGAGGGCCTGGTATTCCTCGCTGTAATCCTTGCATTTCGGCTCCGGACCGTGGTAGGTGAGGATACCCTCGCACCCGTACTCGGAAAGGCCCAGGCACAGCTCCGGACGGGCGGCGTGAAACTCGTCCAGCCAGGGGCCGTTGTCCTCCGTCCTGCCGCCGTACCAGCCCATGTAGTGGTTGTAGGCGATGACGTCGGGGATGCCGTGCATGACGCTGTCGCGGGGCACGCTGGAGAGGTGCGCCACGGTGGTGAGGCGGGTGGGGTCCAGGCTCTTGGCCAGCCTGTTCAGCTCCCGCAGACATGCGGGGATGCTGTCGTTCATGCCGCCGATGGTGATCTCATTGGCCAGGCCCCAAAAGCAGACGCAGGGGTGGTTGTAGTTCTGGACGATCAGCTCCGTCAGCTGCTGCAGGCAGTTCCGATGGGCCGACGGGTCGGGGTCAAAGACGCTGATGAAGGGAATCTCCGCCCAGACCACAAGGCCCAGTTGGTCGCAGGCGTCGTAAAAGTCCTGGCTGTGCTGATAGTGGGCCAATCGCACGGCGTTGGCGCCCAATTCCTTGATGATGCGGGCGTCCTCAAGGTGGTCCTCCGCGCTCAGGGCGTTGCCCTTGTAGAGCCGGTCCTGATGGCGGGAGACGCCCCGGAGGGGCGTGGGGACGCCGTTGAGGATAAAGCCCCTGTCCGGGTCCACGCTGAAGGAGCGCACCCCGCACCGGACCTCCACCTCGTCCCAGGCCTCGTTGCGGCGCTGAAGGGTGGCCCTGACGGTGTAGAGATACGGCTCGTCAACACTCCACAGCCGCGCGTCCGGCACAAAAAGCTCGATGGCCGCGCTGTCCGCGGGCCGCGTCCCCGACGCGGCCTCGTGGGATTCGCCGTCCTCAACGCTGTAAAGCACCGTAAAGCTGGGATCGGCGTTTTTGACGAAGCTCTCGATCCTGAACACCGCCCCGTCCTCCACGGGCCTCGGCGTGACCTTGACGCCGGGGCCGCCGCAGTTGTCCAGATCGAAGTGGACGGAGGGCACGGAGAGGAGATTCACGCCCCGGTACAGGCCGCCGTAAAAGGTGAAGTCCGCCGTCTGGGGGTAGACGCCGTCCTGATACTCGTTGGAGCAGTTGACCACCAGCAGATTGTCCCCCTCCGCCGCGCAGAGCTCCGTAATATCCGCCCGAAAAGCGGAATAGCCGCCCCGGTGGGTCACGGCCTCATGGCCGTTGACGTACACCGCGGCCTGCTGGCCGGCGGCCAAAACCTCCACATAGACCCGCCCGCCGCCCAGGGGCTGGCGGGGCGTTTGAAAGGTCCTGGCGTACCAGCAGCTGCCCCGGTAATAGGTCTCCGCCCCGCCCTGGCCGTCGATATCGTTCCAGGTGTGGGGCAGCTCCACCCGCTCCCAGTCCTCCGGCAAAACCGCGGGCAGGCCGGCGTCGGTTTTTGTAAAGCGCCAGTTGTCGTTGAGGGGAATGATCGCGCGCATAGGGACCTCCTTGGAAAAACCGCGGCCCCATCGCCGCGGTTTGTTCACAAAAAATTAATTATTTTTATTATATTTTACTTGACAAACGAATATATTTGTGGTATGCTCCAACCTGTACAGAAGCAAGCGGCGTTATTCGTCCAGCTTGAGGACGGCCATAAACGCCTCCGTCGGAATCTGTACCGTACCCAACTGGCGCATTTTCTTTTTGCCCTCTTTCTGCTTTTCCAGGAGCTTCTTTTTACGGGTGATATCGCCGCCGTAGCACTTGGCGAGGACGTCCTTGCGGAGGGCCTTCACCGTCTCCCGCGCGATGATCTTGCCGCCGATGGCCGCCTGGACGGGCACCTCGAAAAGCTGGCGGGGAATGTTTTCCTTCAGCTTTTCGCACAGCTTCCGCGCCCTGGGGTAGGCTTTTTCCCGGTGGGCGATAAAGGAGAGGGCGTCCACCTGGTCGCCGTTCAGGAGCATGTCCACCTTCACCAGGTCCGAGGGCCTGTATTCGGCAAACTCATAATCCAGGGAGGCGTAGCCGCGGGTCCTGGCCTTCAGGGTGTCGAAGAAGTCATAGATGATCTCGCCCAGGGGCATGAAGTAGCGCAGCTCCGCCAGGTTGGTATCCAGATACTGCATATCCCGGTACTCGCCCCGCCGCTCCTGGCACATGGGCATGATGTTGCCCACGAACTCCGGCGGCGTGATGATGGACGCCGCCACGTAGGGCTCCCGGTTCTCCAATATGGAGGAGGGGTCCGGGTAATTGTGGGGGTTGTCCACCATGACCACGGTGCCGTCGGTCTTGGTGACCTCGTAGATGACGGAGGGCAGGGTGGTGATGAGGTCCAGGTTGAACTCCCGCTCCAGCCGCTCCTGAATGATCTCCATGTGGAGCATCCCCAAAAAGCCGCACCGGAAGCCGAAGCCCAGGGCCGCCGAGGTCTCCGGCTCGAAGCTTAAACTGGCGTCGTTGAGCTGCAGCTTCTCCAAAGCGTCCCGTAGGTCGGGGAATTTGCTGCCGTCCTCGGTGTAGATGCCGCAGTAGACCATCTGCCTTGCGGGCCGGTAGCCCGGAAGGGGCTCGGCGGCGGGGTTCGCGGCCAGGGTCACCGTGTCGCCCACCTGGGTATCCCGGACGTTCTTGATGGAGGCGGTGAAATAGCCCACCTCCCCGGCGTAAAGGCCCTCCTCCGGCCGGTAGCTCTTGGGCAGGAGGTGGCCGCATTCTATGATGTCATATTCCGCGCCGGAGGCCATCATGCGGATACGGTCTCCGGTGTGGAGCTGGCCGTCCATGAGCCGCACATACACCACCACGCCCCGGTAGGCGTCGTACTGGGAGTCGAAGATCAGCGCCCGGAGGGGGGCGGTCCTGTCCCCCTGGGGGGCGGGCACCTTCTCTACGATGGCGCGGAGCACGTCCTCCACGTTGGTGCCCAGCTTGGCGGATATCTCCGGCGCGTCCATGGCCTCCAGGCCGATGACGTTCTCCACCTCCTCCTTGGCCTTTTTGGGGTCGGCGGCGGGCAGGTCGATCTTGTTGATCACCGGAACGATCTCCAGCTCGTGCTCCAGGGCCAGATAGGTGTTGGCCAATGTCTGGGCCTCCACGCCCTGGGCCGCGTCCACCACCAGAATGGCCCCCTCGCAGGCGGCCAGGGACCGGGAGACCTCGTAGCCGAAGTCCACATGGCCCGGCGTGTCGATGAGGTTCAGGATATAGGTCTTGCCGTCCTCCGCCTTATACTCAAGGCGGATGGCGCGGGCCTTGATGGTGATGCCGTGCTCCCGCTCCAGGTCCATGTTGTCTAAAAGCTGATCCTCCATCTCCCTGGTGGGGACCGCGCCGGTCAGCTCGATGAGCCGGTCAGACAGCGTGGACTTGCCGTGGTCTACGTGGGCGATGATAGAGAAATTACGGATAAGTGATTGATCTGTCATAAGTCACGTTTCCTTTTGCCGAAAGGTGGCCGGACCGTTTTCCGGCAGTTTTATCGTAAGGCGGCGGGTATTACCGTACCTCTTCAATAAGCCGGTTGGCCTCGGCGGACAGCTCCGTCAGGCGGCCCACAAGCTTTTTGAACTCCTGGTAGCCGTCGAAGGAGCGGCCCAGCATGTAGTCGGCGGAGACATTATAGTAGTCGCAGACGCGCACCACGAAATCCAGCCTCGGCTCCCGGATGCCGTTCTCATAGTGGGACAGGAGCGCCTGGGATATCCCCAGGTCCGAGGCGGCCTTCCGCTGGCTGATCCCGCGCTCCGAGCGGAGGGCGGTGAGAATATCGGGAAATCTCAGGTCCACGGCTCTGCCCTCACGCCTTCAGGTTGACGGAGTCGTCGTTGAAAATCCAGTCGCGCACGTCGGTGACGGTGTACTCCGTCTCGCTGATCCGGCAGACCACCCGACGGATGCCGGCGTTGATGATGAACCGGCGGCACATGGAGCAGGGGGTGGTGTCGGTGAGTATCTCCCCGGTCTTGCCGTTCCGGCCAGCCAGATACAGGGTGGAGCCCATGCAGTCCCGACGGGAGGCGGAGATGATGGCGTTCTGCTCGGCGTGGACGGCCCGGCACAGCTCATACCGCTCCCCGGAGGGGATCTGAAGGGTGTCCCGCAGGCAGTGGCCCAGGTCGGCGCAGTTCTTCCTCCCCCTGGGGGCGCCGTTATACCCGGTGGAGATGATCTCGTCGTCCCGGACGATGATGGCCCCGTAGTGCCGGCGCATACAGGTGGAGCGCTCCGCCACGGTCTCGGCGATGTCCAGGTAGTAGTTGGTCTTGTCGGTTCTGTCTGTTCTGTCCATTTGTTGAGCCCTCCCGGCGTTTATTATATTTGTTGGGAATATTATAACAAATCGTATAGGAAGGTGCAAGTATAATTTGAGGGCGCGGGCCGGCCCGTTTGGCGCTATTTTTCCACATTTGCAAAGTTTTTGTTGACAACCGGGGTGAAGATACGGTAAAATGTAAGTCCTGCCGCCGGAAGCGGCGGGAGAATCAGCTACTGCTTCAGGCACAGCGCCTGATGTCGAGTATAAAACCAATCTATTTGATGGAGGTGTAACCTGATGAAGAGAACCTATCAGCCCAAGAAGCTTCAGCGCTCCAAGGAGCACGGCTTCCGCAAGAGAATGGCAACCGCCAATGGCCGCAAGGTTTTGGCCCGCCGCCGCGCCAAGGGTCGCCAGAGACTGACCCACTGATGAAGGGCTCGCGGTATCTTCAAACAGCGTTTTTCAAGGGCGGGATACCTCGCCCTTATGTGCGTTGGCCTGAGAGGGTGATTTGATGGAATTTTCCGCCTCCCTGAAGGAAAATTTTGAGTTCCGCCGCCTCTACCGCAAGGGGAAAAGCGCGGTGGGGCCTCACATCGTCCTCTACGCCCTGTGCCGGGAACGGGAAAATAACCGCGTGGGCATCACCGTCAGCGCAAAGCTGGCCAAGGCCGTGCGCCGGAACAAGGTCCGCCGGAGGCTCCGGGAAATCTACCGCCTCAACGAGGGGCGGTTCCGCCGGGGGACGGACCTGGTGATCGTGGTCCGGGGCCGGGGCGTTTCGGCGCCCTACCGGGTGCTGGAACGGGAGCTTCTGGAGCTGGCGAAAGGATTGGCGCTTTTGCGATGAAAAAGGTCCTGCTTTTCCTTATACAGGTCTACCGGAAGGGCATATCGCCCGCCCGGCCCCCCTGCTGCCGGTTCATCCCCACCTGCTCCGCCTACGCCATGGAGGCCATTGAGAAATACGGCGCTTTCAAGGGCGGCTGGCTGGCCATCAAGAGGATACTGCGCTGCAACCCCTTCAACAAATCGGACCCCTATGACCCTGTGCCCTGAGCGGGCAAAAAACTACAACCGATCGGAGTGAACAAATGGATACTATAGCGAGGCCCTTTGGCCTGCTTCTGATGTTCCTCTACAACATCACCCACAACTATCTTTTCGCCATCGTGCTTTTCACCGTCATCGTGAAGCTGATCCTGATGCCCTTCCAGATGAAGAGCAAAAAGGGCATGATGCGCCAGCAGCTGCTGAACCCGGAAATCCAGGAGATCCAGAAAAAGCACGCCGCCAACCAGCAGAAGATGAACGAGGAGATGCAGCGGGTCTACCGGGAGGCCGGCGTCAGCCCCATGTCGGGCTGCCTCTGGTCGCTGCTCCCGTTCCCCATCCTCATCGCCCTCTATCAGGCCATCCGTAAGCCCCTGACCGTCATGATGGGCGTGCCCAAGGCGCTGGTGGAGGTCACCAAGAGCGGTGAGGCGGTGGGCGCCATCGCCAAGAAGCTGGCCGAGATGGGCTTTGACGTCCGCCAGCTTTTGCAGTCCCAGATCAGCGCCACCAAGTTCATCAACGACAACTTCGAGGCCTTCTCCGGCCTTTCGGACAAGCTCCGGCCCATGAACTTCACCGTCTTTGGCCTGGACCTGTCCTCGGTGCCGAATTTCCGCATCTGGACCTTTGACTTCTCCTCCTTCAAGGCCCTGTGGCCGGCTCTGGGGCTGTTTTTGATCCCGGTGATCACCGCCTTCTTCCAGTGGCTCTCCACCAAGATCGCCACCAAGCTCCAGAAGGACCTGCCCGGCGCCAATGTGGAGGCGCTGGAGAAGCAGTCCAACTCCATGATGATGCTCCTCTTGGGGCCTGTCATGAGCTTGTGGTTCGCCTTTGTCCTCCCCGCCGCCATGGGCGTGTACTGGATGGTGAACGCCCTGTTCAGCATCCTGGTGGACGTGTTCCTGACGAAGCTCTACTCCAAGACCATGCTGTCCGACTTCGCCGAGAAGGAGGCCGCCCGAAAGGCCAGGGAGGCGGAGCTGGAGGCCAAGCGGGCCGACGCGGAGAAGCGGCGCGCGGAGAGCGAAAATCTCCTGACGGAGAACACCTCCAAGAAGAAACAGCAGCAGAAGAAAAAGCAGGAGGCCGCCGAGCGCGCCTTGGAGTATCAGCGGACGATGAACCCCGACGCCGGGGAGAAGTACAATCCCAGCCGCGTGGGGGACCGCCCCTTTGCCCGTGGCCGCGGCTACGACCCGGACAGATATTCCTTTAACGGCATGGACGGCTCCGTGGCCGACACCTCCTCCATAGACGAGGAGCTGGACGAGGCCATGAAGGAAAAGCTTCAGAAGGCCGCCGAGGCCAGCAGTATGCCCGAAACCGAAAAAGACGTGACCGCCGCCGAGGCGGAGTCGAGTAAGGAGAACGATCTATGATAAAATCTATTGAGGCGACCGGCCGCACCGAGGACGACGCCATTGCCAACGCCCTGCGTGAGCTTGGCATGAGCCGGGACGATGTGTCGGTCATGGTCTTAGAGCGGGCCAAGTCCGGCTTTCTCGGCTTTGGCGCCTCTCCCGCCAAAATAAAGGTCACCTGGGAGGAGCCCGATCCCGAACCGGCTCCCGCGCCCAAGTCCGCCCCCCGTCCCGCGGCGAAGCCCGCGGCCCCCAAGGCCCAGGCGAAGCCAGCCCCCAAGGCCGCGCCCGCGGAGCACGAGCGCAAGCCCGCCGCCCCCGCCACGCCGGAGGATGTGGAGAAGGTGGAGGCCTTCTTAGCCGGCCTCTTTGAGCGCATGGGCGTGGAGGCGAAGGCCGACGCCGTTATCGACCCGGAGACCGGCACCATCTGCGTGGAGCTGTCCGGCGAGCGCGTAGGCGCCCTCATAGGCCGCCGGGGCGAGACGCTGGACGCCATCCAGCACCTGACCAACTATGTGCTGAACTCCGGCTCCGACGAGCGCACCCGCGTCAACATCGACGCGGAGAATTACCGGGCCAAGCGCGCCGACGCCCTGACCGGCCTTGCCCGCAAGACCGCCGCCAGAGTCGTCCGCTACCGCCGGAACCAGACTCTGGAGCCCATGAACGCCTACGAGCGCCATGTGATCCACACCGCTTTGCAGGATTTCGAGGGCGTCACCACCTACTCCACCGGCACCGAGCCCAACCGCCGCGTGGTGGTGGCCTACGACCCGGAGACCGCCCCCAGGGACAGCTACCAGTCCCGCCGCGATGACCGGCCCCGCCGGGATGACCGCCGCGACAGCCGTCCCCCCCGCCGCTCCGGCAGCGGCTATCCGTCCCGTCCCGCTTACCCCTCCACCGAGGCCCCTGAAAAGCCCCCGGTGGACAAGACGGTGCGGGAGTGGAACTGACGAGGCGTTAGCAAGCCATACCGGTTCAGCAGCCGGCATAAATGGGTATTGAATTTAATTTATTGGAGGTTTCCATATGTTTGAAGACATCCGTGACATCATGGTCAGCATCCTGGACGTGGATGCCGATACCATCACCCCCACCACCAACATGCGCACCGATCTGGACATCGACTCTCTGGATCTGGTGGAGTTCGTCTCCGAGGTGGAGGATCACTTCGGCATCATGATCCCCCAGGACTCCCTTGAGGGCATCCAGACCGTGGGCGACTTCGCCGACCTGGTGGAGAAGCTGAACAAGTAAGAAATTTTCCACAAAACCCGCTTTGGCCGTGACGCCGGAGCGGGTTTTTCCGTTATATAGGGTGAAGGCCTTCGATAAAAAACACGGAAAAGGGGGTGTCGGGATGACCGACAGGGAGATTGTCGATCTCTACTGGGCCCGCGCGGAGAGCGCCTTAGAGGAGACGGAGCGGAAATACGGCGCTCTGTGCCGGAACATCGCCCTCCGCATCCTGGGCGGCCAAGAGGAGGCCGCGGAGGCCGTCAACGGGACGTATCTGCGGCTGTGGAACGCCATCCCGCCCAAGCGGCCCGACAGCCTCAAGGCTTACGCCGCCGCGGTATGCCGCCATCTGGCCCTGGATATGGCGGAGAAGCGGGCGGCGCAAAAGCGCGGCGGCGCGGCGGAGACGCTGGCGGCGGAGCTGGACGAGTGCGTCCCCGACCCCGCCGGGGACCTGACGGACAGTCTGGCCCTGCGGGAGGCCCTGAACGGCTTCCTCCGCTCCCTGCCGGACAGGACGCGGGTCATCTTCCTGCGCCGGTACTGGTACGCCTGGACGGCGGCGGAGATCGCCGAAAGCCTGGGTCTGAGCGAAAGCGCCGTCACCAGCGCCCTTTGCCGCGCACGAAAAAGTCTGAAAAAGCACCTAGAAAAGGAGGGCTTCACCCTATGAACGGAAAAACGATCCTCACGGAGCTTGGCGGGATAGACGGGCGCTTCATTCTGGAGGCCGCCCCCGACGCCAAACCCAAAAAGAATGTAAGGCGGCCCCTGGCTCTGGCGGCGTGTCTGGCCCTGATCGTCGCCGGAGGCCTTGGGGGCTTCGGATACTGGCGCGCGCACGTTCCGACAAATATCCAGCCGCCGGTCACCACCGACACCGGCGATACTGTCAATCCCCCCGACACCGCCGATACCGCCGGAGACGACACCGCCAGGCCCCATCTGACCCTGACCGCCGAAGAGGCCGGCGCGGCCTTTCAGCAGTTCAAAATGATGGACGACGCGCCCACCCGCGCCTATCAGAAGGTCTACGCGCCGGACGTCTCGTTTTTAGGCGTAAGCGTGACAGAGGCGGACACTCTGCCGGGGTATGATTACCTGGACAGGGGTCTGACGCCGGACGGCGCGGAGCTTCAGAGCTTTGTGGACGGCATCGCCCCCCGGCTTGCCAAAGCCACGGGACTGTCCCTTCCCTCCGCCGTCACGCGGGAGGGGCCAGACGGCTGGCCGGAGGCGGATTTCAGCGCACCCGGCTGTCTGTTTTTCGCCTTTCAGAACGGGAACGCCGATTGCCTCAGCCTGAGTCACGAGGATGGGGGCGTCGCTCTGAACGGCGTCCCGGTGGCCGTGGATCAGCGGCTGAGCGATGAGCAGATCATTGCCGCCCTGGAGCCGCTGAAGCGGGAGCTGTCCGCGATTATCGGCGTCAGTCTCCCGGATATCCGGGTATCCCGCCATTACGACGGCTGGTCGGAACACGGCGCCACGTGGATCGACATCCTCCTCTATGACGAGTCGGCCCATCCGCTGAACAGATATCTTTCCTCGCCGGTCAGCGACTACATCCTGCTGAGCTTCGACAACGCCGAAAACTACTCCGGCGACGTGGTCAGCGACGATATTCTGGAGAAGGTTGTTATCCTGTATTCCCACCGACGTGTGGCGGCGGAGACGGAGTACACGGAGAAGGACTACGGCCCGCTCATGGGCCTGGAGGAAGCGGAGGAGTACCTCCGGAAGGGCTGGGTGTTCGGCGGCCACTCCTGCCCGCTGTGCATGGCGGAGCAGGAGGCGGTGACCTTCGA
>CANQTW010000001.1 GCA_947626845.1 uncultured Oscillospiraceae bacterium | reverse complement strand
AACCGCTACGGCGTCTACGGCATCCTGGGCACCGTCATCGTGGCCCTGCTGTGGGTCTACTACTGCTTCTTCATCCTCCTGGTGGGCGCGTATATCAACCGCTTTGTCCGTGAGGAGCCTGACCGGCTCCAGACCGCCCACCCGGAGCTTGCGGCGGGAAAGCGGGGAGAGCCGGAGGCCCCCCAGATCGCCCAGCCGCCGGCGCCCGCCCCCGGAGAACCCCTGCGGGGCGAAACGGAGTGATACTGCGCAAAAAATCCCCTCCCTGACGGTAATAAGCCGCCGGAGAGGGGATTTTTTCTGCGTGTATGGTATATCAGCTTGTCAAAAAACTCAAAGTTGAACTTTTTCTGACAGTATCATACCATCTTTTCCTGCTTGACCTTCTTATCGATGACGTGGCGGGAGGCCAGCTCCCGTTTAAGCTCGTCCAGGGAGATGCCCATCTCCACCATCAGCACCATGCAGTGGTAGGCCAGGTCCGCCAGCTCGTAGACGGTCTCCCGCTTGTCCTGGGCCTTGCCGGCGATGATGACCTCGGTGGACTCCTCGCCCACCTTTTTCAGAATCTTATCCAGACCCTTGGAGAAGAGGTAATTGGTGTAGCTGCCCTCTTTGGGGTTGGCCTTCCGCCCCTCCAAAAGGGCGTAGAGGCCCTCATAGGAGAACGCCTCCGGGGCGTCGGAGGCCTCGTAGACCCTTCCTGTGAAGCAGGAATCGGTGCCCAGATGACAGGCGGGGCCGTCCTTCACCACCTCCACCACCAGGGCGTCCCGGTCACAGTCGGCGGTGATGGAGCGGATGTGCTGATAATTCCCGCTGGTCTCGCCCTTGAGCCACAGCTCCTGACGGGAGCGGGACCAGAAGCAGGTGAGGCCCCGCTCCAGGGAAATTTTCAGGCTCTCGCGGTTCATATACGCCAGCGTCAGCACCTTTTTGTCCTCCGCGTCCACCACAATGGCCGGGATCAGGCCCTTTTCGTCAAATTTCAGCTCGTCTATGCCGATCATATAATCACAACCTTATCAGTTTGTAAAAAAACTCAAATTCAATATTTTTCCCGGCAACATATGCGTCGGAAAAAGCCCGTCAGGGCTTTTTCTATAGCCTTACGTTGATGCCCTCGTCCCGGAGGGCTTTTTTGATGTCCGTCACGGTGACCTCCCCAAAATGGAGGACGGAGGCCGCCAGCCCCGCGTCCACACGGGGGAGCGTTTTGAAGAGGGTGACGAAATCCTCGATTTTACCCGCGCCGCCGGAGGCGATGACCGGCACGGACACGGCCTCGGAGACGGCGCGAAGCATCTCCAGATCGAACCCTCCGCGGACGCCGTCGGTGTCCATGGAATTGAGGACCACCTCGCCCGCGCCCTCGCCTACGCACCGGCGAATCCACTCCACGGCCTCCAGGCCCGTGTTGTCCCGCCCGCCCCTGGCAAAGACAGTGAAAACGCCGTTCACCCGCTTCACGTCGGCGGAGATGACCACGCACTGGTCCCCGTACCGGCGCGCCGCCCTGCCGATGAGGCTGGGATCGCGGATGGCTCCGGAGTTGACGCTGACCTTGTCGGCACCGCATTTCAGCACCCGGTCAAAGTCGTCCAGGGTGTTGATGCCGCCGCCCACGGTCAGGGGGATAAAGACCCGACTGGCGGCCTGGGTGAGGATATCTGTGAACAGGCGCCGCCCCTCGGCGGAGGCGGTGATATCGTAAAAAACCAGCTCGTCCGCACCGGCGTCGGAGTAGGCTCCGGCCAGCTCCACGGGAGAGCTTACGTCCCGCAGTCCCTGAAAATTCACGCCCTTGACCACCCGGCCGTCCCGCACGTCAAGGCAGGGGATGATTCTTTTTGTGATCATTTTGCCGCCTCTATGGCCTCGGCCAGGTCCAGGGCGCCGTCGTAAAGGGCCCTGCCGATGATAACGCCCGCCGCGCCCGTCTCCCGCAGGGCCTTCACGTCCTCTAAGGTCGTGACGCCGCCGGAGGCGATGATGTCCAACGTAAAGCGGTCATGGAGCCTTTTATAGAGCTCCGTGTTCGTGCCGCGCATGGCCCCGTCGCGGGAGATGTCCGTACACATGACGGTCCGGACGCCGATTTTTTCCAGATGCTCCACAAAGGCAAAGCACTCCGTCCGGCTTGTCTCCAGCCAGCCCCGCACCGCCACGAAGCCGTCCCGCACGTCCACGCCCACCGCGATCTTCTCGCCGTATTTGGACACCACCTTTTCCAGAAAAGACGGGTCCTCCAGGGCGGAGGTGCCCAGGATCACCCGGAAGAACCCGTCGTCCAGGGCGCGGCGGATGTCGTCCTCCGTGCGGATGCCGCCGCCCAGCTCGGCGCGGAGGCCGGGGACGCCGGCGATCTGCGCCGCCGCCTCCCTGTTGGCGCCCACCCCGTACCGGGCCCCTTGCAGGTCCACCACATGGACGTATTCCGCCCCGGCGCGGAAAAACGATTCCGCCTTCTCAAAGGGCCTGTCAGAATAGACGGTCATTTTGCTGTACTCGCCCCGCAGGAGCCGGACGGCCTTGCCGTCATAGAGGTCAATGGCGGGAAATATCTTCATCTGCCGCCCTCCTTCACATATTGGCGAAATTTTTCAGAATTTGCAGGCCCACGCCGCCGCTCTTCTCCGGGTGGAACTGACAGCCTATCACGTTGTCCCGCTGGACCGAGGCGGTCAGCGTCCCGCCGTATTCCGTGACGGCGGTGGTGTACTCCCGACAGCCGGCGGCGTGATAGGAGTGGACGAAATAGACATGGGCCCCCTCCGCCACGCCGCGGTAGATGCCCGACGGATTTACAAACGTCAGGGCGTTCCACCCGATGTGGGGAATTTTCAGCCCCGGCTCGATGTGCTCCGCGATGGGGACCACCTGGCCGGGGATGAGGCCCAGGCCCCGGTGCTCGCCGTACTCGAAGCTCCTGTCAAAGAGGAGCTGCATCCCCAGGCAAATGCCCATCAGGGGCTTTCCGGCGCGGGCCTCCTCCAGCACGACCTCAAAAAGGCCGGACTCCCGCAGTTTTTTCGCCGCGTCCGCGAAGGCCCCCACGCCGGGGAGGATGAGCCTGTCCGCGCCGCGGATGACGGCGGGGTCGCCGGAGACCACGCACGCCTCCCCCACGCAGGCGAAGGAGCTGCGCAGGGAAAAGAGATTCCCCACGCCGTAGTCGATGATGCCTACCATGTCACAGCACGCCTTTCGTGGACGGGATCGCCCCGGAAAGGGCGGGATCGATGGCCACGGCGCCCCGCATAGAGCGGGCGAAGGCCTTGAAGGCCCCCTCTACGATGTGGTGGGCGTTCCGGCCAGCGAGATACTTCAGGTGCAGCGTCACGCCGGATTCCCTGGCAAACGCCATGAAGAACTCCTCCACCAGCTCCGTGTCAAAGGAGCCGATCTTCCCGGCGGGGACAGGCAGGTCAAAGCCCAGATACCCCCGGCCTGAAACGTCCGCCGCGCAAAGCACCAGCGCCTCATCCATGGGGATGGTCACGTCGCAATAGCGGGTGATGCCGGCCCTGTCGCCCAGGGCCTCCTTCATTGCCTGCCCCAGGCAGATACCGATATCCTCTACGCTGTGGTGGTCATCCACGCGGGTGTCCCCCACGCATTTCACGGTCAGGTCAAACCGGCCATGGACGGCGAAGAGTGTCAGCATGTGGTCCAGGAACCCCACGCCGGTGTCGATGCTGTTTTTGCCGGTGCCGTCCAGGTCAAGGGACAGCGCCACGTCGGTCTCGCCGGTCTTGCGGTTGATTTCAGCTTTGCGCATATTCATTCCCTCCCGTTTTGGGTCAATATCTCCCTCACGGCCCCGATCAGCGCCTCCATCTGTCCGTCAGCGCCGACGGTGATCCGGTTGAAGTCCTCAATGGCGGGCTTGGAGAAATGCCGCACCAGTATCCCCTTTTCCCGGAGCCGCTCATAGAGCGCCCCGCCGGGGAGGTTCGGGTGGCGGACAAAAAGGAAGTTGGCTTTGGAGTCGGTGACGGTAAAGCCCAGGGCCTTCAGCGCCTTGGCCGTCCGGTCCCGCGTTTCGGCCACCCGGCGGCAGTTGTCCGCGTAATAGCCGTTGTCCTTAAAGGCCGCGATGCCGGCGGCCTGGGTCATGGCGTTCACGTTGTAGGGGTTGGTGGAATCCTTGATGGCGGTGAGGTCGTCGATCAGGGCCGGATCGGCTATGCCGAAGCCCAGCCGCCCTCCCGCCAGGGAGTGGGACTTGGAGAAGGTGCGGGTCACCAAAAGATTGCTGTACTCCTTTGTGAGCCGTATGGCGCTCTCCGCGCCGAAGTCCACATACGCCTCGTCCACGACCACCACGTTCCTGGGGTTGGAGGCCGCGATCTCCCTGATTTCCGAAAGCGTCAGCACGGAGCCGGTGGGGGCGTTGGGATTGGCGATAAAGACGGTGCAGTTCTGGCTCAGATAGTCCCGGTAGTCGATGGTGAGGTCCGCCCGCAGGGGGACCTGCCGGAGCCGGATGCCGTGAAGATTGGCCAGTACCGGGTAGAAGCCGTAGCTGATCTCCGGACAGGCCATGGGGATGCGCCCGTCGCAGAAGGCCATGACGGCGAAGTTCAGAATTTCATCGGACCCGTTGACGGGCAGGACGCACTCAGGCTCCACGCCGTAAGCCGCCGCCGCCGCCTCCCGGAGCTTCAGCGCCGTAGGGTCGCAATAGAGGTTCAGCGCCCCCGCCGCCACCCTCACCGCCTCTAAAACGGCGGGAGAGGGGGGATAGGGGGACTCGTTGGTGTTGAGCTTGATGTATTTTCGCTCCCTGGGCTGTTCGCCGGGGACGTAGGGCTCAAGCCTGGCGAAACGGGAGGAACGGAAAACGCTCATTTGCTCCACCTCGCAAGCCGCCGCTCCACGCTCCCAGCGTGGCCGTCCAGGCCTTCCCTGTGGGCGAAAAAGGCGATATCCGCGCCCTCCCGCAAAAGGGCCGCGGGCTCGTAATACATGTACTGGGACTTCTTCACAAAGTCGTCCACGGACAGGGGCGAGGAGAACCGGGCCGTACCGCCGGTGGGCAGGGTGTGGTTGCACCCGGCGTAATAGTCGCCCACAGGCTCCGGCGTGGCCCCGCCCACGAACACGCTTCCGGCGTTGGTCACCTTCTCCAGATACGCCATGGGGTCTTCCGTATAGATCTCCATGTGCTCCGGGGCGATGCGGTTGGCCACCTCCACGGCCCTGCTCAGATCGTCCGTGACGATGATCTTGCCGTTGCGGTCAATGGACGCCCTGGCGATCTCCTGTCGGGAGAGATGCTGAAGCTGCTCCTCAAGCTCCGCCTGAACGGCCTTCGCCAGCGCCTCGCAGTCCGTGACCAGCACGGCGGAGGCGTTTTTGTCGTGCTCCGCCTGACTGAGAAGATCGGCGGCCACAAACTCCGGGTCGGCGGTCTTGTCCGCCAGGATCAGGATTTCACTGGGTCCGGCGATCATATCAATGGCCACCTTCCCGAACACCTGGCGCTTGGCCTCGGCCACATAGGCGTTGCCGGGCCCCAAAATCTTATCCACCCGCGGCACGCTCTCGGTGCCGTAGGCCAGCGCCGCCACCGCCTGGGCGCCGCCCAGCTTGAATACCCGGTCAGCCCCGCCGATCCTGGCCGCCGCCAGGATTTCCGGCGCCACCTTCCCCCCCTTGGCGGGGGTCACCACCACGATCTCCCGGCATCCGGCGATCTTCGCTGGCACCACGCCCATGAGAACGCTGGAAAAAAGCGGAGCCGTGCCGCCAGGGACATAAATGCCAACTTTTTCCAAAGGGTGGACTCGCTGACCCAGGGTCACACCCTGGCGGGGATGGATGGTATAGTTTTCTTTCAATTGTTTCACGTGAAATAAACGAATGTTTTCTGCCGCGTCTCCCATCACCCGAAGGAAATCGGGATCAAGGGACGCCACGGCCCTGTCGATCTCCGCAGGGCTGGCCTCCAGGCTCTCCGGGGCGCCGCCGTCAAATTTGTCGCAGTACTCCCGCAGGGCCGCGTCGCCCCGTTCCCGGACATTTCTGATGATCTCCGCCACGGGGGCGGACACGTCGTAGGTCTCCTCCGCGCGGGAGAAGATTTCGCTTTCGGGCACCTGGCCCATCGTCATAAGCTTGATCATTGGGTTACCTCTATATTGCCTTGAAGCCGGGACGCCAAAGCGGTGACGGCCTCGTATTTGAATTTGTAGCTGACCTTGTTGGCAATGAGCCTTGCGGAGATGCCGCAGACCTCCGCCAGCACCTCCAGACCGTTTTCCCGCAGGGTAGCGCCTGTCTCCACGATGTCCACGATCACGTCGGAGAGGCCCAGAATGGGGGCCAGCTCGATGGAGCCGTTCAGGTGGATCATGTCGATGCTCCGCCCAAGGCCTGTGTAGTAGTCGCGGGTGATCCTGGTGAACTTGGTGGCCACTCTCAGCGTCCTGGAGGGATCGTCCCGGAAATCCGGCCTGCCGCAGACGCACATCCGGCACCTGCCGACGCCGAAGTCCAGAAGCTCGTAGACCTCCGGCGCGTACTCAAGAAGGATGTCCTTCCCCGCCACGCCGATGTCCGCCGCCCCCCGCTCCACGTAGATGGCCACGTCCGAGGGCTTTACGTAGAAGTACCGTACACCGTGCTCCGGGGACTCGAACACCAGCTTCCGGCCTGGGTCGGCGATGTCATCGCACCCGTAGCCGGCCTTCTCAAAGAGGGCGTAGACCTTGTCGCCCAGCCTCCCCTTGGGAAGGGCCACGTTGAGCATGTCATTCATGGACTTCACCTCCGTCGTATCTGAGGACCTTCCCGCAGCGAAATCCCTCCGGGACGGCCCTGTCGGCGCGGACGCGGCTGCCCTGGGCCTCCAGGGCGGCGATCCGGCGCATCAGCCCCTCCGGGTCCGAGCCGTCATGGAGGATCAGCACGTCGGCGTCCAAAGCCTCCGGCTCCGGGAGCACCCGCTCCAGAAGATTGAGATAGACGGCGAAGCCCATGGCTCCGGCGTCCCTGTGGAGCCGGCGCATCAGGCCGTCGTACCGCCCGCCGGAGAGGACGGGAGAGGGGACGCCCGGAATGTACCCGCGCATGACCACGCCCTGGTAGTACCGCTCGTCCGAGCGCAGGGACAGCTCCAGATAGAGGTTCGGCGTCCCCCGCAGGGCCCTGGCGACGCGGGCAAGCTCGCTGAGCGCCGCCGCCGCGTGCTCGCCCAGGGGCAGGGCGGAGAGCTTCGCCACCGCCTCCTCTAAGGGCGCGCGCAGATGGATCATGGTGTCAAAAAGTCCGGCGATTTGGGGGGAGACGCCGTTTCGCGCCAGCAGGGCGCGGGCCTCGTGGGAATTTTTCTCCCCGGCCAGCCGCAGAAGCTCAGGCCGGAGGCTCTGGTCGATGCCGGCGTCCTCCATAAACCCGCCTAAAAGCCCCAGATGGGAGAGGTCCAGGATGTACCGGTCCGACAGCGCGGCCAGACTGCGGGCGGCCAGGGTGATGACCTCGCACACGTCGAAAAGCCCCACCGGCCCTATGCACTCCAGTCCCGCCTGACGTATCTCGGAAAAGCCGGAGCTGGGGTCGGCGGCCCGGTAGACGCTCTCGCAGTAGTAGAGCTTGCGCAGAGCGGGGGAAGGGACCGTGTTGCGGATCACGGACAGCGTCACGTCGGGCTTCAGCGCCATGAGCCGCCCGTCGGTGTCAGTGAAGGTGAGGATGGCGCTGCCGGTGATGAAGGAGCGGTTTTTGGCGTACAGGTCGTACTCCTCAAACCGGGATACCCGGTAGCGGGTGTAGCCGCGCTGGGTCCAGATGCCGGCCAGCTTCGCGAAGATCCCGTCTGTCATGTCGTAAAAATTAGAATCAGGCATGTTTTTCCCCTCAGTCCCAGGTTTTGCGGACAATACAGCATAATACGATATTATAGGCCGTATTATCGTGTTAGTCAAGTGAAGATATGTCACAAAAAAACTTGAAAAAACTCAGGAGAATCAATTGACAAAGCCGAAAGGTTGTGTTAATATATCATGGCATCGGTTTGGAGAGATACCGAAGTGGTTATAACGGAGCGGTCTTGAAAACCGTCGGCGGGCAACCGCCCGTGGGTTCGAATCCCACTCTCTCCGCCACAAGTGCCCGCGGGATCGGGGATTTGTGGGGGAGAGAGTGGAAAACAGAATAAATGCGGAAGTACCCAAGTGGCCGAAGGGGCTCCCCTGCTAAGGGAGTAGACGTCTAAACCGCGTGCGAGGGTTCAAATCCCTCCTTCCGCGCCAAAAAAAGCACCCCATTGGGGTGCTTTTTTTGGCGCGGAAGGAGACCATCGAATCGGAAGAGGAACCCTGACGGTTCCCCTTCCAAACCCTTCCCTCCGAAGATTTCGGCTGGAACAATAAATAGAGAGTATCCCAGTTCATACAGAGTACGTTCCTGACGCGGTTCTTGCTTTGCTCCGGCGCCGACATCGGCGAAGGCAATGGCGCGTATGACGGCCCTGCCTACGCTGAAGCCACTGATGGATTCGTGCGTGGATAGCTCCTCATACCAGCATATGGTGACTTTACATACACGGACTCAGTCGCTGATGCCACTGCCTATGTAGAAATTGCCGCGAGGCGTGAAGCAAAACGCCTGCCCCTTGTAGTCGCCGGCTATGGCGATTCTTTCATTCTGCTATTCTCCCTTGGTATTATTCGCCTTTCATGTCGAGCAAATCAAGAAAAGTGTTTTCGGATATTATTTTGATGTCTTGCCCCTTGAGCGCAAGAGATTCCGCTTTCTTGTGTTTGGCGCTTTTGCCTCCCCTCAAAGCCGCACAATAGTCTGTGTTTCCAAGTACCAAGTAATTCGTTTCTCTGGTGACGCCGTTGCCGTTGATACCACCGGCGTTGGCGACCTTTTGCATGGCCTCAGACCGAGTGTAGTGTTCCAATGCACCAGTGAAAGCAAAAACCTTTCCGAAGATGGGACTTTCAGAGTCAAAATCGGTTGTTTCCGCAACAATTTTATTCGCGTTGGCCGAGTGGCTTGTAAGTTCTGATTCCAACCGCGGTATACCACCAAGGGCCTCGGCCATGGAACGCATCTTTTCAAAGCAGTCCTCGGTAATAAGGCAGTCACCCATAGCGCGGTGCCGGTTTTCCATAGTTACTCCAAGGTAGTCGGCAAGATATTCAAGGCCGTGACTCTCAAGATTTTTACATAGTCTGTGGCTAAGTCGCATGGTATTGACAAAATCATTCATCACGGGGGGATATCCGACTCGTTCGGCATTGTCATACAAAAAGTTAATATCAAAGCCTATGTTGTGCCCCACGATGATGGTATTACCAATAAAATCGAGAAACTGCGGCAAAATATCACCAAGTTTCGGAGCGTCGGCTACCATTTCATTGGTGATACCGGTCAACATGGTTATATATGGATCGATTCTGTTTTCGGGGCGAACCAAAGACTCGAATCTTGCTACTTCCTTACGTTCTATGTATTTTATCCCGGCTAACTCAATTATTTCGTCGAAGTCTGGATCAAAACCCGTTGTCTCGATATCGAGCATAATGTAACTGTCTGGAAATTGTATGAGGCTTTTACCTTTCAACCGGTTTTTCATGGTGTATACTCCTCGGTCTGTGTCCAAAATGGGCACGTTTTTTATGGGTTTTATATTCGTCAGTTAATTTCAAGAGAAAATCAACGGGGACGGTGAAAAAAGAGTAGAGGGCCTTTACCGCCTATATGTTGGGTATCCCCTTTGGATTATTATCAGAATACGCTCAGCTTTTTGTAAAGTAAAGAAATATTTACAAATTGTCAAGGCTTTTTAAAAAACATTTTTCACACGCGGGGGGTCAGGGCGTAGAAGGCCACGGCAGCGGCGGCGGAGACGTTGAGGGAGTCCACCCCATGGAACATGGGAATCCTCACCGTGTAGTCGCAGGCGGCCACGGTGGAGGGGGCGAGACCGTCGCCCTCGGTCCCCAGGACGATGGCCAGACGGGGCTCCGCGGCGGGGCGCGGGTCGTCAATGGGCAGGGAGTCCTCCGTCAGCGCCATGGCCGCCGTTTTGAAGCCGTATTCCCGCAAAAGGGCCGTCCCGCCCACAGGCCAATCTTCCAGATATGCCCAGGGGATCTGAAAGACCGTTCCCATGCTGACCCGCGCGGCGCGGCGGATGAGCGGGTCGCAGCAGGTGGGGGACAGGAGCACCCCATCCAGCCCCAGGGCCGCGGCGGAGCGAAAGATGGCGCCGATGTTGGTGGCGTCCACCACACCCTCCAGCACCGCCGTCCGCCGGGCGTTTTTCAGGATGGCGGAGGCCTCCCGCGGCGCGGGCCGCCTCATGGCGCACAGTACGCCGCGGGTCAGCGCGTAGCCCGTAAGGCCCCCCAGGGTCTCGCGGCTGCCGGTGTACACCGGCGTCCGGGGACACCGGGCGACGATCTCCGCCCCGTCCCCCTCGATATGCCGCCGCTCCATCAGCAGGGCCACGGGCTCCAGGCCCGCGTCCAGCGCCGTCCGGATCACCTTGGGGCTCTCCGCGATAAAGACGCCCTTCTCCGGCTCCCTCCGGGAGCGCAGCTGGGACTCGGTGAGCCGGGCAAATATGTCCAGCTCCGGAGCGTTTATATCGGTAACTTCAATGATCTCCGCCATCCAATCACTTCCTCATGGGGTACGTTCACAAAAATTTTATCACTCAAATACTTCCAAGTCAATATGGACAGGTGTATAATGAAAGGGTAGCGGGAGCCGGACCTCAGCGGTTCGGTTTTTGCCGCCATAAAAATAAAAAAAGCTTGGGAGGGCTTTCCATGAACGAGTACGAAAGAGCGCTTGCCCTGAAAGAGGAGACCGTCGCCAACCGCCGGTTTTTCCATCAAAACGCCGAGTGCGGCCTGGAGATGCCCAAGGCGGTGCGGTACGTCACCGAGAAGCTGACGTCCTACGGGCTGACGCCCCGTCCCCTGGGGAAAGGGGTCACCGCCACGCTGGGGTCCGGACAACCGGTCCTTCTGCTCCGGGCCGACATGGACGCCCTGCCCATGCCGGAGGAGTCCGGCCTGCCCTTCGCCTGCCCCACGGGCACGGAGAACCACGCCTGCGGCCACGACTGCCACGCGGCCATGCTCCTCACCGCCGCGAAAATGCTGAAGGAGCGGGAGGGCGAGCTGCGCGGTACGGTGAAATTCATGTTCCAGCCGGCGGAGGAGACCTTTGAGGGCAGCCGGAACATGATCGAAAACGGTATCCTCTCCGATCCCGCCCCCGACGCGGCCCTGGCCTTCCACACCGGCCCCGGCAAGCTCCCCGTGGGCCTCATTATGTACAACGACGCCACTACCATGATGTTCTCCACCGACATCTTCCGCATCGACATCCGTGGCCGCGGCGGCCACGGGGCCTATCCCCACACGGCGGTGGACCCCATCAACATCGGCGTCCACATCCACCTGGGGCTTCAGGAGCTGATCGCCAGGGAGTCCGATCCCCAGAAGTCCACCCTTCTCACCGTGGGCCATTTCGAGGCCGGCTCCACCGCCAACATCATCCCCGACACCGCCGTCCTGGAGGGCACCATCCGCACCAACGACAAGGAGGCCAGGGACAAGCTCCTGCGCCGTATCCGCGAGCTGACAGCCGGCATCGCCGCCGCTTACGGCGGGGAGGCCCGGTGTGACATCGTCCGGGGCGTGCCTCCGCTGGTCTGCGACGGCGCCGTCGTCCGGGAGATGGTGGGCTTCCTGCGGGAGATGGCCATTCCCGGCTTCGCCGAGTACAAGGGCATCGCCTCCAGCGCCTCGGAGGATTTCGCCTTGGTGGCCGAGCGGGTCCCCACCGCCTTCATCTACCTGGCCTCCGGCTTTGCCGATGAGCGCGGCGACGCCCCCGCCCACAACCCCAAGGTCATGTTCAACGAGGACGTCCTGCCCGTGGGCGCGGCGGGCCTCACCCACTGCGCCATACGGTGGCTGGAGGAGCACAGCAAATAATCAAGAATTTCAAAACGATTTTGCAAAACGCATCCGTAAGGGCCGCCCGATTCGGGCGGCCCTTACGGGTGCGTTTAACGTAATACGCCGGAAATTCGGCGGGCCTGCCCCGCAAAAGTGAACAGCGCCCCGACGAGTCCATCGAAGGGGCGTTTGTTCACAAAAAATTAATTAATTTTATTATATTTTTACTTGACAAATAAGCAAAGATGTGATATACTTCACAGCATAAAGGCATGGGCAATATCAATAGACGAAATTTCTTTTGGGGTCGGTGAAATCCGCCACGCGGGCCTCATAGGCCTCCATGGCCTCCTTTTCAAAGGCCAGGGCGGTGTCCTCCGCCCCCATGAGCTTCAGCACGTATTTGGCAAAGGGCGGGTTCAGCACCAGGAGCGGGCCGATGAGATAGGTGGCCATCAGGTTCTTGATCCTGACGCCCTCGCCGGACAGGTCCGGGTTCAGTCCGGCGCCCCGAACGGTCTCGAAGAGGGGGGCGGGCATCTCGCCGCCAAGGGGGTAGGCATGCCCGAATTGGCTCTTGAAGGCCACCACGGTGATGTCCTCCAGCTTCCCCAGGTACATGGCGTTGTACCGGCCCAGCCAGTGGCGCTCTGCCCGAAGGGGGAACCAGCCCAGCATGGGGATGTCCGTGCCGTCATCGTCGGTGATATGGTCCCCGAAAATCTCCAGGGCGTTGCCGGTGAGCAGGGTCACGCCGCCCTCCTCCGTGCGCTTTTGCAGGGCGGGGAGCCAGGGCTCAAAGGCATCCCGTACCAGCTCCTGCCCCCGCTCGGTGGTGGAGCCCATGTACACAAGGTCGACCTTCTCGGCCACAAAGCGGGGCGTGTCCTTGAGGCCCGTCCTGATGACCGACGCGCCGGAGGAGCGGGCCAGGTATTCCACATTCATCAGGTCCCCGTAGAGGTTGCAGACCTCCGGGTAAAGGAGCTCAATGGTCATCTTTTCGCCTCCTTTGCCAGCTTCAGTACCTTCTCCCGAACCTTGAAGGCCAGGTCCAGGGAGTCGTCCGCCCCGTAGAGCAGGTAGACGGAGGAGCCGGGCTCCAGATACAGCTTGTCCGCCGCCGCGAACTCGTCCCGCTCATAATCCATCTGTCCGTCCTGGACCCCCGCCAGCTTCAGCCGCAGGAAGTAGTCCTTCCCCCTGGGGCCGGTGACGATGACGTGGATATCGGGGCTTGCCAAAAACTCAAAGTCCGCGTCGTAGAGCCAGCAGACGTTCTCCGACCAGTGGCGCTCGTCGGACAGGCAGTTCATCAGCAGCAAAATCTCCTTTTTCCCCGGCTGGGAGGCGATGTAGTCAAAGGCGCGGGAGCAGGCCAGGGCGTTGAGACCCTTGGCCATCTGGTTGATCACATGGACGCCGTTGACCTCCTCGTCCGTGTGCCGCGACCCCACTAACTTCACCTGGGAGATGTATTTTTTGATCTCCCCGTGCTCCAGGCCGAACTCCCTGAGCATCGCCACGGCGGTCACCAGATTGTAGATGTTGAAGATGCTGTCGGAGATGAGGCCGTAGGTCTCCTGGCCGCCCCTGTCCCGCACCGTCACCGTCATGGACTCCAGGGAGGCGTCCGCCCCGGCGTAGTCGTAGGCGGGGGAGGCAAAGCCGCAGTCGGCGCAGTGGACCCGCCCAATGTGGTGGTAGCGCAGATAGTCGTACTCAAGGCGTCCCGCGCATTTGGGGCAGATCCGCATATCGTTGAGGCGGTTGACGCACTTTGTCACGTCGGTGGGCATCCGCTCGATGCCGAAATAGACCCGCCGGTTTTGGGGGGCGACGGAGGCGGAGATCAGGTCATCGGCGTTCAGCACCAGCTTCGTCTCCCGCGGGATGTACCGGGTGAGGAAATCCGCGATGAACTGGGGATGGGCGTTGCGCATGATGGAGTCCCGGAAGAGGTTCGTCACCGCCATCAGCTCCGGCGTCAGGTGGGGGAAGATGAGCCGGGAGGAGCGCTCGTCGATCTCCAGCACGGCCACGTCCCAGGAGCATCTGTTGAAGAGGCTGACGCCCGACAGCAGGGCCGTGGCCACGCCGGGGTACATATTGGAGCCGGCCCGATTGCTGAGAACCCTGTACCCGGCCCTGGTCAGCGTGTCGCAGAGCAGATTCGTCACGGTGGTCTTGCCGTTGGTGCCGGTGACGGCCAGGAGCCGCACGGGCTTGGCCAGATACCGCAGGAAGGCCGGACAGATCTTCATGGCGATCTCGCCGGGGAAATTGGTGCCGTTGTGCCGGGTGAGCTTCAGAAGCGGCACCGTCAGCTTGGCGCACAAAAGCGCCAGGGCGAACCGGACGGCCTCCGGGCCGCGCGGCTTTGCGTTCGGTTTTTCCATATTCGCGCCTTTCTCCGCCCGCGGGCGGAAAGGAAATCATACGCTATTGTAGCCGTTCGGAGGGAAAAATGCAAGAGAAATCATGCGGACATAACGACTCCGGCGATCAAAAAACCGCCGGAGTATCGGGATAGACAGGATGGATCAGCTCTCCAGGAATCTGGCGAATCTGGCAAAGATGCAGGAGGCCTGGGAGCGGGTGGCGGTGCCCTGGGGGGAGAGGGTGATCTCGCTGGTGCCGTTGATGATGCCCTCGCTGACGGCCCATTCAAAGGCCTCCTGGGCCCAGGGATTCAGCTCATTCCGGTCAACATAGCCGCTGAGGTCGAAGTTGACCGAGGGACTGCCGTAGTAGCGCCAGAGCATGGTGACGCAATCCTCACGGGTCAGGAAAGCCTCCGGATTCTGCCCGTCGGAGATGTCGGCGCCTATTGCCCAGGCGATGCTGGAGTCGTGCCAGTCGGGGCCGGTGGAGCCGGCGTTCAGGTCGAAGCGGCCCAGCAGGGTCATCATCTGGACGCGGGAGATATTCTGCTCAGGATCGAATCTGCCGTCGCCCACGCCCAGGAAGAGGCCGCGGGTGTTGACGTATTTCAGGTCCTCCTCGTACCAGATGCCGGCGGGCACGTCCACAAAGTTATCGTAGGGGCGGGTCACCGGATGGCTGGGGAAGTCCCCCACGTTGCGCCCGCAGCGGGCGCAGATGCCGCCCATGACGTCATGGCCCAGGGCGGGCAGCTCCACGGTGCGGGTGTCGGTAAAGGTCTCCTCCCCTACGGTCACGGAGGCGGTGGCCACGGCGCTTCCCGCGGTGGTGCATTTGGCCTCCGTCACGGTCTTCAGGGTGACATGGGCCGCGAAGGTCTCCTGGTGGGCGCAGCTCTTCCGGACGCAGGGGACGGTGGCCGCCGCGTGGTTGAGGCCGTCGGTGGACCAGACCCAGGTCAGCTTTTCGGTGTCGTACTCATGGCCCAGGGCGGGGAGCACCTCCTGCTTTTCGATGATGTGGCCGCAGATGGCGCACCGGACGCCCTTCGTCAGGCCCTCGGTGTCACAGCCGGCCTCCACGGCGGGGATGACCTCCGGCGTGTGGGCGGAGGCCTTCATCACCTGGCCGCAGACCTGGCAGGCGGTGTCCTTCTCCGTGTGGTCGGTGGGGAACAGATGCCCCTGGGCGGGCAGGATGTCCTGGACCTTCAGCACCTCGCCGCAGACGGAGCAGACCAGGCCGTCCGTCAGGCCGTTCTCGGTGCAGGTGGCCGCCTTGCCGGGGACGGTCCTGGGGGTGTGGCCGCCGGCGCAGGCGTACTCATGGCAGACGCGGCAGATGTGGGTGTCGGGGTCTACGTCGTGGGGGAGCTTGGAATTGGCCTTCTCCCGCACGTCGGTGGCGCCGCAGTACAGGCACTCGCCCTTTTCGGTGCCGTTTTTGGTGCAGGTGGCGTCGTGCTGATAGACGTAGTTTGTAAACAGATGGCCGGACGTCACGGAGGAATCGAAATGAGTATCGACGGCCTCGTGGCACCGTTCACAGACGGCTGTCACCTCGGAACCCTTGCAGGAGGTGACGCCGGTGGAGACGTAGTTTTTGAACAGATGGCCCAGGGCCTGGACGGTGGAGACGGTGGAGATGATCCTCTTGCAGTCCTTGCACCAGATCTCGGCGGTGGCGCCGTTCTCGGTGCAGGTGGCCTCCACGGCCTCCTGCCTGATCTCGGTGTTCAGGTGTCCCGTGGCGGGGATCACCTGGCCGCGGGTGACGATCTGGCCGCAGTGGGCGCATTTGGTCCCAAGCTTGTAGCCGTCGGTGGTGCAGGTGGGCTCCACGTCCGCCCTGTGACCCGCTTCCACAAGGGAAACGGTGACGGCGTGATCGCAGACCTGGGCCACAACGGTGGCGCCGTAGGCCTCCTCCTCGGCGGCCTTGATCGCCTCCGGCAGGAAGGTGACGCTGAGCACGTCGTTTTCCGTAACATTGCTGACGGTGAAGGTGTTCGTCTCACTGTCCACCGGGATGGGCGTCCCGCCCAGGGACACGGTGTCCACCGCATAGCCGTTATCGGGATTCACGGTGAAGGTCTTGGTCTCGTTGGCGTTAAACTCCACGTTGCCGCCTTTGCCCACGGCGCCGTGGCCGTCCACGCTGACCGTGCCGTTGCCGTCGGAGACCACCACCAGGGTCTTGGGGCCCTCCTTGACGGAGGTCACGGCGTTGTCCTTCTTCACCGCCACGATCTCAAAGGGGGAGAAGGCCTCGCACATGAGCACCATGCCGTAGGGCGTGGGGATGACGGTGATCTCCTCCACGCTCACGATATCGTCGCCCCACTGGTGGCCCTTTTCGTTGTAATGGTCGCAGCGGTATCCGCTGTCGTCTGAGCAGCGGGTGAAGTGGTAAGCCTTCAGCTCCACATCGCCGAGGCCCAGGGACTCATAGGTCACTCCGGCGGGATATCCCACCTGGACGCGCAGAGATTCGCCCCTGTTGGGCTTCAGGTTGACCATGGGGCACAGGCGGTTGAAGTTGATCTCAAAGACGGAGGAGCTGAGGATATCGGAATCCCCGTAGCCGCTCTCCTTCTCCATAAGGGTATTCAGCTCCTCATATTCCTCACGGCTGCCGGCGCCCTTGCTCTTGTCCTCCACCACCAGCATCAGGCGTCCGTTCAGCTCGTCCCGGCGCATCTCCTCGTCCAGCTTTTTCAGGGTTTCGGCGTCGGTGCCGCCGGCCACGGCCATGTCGTGGAGATTGAGATTCTCCGGGGCGTCCAGCAGCGTGGGCTGGCCCCACAGGTTCCAGTCGATGCCCTGGCTGCGGTAGCAGGCCGGGCACAGGCCGGGGACCACGCAGATGACGGAGAAATTGTTGGGGTATTTGGCGGAGCGGGAGCCCACCACGCCCTCCACAGAGAAGTTATATTCGGTCACGTCATCGATCCACAGGTCAGAGGCCTTGAAGTTGAACTCCACGCCCACAATGGGACAGCCGGCGTCCACGTCGCACTGGCCGTTCTTGTGCTTGGCGCGGTTGGGGCACTGGGCGTACTGCCCTTCGTATTTGTAGAGCCATTTGAAATCGGTGTAGCCGCCGGTCATATCCACCACGCCGTCGCGGTTCGTGTCAAAGGGCAGCTGGCCGGCGATCTGGACGGTCTTTTCTCCGCCGGTGTGCAGGTCCTGCTGACGGGTGACGTAGCGGACCTGGACCGTCTGAGCCGCCGCCTGGGCGTAATCCTCGGCGTATGTCTCCGCGGCGTCGTTGCCCTGGGGCAGGATGTGGTACAGGTCGTCGTCCCAGGTGACCCTGAAGCGGTACTGATAGCCCGCCGTGGCGTTGCCGTTGGGGGCCGGAGTCTGGGTCAGCACATAGGGGGGCGCCTCATAGCTGGCGTTCACGTTGTAGAGCATCCCCGTCTGGGCGATGATCTCGCTCTCGTCGCCGTGGAAATATCCGGCGTCGGGGTGCTTGGAGAGATAGCTGGTGTTGGGGTTGGAGCTCCACTCGCTCCGGTGGTCCGGCTCGCGGGTGGTGACGGCGATGTCCACATACTCGCAGGTGGCGCTGTATATGCGCAGGCCGTCCTTGTGATCCCCGAAATAGGGGGTGTTGGAGGCCAGGATGAAGGAGGCGTCGGCGTAGTACCACTCGTCCATCACGTCGGCGGTGCCGTCGGGGTGGTAGTCGTACATCTTCACCATGAAGTAAAGCCCCTTCTCACGGGCCTGGGCCGCGTTCATGCCCTTGTAGGTCACGGTGAACACCCCCGCGGGGGTGCTGTCATCCATGGAGGCGCCGGCGGAGTATTTTACCTCCAGCCCGTTGAAATCGCCGTCCACCGACGTGCCGGCGTAGGCGTTGGCCTCGATGTCGGGATAGGAGAATTCAAAATTGCCGGTGGATACGAATCCGGAGGGACGCCAGTGCTCGCCCACCAGGGATTGGCCCACCAGGAGATAGGTGTTGGTCTCCCTGCCGTCGAGGCCGTTCGCGAAGGTCAGGTCCCGCTTGCCGGTGTAGTCCGCCGTCAGCGGGTCATCCCAGGTGGCGTCCACCACGTACCAGTGGGCCGTACCGTTGGAGTCGGGGATGTTCACGGCGTTCCACATGTGATCCTCAGGGGTGCCCTTTGTCTGGACGCCGTGGATCAGCACGCACTGGATGCCGGCCCGCCGGAGGGCCACCTGGAGCGTGCGGGCGTAAGCCTCGCAGACGCCCTCATGGGTCACGAAGCCGTAAACGGTGCGGATATATCTGGCGTTGGCGCCGTTGTTGCGGCACTCGGTCTCATAGCGGTAATGGATGCCCTTGGTGATCCGGTCATGGATGCTGCCCACCAGATAGGCGATCTTGTCCGCCTGGGAGAAGCCTCCGGCGGCGCTGTTGGCGTTCAGGTCCTTCACGGCCGCGGCCACCATATCGTCGATGGCGTCGTTGACGGCCTTGTCCTTGGCGGCCACGTCCTCGATGGTCTGGCCGGCCAGCAGATAGGTGTCGCCCCGACCCGGCCCGATGATCACATGGTAGCCCTGGTAAGCGCCGGATTTACCGGCGTCCTGGGTCACCCGGAAGGTGAGATACCCAGAGTCCATCCACCATATCTCGGAGTGGTCCAGATCCAGCGCGTCCTTGGCGGCGCAGAAGTCGTTGAAGAGGTCCTTATTGCCGCCTATGTAGTCCGTCACGGCCTTCAGGTCCACGCCCCTCACGCCGATGAGGTCGATGGTCTTCGTGCCGCTGTAATAGGATTCCTTCTCCTTCCCGGTGAACTCCTGAAGGAGCTTCTCATAGATGGCCCTGGCCCGGTCATTCAGCTGGTCGTAAAAATAACGCGACTGGATGGGCGCCGCCTTGTAGCTGTTCGCCGCGAAGGCCAGCCCCGGCAGGACCCCCGCCGCCATGACGAGAGCCAAAACTACACAAAGAAAACGTTTTTTCATTTCTCCCACGCCCCTTTTTGAACGTTATGTAAACCGCCGGAAAGCCAACATCTGGACGTTTACATAATCCATATGTTGACATAACCCCCAAGGTTTACGTAACGTATTATAGGGGATGGCACGTGTGTTGTCAAGCTTTAAAGCGTCAAAAAATCTCGGATTTACAAAAAAATATACAAGGGATGGTGCTAAGCGATCCATCCCTTGTCCATATATGCAGTTTCGTGGGGGCGGTTCAGGCCTTGTTCATGGCCCAGATGTTCCTGATTTGGCCCTTCAGCTGCTCGAAGGTCCAGGTCTTGGCGCTGTTGGCGGGGTTGTTGACGTCGTGGACGGTGTAGCCGTTCACACCGTCGCCGCCGGTGACGACTATGTAGTGGCCGATGGTGGTGAAGTCGCCGGGGCCCAGCACCATGACCACCAGGTCCCCTCCGGCCAGGGCGGCGTCGATCCTGCTCTGGTCGAGGGCCAGCTCACGGGAGGTGAGGCCCAGGCCCGCGGCGCCCTGGGAGAACAGGGTCCAGGAGGTGCCGTCTCCCACGGTGGCGTAGTTGTTGGCCGTGGCGTATTCCGCCACCTTCTGGGGGTTCAGGCTGGTGTCCTTGGTGAAGTAGAGGGCCACCACGGAGAGGCACGTGGGGCCGCAGCCGGACAGACCCAGGTAGTTTCCGGCGTAGATGGAGTAGCCCCACCGCATATCCCACTGGTAGAGAGCCGGCACCCGGCTCAGGTCGAGGCCACTAAGGTCGATGGTCTCCGTGGGCACGGGCTTGGGCCGGTCAAACCACGCCAGCACATACTCCCTGGCTTCGGGGACCTTGTCGTACAGGGCGTGGAGCGCCTCAGGGAGGCCGCTGAGGTCCGGCTCGGTTTCCCCAGCGGTGTCGCCGGCGCTGTCCTCCTGTTCAGCGGTGTCGCCGGCGGTGTCCGCCGGCGCCTTGGCCCCCCTGGGGACCATGCTCATCACCAGGGCCACGACGCAGGCGATGAACAGCACCGCGCCCACGATCAGGGGCCGCAGGGGGTCCGGGGCGCCGCTCCGTCCGGCGTCCGGCCTGACGCCGGTACGGCTTCGGGGCCGGTTCCGGCTGTATCCGTCCCGATCCCGGCTGTATCCCTCCGGATCGTCCCGTCCATCCCTTGAGCGGTACGCTCCGGCGCGCTCATAGGGTCTGTCGTTTTCGTCCCTGTACTCTCTTTGATCCATGTTCTCTCTACCTCTGAAATATATGAAAAATAGGTTTTCTTGTTTATTGTTTATTGTTTATTGTTTATTGTTTATTGTGCCGTGGTATCCGGTTCCGCGGGATCGGGGGCGGACTGCGGCGAGGCGGCCATGTTTACGCTGAAGCACCAGTCGTAGGGGTTCGTCAGCCGCAGGACGATGGGAAAATCCGCCTCTCCGCTGTCGGAGATCACCAGCACATTGCCTGTGTTGTTGTCGTGGGTGAAGTAGATGGCGGCCACGTTGGATTCGTCCAGACCCAGCGGCGCCAGGAAGGACAAGATGAAGTCGTGGTAGTCAGCGTCGTTGCCCTCCACCTCCATGTCCGCGTATTCCGAATCCACCGCCGCGCTGTCCAGCCTCAGCTCGATGCCCAGCAGACCGCCTGTCTCGTCGTCGATGAGATAGTGCCCCGTCATGCTGGAATCCGGCCAGGTGATGGTCACGTCCCACAGCACCATGGACTCGCCCTGGCCGCTGATCAGGAGCCTGGGGGAGACGGAGGAGCTGATCCCGTCGCCCAGGTAGATCCCCATGTCGTGCTGGGCCTTGA
The DNA here is from genome assembly GCA_947626845.1 of uncultured Oscillospiraceae bacterium. Taxonomy (GTDB): domain Bacteria; phylum Bacillota; class Clostridia; order Oscillospirales; family Oscillospiraceae; genus RUG626. The sequence goes on along the minus strand of CANQTW010000001.1, from coordinate 163,737 downwards.
TGGCGCTCTGCACGGCCTCCGTGCCGGTGATCAGCCGTCCGGATTCCAGGGGGATCACGGCGGCGGAGGCGTCCCCCGCCAGCCGGAGCTTGCCCACCATGTCCAGCTTTGTGACCAGGTTCAGCTCCACCTCGTCCACCGCCACGGACTGGGAGGCCCGCGCCAGGGAGGCGTCTCTCAGCGAGAGCGCCGCGCCGGGAAGAAAGAGGCTCCCCAGGCACATGAGGGCGGTGAGGGAGCAGATCAGGATGTTTCTCTTTCTCATACGCGCCCCCCGTTCAACATAGCCGTGATGCGGGTGCCCTTGCCCTCCACGCTCTGTATTTCCAGAGCGCCGGCGTGGAGCTTGGCGATCTCGTCGCACAGGGCCAGCCCCAGCCCCACGCCGCCCTGGGCGCGGGAGCGGGATTTGTCCACCCGGTAAAAGGCCTCGGTGATCTTAGTAAGGTCGGAGGCCGGAATGCCCCGCCCGTTGTCGGTGACGGAGAACACACAGCCGGTGTCCGTCATCTCGGAGAGGATGAATACCGCCCCTCCATTATCCAACGCTTTTCGCGCGTTGTCAACAAGATTTATCAAAAGAGATTTCACAAGATCAGGCTCCAGCATACATCGGCCCTCGGCGGTCCTGTAGCGCAGGGTGATGCCCGCGCGGGTGAGATTGGGCCGCAAAAGCCGCACCACGCCTGTGACGATGGCGGCGGGAGAGGCCTCGGTAAGCTCGAAATCCCGCTTCTTCAGCATCAGCAGGTCCAACAGCTTTATGGATAAACTTTCCAACCGCCGCCCCTCGGAAAAGATGTAGTTGGCGGCGTCCTGCTCCTCCTCCGGGGAGAGCATCCTCCGGCGGATCAGGTCTGAGTAGCCGATGATGCTGGTCATGGGGGTCTTCAGCTCATGGGCGAAGGAGCCCATGAACTCCGTCTGCCGGCGGGCGTTCTCCGTAAGCTCGGTGATGTTGCCCTGGAGCCTGTCGGCCATGGCGTTGAACTCCCGCGCCAGCGCCTCCAGCTCGTCGCCGGAGCTGACCTCGGCGCGGCTGGACAGGTCCCCCGCGGCGATCTGCCGGGAGGCGCGGGTCAGACGGGTCAGGGGGCGGGTCAAAAACACGGACATGAGATAGGCCCCCGCCGCGCCCAGCACCACCGTCAGCAGCAGGAGCTTCCGGTAGGTGTCCAGCTGCGCGCTGCGGAGCTCATACACCGGGGAGATATCGCTGAGCAGGTAGAGCGACAGCTTCTGCCCGTTGGCCGTCATGGCGCCGGACACCTGCAGGAGCTTTGCCCCGCCGCGGCTGGGATAGGTCACGGAGCAAAGGCCCGTCTCCGTCTCTACCCGGTCCGGGGCGATGCCGCCGCTGTACAGGGCGCCGGCGTCGGTCTCCAGCAGGATACCGTCCCACATATCTCGGCTGTGATCCGCCAAGATGTCCAGGGTCTCCGCCACGTCATCAAAATTCGACTGCGCGCTGATGGACGCGGCCATCCGCAGCGTGCTCTGGACGGAGTAATAGGTGCGCAGGGCGGAATCCCGCTCACTGCTCAGCATGGCGTCAAAGGAGGCGGAGATCATCAGCGTCCCGCAGATGCCGAAGATCACCGCCAGCAGGGTCACGGCCCCCAGAGTGAATTTGGTGGAGAGCCTCATCTGTCGGCCTCTAAGCGGTAGCCGACCTTGTGGACGGACACCAGCTTATCCTCCCAGCCCACCTTTTTGCGCAGGCGCTGGATGTGCAGGTCCACGGTGCGGCTGCCCACGTTGTAGTCCCCGCCCCAGACCCGCTCGTAGATGGTCTCCCGGTAGAGGGCCGCGCCGGGATTTCGGGCGAAGAGCAGCAGCAGATTATACTCCTTGTTGGTCAGGGGAATCTCCTCCCCGTCCCTGGTCACCCGCATGGAGCGGGTGTCGATGGAGAGGCCCGCGATCTCGATGACGCTGGCCAGCTTGTTGTAGCGCCGGAGCACCACCTCCACCCTGGCCAGAAGCTCCACGATCTCAAAGGGCTTGACGATGTAATCCTCCGCCCCGATCTTCAGCCCGTGGACCCTGTCGGCGATGTCGCCCTTGGCGGTGAGGAAGATCACCGGCACCCCCAGGGGCCTGATGTAGTCCATCAGCTCAAAGCCCGTAGCGCCGGGGAGCATGATATCCAGCAAAATAAGGTCGAAGCTCTCCTTTTCCAGTATGTCCGCCGCCGCCAGCCCGTCGTATACGCAGACACAGGTGTAGCCGGCTTTGGTGAGGCTCATTTTGATGAGAGTAGCGATGGGCCGCTCGTCGTCGACGATCAGAATACGGATCATATGATAAACCCCTCTTCAGTGGAAATGATTCGACAATATCCTACATCATCCCTGCATCAAATCTGCATCATCCGCACGAATTTCCACGACTTGAATTTTTTCCTGTACTGTATTACAATTATAACAAAATATCACCGAAAACGGAAGTGGCAGATCATGAAAAACAAGCGCCCCGTCATCGCCCTGATGTACGATTTTGACAAGACCCTCTGCACCAAGGACATGCAGGAGTACTCCTTCATCCCCAACGTGGGCCTCACCCCCAGGGAGTTCTGGACAGAGGCCAACTCCCTGGCCAGGGAGAAGAAGATGGACGGTATCTTAGCCTATATGTACGTGATGCTGGACAAGGCCCGCTCCGCCAAGACCGTCTCGGTGCGGCGGGAGAGCTTCGTGGCCCTGGGGCGGGACCTGGAATTTTACCCCGGCGTGGAGACCTGGTTTGACCGGATGGGCGCCTTCGGAAAGAGCCAGGGCGTGGACGTGCGCCACTTCATCATCTCCTCCGGTCTGAGGGAGATCATCGAGGGCTCCAGCATCTATAAGCATTTCACCGAGGTCTTCGCCTGCGAGTTCCTCTACGACGTGGACAGGATGCCCGTCTGGCCAAAGAACGTGGTCAACTACACCACCAAGACCCAGTTCCTGTTTCGGGTCAACAAGGGCGTGCTGGACCTCTCCGAGGACGCCGCCCTCAACGACTACACGCCGGAGGACGAGCGCCCCGTCCCCTTCCGCAACATGATCTACATCGCCGACGGCAAGACCGACGTGCCCTGCATGAAGCTGGTGCGTGTCAACGGCGGCTGCTCCGTGGCCGTGTACCCTAAGAACAAAAAGGACACCGCCGCCCAGCTCCTTCGGGACGGGCGCGCCGACTACATGCTGCCCGCCGACTACTCCGAGGGCGGGGAGCTGGAAACGACGGTCAAGACCGTCATCCAGCGGATGGCCATCACCGACGCCCTGCGCCGCAAGTCCATGTCCCAGTTGGAAAAGGCGCTGAAATGACTGCGGCCCAGCTCGCCCTGGCGGCGTATATCGCCGGTATGAATCTCCTGGCCTTCTCCCTCTACGCCGCGGACAAGCGCCGCGCCCGCCTCCATATGTGGCGGATACGGGAATCCACCCTGCTGGCGGTCACCGTCCTGGGCGGCTCCCTGGGCGCGCTTTTGGGAATGCACCTCCTGCGCCACAAGACAAAGGACCCCAAATTTTATCTCCTCGTTCCCACTTTTTTCCTCCTCCACGCGGCGGTGTTTGCCGATATGTTCTGGAGAGCTGCGGGAGGGAACTGAAATAGGTCAGTTGAAAGCTGCCGCAATTTTAAGTTGCGAAAAAGCAAAGGCAGGTTGGTGGAGGTTGTTAAGATTTGCCTTTACAATATTGCTATCTCATATCGTGAACGGAGGTAGTTTGCATGAGCTTTGCGGAAAATTTACAGATAGCCAGAAAGGAACGGCATCTATCCCAGGAGGAGCTGGCGGAAATGCTGGATGTCAGCAGGCAGGCTGTTTCTAAGTGGGAGCAGGGAACGGGTTACCCAGAGGTGGAAAAGCTGTTGCTGCTGTCCCAGGAACTGAACATATCCTTAGACAGTCTTATGGACACAGGGCTTCCCCAGAAAAAGGACGGGGAGACCGAAAAAGTGACGGGGGTAATCACGATCTCTTCGCCCTATGAACACGTTGTTACAAGGTGTAGCAAGGTGATGTCCTCGCCAAGATTCAAGGGAGGAAAAAATGCCCCGCGGTATGCCCTATATGCCGCCCGCGATGACGCGGTCTCCCTTTTGGGCCCGCAAAACACTTTTTTGGGGTGGTACGCCAACGCGGAACAGCTGGAAAAAGAGATCGCCGAAATTCAGGACGCACTCTTTCGGGGCGTATCGACGTATGAGCTGAAATACAGCGTAAAAGTCAAATGGAAGCCCTTCAGCGTAAAAATAGAAGAATAAAATCTCCGGGTGAAAGAGACAATTTTTGAAAAATTTGCATTTTCCATATACCTCCACGCGGGCCGCCAAGAGAGGCGGCCTGTGAGCATGAATTGGGGGCCGCGGGCTGAACGGGGTCACCCATTTTTATACTTTTTTTGAAAAAATCCAAAAAACCTCTTGACTGTAAAGCCGCTTTATACCGTATAGTGGCCGGTGAAAGGGGGAATGAACCGTGACAGTCAACGAGATCGAGGCCCGCACGGGCCTGGACAGAGGCACGGTGCGCTACTACGAGTCCGAGGGGCTCATCAAGCCGGTCAGGGAGCCCAACGGCTACCGGAACTACTCCGAGGCCGACCTTGAAAAGCTCCAGAAGGTGAAGCTCCTGCGGACGCTGGGCTTTTCCGTGGACGACATACGGGCCATGGACGCGGCTGGCGGCGGGGATTTTCAAGACCGCCTCCGGGCCAGGATCAAAAGCCTGGACGCCCGCGCCGGGGCCCTTGAGGACGCCAAACGGGTCATCGAGAACATGCTGGCCGACAGGGCGGAGTACGGATCGCTGCGCAGCGACGCCTACCTTACCCAATTGGAGTCCGGCGGGACGGCCCTGCCGGAGGCGGCCCCGCCGGAACCGGAGCCGGAGGGGGAGCCGGAGCCGCGCCCGGACTATGCCGGCCCCTGGGCCCGGTACTTCGCGCGGATGATCGACTGGTCGATCTTAGAGCTTCTCTACGCCCTCGTCTCCGGGGGGCTTCTTGACCGGCCCCCGATCCCCTCCGGCTGGGGCGCGGTGCTGAATACCGTCCTTCTCCTGGCCGCCACGCTCCTCCTGGAGCCCGTCTTCCTCTGGACCCTGGGCGCCACGCCGGGAAAGCTCCTGCTGGGCCTGCGGGTACGGGGCCGGGGCGGGGAGAACCTGCCCCTGGGGGACGCCTGCGCCCGCACCTGGGGCGTCCTCTTCTGGGGCGAGGGCCTGCGTATCCCCCTGGTGGCCCTGTGGCGGAACATCAAGAGCTTCCGGGACGCCAAAAGGGACTATGAGCTGCCCTGGGAGAGCGGCTCGGACGTGATCTCCCTGGGCGGACAGCGGCGGCGGATCGCCGTAACAGCCGCCTGGCTGGCGGTGAATTTGGCCCTGATGGCCGCCCTGAACCTCCACTACTACATGCCCCTCCACCGGGGAGAGCTGACGCCGGCGGAGCTGGCCGAAAACGTCAACCGCTATATGGAGCACAACCTGGACTATGACCGCTGGAAGCTCAATGCCGACGGGACCTGGACGGATACCTTTGTCCCCAGCCCCGGCACGGTGTATCTGGACCGCGTGGGGGAGAAGTTTGAGCCGGCCCCGGTGGAGCTGACGGTGGAGAACGGCGTGGTCACCGGCCTTGTGTGGCGGCAGAGCACGATGATGTCCGCCACGGATGTGTCCTACACCCACGGCCTCTTTGTCCGCGCCCTCTCCGCGGGCTTGGCCGGCGCCTCCAAAAAGGAGAACATCTTCGCCCTCAGCGGACTGGAAAACAGGACCAACTTCGCGGGGATTTCCGGCGGGGAGATGGACTACGGCCCCTGGCACATCGTCTGGACCGTGGACGATCAGTCCCTGGGAACCAACCGAGGGGACCGGTACGACGTGGAGCTGACCGTCACAGGAACGGATCGATAGAACGCGCGAAGGACCTGCGAAAAAAGTAGGGGTGGCCGTCCTCGGCCACCCGTCCATCGAATTCCCACAACGCCCGCCCTAAAACGGTTGCTCATTGGGTCCCCCATCGGGCTGTCGCCCGATGGGGAAAGGAGGAGCGAACCGTGCGCCTGAGCCCGAATGCTTGGAGGGCGAGGTTAAGCCGGTTCCGCGACGACGAATTCCCGAAAATCTATTTAAAAAACCGTCTCTGGTGTATAGACTTTTCCCAGCCCCTGTATCACACCGTCAGCGTCCCCGACTCCGACTCCAGGAGCAGCAGGATCTGCTCCTCCTGGCCCGTCTTGGCGTTCAGGTACACCAGCGCGTGTTTGCCCTCGGCGGTCTCGCAGAGGTACTCCTCGCAGAGCACCTCGTTTTTCCCTTCCGTGGGGATCACCGCGGGGCGGTGGGATTTGACGGTCAGCCAGGGGGAGAGGCCGGAGACGGCCTTCTCCGTATCAAAGGCCATCCCGCCCAGGGCGCGCCGCTGGTGGCACATGGTATAGCCTCCGGCCTCCATGCCCACCACCTTGCCGGTGTCCATCGCCACGGTGACCTTTATAAGGTCCGGGTAGCAGATCACCCCGTCCTGCTCAAAGGCAAAGCTGGCCGTCAGCTCCCCGGCCTCCTCCTGATGATACGTGGGCCTCATGCCCCCAAAGCCGTGATCCTCCAAAAACGCCGCCGCCCGCTCCAGGGCCTGGTCCGCCGTCATCTGCCCTTCGCCGGACTCCCTGGCGGTGCCGAAATAGACGATCCGCCCTCCGGCCCGCGTCACCTCCACGGTCTGCACCTCGTTGCCGCTCTGGCAGGTGAACACAAAGACGGGGATGGGCGCCTCCCGGACGTGCCGGAAGGTGAGGGCGGCGGAGGGCACGTCCAAAAATTCCGCCGCCGCGCCGGCCACCGCGTCCTGGCCCACCTCCTCAAGGCCCTTGAGGAGACAGGGCTCCGCCCGCTCGATGTGGGCGGAGAAGGGGCCGTCGTAGATGAGGGCCGGCAGCTCCGGAAGCTCGTCCTCCAGGGCCTTGAAGGACCCGGCAAAGCCCGTGTCCACCAGGCTGTCCTCGGCGTCCGCGATGGCGTCCTCCGCCTTGTCAAGCTCCGCGGTGCTGATCTCCCCCGCGATCAGCCGCGCCGCCAGATCGGAGAGCGCCCCGGAGACCTGGCCGGCGCTTTCCGAGAGGTCCCCCAGGGCCTCCCGCTCCTCCTCCGTCAGCGCGCCGCCCCCGGCGGCAGAGCGGGCGAGGTAAAATAGATAGTCACCCGCCTTGGAGAGGAACGCCGCCGTGTGCTCCAATTCCAAATCGGAGCGGGGCAGAGAGGCGATGGCCTGGCCCGCCGCCGCGCAGTGGGCATAGCCCTGGGCGCAGACGGTGCTGACCATGGCCGGAGAGGAGGCGCACCGGGCCTTCTGCAAGGTGGCGTCCAGCTCCCCCACCGCCGTTGTAAGCTCCGTAAAGGCGTGGTCGTACCCAATGGCAAGGCTTCGGGAAAGCGCCGCGCTCTCCCGTTGGGCCTTCCAGACAAAAACGCCCATCACCAGCACCGCCGCCAGGGCGTAAATGACGATCAGCCTGCCCGCTTTTTTTGACAAAACCATAAAAAAACACCCCTTTTGCGTTAGGTTTTCCACAAAAGGGGCGTTTCTTGTCTTGTAATTTTTACCTTAACAAAAAGTTAATTAAATTTACTTCAAAAAATGCTTGGCAACGTTAGAAGATGATGCTATACTATACTTGAAATTTATCCAAGGCGTACTTTATGCGCCTTAAACACTCGTCTTTTCCCAGAATACGGGCGATCTCCACGGCGCCGCCGGGGGTGACGGCCTTACCGGAAATGGCGACGCGCAGGGGCCACATGATCCTGGCGTTTTTCACGCCTTGGGCCTCCGCCAGCTCCGTGAGGAGCTTCAGGAGGGTCTCGTCGTCCCAGGTCTCCGCCGCCTCCAGGGCGGGCAGGAGCTTTTGAAGCGTCTCCAGGGAGCCGGGGATATCGGTCTTGGACTTCTTGTGGATGAAAAGCTCCGGGGAGTAATCGGGGAGCGCGTCAAAAAAGTCCACCTTCTCCGGGATCTCCGTCAGCTTCTCCGTGCGCTGCTGCAGGAGCGCCGCGATCTGGGCGGCGTCGATGGTCGGGTTTTTCACGGCCTTCCGTATCCACGGCTCCGCCGCGCGGGCGAAGGCCTCCGGGGACATGGCGCGGATATACTCGGCGTTGAAGTACGTCAGCTTGTTGATGTCAAAGACCGCCGGTGACTTGGAGACGCCGTGGAGGTCAAAGACCTCCGCCAGCTCCCGTAGGGAATAAATCTCCCGCTCGCCTCCCGGCGACCAGCCCAGCAGGGCCACGTAGTTCACCACTGCCGGGGTGAGATAGCCGTCCGCGATCAGGTCCTCGTAGGAGGGGTCGCCGTGGCGCTTGGACATCTTCCGCGCCGCGCCCGTCTCGCTGTCCGTCACCATCACGGAGGAGCAGTGGACATAGGTGGGCACGGGCCAGCCGAAGGCCTGGTAGAGCAGGTTGTATTTCGGGGCGGAGCTTAAATACTCGGCCCCCCGGACCACGTGGGTAATGCCCATCAGGTGGTCGTCGATGACGTTGGCGAAGTTGTAGGTGGGCAGGCCGTCGGATTTCAGGAGGATTTGGTCCTCCAGCTCCTTGTTTTCCACGGTGATGTCGCCGTAAACGGCGTCGTGGAAGGTGGTGGAGCCCTCCTGGGGCATCCTCTGCCGGATGACGTAGCTCTCCCCCGCGGCGGCCCTGGCGTCCGCCTCCTCACGGGAGAGGGCGCGGCAGGGATCGGGCCCCCGGTCAAAATTGCCGGAATCCTCCCCGGACTCCGTTTTTTCGCAGAAGCACCGGTAGGCGTGGCCGCGCTCGATGAGGAGTTCCGCGTACTCCTTATAAAATCCCCGGCGCTCCGTCTGGATATACGGCCCCACCGGGCCGCCCACGTCCGGGCCCTCGTCGTGGTCAAGGCCGCACTCGGCAAGGGTGCGGTAGATGACGTCCACCGCCCCCTCCACCAGACGGCCCTGGTCGGTGTCCTCGATGCGCAGGATGAATTTTCCGCCGTTGTGGCGGGCGATGAGCCAGGTATACAGCGCCGTGCGCAGATTCCCCACATGCATATACCCCGTGGGGGAGGGGGCGAACCGTGTCCGCACGCCGTCGTGGGGGATGCGGGCCTCCATCTCGTTAAGCCATTTCGTATCGGGCATAGTGTACCTCCAAAAGTCGTACTTTTCCAAATATACCGTATTTGGCTTTGAATTTCAAGAGATTTGTGCTATAATATTCAAGATACCCACAAGATACCCATGGTAAATCCGCAACATCACGCCCTGAGCGGCAGGAAAGGAGGCCGGAAGCGTGGAGACGCTTGGCTCTGTTGAAAATATGGACCCGTCGGCGCTGTTTCGCGCCTCCGGCGTCATCACCACGGTCACCCGCTATGTCCTGCCTGTGCTGGCGGTGCTGATACTGTTGCGCTGCGCCGTCTCCATGCTGACGGGGAAGACCCAGCGGGAGGTGTGGGGCTGGCTCACCCTGCCGGGCGGGGCGAAGCTGGAGCTCACCAACTGGGAGAATATCGTAGGCAGGGCGTCCTCGGCGGACGTGTGCCTCAACTATCAGACGGTCTCCCGCACCCACGCGGCCCTGACCCGCGACCCCCAGGGCCGCTGGTTCGTGCGGGACCTGCGGTCAAAAAACGGCACAAGGCTTCGTGGCCGCCCCCTGGAGGGCATCGCCGCCATCCACGCCGGGGACATCGTCACCTTCGGCAAGGCCAGCTGCGTCTTTGTCCCCTCCACGGTGAAGGACGAGAAGGCCCAGGCCCAGAGCCGCGTAAGGCCCGGCGCCCGCATCCGTCCCGGCGCGACCCTTGTTTTGCTCACCGAGTTTATCCTGCTCTTGGGCATCCAGCACACCGCCGCCGCGGGAGAGGCGCTGAACGCCGCCGTGCCCGCGTCCTTTCTGGCGCTGATCGCCCTCATCTGGGTCTGTTACGCCATCACCAGGAGCCTCCACCGCACGGGCTTTGAGGTGGAGACGCTGGCCTTTTTCCTCACATCCATCGGCCTTGGCGTGTGCGCATCCTCCGACCCGGAGGGCCTGTGGAAGCAGCTTATTTGCCTGCTGGCGGGGGTCGTGCTGTACTTTGTCATCGGCTCATATCTGCGGGACCTGGACCGGGCCAAAAGGCTCCGCACGCCTATGGCGGTCATCGGCATCCTGCTGCTTTTGGTGAATCTGGTCACCGCCAAGAGCATCTTCGGCGCGAAAAACTGGGTCCAGATCGGCGGCATCTCCTTTCAGCCCTCGGAGCTGGTGAAGATATGCTTTGTGTTCACCGGCGCCGCCACCCTGGACAGGCTCTTTGCCAAACGGAACCTGGTGGCCTTCATCGCCTTCGCGGCGGCCTGCGTCCTGTGCCTGGCGGCCATGAGCGACTTCGGCACCGCCGCCGTCTTTTTCGCCGCCTATATCGTCATCGCCTTCATGCGTTCGGGGAGCTTCGCCACGGTGTTCCTGTCCCTGGCGGGGACGGGCCTGGGCGTCTTCATGGTCATCACCGCCCGTCCCTATGTGCTGTCCCGGTTCGCGGCCTGGGGCCGCGCCTGGGAGGACGCCCAGGGGGGCGGCTTCCAGCAGACCCGCACCATGGCCGCGGCGGCCTCCGGCGGGCTTTTCGGCCTGGGCGGCGGCAAGGGGCGGCTCCACCGGGTCTTTGCGGCGGATACGGATATGGCCTTCGGCATGGTGGCCGAGGAGCTGGGCCTCATCGTGGCCGTCACCGCCATCCTGGCCCTGGCGCTGCTGGCCCTGTTCGCCGTGCGCTCCTCCGGCCAGGCCCGCAGCTCCTTCTACGCCATCGCCGCCTGCGCCGGCATGACCATTTTGCTGACGCAGCTGACCCTCAATGTGTTCGGCTCGGTGGATATCCTGCCCTTCACCGGGGTCACCTTCCCCTTTGTGTCCAAGGGCGGCTCCAGCATGATCTCCGCCTGGGGTCTCCTGGCCTTTGTCAAGGCGGCGGACGCCCGCCAGAACGCCTCCTTCGCCATCCCCCTTGCCCGAAAAAAGGAGAAAAAGCGGAAGGAAACGGGAGGTGAGGAGGCATGAAGCGCATCCACCGCAGGGCGCTGGCCGTGTCGCTGATCGTGGCGCTGATCCTGGGCCTCACCGCCCTCTATGTGACCCGCCAGATGCTGGACGGGAGCCGGTGGGCGGGCTTTCCCTCCAACGGCGACGCCTTTGTCTCAGGCCGTATCCGCACCGGTACCGTCAGGGACCGGGACGGGGAGATCCTCTACGCCGTACGGGACGGGGAGGGCCGCTGGGCGGAGGACATGACCACGCGGGTGGCCAGCCTCCACCTCATTGGCGACAGGGCCGGCTTCATCGGGAGCGGGGTCATGTTCAACTACGCCGAAACCATCCTGGGCTACGACCCGGTGAACGGCCTGTACAGCCAGGACAGCCAGGGCGGCGTGCTCAATTTATCCGTGGACGCCGACGCCCAGAGGGCCGCCTGGGAGGCTCTGGACGGACGCCGCGGGGCGGTCATCGTCACGGATTATATCACCGGAGAGATCATTTGCATGGTGTCCTCCCCGTCCTTTGACCCGGAGGACCCGCCGGAGATCGCCGCCGACGACACCTCCGGCGTCTACCTGAACCGCCCCCTGTCCGCGGCCTATACGCCCGGCTCCATCTTCAAGCTGGTGACCCTGGCCGCCGCCATCGAGAACATAGATGACCTTTTTGAGCGGGACTTCCACTGCTCCGGCAGCGCCGCCATCGGCGGCGGGAAGGTGACCTGTGGCCGCGCCCACGGGGATATGAAGATCGAGGACGCCTTGGCGGAGTCCTGCAACTGTACCTTCGCCGCCCTGGCCGTGGAGCTGGGCGGGGAGAAGCTCAGGGAATACGCGGACCGCTTCGGCCTCACCTCCCGTCAGACCGTGGACGGGATGCGCACGGCGGCGGGCCGGTTCGACGTGGGGGCGGCGGGGAGCCTCGACCTGGGCTGGTCCGGCGCGGGGCAGTACCATGACCTGGTGAACCCCGCCGCCATGGTCCGCTTCGTGGCCGCCATCGCGGGCCGGGGGGACACGCCGCGCCTGACGTTGAAGCGGGACTACACCCGCCTGAGCGTCACCCGCGACCACATCCTGGCCGCCACCACGGCGGAGAAGATCGGGGAGATCATGGAATACGCGGTGGCGCGCACCTACGGCGCGGACAACTTCCCCGGCCTTAAGCTCCACGCCAAATCCGGCACCGCCGAGGTGGGCACCGAGAAGCCAAACGCCTGGTTCGTAGGCTATATCGAGGACCCGCAGCACCCCTACGCCTTCGCCGTCTGTGTGGAGAACGCCGGCTCCGGCGCCTCCCAGGCGGGACGGGTGGCCAACGCGGTCCTGCAGGCGTGTACGAAATAGTGTCCGCCTTGCCCCGGCGGGGGGTTATAAGGTTTCCGCCCTTATAGGGCGGAGGAGATTTGCTTTCTCCTCTTTTGTTCCGTCAAAAGAGGAGAAAGCAACAAAGAGGAGAAAAGACGGCTCAGGGGGGATTTCGCTTTTCCCCCCTGAGAACCCCCTTTTAAAAACGACCAGAGGGGGTTGCGACCCCCATCTGGACTCCCCCAGGGGTTTGCCCGCACGTACCCTGTACGGGCCGGACACCCGGCCGGCCCGTGTCTCGAATTTCCGAAATTATTTCGATATACGCCGTACGGGCCGCCGCCCTCGGCGGCCCACTTCTCCAGGGGTTCGCCCGCACGGAAATAGAAGCATCGCTATCGATTACCACACGATCAAAGCCGCAGCAACGCGGCCCTGCGTAGGAGCAGGGGCTTTGGCAGGTGCCGGGGTGAGCGGCTAAGCGGGTTAGACGCAGAGACAATGCGTCAACGTCACGCGCGGATATGAATGGGACCATAGGTATCGAATTTTGCCGCGGCAGCCGGACCGTCGTAACGGAGCGCCAGGCCAAGATACCTGCCAGACCCAAAAAATTGCTTTTCTCTTCTTTGAAGCTTTCTTCTCTTTTGTCAATACAAAAGAGAAGAAAGCGTATTTTCTCCGCCCTATAAGGGCGGACCCCCTGCCGGGGTGAGGCTGCAAATGATTTGGGCGGACAAATATCTGGACAAATCAGGAAATCTGTGATATACTTATTTTTTACCATACACGTTAGCGGACGCGGTACACGGCAGGCGCTTTTCGGAACGGAGGCGAAATATGGAGGCGATCAAAATTCTGGCCGCGGGGGCCGCGGGGTATCTGCTGGGCTCCGTCTCCTGGGCGGTGGTGATGAGCTGGCTTGTCAGCCGCAAGGACGTGCGCAATTACGGCAGCGGCAACGCCGGAGCCACCAACATGGCGCGGCTGTTCGGCATGGGCGTGGGCGTGGCCACCTTCCTTCTGGACGGGGCCAAGACCGTTGTCTCCATGCTGTTGGGCAAGCTGATCGGCGGTTATTACGGGTTCCTGGCGGCGGGCTATGCCTGCCTGCTGGGCCACTGCTTCCCCCTCTATTTCGGCTTTAAGGGCGGGAAGGGCGTCTCCGTGGGCGCCGCCCTGGGGCTGATGCTCCACTGGAAGGTGTTTGTCATAATCGTGGCGGTGTTCTTCATAACCTCTTTCATAACGCGGCGGGTCTCCGCCGGGTCCGTCATGTGCACCGTGGCCTTTGTGCCCGCCGAGCTGGCGGCGGGGATCAGGGACTGGCCCACGCTCCTTTTCGGCGGCGCGGCGGCGCTGACGGTGTTCGTCATGCACCGGGAGAACCTAAAAAGGCTCCTGAAGGGGGAGGAAAAGCCCTTCCGTCCGGGGAAAACCGGCTTTTTGCGGAAGAAAAAAAGGTGATTTGCGCGGATTTTCCACTCTTTTTCAAAAAAACTGTGGCAATTTACAGGGAACTGTGTTATAGTGATTATGGTAACTGATTTCCATAGACAGGGAGGCAATCGGGATGAAACTGATCATGGCCGCTTTTCTGGGACTGGTACAGGGGATAAGCGAATTTCTGCCCATCTCCAGCTCCGGGCATCTGTCCATTTTCCAGAACCTTTTCAATTTGCAGTACGCCGAGGATGAGCATCTGCTTTTCGACGTGCTTCTGCACATCGGCACCCTGACGGCGGTGTTCATCTTCTACTGGAAGGACATCCGCTCCATGGTGACGGACTCCTTGAGCTTTATCGCCGGGAACACCAGGGACGCCGGCGAGGGAGGGCGTCTGAAGCCCTCGGTGCGGCTGGTGTTCCTGATTATCGTGGCGACGCTGCCGCTGCTTTTGGTGCTGCCCTTCAACGACGCCATCGGGGACCTGTGCAAGAACACGCCCTTCATCTCCTTCGCCCTGATCGTCACCGGCGTGCTCATCTACATATCCGGCAAGCTCACGGAGGGGCGCAAGAACGAAAAAACCGCCTCGGTAGTGGACGCGCTCATCGTGGGCGCGGCCCAGGCCATCGCCACCATCCCCGGCGTGTCCCGCTCCGGGACCACCATCACCGTGGGGCTGGCCCGCGGCTACAAGCGGGAGTTCGCGGTGCGCTTCTCCTTCCTCATGTCCATCCCCGCCGTGCTGGGCTCCGCCCTCTTGACCCTGGTGAAGGCCATCACCTCCGGCACCATCGTCTGGACCAATATCCCCGCCTATCTTGTGGGCATGGTCGTGGCCGGCGTCACGGGCTATTTCGCCCTGGTGCTGTTGAAGAAGATGGTCATGTCCGGCAACGCCTTCTCCAAATTCGCCTACTACTGCTGGGGCGCCGGTATCGTGTCGCTGATCCTGTCCCTGTTCCTGGAGTGACCGGCGGACAGCGCGGCGTGTGGCAGAGATTTTCCGCTATTTTCTGATTTTTTCATGAGGTTTTTCAATGGCTGAACAGAAGAAGAAAACAACTGCTGCCGGGGGGTCCTCCGGCAGCAAGTCATCCAACAAGAGGCCGTCCTCCGGCGGGAGCAAGACCTCCAAGGCCGCCCAGGCCAAGACGGCGGCGGCCAGAGCCAAGATGAACGAGGCCAGGGCCCGCCGCAGAAGGACGGTGGGCGCGCTGGTGCTGGCCTTTGTGGGCCTGTTGACCCTGCTGGGCTATTTCACCTCCGACGGGGTGGTGGTCAAGCTCCTGCGGGGGCTTCTGACGGGGCTTTTCGGCGGGGGCTTTTACCTTTTGCCGCCTATGCTCCTCACGGCGGCGGTGCTGCTGGTCATGAACAGGGACGGAAAGGCCGGAGGCAGGATCGCCGCCGCCCTGGCCGTGCCCGTGCTGACCGCGGCCTTCTGCCAGGTGTTCGCCAAGACCTACGATCTGGATATGAAGATGTTCCGCTGCCTCTGGCAGGACGGTCAGGCCCTGGCGGGAGGCGGCGCTGTGGGCGGGTGCGTGGCCCTGCTCTTTACAAAGCTCTTCTCCAAGGCCGGCGCGGTGATCCTGCTGCTCTTCCTGTCGGCCTTCGCCCTCCTGGCCTTGTCGGGCATGACCCTGCGGGGGCTTGTGGACCTGGCGCGTCAGGGGAAGCGTGAGCGGGAGGAGCGGGAGCTGGAGGCGTATATGAACGCGCCGGAGGCTGAGCCGGAAGCGGCTCCCAGGCCCGCCGAGGCCCGCCGCAGGGCGGAGCAGGCGCGGCAGAGCATCAACGTGCCCGCGCCCAGCGAGAGCGCCGCGGGCGCTCAGGAGGCGTCCAGGCCCGCCGTGAACATCCAGGAGGCCTCGGCGCCGCGCCGCCGCGCGCCCTTTGACATCCCCATGGACGACGAGCCGGAGGGGATGCCGGAGCACGCCGGGGACCAGCCCCAGGCGGAGGCGCCGAAAAAGAGCGGCTTTTTCAACAAAACCAAGGGCGCTCCCGCGCCGGACAGCCTGTTTGCAGGGACTTCGGAGAGCGGCTCCGCGTCCAGCCAGGAGGCGCCCGCCCAGCCTGAGAAGCCGGTAAAGCCCGCGCCCGTGCCCATCGAGACCGTGAAGCGCCCCGCCGAGGCGGAGGCCCGCGTGGCCACCGCCAAGCCCGCGCCTATCCCCGTGCCCCTGACGCCCCCCGCCCAGGTGCTCTCCAAGGGGGAGGCCGCAGCCGCCGCCGGGGAGATCGCAAGCCTTGTGGAGGAGGGGACGAAGCGCGAGGGCGAGCGGGCGTATCAGTTCCCGCCCATCACCTTGCTCAATGAGCCGGTGAGGACCGGAAGCCGAGACAGCCAGGACGAGCTCAGTGCCACCAAGGACAGGCTGGAGCTGTGCCTCCGGTCCTTTGGCGTCAATGTCACCGTGTCCAACATCGTCCACGGGCCCTCCATCACCCGCTATGAGATGGAGCTGGAGATCGGCGTGAAGCTCAACAAGCTGACGAATCTGGCGGACGATATCGCCCTGGCCCTGGGCGTCACCGGCGTGCGCATCGCCGCCATCCCCAACAAGATATCCACCGTGGGCATCGAGGTCCCCAACAAGAACGTCTCCACCGTGTACCTGCGGGAGATCATTGACGCGCCGGAATTCAGGAACGCCAAGTCCAAGCTGACCTTCGCCATCGGAAAGAACATCTCCGGCGACGTGATGGTGGGCAATATCTCCAAGCTTCCGCACCTTTTGGTGGCCGGAACCACAGGCTCCGGAAAGTCGGTGTGCTTAAACTCCCTCATTCTGAGCCTGATGTACAAGGCCACGCCTGAGGAAGTCAAATTCATCATGATCGACCCCAAGATGGTGGAATTCAAAATCTACAACGGCATCCCGCACCTGCTGATCCCCGTGGTCACCGAGGCCAAGAAGGCCGCCGGAGCCCTCCAGTGGGCGGTGGTGGAGATGATGAAGCGTTACCGGCTCTTCTCCGACGCCGGAGCCAGGGACCTGGCGGGCTACAACGCCCAGCTGGACCCGGAGACGCCCAAAATCCCCCAGATCGTGGTCATTATCGACGAGCTGGCAGACCTGATGATGATCGCCGCCAAGGAGGTGGAGGAATCCATCTGCCGGGTGGCCCAGATGGGCCGCGCCGCCGGCGTGCATCTTGTCATCGCCACCCAGAGCCCCCGCGCCGACGTGATCACCGGCCTTATGAAGGCCAATATCCCCTCCCGTATCGCCCTGAAGGTGGCCTCCTCGCTGGAATCCCGCATCATTCTGGACGCGGGCGGCGCGGCGGACAAGCTGGTGGGCAACGGTGATATGCTCTACGCCCCCATCGGCGCTTCCAAGCCCACACGCATCCAGGGCACCTGGGTGTCGGACGAGGAGCGGGAGGCCGTCATCGAGTACGTCAAGTGCGCCTCCGGCGAGGTGAGCTACTCCGAGGACGTGATCTATGAGATCGAGAAGGCCGCGGCGGAGAAGGAGGCCGGCGGCAAGGGAGGCCCTGCCCAGAGCCAGGAGGATAAGTTCAAGGACTACGATGAGCTGCTGCCCCAGGCGGCGGAGATCATCTTTGAGACGAAGATCGCCAGCGTTTCAGCTTTGCAGAGGCGGCTCAAGCTGGGCTACGCCAGGGCCGCCCGCATTGTGGATCAGCTGGAGGAGGTGGGGGTTTTAGGCCCCTTCGAGGGCTCCAAGCCCAGGCAGATCATCATGACCTACCAGCAGTGGCAGGAGATGCAGTTCGTCCAGGGCACCGCGCCCATTGGACAGACAGGGACGCCGGATTATCCGGCGATGCCGGAGGCCGGAGAGGACGGCGAGGCAGCCGGAGACTTTTCCGACGACGGTGAATAAGAGGGCGCGGCTATGAAGGAGCTTGGGAAAAAGCTGGCCGCCGCGGGTTTCGCGCTCCAGGGCGCGGCGGGGGCGATGCTGGGTATTTTGTACCTCTTCGCCGGAGAGAGCCTTACGGATATCTTCCTTGACCAGGTCGTCGCCGGCGGCGCGGAGGGCAAGGCGGCGGGGGCGCTCAGCACCCTCAGCGGCGTGGGGATGATCCTGGCCGCGGCGGGGTTCTCCCTCAGATATGTGGAGCTGCGGCGCGGCTCGGACCTGACCGTGGCGGCGCTGATGATCCTGTCCCTGCTGATCGCCTTTTTCACCCCGGCCTACGCGGCGCTCCAGCCGGTGCTGGGGTGGGCGTACATGGCGGTGATGGCCTTTACGGCCCTGCGGCGGAAGAAGCTGCTGCTTTTTGGCCTGGTGACCGCGGCGCTGACTCTGCAGCTGGCGGGCGGCCCGCTGGCCTCCCTCCTGCCGGACACGCCGGCCATCCAGGGTATCCTCTCGGCGCTGGTCTCCGCGTACTGCTACGCCGCTCTGGCCCTCTATGTCTGGCGCGTGGATGCCAGGACGGAGGAGAAAAAGGAATAGAAAATGGAAAAGGGGCCGCTTGACGCGGCCCCTTAGACTGTCGAAAAAGCCCTGACGGGCTTTTTCCGACAAGGGGAACGTGCGGGGAAATGGGCCAAAATTAGAATTTTGCCCCGTTTCCCCTGCTGTTTTGCCGCGCGCACGCCCTGATGGGGCGCACACTTGCAAAACAAAAGGGGATTTTCGCGACGTACATGCCGCCGCGAAAATCAGTAAATAGGCGGTTAAGGGGAGATTTTCGGAAATTTGATGGGACGGGTGGCCGAGGACGGCCACCCCTACGATTTTTTAAATAGATTTTCGGGAATTCGGTGGGCCTTGTCGTTAGATCAGCGCGCAGACGGCCTCGGAGTAGGCGGAGAGGTCCTCCACGGGGATGCCGGCCAGGAGCTTGGCCTGGGCGCAAAGCACCAGGGCGATCTTGGCGGCCTTGTCCTTATCCTGCTCGAAGGCGGCGGTGAGGGAGGCGAAGACGGGGTGGGCGGGGTTCAGCTCCAGGACGCGGCGGGCGCGGATCTTTTCGCCGGCCTCGCCGGGCATCTGGCGGAAGTAGCGCTCCATCTCCAGGGTGATCTCCCCCTCGTAGGACATGCACACGGCGGAGCTGACCAGGGAGTTGGACAGCTTCACGTCCACCACGTCATCCTTCAGGGTCTCCTTCATGAAGTCAAGCAGCTCCCTGGACTTGCCGGCGGTCTCGTCCTGCTCCTTTTTCTCCTCCTCGGTCTCAAGCCCCAGGTCGCCGGCGGCGACGCTCCGGAGCTCCTTGCCGTCGTAATTCATCAGCACCTGGACGGCGAATTCGTCGATGTCCTCGATGAGGTAGAGGAGCTCGTAGCCCTTTGCCTTCACCTGCTCGTTCTGGGGCAGGCCGGCGGCGGTGCGGAGGCTGTCGGCGGCGGCGTAGTAGATGTACTTCTGGCTCTCCGGCATCCGGGAGACGTAATCCTTGAGGCTGGTGAGCTTCTCCTCGTTGGAGGAGTAGAATTTCAGAAGGTCCTTGAGAAGGTCCCGCTTCATGCCGTAGTCGCCCACCAGGCCGTACTTGATCTGGCGTCCGAAGGCGGCCCAGAAGGTGTCGTACTTGCCGGCATCGTCGGTCATCAGCTTCAGAAGCTCGGATTTGATCTTGTTCTCCAGATTGCCGGCGATGACCTTCAACTGGCGGTCATGCTGCAAAATCTCACGGGAGATGTTGAGGCTCAGATCGGGGGAATCCACCACGCCGCGGACGAAGCGGAAGCACTCCGGCAGCAGGTCGGCGCAGGATTCCATAATCATGACGCCGGAGCTGTAAAGGGCCAGGCCGGGCTTGTAGTCGCGGCTGTAAAAATCGTAGGGGGCCTTGGCGGGGATGAACAGCAGGGCCCGGTAGGAGGTGAGGCCCTCGGCGTTGACCCGTATGACGGCCACGGGGTCCTCGCTGTCGTGGAAGCGGTCCTTGTAAAATTCGACGCATTTCTCGTCCGTGGCCTCCGCCTTGCTCCGCTGCCAGATGGGCACCATGGAGTTGACGGTCTCCTCCTCGGTGTGGGTCACGGGCTCGGTCTTTTTGTGGCCGTGCTCGTCCTCCTCGCCGGTCTCCACATATTCCGTGTGCTCCACGTCCATGCGGATGGGGAAGCGGACGTAGTCGGAGTATTTCTTGATGAGCTCCTTTATCCGCCAGGTCTCTAAGAACTCGCTGTAGCGCTCCTCCTCGGTGTCGGCCTTCAGGTGCATGATGACGTCGGTGCCCACGGCGTCCTTTTCGCATTCGGTGACGGTGTAGCCGTCCGCGCCGGAGCTCTCCCACCGGTACGCCTGCTCCGCGCCGTAGGCTTTGGAGATCACGGTCACCTTGTCGCTGACCATGAAGGCGGAGTAGAAGCCCACGCCGAACTGGCCGATGATGTCCACATCCTCGGCGCTCTCCAGCTCGGACTTGAACTTGAAGGAGCCGGAATGGGCGATGACGCCCAGGTTTTCCTCCATATCCTCCCTGGACATGCCGATGCCGTTATCGGAGACGGTGACGGTCCGGGCGTCCTTGTCCAGGACGACGCGGATGCGGAAATCGTCCCGGTCAAGGCCCACGTTCTGGTCTGTCAGCGCCTTGTAGGCCAGCTTGTCGATGGCGTCGGAGGCGTTGGAGATGATCTCCCGTAGAAAAATTTCCCGGTGGGTGTAGATGGAGTTGATCATCAGGTCGAGGAGCCGCTTGGACTCGGCTTTGAACTGCTTTTTTGCCATTCTTTTGTACTTCCTTCCAAATTTACAAATAGGAAGCCCGCGCGGGGCGGGCATTGCTGTTAAATCCCTATTATATTCTTTCTGAGGAAAAGTTTGTTACAAAATTAAAAATTTATCACGCCAAGATGCTCTAAAAGAATCTTGAGGCCGATGAGGATGAGGATGACGCCGCCGGCCAGCTCGGCCTTTTCGTGGAAGCGGCCCCCCACCTTATTGCCCAGGTACACGCCGCCGAAGGAGAAGGCGAAGGTGGTGGCGCCGATGACGGCCACGGAGGACCAGATATACACGCTGAGGAAGGCGAAAGTGACGCCCACGGCCAGGGCATCGATGCTGGTGGCGATGGCCAGCAGGAGAAGCTCTTTGAAGGCGAAGGAGCCGGAATCCCCGTCATCCCCGCCCCGCAGGGCCTCCCAGACCATCTTGCCGCCGATGAAGCCCAGCAGGACAAAGGCGATCCAGTGGTCGATCTCCACAATATAGCGCTCGAATTGGCGGCCCAGGAGCCAGCCTAAAAGGGGCATCAGGGCCTGGAAGCCGCCGAAGAAGAGGCCGGTTTTCACCGCGTCCCAGAGTCTGAGCGTCCGGGCCGACAGGCCCTTGCAGACGGAGACGGCAAAGGCGTCCATGGAGAGGGCCGCCGCCGTCAGAAGAAGCTCCGCGAATCCCATGGTCAGGCCCCTATGGCGGCGCGGATGCCGGACAGAAGCTCGTCGAAGGTTTCGAAGGCGGGCAGGTCCGGGTTATCGGCGCGAATCTTATCGGTGCTGCGGAAGAGGAATCCGGCCTTGGAGGCGCGGATCATGGCGAGGTCGTTGTAGCTGTCCCCGGCGGCCACGGTCTCAAAGCCGCAGGATTGCAGGGCCCGAACGGTGGTGAGCTTGGAGTTTTCACAGCGCATCTTAAAGCCGGTGATCTCGCCGTTCTCCGCCACGATCAGCTCGTTGCAGAAGATGGCGGGCCATTTGAGCTTGCGCATCAGGGGCTTGGCGAACTGGGTAAAGGTGTCGGAGAGGATGACCGCCTGGGTCTCCTCGCGAAGCGCGTCCAGAAAGTCCACCGCGCCGGGCAGAGGGTCGATTTGGGCGATGACATCCTGAATCTCGGAGAGGCCCAGACCGTGGGCCTTGAGGGTGGAGATACGGAAGGCCATGAGCTTGGCGTAATCCGGTTCATCCCGCGTGGTGCGCCGCAGCTCCGGTATGCCGGAGACCTGGGAGAAGGCGATCCATATCTCAGGGACGAGAACGCCCTCCAGATCGAGACAGACGATGTTCATAGTGATACCTCGTTTCGGAAGAATGGATGTTCGATAAGATGTAAACGTTACCATTATACACTGTTTTTCCTGTATTTCAAGGTGTATTTTGCCGTCGATGTTGCTAAATTGCCGGAAAAAAAGGCGTTTTCACGTGCCGGTTTTGCTAAAACGTAAAAAGAAAAAATGAGCCTTGACATATGATTTAATGCGTTGTATTATAAGGGAACAGAAAAAGGCTGAGATGGGAACAAAGGTGTCCGCCGTCGATCACAGAGAGCCGCTGGCCGGTGTAAAGCGGTATCGGGTGAACATCAGACTCCTCCCGGAGCTGTCGGTTGAACGCGAAACGGGTTTTCGTCAGTAGATTGGAACGGGTTCTCCCGTTACAGAGAGGCCGCGTTAATGGACGCGGGGTGAGCGGGCGCCGCAAGCGCCAAGAAGAGTGGTACCGCGGAAGATTTCTTTCGTCTCTTTATCCTGAAATATTTGCGTATTTTGGGTAAAAGAGGCTTTTTTTGTACCCAAAAATACCGGAAAGGGAAGATTATGAAAGGTTTTGAAAAGTACACACGGCAGTATTTCGTCCCGGAGGGGGACTACTCCGACTGGATGAAAAAAGACCACATCGAAAAGGCCCCTACCTGGTGCAGCGTGGACCTGCGGGACGGCAACCAGGCGCTGATCATCCCCATGAGCCTGGAGGAGAAGCTGGAGTTCTTCGAGCTGCTGGTGAAGATCGGCTTCAAGGAGATCGAGGTGGGCTTCCCCGCCGCCTCGGATACGGAGTATGAGTTCTGCCGGGCGCTGATCGAGCGGGATATGATCCCCGACGACGTGGCTATCCAGGTGCTGACCCAGTCGAGAGAACATATCATCAAGAAGACCTTTGAGGCTGTTTCCGGCTGCAAGAACGCCATCGTCCACCTCTATAACTCCACCAGCGTGGCCCAGCGGGAGCAGGTGTTCAAAAAATCGAAGCAGGAGATCATCGACATAGCCGTCTCCGGCGCGAAGCTTTTCAACGAGTATGTGAAGAAGACCCCCGGCCATTTCCGCTTTGAGTACTCCCCGGAGAGCTTTACCGGCACGGAGCCGGAGTTCGCCCTGGAAATCTGCGACGCGGTATCCGAGGTGTGGAAGCCCACGCCGGAGAACAAGGTCATCTACAACCTGCCTGTGACGGTCAGCCACTCCATGCCCCATGTGTACGCCAGCCAGATCGAGTATATGTGCAAAAACCTGAAGTACAGGGACGGCATCATCGTATCCCTCCACCCCCACAATGACCGAGGCTGTGCCATCGCGGACACCGAGATGGGCATTCTGGCCGGAGCGGAGCGGGTCGAGGGGACGCTCTTCGGCAACGGCGAGCGCACCGGCAACGTGGATATCATCACCCTGGCGCTGAATATGTATTCCCAGGGGGTGGACCCGGAGCTGGACCTCCACGACCTGCCGGCCATCACAAGGACCTATGAGAAGGTCACCCGTATGCGCGTCTATGAGCGCCAGCCCTACTCCGGCGCGCTGGTATTCGCCGCCTTCTCAGGCTCCCACCAGGACGCCATCGCCAAGGGGATGCACTGGCGGGAGGAGCACCCGGAGGAACCCTGGACAGTGCCCTATCTGCCCATCGACCCCACCGATCTGGGGCGGGTCTACGAGGCAGACGTCATCCGCATCAATTCCCAGTCCGGCAAGGGCGGCATCGGATACATCCTGGAGACACAGTTCAACTACACCCTGCCCGCCAAGATGCGGGAGGCCTTCGGTTACCACATCAAGGGCATCTCCGACCGGGAGCACAGGGAGCTTTTGCCCAGGGAGATCTTCGACATATTCAACGAAAACTACGTCAACGTCAAGACCGTCATGAACGTCCCGGAGGCCCACTATGTCCAGGAGCCGGACGGCATCACCGCCACGGTCACCGTTCTTTACAAGGGCGTGAAGCAGAAGGTCACGGCCTTTGGTAACGGGCGGCTTGACGCCGTATCCAACGCGGTGAAGATGGTCATTGACCAGCCCTACACCCTGGAGGTCTACACCCAGCACGCGCTGGACGAGGGCTCCACCTCCAAGGCCGCCAGCTATGTGGGCATCAAGTCCCAGTCCGGCGAGATGTTCTGGGGCGTGGGCGTCAGCCGCGACATTATCGTCAGCTCCATCAAGGCCCTTGTCTCCGCCGTGAACAGGCTGCTGGAGAAGAAATAAACGTCCGCGCCGGCCCCAAAAAATCCACAGATTAGGAGAAACGCTATGAAATTAACAGGAGCGCAGATCGTTGTCGAGACCCTCATCGAGCTGGGTGTGACCGATGTGTTCGGCTATCCCGGCGGACAGGTCCTGAACCTCTATGACGCCATATATGAGGCGGGAGACCGCCTTCACCACATTCTCACTGCCCATGAGCAGGGCGCTTCCCACGCCGCCGACGGCTATTCCCGCGCCACCGGCAAGGTGGGCGTGGTCATCGCCACCTCCGGCCCCGGCGCCACGAACCTGGTCACCGGTATCGCCACCGCCATGCTGGACTCCGTGCCCATGGTGGCCATCACCGGCAACGTGCCCCAGGACCTCATTGGCCGGGACTCCTTCCAGGAGATCGACATCACCGGCATCACCCTGCCCATCACCAAGCACAACTACTTCATCCATGATGTGACGAAGCTGGCCGACAAGATAAGGGAGGCCTTTCGTATCGCCAAATCGGGCCGTCCCGGTCCCGTGCTCATCGACATCCCCAAGGACATCCAGACAGCCGTGGCCGACTATGAGCCCAAGCCCGTGGCGGAGCCCTTCCCCCAGCACGAGCCCAACAGGGACAGGATCGCCGAGGCGGCGGCCCTGATCGACTCCAAGTCCCGGCCCTTCATCCATATCGGCGGCGGCGTCATCGGCTCCAGGACGTGGGACCTGGTGACGGAGCTGGCCGATAAGATCGACGCGGTCATCGGCTGCTCCCTGATGGGCCTCTCCGCCGTGCCCTCCGACCATCCCCGCTTTTTGGGTATGCAGGGGATGCACGGCCACTATGCCAGCTCTATGGCCTCCAATGACGCCGATCTCATCATCGCCGTCGGCACCCGTTTTTCCGACAGGGCCACGGGCAACAAGGCCAAGTTCGCCAAAAACTCCAGGATCATCCACATCGACGCGGATTTCGCGGAGATCAGTAAGAACATCACCGCCGACATCGGCATCACCGGCAACATCGCCATGGCGCTCCGGGAGCTGATCGACTCCGTTCACGAGGCCAACCACATGGAGTGGATGGACCATGTGGAGGACCTGCGGGAGAAGGAGATGAGCTTCATCTTCGATGACCCGAAGCTCCTGACGCCCCTGAAGGTCATGGAGACCATCAACAAATATAAGACAGCCGATACCCCCGTGGCCACCGATGTAGGCCAGCACCAGATGTGGGCCGCCCAGTATATCAAATTCCAGAAGCCCCGCAAAATGGTCTCCTCCGGCGGGCTGGGCACCATGGGCTTCGGCCTGGGCGCGGCCATCGGCGCCGCCGTGGGCACCGGGGAGCGCACCGTTCTTGTCACCGGCGACGGCAGCTTCGGCATGAATCTCAACGAGCTTGCCACCGCCGTCACCTACCACATCCCCGTGACCATCGTGCTCATCGACAACAAGACCCTGGGCATGGTCCGCCAGTGGCAGACGCTGTTTTTCAACCACCACTACGCGGATACGAATCTGGACGTGCGCAAGACCGACTTTGTGAAGCTGGCCGAGGCCTTTGGCGCCAAGGGCGTCAGGGCCGCCACACCCGCCGAGTTTGAGGCGGCGTTTGAAAAGGCGATCCGCTCAGACGAAGTGACCGTCATCGACTGCCTCATTGACAAGGACGAGTTCGTCCTGCCCATGCTGCCCCCCGGCGGCGCCATCGACGATATCATCACCGTGAAAAAGGAGGGCTGAGCCGTGTCTGAACCGAAAAGCAACAAGTTCGTCATCGCCGTCTATGTGGAGAACAAATTCGGCGTTCTGACCCGCGTTACCAGCATGTTCACCCGCCGCGGCTTCAATATCGACTCCCTCACCGTGGGCGTCACCGAGTCCCCGGAGTACAGCCGCATCACCATCACCATGTCCGGCGACGGCTATGCCCGCGCCCAAATGCTCAACCAGCTCCGGAAGCTCTTCAATGTCAAAAAGGTGGAGCTTTTGGAGGAGGTGGACGCCATTGAGCGGGAGCTGGTGCTGGTGAAGATCAAAAATAACCCGGATAACCATCAGCGCGTCCTCTCGGCCCTGGACATCTTCAAGGCGAAGATCATCAACTACTCCGTGGAGGCCCTGTGCATCGAGGTCACAGGCACCCCGGACAAGATCGATGCCCTCATTGAGATGATCAAGCCCCTGGGCATTATCGAGCTTTGCCGCACGGGCATCGTGGCCCTCCAAAAGGGCGGCGGCTCCATCCTGGAGCAGCCGGATATCAACTGAGGCTGGCATTGAAAGGCCGTTCCGGCCTTTCAATGCCAAGGGGATGCGTGCGGTATAAAAATCTGAATTTTGCGAAATTCAGATTTTTATACCTGCCGTCACGCTGCGCGCACACTTGCGTGACAAGAGGGATTTTTTGCGACGTACATGCCGCCGCAAAAAATATGAAATTTTCAATAAATCGCTTTCTACGGCCTCGCGCCGCGAACATATCAACTTATTTTCAAAGGAGATATTACCATGAACAGAATTTTCTACGAGCAGGACTGCGATCTTCACCGCCTGGACGGCAAGACCGTCGCCATCATCGGCTACGGCTCCCAGGGCCACGCCCACGCCCTGAACCTGAAGGACTCCGGCGTCAACGTCATCGTCGGCCTCTACACCGGCTCCAAGAGCTGGGCCAAGGCGGAGCAGCAGGGCCTGAAGGTCATGACCGCCGCCGAGGCCGCCAAAGCCGCCGACATCATCATGATCCTCATCAACGACGAGAAGCAGGCCAAGCTTTACAAGGAGAGCATCGAGCCCAACCTGACCGAGGGCAAGACCCTGGCCTTTGCCCACGGCTTCAACATCCACTTCGGCTGCATCAAGCCCCCGAAGAACGTCAACGTCATCATGATCGCCCCCAAGGGCCCCGGCCACACCGTCCGCAGCGAGTATCAGGCCGGTAAGGGCGTTCCCATGCTCATCGCCGTGGAGCAGGACGCCACCGGCGACGCCTGGGACATCGGCCTTGCCTATGCCGCGGGCATCGGCGGCGCCCGTGCCGGCGTGCTGGAGACCACCTTCCGCACCGAGACCGAGACCGACCTCTTCGGTGAGCAGGCCGTCCTTTGCGGCGGCGTCTGCGCCCTGATGCAGGCGGGCTTCGAGACCCTCTGCGAGGCCGGCTACGATCCCCGCAACGCCTACTTTGAGTGCATCCATGAGATGAAGCTCATCGTTGACCTCATCTATCAGAGCGGCTTTGCCGGAATGCGTTACTCCATCTCCAACACCGCCGAGTACGGCGATTACATCACCGGACCGAAGATCATCACCGAGGAGACCAAGAAGACCATGAAGAAGATCCTCAGCGATATCCAGGACGGCACCTTCGCCAAGGACTTCCTTCTCGATATGTCCGACGCCGGCGGCCAGGTCCACTTCAACGCCATGCGCAAGAAGGCCGCGGAGCATCCCTCCGAGATCGTGGGCGCCGAGATCCGCAAGCTCTACAGCTGGAGCGACGAGGATAAGCTCATCAATAACTGAACCGGCTTGAAAGGCCGCAAGGCGGCCTTTCAATGCCAGGGGAACGTGCGGGCGATTATCTCTGAATTTTGCGAAATTCAGAGATAATTACCCTGCTGTCGCCTTACGTGGGCGACAAAAGGTGTTTTTTCCGAGGCGCATGTCCTCGGAAAAAATATTTAATGATTTGAAAGGGTGCGAATCTGATGGGGGAGAGGGCTTGCGAGGGCGGCCGGCATGAGGTCGTGACCCTCTGCGGCAGTACCCGCTTCAAGGACGATTTTCAAAAAGCCCAGGAATCCCTGACCTTGGCGGGCAAGCTTGTGATCTCCCTCGGCTTTTTCGAGCACGCCGAGGGCAAAATCATTTCCCCTGAGACCGAGGCCCTTCTGGCGGATATCCACCGGCAGAGGATCGACATGTCCGACTCCATATTCGTCATCAATCGGGACGATTACATCGGCAAAAGCACCGCCGCCGAGATCGAGTACGCCAGGGCCGCGGGGAAGGCCGTGACCTTCATGTTCCCCCACGGCAGCCAGACTCAGACAGGAACCCTCAGGAATGAAAAGGAGAAAGTAGAATGGTAAAAGACACCATCGTCAACGGCTTCGGCAACGCGCCGCACCGGTCACTCTATTACGCCCTGGGGCTGACGGACGAGGAGCTTCAGCGGCCCCTTATCGGTATCGTCAGCTCCTATAACGAGATCGTCCCCGGCCACATGAACCTGGACAAGATCACCGAAGCGGTGAAGCAGGGCGTGGCTATGGCCGGAGGCACCCCCATCGTGTTCCCCGCCATTGCCGTCTGCGACGGCATTGCCATGGGACACGTGGGCATGAAGTACTCCCTGGTCACCCGTGACCTCATCGCCGACTCTACCGAGTGCATGGTCATGGCCCACGGCTTTGACGGCCTGGTGATGATCCCCAACTGCGACAAGAACGTTCCCGGCCTTCTCATGGCCGCGGCGCGGCTCAACCTGCCCACCGTGTTCGTCTCCGGAGGCCCCATGCTGGCTGGCCGGGTGGACGGGCACAAGACGAGCCTCTCCAGCATGTTTGAGGCCGTGGGCGCCTACTCCGCCGGTAAGATCGACGAGGCGAAGCTCCGGGAGTACGAGTGCAAGACCTGCCCCTCCTGCGGCTCCTGCTCCGGCATGTATACCGCCAACTCCATGAACTGCCTCACCGAGGTCTTAGGCATGGGCCTTCGGGGCAACGGCACCATCCCCGCCGCGTACTCCGCCCGCATCAGCCTTGCCAAGCGCGCCGGGATGCAGGTGATGGAGCTGGTGCGGAAGAATATCCGCGCCAGGGACATCATGACCGCCGCCGCCATCAAAAACGCCCTCACCGCCGATATGGCCCTGGGGTGCTCCACCAACTCCATGCTCCACCTGCCGGCCATCGCCAACGAGTGCGGGGTGGACTTTGACCTGAGGATGGCCAATGAGATCAGCGCCAAAACGCCGAACCTCTGCCACCTGGCGCCCGCCGGTCCCACCTACATGGAGGACCTGAACGAGGCCGGCGGCGTCTACGCCGTGCTGAAGGAGCTTTCAAAGAAGAATCTTATCGACACCTCCGTCATGACCTGCACAGGGAAGACGCTGGGCGAGAACATAGCCGACGCCGAGAACTTGAATCCGGAGATCATCCGTCCCATCGACAACCCCTACTCCGAGACCGGCGGCATCGCGGTGCTCTTCGGCAATCTGGCGGAGAACGGCTGCGTGGTGAAGCGCTCCGCCGTGGCCCCGGAGATGCTCACGCACGAGGGCCCCGCCAGGGTCTTCAACAGCGAGGAGGAGGCCATCAAGGTCATCTACGACGGCGGCATCCGCTCCGGCGACGTGATCGTCATCCGGTACGAGGGGCCCGCCGGCGGCCCCGGTATGCGGGAGATGCTGAACCCCACCTCCGCCATCGCCGGCGCCGGCCTGGACAAGACCGTGGCGCTGATCACCGACGGGCGCTTCTCCGGCGCCACCCGCGGCGCCTCCATCGGACATGTGAGTCCTGAGGCGGCCTCCGGCGGTCTGATCGCCTATGTCCATGAGGGAGATATGATCGCCATCGACATCCCCAACCACACCATCACCCTGAAGGTGGACGACGCGGAGATCGCAAAGCGCCGCGCCGCCGAAAAGCCCATGGTGAAGACGGACATCACCGGCTACTTAAAGCGCTACGCGGCCCAGGTCAGCTCCGCTGACAAGGGAGCCATTATCAATAAGCGCTGACACGGGCAAACGAAAAAGCGGTTTTTCAAAGAACCCAATTAAATGATTTTTGCGGCGGCATGTACGTCGCAAAAATCCCCTTTTGTTTTGCGGAGTGTGCGGCCCTTTGGGCCGTGCGCGCAGCAAAACAGCAGGAAGATTCGGCGTGAATTTCGCATAATTCACGCCGGAGCTTCCGCACGTTCCCCTTGGCAGGAAAATGGCGAAGCTATTTTTCGCCAGACTAAGAAAGGATGTGACCCCTATATGCCCATGACAATGTCCCAGAAGATCCTGGCCGCCCACGCGGGACTTGAGAGCGTGGAGGCCGGTCAGCTGATACTTTGTTCGCTTGACCGCATCCACGGCAACGACATCACCTCCCCGGTGGCGATCCGGGAATTTAAAAAGATGGGGTTTGATAAAGTGGCAAACCCCGATCACGTGACCCTGATCATGGATCACTTCGTCCCCAACAAGGACATCAAGGCCGCCCAGCAGTGCAAGTGCTGTCGGGAATTTGCCGCCGAGCAGGAGCTGGAGAGCTTCTTTGACGTGGGCCGAATGGGCATAGAGCACGCCCTGATCCCTGAGGAGGGCCTGGTGGTCACCGGAGATGTGGCTATCGGCGCGGACTCCCACACCTGCACCTACGGCGCTCTGGGGGCCTTTTCCACCGGCGTGGGCTCCACGGATATGGCCTTCGGCATGGCCACCGGAAAGGCCTGGTTCAAGGTCCCCTCCGCCATCAAATTCGTACTCACCGGCTCCCTGCCGAAATACGTTTCCGGCAAGGACGTTATTCTACATATCATTGGCATGATCGGCGTGGACGGCGCCCGCTATAAGTCCATGGAGTTCACCGGCCCCGGTGCCCACAGCCTCTCCATGCCCGACAGGCTCACCGTCTGCAACATGGCCATCGAGGCCGGAGCCAAGAACGGCATCTTTGAGGTGGACGACGTGACGCTGGCCTATGAAAAGGAACACGCCAAACGCGAGCTTCGGGTCTTTAAGGCCGACGAGGACGCCAAATACGACGCCGTGTATGAGATAGACCTCTCCGCGCTCCGCCCCACCGTGGCGTTCCCGCACCTTCCGGAGAACACCAAAACCGTGGACGAGGCGGGGGATATAAAGATCGACCAGGTGGTCATCGGCTCCTGCACCAACGGCCTTTTCAAGGACATGCAGGAGGCCGACGAAATTCTGAAGGGCCGCCATGTGGCGAAAAACGTACGGGCCATCATCATCCCCGCCACCCAGGACATCTATTTGAAATGTCTGGAGGCCGGATTCATCAAGGATTTCATCGAGGCCGGATGCGTGGTATCCACCCCCACCTGCGGGCCGTGCCTGGGCGGATACATGGGCATATTGGCCGAGGGCGAACGGTGCGTCTCCACCACCAACCGCAACTTTGTGGGACGCATGGGCCACGTGGACAGCGAGGTCTATCTGGCCAGCCCCGCCACCGCCGCCGCCAGCGCCATCATGGGCAAAATAGCTTCCGCCGAGGAGGTAGTAAAATGAAATGCACCGGTAAAACCGTAAAATACGGCGACAACGTGGATACCGACGTCATCATCCCCGCCCGGTATCTGAACACCAGCGATCCCAAGGAGCTGGCCGTCCACTGCATGGAGGACATCGACAAGAGCTTCCACAGCAAGATACACGACGGCGACATCATGGTGGGCGGCGAGAATTTCGGCTGCGGCTCCTCCCGCGAGCACGCGCCCATCGCCATCAAGGCCAGCGGGATTTCCCTCGTCATCGCGAAAAGCTTTGCCCGCATCTTCTACCGCAACGCCATCAACATCGGCCTTGCCATCGTGGAGTGCCCCCAGGCCGCCGAGGCCATCGAGGAGGGTCACACCGTAGAGGCGGACCTGGACGCGGGCGTTATTACCGATGTCACCACGGGCAGGAGCTTTAAAACCGAGCCCTTCCCGGACTTTATTCAGAACATCATCTCCGCCGGCGGGCTGGTGAACGCCGCGAAGGCCGGAATCATCGGGTAAAGCGCAATAGTCCGTGGGGGCCGCCGTGGGCGGCAGTCCCCCACGGCGTACAAGAAGCGTTCCGGTAGAAGCTGTACGGATCGCCGCCCACGGCGGCCCATACGAACCACTCATTCATTTAAGGTGATTACTATGACATACAACATCGCTCTCCTCCGGGGCGACGGTATCGGCCCGGAGATCGTAGACAGCGCCGTGCGGGTCCTGGAGGCCGTGGGCAAAAAATACGGCCACACCTTCAACTTCACCCCCTACCTCATCGGCGGCGCGGCCATTGACGCCACCGGTGCGCCCCTGCCCCAGGAGACCGTGGACGGGTGCCTGGCGTCCGACAGCGTCCTTTTAGGCGCTGTGGGCGGCCCCAAGTGGGACACCCTGCCCGGAAATCTCCGTCCGGAGAAGGCCCTGCTGGGCATTCGGGCGGCCCTGGGACTTTTCACCAATCTGCGTCCCGCCAAGCTCTACCCCGCTCTCTCCGGCGACTGCCCCCTGCGTCCCGACATTGTGAAGGACGGCTTTGACATTATGATCGTCCGGGAGCTCACCGGCGGCATCTACTTCGGCGACAGGGGCTACCGCCAGGGCAAGTACGGCCAGGAGGCCTTTGATACCGAGTGCTACTCCCGCTTTGAGATCGAGCGCATCGCCCGCGTGGCCTTTGAGACCGCCAAAAAGCGCCGCGGCAAGGTCAGCTCCATTGACAAGGCCAACGTTTTGGAGACCTCCCGCCTCTGGCGCAAGACGGTCCATGAGATCCAGGCCGCCGATTACCCGGAGATCGAGTGCAACGACGTGCTGGTGGACAACGCCGCCATGCAGCTGGTGAAAAATCCCGCTCAATTTGACGTGATCGTCACCTCCAATATGTTCGGTGACATTCTCTCCGACGAGGCCAGCCAGATCACCGGCTCCATCGGTATGCTGCCCTCCGCCTCCCTCAACGAGACCACCCGCGGCATGTACGAGCCTATTCACGGCTCGGCGCCCGATATCGCCGGAAAAGGCATCGCCAACCCCATCGCCACTATCCTCAGCGCCGCCATGATGCTCCGCTATTCCTTCGACCTTGCCGTCGAGGCGGACGCTATCGAGGCCGCCGTGGACAGGTGCCTCAATGACGGTCTCAGGACCGCGGATATCGTGGGTTCTTCCGGTAAAACACCGCTGAGCACCGCCGCCATGACCGGCGAGATCATTGCGAGGCTCTGATATGCTGGATGATCTTCCCACCGCAGCGGCGCGGCTTGCGTCCGTCGTTGTGTTCCGCGGCGTCACCAACGCCCCTGTGCTCCACGCCCTCCGCGCTTTTTTCGAGTGCGAGGGGGACGAATCGGAGCGGGTGGAGAAGTACGCCGATTTTGTGGCCGCTCTCTACGCGCGGGGTTATAACCTGAGCCGCTATCTTCTGGACGCCGCCGCCGAGGACGAGAACGCCTATGTGCTCCTGCGCTCCCGCGGCGAACCGGTGCCCGCCCCCCTGGCGGAAGCCGTCGCCGGTGAGCTTGGCGTATTTCAGGAGCTCTCCGACTTGACCGCCGGCGATTTTAAACGCCTTATCGGCTTTGGCGGCTACCTGCCTGGATTCGAGTCCGAAAAGCTGGATTTTGCCGCCGAGTTTGAAAAGAAGATCGCCAGGGTCAACGTCACCGGCTACGGCCAGTACGCCCGTCACACCATGTTTCGGGTCGTGAACGGCCAGGTGAGGCCTGTCCACACGCCGGACAGGACGAGAATATGCGACCTTGTGGGCTACGAGCGGGAGCGGCAGGAGCTGCTCAACAACACGGAGGCCCTGCTGCGCGGCCTGCCCGCCGCCAACACCCTGCTCATCGGCGACGCCGGCACGGGAAAGTCCAGCTCCATCAAGGCCGTGGCCAACCTGCTGGCCCCCAAGGGCCTGCGGCTTATCGAGGTACCCAAGGCCGAGCTTCTGTCCATCCCCGCGGTGATGGAGCATCTGAGAGACAACCCCCTGAAGTTCATCCTGTTCATCGACGATCTGAGCTTTGAGAAGAACGACGACACCTTCTCCGCCATGAAGGCCATTTTGGAGGGCTCCGTCTCTGTCAAGTCCCCGAATACCGTCATCTACGCCACCTCCAACCGCCGCCATCTGGTGAAGGAATCCATGTCTGACCGGGACGGTGACGATATCCACCGGAACGACACCATCCAGGACACCGTGGCCCTCTCTGACCGTTTCGGACTTACCATCCTGTTCACCAGGCCCCCCAAGGCCCTCTATCTGCGCATCGTCCATGAGCTTTGCGCCGCCAAGGGCATCGAGGCGGATGACGGCCTGGACGTGCGCGCCTGCGCCTTTGCCCTCCGCCGGGGCGGCATGACGCCCAGAGCGGCGGAGCAGTTCACCGACAGCATTTTGGCGGATATTCCCCAGAAGGAGGGAGAAGATTAATTGATTTCTCTTGACAAAATATATCACGCCAGGTACGTTCTCAAGGAGGTCATTCGGGACACCGATGTGATCTACGCGCCACACATAAATCCGGAGGCGCAGATTTACCTGAAGACCGAGAACCTCCAGATCACCGGCTCCTTCAAGGTCCGCGGCGCTTACTACAAGATAAGCCAGCTCAGCGCCGAGGAAAAACAGCGCGGCGTCATCGCCTGCTCCGCCGGAAACCACGCCCAGGGCGTGGCCCTGGCGGCACAAAAGGCCGGGATCAAGGCGGTGATATGCCTGCCCGACGGCGCGCCCATCTCCAAGGTGGAGGCCACCAAGAGCTACGGCGCCCAGGTGGTGCTGGTGGAGGGCGTCTACGATGACGCCTACGAGAGGGCCCTGCGGCTCCGGGACGAGAAGGGCTATACCTTCATCCACCCCTTTGATGACGAGCTTGTCATCGAGGGCCAGGGCACCATCGGCCTGGAGCTCATGGAGCAGATTCCCGACATGGACGCGGTCATCGTCCCCGTGGGAGGCGGCGGCCTCATATCCGGCGTGGCCTTCGCCGTGAAGGCCCTGAATCCCGCCGTGAAGGTCTACGGCGTCCAGGCCGCGGGAGCGCCCAGTATGGTGAACTCCCTGAAAAACAAGGAGATCGTCCACCTGCCCGCCGTCTCCACCATTGCCGACGGCATCGCCGTCAAGACGCCGGGTGAGAACACATTTGCCCTGACAAGCCAATATGTGGACGGCGTTGTCACCGTGACGGATGACGAGATCGCCGCGGCCATCCTGGCCCTTATGGAACAGCAGAAGCTTGTCACCGAGGGCGCGGGCGCCATTTCCGTGGCGGCGGCCATGTTCAACAAAGTCCCCGTAAAGGGCAAAAAGGTAGTCTGCCTGCTGTCCGGCGGCAACGTGGACGTCAGTATCCTGTCCCGCGTCATTGACCGGGGCCTGCTGATGTCAGGCCGCCGCTGTCAGCTGACCATCGAGCTTGTGGATAAGCCGGGCCAGCTGGAGAAGGTGGCCGGGTGCATCGCCAGGGAGGGCGGAAACGTTGTCTCCGTCCACTACGAGCACGCCAACGAGGGCAGCGATATCAACGGCTGTTATCTGCGGCTGGAGCTGGAGACCCGCAACTTCGAGCACATCAGGTCCATCCGCCAGAGCCTGAAAAATCAGGGCTTCAAGCTCATCGATGAATGATCTTCCGCGTCTGAAAGGAGTTTTTAAAATGTCAAGCACAGTACACACCGACCTTGCCCCTGCCGCCATCGGCCCCTATTCCCAGGCCGTCATCACCGGAAACCTGGTGTTTACCTCCGGTCAGATTCCCATCGACCCCGCCACGGGCAATGTGGAGGCCGACGGCATCCAGGCCCAGGCCGAGCAGGTGATGCGCAATCTGGGCGAGGTTTTAAAGGCCGCCGGATCAGATTACACCAAGGCCGTCAAGACCACCTGCTTCCTGGCCCATATGGCCGACTTTGCCGCCTTCAACGAGGTCTACGGCAGGTATTTCACCTCCAAACCCGCCCGTTCCTGCGTGGCGGTGAAGGACCTCCCCAAGGGCGTTCTCGTGGAGGTAGAGGTCATCGCGGAGATTTAAATTCCACCAATCAGACATAAAAACTCCCAGATTTCTCTGGGAGTTTTTGCGTATTCAGAACCGTTTATTTGGCCCAGCCCTTGGCCCGTCCCACGGCCTTCTGCCAGTCAGCCAGGAGCTTTTCGCGGGTATCCGCCGCCATATCCGGCGCAAACTCCGCGTCCACGCGCCACAGGGATTTGAGCTCGCCGGTATTCTGCCAGATTCCCACGGCAAGACCCGCCAGGTACGCCGCCCCCAGGGCCGTGGTCTCACGGATCACCGGGCGGCGGACGGGCTTCCCGATGATGTCCGCCTGGAACTGCATGAGAAATTTATCTCGGCTGGCGCCGCCGTCGGCGCGGAGGGAGTCCATGCTGATCCCCGTGTCCGCCTCCATAGCCGCCACCAGCTCCGCCACCTGATAGGCGATGGACTCCTGGGCGGCCCGGACAATGTGCTCGCGGGTGGTGGCGCGGGTGAGGCCCACGATAGCCCCGCGGGCGTACATGTCCCAGTGGGGCGCGCCAAGGCCCGTGAAGGCGGGAACCAGATAGACGCCGCCGTTATCCGGTACGGCCAGGGCCAGCGTCTCGGCCTCCCGCGCCTCAGTGAGGACGCGCAGCTCGTCCCGCAGCCACTGGATCACCGCCCCGCCCACAAAGACGCTGCCCTCCAGGGCGTAGGTGACCTTCCCCGGCAGACCGGCGGCGACGGTGGTCACAAGGCCGTTTTGACTTTCGCAGGGCTTTTCCCCCGTGTTCATCAGCAGGAAACAGCCGGTCCCGTAGGTGTTCTTGGCCTCGCCGGCGTCAAAGCATCCCTGCCCGAACAGGGCCGCCTGCTGATCTCCGGCAATGCCCGCCACGGGGATTTTCACCCCGCCAAGCTCCGTATAGCCGTAGATTTCGCTGCTAAAGCGCACCTCCGGCAGGACGGACGGGGGGATATCCAGCGCCTTCAGGAGCGTCTCGTCCCAGCGCAGAGCGTGGATATCAAAGAGCATGGTGCGGCTGGCATTGGTCACGTCCGTGGCGTGGACCGCGCCGCCGGTGAGCTTCCACAAAAGCCACGTGTCCACGGTGCCGAAAAGCACCTCGCCCCGCAGGGCCTTTTCCCGGACGCCGGGGACGTTGTCTAAAATCCACTTGATCTTGGTGCCGGAGAAATAAGCGTCGGGCACAAGGCCCGTGACGGCCCTGATGTGCTCCCCCAGGCCGTCAGCCACCAGCTTTTCCACAATGTCCGCCGTGCGGCGGCACTGCCAGACAATGGCGTTGCAGACGGGCTTGCCGGTGGACTTCTCCCACATGACAGTGGTTTCCCGCTGGTTGGTGATGCCTATGGCGGCAATCTCGGCGGGGGAGACCCGCGACTCGGCGATGACCGCCTCCATCACCGCCCGCTGTGATTCCCAAATCTCCTCCGGATCGTGCTCCACCCATCCGTTTTGGGGGAAGTACTGGGTGAACTCCCGCTGGGAGGTGCCGGCGATGTTCTGATCCAGATCAAACAAAATGGCCCTGGAGCTTGTGGTGCCCTGATCCAGGGCGAGAAGATACTTTTTCATGCCCTATGCCCCTTTCTTCAGCTATATTGTAGCATACAGGTATGAAAATGTCACGCGATTTTGTTAAAAATGGTGAATTTCCCCGTCAGGAAAACAAATTTCCCCAGGAACGCCCGCAATAGTTGCCCCATCGGGCTGTTGCCCGATGGGGAGAGGAGGAGCCAAGCCCGCGCCTGAACCCTGGCGTTTACGCCGGGGCGAGGTTAAGCGGCTTGAGCGACGACGAGTACGGGCCGCCGCCTACGGCGGCCCACCGTATCACGCAACAACGAAAAGAAGCCCCTGGGCCGAGGCCCAGGGGCTTTGAAAAGTTAGGTTTTCATAGGGTGCGGGGGATTAGGCACCAGTTACCTCGAACTCGATGGTCCAGGTGTAAGCCGTAGCGGCATCACCCTTTACGAGAGTGTACGTCACGGTACGGGTGGTCCCGTTCAGGCCAGTAATTACCTCCATATGACCGGTGGTGGCATCGCCAACCCACTTGGCGATGGGCAGATAGATGTCGAACGCCTCGGTATGGGCGCCATACTCGGTCTCGCCAACTTTGAAGTCCGCGAAAGTCTCATCAGTGCCGGGCTTGAAGGTCACGCCCACATAGCCGATGTCGTCTTTTGCCATCTTCGCATCAGTCAAGCTCTTACCAAAGCAGCCGCCCTTCATCTGATAGGCATTTCTGTCATCCTTAAGTGTGTTCCCATTGATCTTCACAGTGATCTTGGAACCGGAGCTGGAAATATTGATACCTGCAGTCGAATACAAGCTGTTCAGACCATCGATAGGCGCATGAGCGGTGTCGCCCGCCGAACCGGAACCGCTACCAGCAGCAGTATCATATGCACCGGGGGCAGCTTCAGCTGTGACAGGAGTCTTGGGGCTCAGCTTCACATCGATGCTCTCGGTGATGCCGGTGATGGTCACGGTGTAGATGTCCTGAGCAGTGGTGGTGTCGTCGAGGTGCTTCTTGGCCGTGGCGGTGCATGTCAGACTACTACTAGTCGCCTTGTTTGAAACGACCACGTTGAATTCAGTGCCATGGGCAACCTTCGCGGTGAACTTGAGGGTGCCGGAGGAAACATCGATCTCGTCGTCGGTCTCGCAGCTGACAGCTATGATGCCATTCACTGAAACAGTCGCGCTGTACTCAGGGTCACCAGTGCCCGGATCATACTCAGTGCCGGCAGCGTCGTCGATGACATACATCTGAGCAATCAGGTTGTTCTTGTCGGTCCTGCCGTCGTAGACGATGATGAGGGTAGCATCCTCATTTTTGATATCGTCCATGGTACCATCGATCACAACAGTCTTGTCGTCGGTGGTGTAGTCTTTGCCGCCGATGTTGTACAACCCTTCGCTGACCTTCCTGTTGTCCTTATCGCCGGAGAGTACGATGATGGAGAGATCCTTATAAGTGCCGGTCAGGATGTTGGTGCTCTCCATACCGTTCGCGTTATTGTTCAGCGCAACGCCGCCCTGGTATGCGGTGTAACCGTTGTTGGTCTTGTCGTTGACAGCCTTATTGTCGGTGCGCGCGCCATCGACTTCTTCCACATAACCGTTCACAATCTTGACAAACCAGAGGGTGTGGCCGTTGTCATCATTCACGAAGCTCGTGTAAGGAGTAGTGTTGCTGTTCCGAATGGTCACGCTGCCCTCGACGCCGTCCAGCCAGCCGTACACGGTGGTGGTGGAGGTGTCCTTGGAGTAACGCATCTGAGGCGCGTCAACTGTCTTGTCGCTGACGACCTTAGCGTCGGCGTAGAAGATGTGCCAACCGGTGGAATCCGCAGCAGGAGCAGTGATGTAAACATATTCGGCATAGCCGTCGCCGTTGACATCAACGAAGTCGGTCTCTTTAGTATCCTTGTAGTTTACAATGTTCTTGTAGCCGGTGACCGTAGTGAACACATAGTTGCCGTTAACAATGGAGCCAATCAGGAACTGGGTGCTGTCGGTAATCTTCAGCGTTCCAGTGCCCACAACGCCCTTCTTGACTTCGGCTTTTACATTGTACAGGGGCTTGTAGTCATCAGAGCTGGCGGAAGCGCCGTTACCGGCGACCTCGACGAAGTCGCTCACGCCGTTGCTGCCAGTGGTGATCTGGAACAGGTTGTCGTAGATGATGCCGTGGCCGGGATTAACGTTGGCGGGATTTGTATCAAGGTCGGCAGCTTTGTTGGTAGCGGCGGCCTCGTTCACGCAGAGATAAGTCACACTATCGACAGTCTTGAACGCCATAGCCGTGTCGCCATTGCCCTGCTGAGTAGCCGTACCGGCAACAGTCTGGTAGGGATTACCGGCCGTGGCCGTGCTGACAGTCACTTTACCCACAGTCAGAGTCTCCGTAGTGCCGTCCATGTAAGTCACATTGGCAAGCACCTTGGAGGTACCGTCGGCGGAGTTAACGGAACTCCACATGGAGGTGATAACGCCATAGGTGTGAGCGGTGGCGTTCTTCACATCGCCGATCAGGTTGCCCTTCTCGTCGAAGAACCAGGTGTAGCTGCCATTGGTATCATTGCCAGCCGCATCCAGATGGAAGCGGTTGTTGTCGTTGTAGTCGGTGCCGGTGATGGTGTGCTTGTCAACATCAACGTTGACCCAAACCTTGGACTGGGCGCCGCTGATGGAGGTGGCCACGCCAACGATCTCAACCAGGTAGCCGCTGCCAACGTCGTCAGCGCTGCCCTTCACATCCTTGTCGGTCTTCTGATCAATGCAAACTCTACCGTTCTCATCAGTGTAAGAAGGACCAGCATAGGGCATGATCTGGCTAGCGGAGAACAGGCCGGAAGCAGCCGACATATGAACGGCGTTCACCAGCAGGTACTGACC
Organism: uncultured Oscillospiraceae bacterium; assembly: GCA_947626845.1. Taxonomy (GTDB): domain Bacteria; phylum Bacillota; class Clostridia; order Oscillospirales; family Oscillospiraceae; genus RUG626. The sequence goes on along the minus strand of CANQTW010000001.1, from coordinate 123,654 downwards.
GGCGGTGTAGGCGTAATTGGTAGCGCCGTTCTTCTTGGTCACAACAGAGGTATGACTATTGGCATCATAAACGTTCAGGGTTATCGAGGAGGGAGTCTTCAGATGGCCGGCAGCGTCGAAGCTGGCGGGCGTGACATTATCGACCTTAGCCAACAGGGTGTCGATGTACACGATGGTATCAGCAGGTCTGGTGTCATAGGGATCGCGGTCAAAGAAGAGGGTGTGACGGCCCTGAGCGCCGATTGTCGCCTGGGTGTTGGTGGCGTTGAGGGTCACAGAGGTGGTGTTCTGAGCGCCGTTGGTGTAAACGGTGTCGATTGTGAGGGTGCTGGGGAAGCCAAGATCCTGAGCCACCTGGCAGTGGGTAACGGCAGTCCAGTACTCCTTCACGGGCGCCTCATAACGGACGTCGGTGGGAAGATACTTGGTCACAGCGCTCACAGGAGAATTGAAGGTGGCAGTGGGGTAAATCCTCGTGGCCTCAATGCCGTACTGGGTATGCGTTTTAGGATCTGCGTTGTCCTTATAGCTAATCAGAGAAGGATTCGTCTGGGCACCCGGAGTGTTGGGAGCCACGGGCAGACCATAGCTGGTATAGGGACTATAGTTGCCGTTCAGGTAGGTCACCATGGGGGCCTTGACGGCATTGTAAACCAGCTTGGCCACGACGCCGCGGTTGATGACCTTGGACATGTCGGCCTTGACATCCTTGTAGCCAGTAGCGCCGCCGAACATGTGAATCTGGGCAGCTTGGGTCTGGGCAGCCTCGGCATAGCCAGCGCCGGTGAACTCGCCGTTCTTGCCATAGCCGATGCAGCGGAGCAGGACGGTCAGGACATCGCTGCCCTTGATCTCCTCGGTGGGCTTAAAGTTGCCGTTGTTGTCGCCCATGAAAATTTCGCGCTCACGGACATAGCCAATGTAGCCCTTTGCCCATGTGGCAAACGTGGCGCTGTCCGCGAATTTGGCGGCGGAACCGACGTAGTTGCCCACGTAAGTGTCCGTCGTGTCGCCCGTCATGACGCGGTAGATGATAGCGGCCATATCCTGACGGTTGATGTTTCTGTTCAGCGCGGGCGTATTGTTGGCGTCCACGCCGTACATGACACCGTACTCGTTCAGGGTATTGAAGGCCGCCGTGGCTTCAGCGTCCGCAGCTGTCGTTGTCGCCGCGTTGGCAGGCAAGACAAGAACGCCGACTACCATGACTACCGCCAAGACCAGGCACAGGGTCTTCTTCAGAGTCTTCATGTAGTGTTTCCTCCTTAATAACATCGTGAAGCATCTAAAGCAGACGATAAAGCACGCGCAAAAAGCAAAAGCCAGCAAATCAAACCACCTTTTCCGAACATTTTCCCCGTTTTTCAAAACTCCCTGTGTCTTGCGCGTGTCTTTGTAAGGAACTGGCAAAAAATTGACAAAATAAGAATCAGTATGTTATAATTAAAATTTTATCCTTCCATCATTTCTCCCCGCCGCGGGGACAAAAAGGGCCGCCGGAAAACCGGCGGCCCTGTGAGGGGGTTTATGTGGTTATTTGCGCTCGTTTATGGGGATATATTTCTGCCTTGTGGCGGCGGAGCGGTAGGCGGGGCGCATGATGCGTCCGGAGGTGATCAGCTCCTCCAGACGGTGGGCGCACCAGCCGGAGATGCGGGAGACGGCAAACAGCGGCGTGTAAAGGTCCTCCGGGATACCCAGCATCTTATAGACGATGCCGGAGTAGAGGTCCACGTTGGCGGGGATGGGCATGGACTTGCCCTTGCGGGCCATGAGCTTGGAAACGCCCAGGCGTTCCACCCGCTCGGCGATGAGAAATTCGTCGCTGTATCCCTTGGTTTCGGCCATCTCGGCGATCAGCTCCTTGATGGTCACCGCGCGGGGATCGGAGATGGTGTAGACCGCGTGGCCCAGACCGTAGAGCTTGCCGGAGCGGTCATTGGCCTGACCGTCCAGAATCTTGTCCAGATACGCGCCCACCTCGTCATCGTCCTTGGGGTCCTTGACGTGCTCCAGAATGTCCGCTACCATGTGCATGACGGCCTCGTTAGCGCCGCCGTGCAGAGGGCCTTTCAGGGAATTGATGGCCGCGGCGATGGCGCCGTAGGTGTCGGCGCCGGTGGAGGTGACGGCGCGGCATACAAAGGTGGAGTTGTTGCCGCCGGAGTGCTCGGCGTGGAGCATCATCAGGCAGTCCAGGAGCTTGGCCTCCTTGTCCGTGTAGCTCTTATCGCGCCGCGCCAGCCGCAGAAAGTTCTCCGCCAGCGTCAGGTCGGATTTGGGGTTGTGGATGTAGAGGGACGCCCCGTCGTAGTAGTGGCGCTTCATGGCATAGGTGTGGGCCACGATGGTGGGCATCCGGGCGATCAGCTCAATGGACTGACGGAGGACGTTCACTACGGAGGTGTCATCCGGGTTGTCGTCGTAGGCATAGAGACTGACTACCGCCCGTGAGATGGCGTTCATGATGTTGGGGCTGGGCCGCTTCATCAGCTCGTTCTCAAAAAAGCCGTCGGGGAGGGTCTTGGCCGCGGAGAGAATCTCCACAAACTGATCCTGCTGGGCGCGGGTGGGCAGAGAGCCGCACAGCAGGAGATAGGCCACCTCCTCATAGCCGAAGGTGTCCGCCTTGCGGTGGGCGTTGACGATGTCCTCCACGTCGTAGCCCCGGTAAAAGAGCTTGCCCTCATGGGGGACCCGCTGGCCGTCCTCGATGTAGTAGCCCCGGACGGAGCCGATCTTGGAGATGCCGGCGATGACGCCGGAGCCGTCGGCGTTCCGAAGCCCCCGCTTGACATTTTCGTCATAGGCCGTGCCGGGGATGCGGTAATGATTCAACAGGTTGCCGGTTATCAGATCCGCATATTCCCGCGAAGCCGTCAAATTTGAATCCAAAATGACTCCTTCTTTCATTTTCCGAAGGTTACCACCGGCGATTTCCCACCGGATACAGGATTTATTATAATCCCCCATGGGGCAAATTGCAAGTTTTATATTCAAAAATTCATCTTTGACCAAAAGCGGGGAGAGATAAACAGGCAACTTTTATGCAAACAACCAAAGCGGGGGTATTGAAACGAGGGAAAAAAGCTGGTATACTTTCCATAGATACTTTTATGAGGTGATGAAATGGTCACATTACACGACAAGGGAACCTTTTATCTTGGCGGCAGGCCCGTCTTTGACGCTCCCGGCCAGGACGCGGAGGAGGGGCGGAAAAAGACCGTCGCCTACTCTGTTTTATCCGCCCACGACAGGGGGACCGGCGGAAAAAATCTGCGGATCTCCTTTGACAGCCTGATCTCCCACGACATCACCTATGTTGGCATCATCCAGACGGCCAAGGGGTCCGGCCTTGAAAAATTCCCGGTGCCCTACGTCATGACCAACTGCCACAACAGCCTTTGCGCCGTGGGCGGTACCATCAACGCCGATGACCACGCCTTCGGCCTGTCGGCGGCCCGGAAATACGGCGGCATCTTCGTGCCCCCCTCCTTCGCCGTCATCCACCAGTACGCCCGTGAGGAGCTGGCCGGCTGCGGCAGGATGATCCTGGGCTCCGACAGCCACACCCGCTACGGCGCCCTCGGCACCATGGGCGTGGGCGAGGGCGGCCCGGAGATCGTCAAGCAGCTTTTGGAGGCCACCTACGACGTGGCCTATCCCCGGACGGTGCTGGTGTATCTCACCGGCGCGCCCAGGCGCGGCGTGGGCCCCCAGGACGTGGCCATCGCCCTGTGCGGGGCGACCTATAAGAACAACTTCGTTCTGAACTCCGTCTTAGAGTTTGCCGGCCCCGGCGTCAGAAATCTGCCTATGGATTTCCGCATCGGCATCGACGTGATGACCACCGAGACCGCCTGCCTGAGCTCCATCTGGCAGACCGACGAGAAGGTGGAGGAATATTACCGCGTCCACGGCAGGCCGGAGGACTATAAGCCCATGGAGCCGGGGGAGGGCGCCTGGTACGACGCCTGTGTGGAGATCGATCTGTCCACCGTGGAGCCCATGATCGCCCTGCCCTTCCACCCCAGCGAGGCGTACACCATCCGGGAGCTGAAGGCGAACCTCACCGACATCCTCCGCGAGACGGAAAAGTCCGCGGAGGGGAAATTCAAGGGCAAGGTGAAGCTGGACCTTCTGAGCAAGGTGAAGGACGGCCAGCTCCACGTGGATCAGGGCGTCATCGCCGGATGCTCCGGGGGCATGTACGACAATATCGCCGAGGCCGCGGCCATTTTGGAGGCCGGCAGCATCGGCGCGGGGTATTTCGGCCTGACGGTGTACCCGCCCAGCCTGCCCGTGGCCATGGAGCTTATGAACAACGGCGTGACCCAGCGCCTGACGGCTATGGGCGCGGTGTTCAAGCCCTGCTTCTGCGGACCCTGCTTCGGGGCCGGGGACGTGCCGGCCAACGGCGGCCTCTCTGTCCGCCACTGCACCCGCAACTTCCCCAACCGGGAGGGCTCAAAGCCCGCGGAGGGCCAGCTTTCCTGCGTGGCCCTGATGGACGCCCGCTCCATCGCCGCCACCGCCCGCAACGGCGGCGTGCTCACCGGCGCGGACGAGATAGACTACACGCCTCCCGAAAGCGTGGAGCGGAAATATGACAGGAGCGCCTACGACAGGCGCGTGTATAACGGCTTCGGCGATCCCCATCCGGAGGAGGAGCTGAAGCTCGGCCCCAACATCACCGAATGGCCGGCTATCCCGGCGCTGGAGGAGAATATCGTCCTGGAGCTGGCCAGCGTCCTGCGGGACCCGGTGACCACCACCGACGAGCTGATCCCCTCCGGCGACACCTCCAGCTACCGGTCAAATCCCTTGAAGCTTGCCACCTTTGCCCTCTCGCGCCGCGACCCCGCCTATGTGGGCAGGGCCAACGCCATCCGGGAGCGGGGGAGCAAGGCCCCGGACGGGGAGCTTTTGGCGGCCTATGAGCGGCTCGGCGTCGCAGACGTGGAGCATACCGCCCTGGCCTCCGCGATTTTCGCCAACCGCCCCGGCGACGGCTCCGCCCGTGAGCAGGCGGCCTCCTGCCAGCGTGTACTGGGCGGCGGGGCCAACATCTGCTACGAGTACGCCACCAAGCGCTACCGCTCCAACTGCATCAACTGGGGCATACTGCCCTTCAACATAGACGAGAATACCGACTTCCCCTATGAGGTGGGCGATCTTATCTACGTCCCCGGCATCCGCCAGGCGGTCCGGTATGGGGCGCGGGAGGTGCCCGCCAAGGTGCTGTCCGGCGGCAAGGTGACGGAGATCACCCTGAAGCTCCCGGAGCTGACGCAGAAAGAGCGGGAGATCATTCTGACAGGCTGTCTCATGAATTGGTATTCGTCGTCGCGGAAGCCGCGATAACTCCCCGCAACGCGCGCGTTGCGGCTCACGCGCCGGCTTCGCTCCTCCTCTCCCCACGCGAGTGGGATCGCGCGGGGCCCCAAAACTTGAATGAACGAGGTATAGATATGGCAAAGATAAAAATGAACCCCATCGTGGAGATGGACGGGGACGAGATGACCAGGATCATCTGGCAGGAGATCAAGGATGAGCTTCTAAGTCCCTTCGTGGAGCTGAACACGGAATATTACGACCTGGGCCTTCCCAGCCGCGACGCCACCCGCGACCAGGTGACCGTGGACGCCGCCGAGGCCGCCAAAAGGCTCCACGTGGCCGTCAAGTGCGCCACCATCACCCCCAACGCCCAGCGGGTGGAGGAGTATAAGCTCCACGAGATGTGGAAAAGTCCCAACGCCACCATCCGCGCCGCCCTGGACGGCACGGTCTTCCGTGCGCCCATCATGACCAGCCGCATCAAGCCCGTGGTCAGCACCTGGGAGAAGCCAATCACCATCGCCCGCCACGCCTACGGCGACGTTTACAAGGCCACGGAGTACCGGGTCCCCGGCCCCGGCAAGGCGGAGCTTGTCTTCACCGGCGAGAAGGGCGAGAGCTTCCGCCAGACGGTGTACGATTACGAGTGCCCCGGCGTTTTGCAGTCCATGTTCAACAAGGACTCCTCCATCGAGGCCTTTGCCCGCAGCTGCTTTGAGTACGCCCTCTCCGTCCGGCAGGACCTCTGGTTCTCCACCAAGGACACCATCTCCAAGCAGTACGACCAGACCTTCAAATTCATCTTCCAGCGCATCTTCGACGCGGAATACGCGGAGAAATTCGCCGCCGCGGGGATCGAGTACTTCTACACCCTCATCGACGACGCCGTGGCCAGGGTCATCCGCAGCAAGGGCGGGTTCATCTGGGCCTGCAAGAACTACGACGGCGACGTGATGAGCGACATGGTCTCCACCGCCTTCGGCTCCTTGGCCATGATGACCTCGGTGCTGGTCAGTCCCGACGGGAATTTCGAGTACGAGGCCGCCCACGGCACGGTGACGCGGCACTATTACAGGTACTTAAAGGGCGAGCAGACCTCCACCAACCCCGTGGCCACCATCTTCGCCTGGTCCGGCGCCCTCAGAAAGCGCGGGGAGCTGGACGGGAACGGGGAGCTGTCCGCCTTCGCGGACAGACTGGAAAAGGCCGTGCTGGACACCATCAACGCCGGCGTCATGACCGGCGATCTGGCCCTCCTGTGCCCCGATCCCGACGTGAAAAAGGTCACCACTGCCGGCTTCATCCGCGCCGTCAGGGAGCAGCTGGAGGCGTAAGACGGTTTTTTCCGACGTACATGCCGCCGGAAAAATGAATTGGAGCTTTTTTACAAACTGGCGGGCCGGCTGAAAGCCGGCCCGTTTTAAATTTTCGTAAACCATCTTGCCACTTCCGCTCATCCGTGATAGAATGGCGCTGACAACAGCGAAAAGGAGTTTTCCCATGTCTGATCAGTATTACAGAGAGGCCATGAAGCTTGGCCAGAAGGAATACCGCGCCTGCGTGGCCAAGGGCATCAGCCCCGTCCTGCCGGTGCTGGACGATTTTGTGGCCGACGAGCGGGTGAACCTGGGGATCAAGCTGGGCACCGTGTCCATCCCCGTGGAGTTCATCGTGGGCACCAAGACCCGTGGCCGTACCAACAGCTTCGCCAGGAATTTCATGCCGGTGCTGTCCGAGACCAGCGAGTTCGCGGGCAAGTGGATCGCCCTGTGCGAAAGCCATCTGCGGGACGGCATTCGGGACCCCATCAAGGTCTACGAATACATGAACCGCTACTATGTCCAGGAGGGCAACAAGCGCGTCAGCGTCCTCAAGTTCTTCGGCGCCGTGAGCATCCAGGCCGAGGTGACCCGCGTCCTCCCGGAACGCGGGACGGGCATCGAGACGGATATATACTACGAGTATGTGGAATTTTACAAATACACCAAGGTCAACTTCCTGGAGTTCAGCAAGCGGGGCGGCTACAAGGAGCTTCTGAAGCTCCTGGGCCGCGATCCGGAGGCCTACTGGACGGAGGAGGAGCGGCGCAAATTCTCCACGGTCTACCACTACTTCCGGGAGGCCTTCGAGGACAGGGCCGGCAAGACCATGCCCCCCTCCGCCGTGGGCGACGCCCTTTTGGCGTACATGAAGGTCTACTCCTTCGAGGACCTCAGCGAGCAGGGGCCTACGGAGCTGAGAAAGTCCGTGTCCAGGCTGTGGGAGGAGCTGATGCTCCAGCAGGAGAAGGAGCCCATCGAGCTGAAGCCCGCCCCCATGGAGCCCAAGGGCGGCCTTTTATCCAAGGTCATCATCAACACCAACGCCGTCCGCGGCCTGAAGGTGGGCTTTGTCCACGACAAGGACCCGGTGACCTCCGGCTGGACCTACGGCCATGAGCAGGGCCGTCAGCATGTGGACAGGCGCTTCGGGGACAGGATCGAGACCGTCTCCTACTTCAACGCCATGGACGAGGGGCCCCAGGAGACCATCAACCAGGCGGTGAAGGAGCTGTGCGACGTGATCTTCACCACCTCTCCGGTGCTGCTGCCCGCCTCTCTGCGGACGGCGGTGGAAAACCCCGACAAGCTGATCATGAACTGCTCCATCAACAAATCCCACCGCTATGTGCGCACCTACTACGCCCGGATGTACGAGGCCAAATTCATCATCGGCGCGGTGGCCGGGGCGCTGGCGGAGAACGGGCGGATCGGCTACGTGTGCGACTACCCCATCTTCGGGCAGATCGCCGGCATCAATGCCTTCGCCCTGGGCGCCCGCATGGTCAATCCCCGCGCCAGGGTCCAACTGGAGTGGTCCAGCGTGGGCGGACGGAGCGCCGCCATGTCCAGGCTTACGAAAAACGGCATCACCCTCATCAGCTCCATGGACAACGCCCGCCTCTACGAGCCGGGCCAGGCCCTGGGCCTCTCCTACATAAACGGCGACACGAAAAAGCTCATCGCCGCCCCCATCTGGAACTGGGGCGTCTACTACGAGGGCCTTTTGCGCCAGGTGTTCAACGGCACCCTTCAGGCCGAATATGAAAGCTCCAGCAAGGCCATCAACTACTACTGGGGCATGTCCGCCGGGGCGGTGGACGTGATGCTCACCGACGAGGTGCCTGAGAGCACCCGCCGCCTGGCGGGCTACATGCGCGCCGGCATCTCCCGCTGGATCGTCGACCCCTTCATCGGCCCCATCCATATCCAGGGCGGCTCCACCGTGGGCGAGGCGGGCAAGCCCCTGGAGATGGAGGAGATCGCCGCCATGGACTACCTGGTGGAGAACGTGGAGGGCCGCATCCCCGTCTATGAGGAGCTTTCTCCCACCGGCAAGGCCACCGTGGAGAGCGTGGGCGTGGAGAGCGCCAAAAAGCCGGAGAAGGAAGCCGGAGGGGAAGCGTGATATGAAGATACTGGTCGTATCCGACGATCCTGCCCCGGTCTATTACGACTACTACCGCCCCGGCAAGCTGGACGAATTTGACCTCATCATCTCCTGCGGGGATCTGAGCCGTAACTACCTGGAATTTCTGGTGACCATGGCCCACTGCCCCCTTTTGTATGTGCGGGGCAACCACGATGACGCCCTCATCGACAAGCCCCCGGAGGGGTGCGAGTGCCTGGAGGACACCATCATCACCGTCAACGGCCTGCGCATCCTGGGCCTGGGCGGCTCCTACCGGTACAAAAAGACCGGGAGGAGCATGTACAACGAGCGCCAGATGGAAAAGCGCATCCACAAGCTGCGCTGGAAGCTCCGCCGCGCCGGCGGGGTGGACATCATCGTGGCCCACGCCCCCATACGGGGCGTCAACGACTTCGACACCCTGACCCATCGGGGCTTTGAGTGCTTTCAGGAGCTGATCGAAAAATACCGCCCCCGGTATTTCATCCACGGCCATATCCACCGCAGCTACGGCGTCAACCTCCCCCAGGTCAGCCGCTACCGGACCACCACCGTCATCAACGGCTGCGACCACTTCATCCTGGATACCGACCAGGAGCTGAAGGAAATATAAAGAATCATAAAAAGAGGACAGGAAAAATCCTGCCCTCTTGATTTTTATTTTCTTCCTCCGAAGTCGCCGCCGGAGTTGGCCCGACGCGCCGTCGAATTCCCGAAACGCCGCCGATCAAAAAGGTTGCGGCTTCGCCGCCGTTGAATATGACGGGGCTGTGAAAAAGAGCAGATATAAGCTCGGCTTTTCATAGCCCCTTGATTTTTACCGCCTCCCGCCGAAGCTTCCGCCGCTGCGGCCGCCGCCGGAATGTCCGCCGAAGCCGCCGGAACTTCCGCCCCGGCCTCCGAAGCTCCCGCCGGAATGTCCGCCGCCGCTGGGGCGGGAGGGACGCGAGGGACGCGGCGCGGGCCGGGAGGCAGGTCTCGTCGGGGGCCTGTACCCGCCGCCGCGGGGCGGCGCGGGAGGCCGCGGGGGCCTGGGCCGCCGGTAGGCCCGGTAGGGACGGGAGGTGAACATATACCAGGGGTAATACCGTGGGATCGGCATTCCGATGGACATGTAATAGCTTCTGTATCTCCGCCTGTCCGCCAAAACGATCAGGACGAGGATCACTACGAAGAGCAGGATGACGAAAATATTTCTGAGGATAAAGCCCAGAATGACGCCTAAAATGCCCAGTCCCGCCAGCGCTCCGGAGGCGGAGCTTCCGCCGGGCGCGGCCTGACTGCCGCCGGAGACGGGGCCGTAGTAGTCCTCATACCAGTCGGAGAGCTTCTCCACCAGCCTCGTCACGGCCTTGTCGTACTTCCCCTTGTCAAAATCGTCCCAGAAGTACCGGTCCAGATAGCTGTTCATATCGTCGGAGGTAAAGACGTCCGTGATCTCCGACCCTACCGTCATGCCGCCGCGGCCCTCCTTGGGGGAGACCACCAGGAGCATCCCGCGGGGCGAGAGGCTCCACTCGTTGAAGAGACTCACCGCGTACTCGTCGGCGTACCTGTCACCGAAATAGTCCACAAACGCCACGACGATGTGGGCCTCATAGTTCTCCTCCAGCTCCCCGTTGATCCGCACCACCTGGTCCACCGTGTCCTGGCTCAGAGAGCCCGTCTCGTCGGTGACGTAGAAGCTGTCCCCCTGGGTCAGCGCCAGGGCGGGGACGGTAAGGCACAGGCACAAAATCAGGAGAAGCGCCAGGGATAAAGCTTTTTTCAAGGCATACACCTCATTACTGATTATTCAAACTTTTCAGGCGGTTCCACGCCCATAAGACCGGCAAACAGGCTGGCCGGGAACCGGTCATAGGTCTTTTCCGTAAAGTCCTCTACCGCCTCGTTGTAGCCGGCGTGGTTGACGGCCCCCTGGGCGCCCTCGAACTGGTTGGCGTAATACTCCACGTCGGCGGCGTCCTGCTCCGAAAGCTCCAGGCTCCAGAGCTTATCCTTCAGCGCCCCGAAGGACTTGACCACCAGGGCGTTGGCGGCGGCGTATTCGGCGACATTCTTCCCCTCCATGGCGTCCAGGAGGCAGGACCGGTCAAACCGCAGCTCCCCCGTCTCCTCCAGGGCGGCGTCGTATTTGGCGCCCACGGTCACAAGGCCCAGGGCGGCGTCAACGGCGTCCTTCAGGTAGTCGGCGATGGCCCCGCGGCCCTCCACGCCGGTGAAGAACTGCTTCTCCACCCGGTTGACGGCGTGCCGGAGGCTCCTGGCGGAGCCCAGCGGGACGCCGAGGATCACCGCCGCCGCCAAGATGCCGGCGGCGAAGCGTCGGTTTTTGAGAAGGGCGGCGCCCTCCGGGATGGGGTGGGTCGCCTTTGCCTGGGCGGCGCTCATTTATTGATCTCCAGGAGCTTGGCCTTCAGGTCGGACTCGATCTTGCCCAGCTCGGCCTCCGCCTGACGGCGCTTGGCGGCGCCCTCCACCTGGATGGTGCGCACCTCCTCCAGCGTCTCGATGAGGGACTGGTTGGTGGCCTTCAGGGTCTCGATATCCACGATGCCCCGCTCGGACTCGCGGGCGATCTCCACGGAGCCCATCTTCAGCTTCTCGGCGTTCTTCCGGAGAAGCTCGTTGGTCATGTTGGTGACCTCCCGCTGGGCCTGCATGGCTTGCTGGGAGTGGGCCTGCCCCAGAGCCAGCACCATCTGGCTCTTCCACAGGGGGATGGTGTTCACCAGGGACGTCTGTATCTTTTCTACCATCAGGGTGTCGTTATTCTGGATCAGGCGGATCTGGGGGGACATCTGAACGGAGATCATCCTCGTCAGCTCCAGGTCGTGGAGCTTCTTGTCAAAGCGGGTGATCATGTTCTGGTAGTCGTTCACCGCCTGGGCGTCCTCAGGCAGGCCGGAGGTCCTGGCCTTCTCCTGGAGCTTGGGAAGCTCCACCTCCTCGCACTCCTTCAGCTTCTTCTTGCCGGCGAGGATGTACATGGTCAGCTCTTTATAATAGGCCAGGTTCAGGTCGTACATCTTATCCAGGGTCGCCACGTCCTTCAGGAGGGTGAGCTGGTGCTGCTCCAGCATTCCGGCGATCTTGTCCACGTTCACCTCCGCCTTGTCATACTGGGCCTTGAGGGACGCGATCTGCTTCTCCATCTTGCGCTTGAAGCCGAAGAGGCCCCGCTTCTCCTCCTCGTCGTAGTTGAAGCCCTTCAGCTCCACCACCAGGTCGGAGAGCATGTCGCCCACCTCGCCCATGTCCTTGGTGCGCACGTTCTGCAGGGTGGTGCCGGAGAAGTCGGCGATGTTCTTCTGGCTGGCCGCGCCGTACTGTAAAACGGCGTTGGAATCGGTGATGTCGATCTTCTTGGAGAACTCCTCCACCGCCTTCAGCTCCGCCTCCGTAAGCTGGCTCTCCTCATGCTGGGTGGCGGTGACTACGGGCGCCTCCGGCTCCGCGGCGGCCTGCGCGGCGGCGGCCTGGGCGGCTGCCTGCTGGTCCGCCGGGGTCACAGGGGCTGCGGGGGTGGAATCAAAGGTCAAGGTGGGTACGTATTCCTGCTCGTTCATGTCATTACTCCCTTTCTGTTTGTCTCAGCCGTTTTGCGCGGCTAAAAAAATAATAAAAAATAATTAAAATAATGCTTGACATTTGCTTCGACATGTGGTATAATACGCACAGTGGGGAGAGATCACACGTCAAAATCCTTCCCGCTCAGGCCCTCGCGCTTCAGCATGGACTCCAGCACGGTGATATCCGTCTCGATATCCAGCGCCTCGTTGGCGAACAGGGCGTCGTACTGCTTCCGGTAGGCGGTCACGGTGGTATCCAGTATGTCCTCGATGCGCTTCAGGGTGCCGCTGACGTTCTCCCCGGAGCCCTCGCCGCTCATGCGGTCATAGGCGTTCAGGAGCTTCATGGTGGTGGGCAGATAGTACCCGGCGAAGCGCTTGACCTGGGGCACGTCCTTGGGGTCCTCGACGATATCCGCGAAGATCTTCTCCGTCAGGGCGGTGATCTCGTCCACGCGGGACCGGACCGACGGCTCCCGGATGGAGCCGCGCAGGCGTTGAAGCTCCGCCACGGCCTTCCTTCCCTCCCGCGTCAGGGCGTCCACTTCAGGATCGCCGGTGGGTTCAGGCTCCGGTTCGGGCACGTCAACGACCTTCTCCGTGCCGGGAAAGAGCTTTTGCAAAAGAAAATACGCCCCCAGAAGCACGGCCAGGAACAGCAGGAAGTGCCACAGCTTATAGAGGGGCAAAAGGAGGCACCAGAGAACGCACACAGCCGCCGTCCCATAAAACGGCACGGCGGAACGGACTTTCACGGTCTTTTTCAGAATAACGCACCCCCTGAGAATGGGTCTACTTATTCATTATTTTAGTCTTTTACACAGGAATTGTCAATAGCGCGGGGCCTTTTTGGCACCGCGCCGGGGAACTGTTGTCTTTTTTAGGTCATCTGCGGTACTCAAAGGCGATACCGCAGACGCTGACCGTGTCGCCCTCGCTGACGCCCAGCGCCTCCAGGCGGTCAAAGACGCCCCGCTCCCGCAGGGTGCGGTCAAAATACATCCGGGACTCGTAGTCCCCGAAATTCACGTTCGCCACAAGCCTTTCCACCCAGCCTCCGTCCACATACCAGACGCCGTCCTCCCGGTTGATCTCCGGGTCGGGCAGCTCCTCCGGGGCCTCCGGCTCCACGTAGTCCGGCGCGAAGGTGGCGATGGGGGGCAGCTGGGAGAGCCGGTAGGCGATGGCGCGTGTCAGCTCCTCCGTCCCCTGATGGGCCGCGGCGGAAATCCTGAAAAAGGCCATGCCCGCCTCCTTGACGCGCTTTTCCAGCCGCTCCAGCCTCGCCTGGGACTCCTCGTCCAGCAGGTCGCACTTGTTGGCGGCCACCAGCATGGGCCGTGACGCCAGGACGGGGGAGTACTCCCTGAGCTCCCGGTTGATGATATCGAAATCCTCCGACGGGTCGCGTCCCTCCCGGCCGGAGGCGTCCACCACATGGACGATCAGGCGGCACCGGTCAATGTGCCGCAGGAAGTCGTGGCCCAGGCCCGCGCCCTCGCTGGCCCCCTCGATGATGCCGGGGATGTCCGCCATCACGAAGCTGCGCCCCTCTCCGGCGTAGACCACCCCTAAGTTGGGGAAGAGGGTGGTGAAGTGGTAGTCGGCGATCTTGGGCCGCGCGCGGGAGACCACCGACAGGAGGGTGGACTTGCCCACGTTGGGGAAGCCCACAAGGCCCACGTCCGCCAAGAGCTTCAGCTCCAGCACGATCTCCCGCTCCTGGCCGGGCAGACCCGCCTTGGCAAAGCGGGGCGCCTGTCGGGTGGGGGTGGCGAAATGGGCGTTGCCCCAGCCGCCGGAGCCGCCTTTGGCGGCGACGAACCGGTCACAGGCGGACATATCCGCCATGACGGCGCCGCTGGCCCTGTCCCGCACCACGGTGCCCACGGGCACCCGGATCACCAGGTCCTCGCCCCGCTTGCCGCTGCACCGCTTGCCCGCGCCGTCCATGCCGTTTCCGGCGGCGTATTTGCGCTTATAGCGAAAGTCCATCAGGGTGGACATGTTGGCGTCGGGGATCAGCACCACGTCGCCGCCGTCGCCGCCGTCGCCGCCGTCGGGGCCTCCCGCCGCGATGTATTTCTCCCGGTGGAAGGCAACGGCCCCGTTGCCGCCCTTTCCGGCCTTAATTTCGATGGCAGCCTTGTCTACAAACATAAAAATTCATCCTTTTCCCGAAGGTTCCCTGTATTGACGCCCTTATCATACCAGAAACCGCCCCGTTTTTCAAGAGCGCCGGGGGAGGGCCATTCACAAAATGTTTACGGGGATTCCTATACAATATGGAGTATTATGGTTGATATTTTACGCAAGATGTGCTAAAATATAAAATTGGTTAAAAATATTTTCGGTTGATCGGCAAAGAAAGAGAGGTGAGAAGCGTTGGAGAAGAAAAAAGGCGCTGTCCGCACGGTGGGCCTGATGGTGGCCATCACCTTCGCCGGCAAGCTCCTGGGGCTGGTGCGCGACAGGATGCTGACGGTCAATTACGGCAGCGGCATGGAGGCCAACGCCTTCCTCACCGCCTCCCGGATACCGCGGGTGTTTTTCGATACCGTCTTCTCCTCCGCCATCAGCGCCTGCCTGATCCCGGTGATGGGGGAGGTGCTGGAGAAACGCGGCAAAAAGGACGCCATGCGCTTCGCCGGAAATTTTATGACCGCCATGTGTACGCTCTGCGCCCTTATGACGGTGCTGGGGACGGTCTTTGCCGGCCCGTTGACCTGGCTTTTCGCCGACGGCTACGACGCGCCCACGGCGGCGCTGTGTACCGAGCTTACCCGGATCATGATGCCCATGGTGCTCTTTGCCGGAGTGGCCTATTCCTTCGTGGGGATATTGCAGTCCCTGGACGAATTCAACGTGCCGGCGGCCATCAGCCTCATCTCCAACGTGTTCGTCATCGCCTATTATTTCACCCTCAACCGGCGCTTCGGCATCTACGGCCTGGCGGTGGCGTTCCTCGTCTCCTGGGCCGTTCAGGCGCTGGTGCAGGTGCCGTCCCTGGTGAAAAAGGGCTTTAAATTCTATCCCTCCCTGTCCCTGCGCAACCCTGAGATGGGCAAGGTGGGGAAGCTCCTGCTGCCCGTGATGGTCAGCACCTGGGTCCTGCCCATCAACCAGACCATCAACTCCCGCTTCGGCTCCCGTCTCTTTGGCGGCGCCGGCGTCTCCGCCATCGAGTACGCCTTCAACCTTTACACCGTCATCGCCGGCATTTTCGTCATTCAGCTGGCCAACTACATCTTCCCGCGCCTCTCCCGCGAAAACGCCTCCGGCGGGCCGGAGAAGATGCGGGAGACGCTGCGCTCGTCCCTGGGGATAACGCTCTTTGTGGTGATCCCCATGACGGCGGGCCTGTTCATCATGGCAAGGCCCGTGGTGGCCTTTATCTACGGGGGAGGCCGGTTTGACGACTTCTCCATCGGCATCACCTCCCGCGCCCTCCGGTATATGAGCCTGGGCATGGTGGGGTACGCGGCGCAGTTCGTGCTGTCCAGGGCGTATTTTGCCGGCCAGTCGGGGATCGTCCCCCTGCTCTCCGGCCTCGTCTCCATCGGGGCCAACATCCTCCTGAGCATGCTCCTGGCCCCGCGGCTGGACGTGGCGGGCATCGCCATCGCCTCCGCCGTCTCCTTCACCCTCAGCGCCCTGGTGCTGGCTGTTCCCATGAAAAAGCGGAATATGGGCTTTTTCGACAGGGCGTTCTTCCTGAATCTCGGAAAACAGCTGCTCAGCGCCGCCGTGATGGCCGGGGCGGCGTATCTGACGCTGCGGGCCCTTGACGGGCGGACGGGGAAGCTCCTTACGCTCCTGACGCCGGTGGCCGTGGGCGCGGCGGTATACGGCCTTCTGACTGTCTGCCTGAAAACCGACGAGGCCAGGGGCGTCGTCGGGATCATCAAAAACAAGCTGGGAAGGGGGGAGAGCCAATGAGAAAAATCCTGGAGGGGAGCCTCCTCTACCGGCTCCTGACGGCGGCGGCCAACTGGATAGACCGCCAGTGGCGCAAAAGCTTCCTCTCCCGCCTGTTCACCCTCCCCAAGGGGGAGCGGGGCGGCACAGGCGTCCTGGCCGCCCTGGCCCACAAGGCCCATATGGGCCTGTGCCGGAGCTTTGAGGCGCTGAGGCTGGACCGGGCGTTGGAGGGTTCCGTCACCCAGCGGGCCTTCTTCTGGGTGGCCCTGACGGTCTTTTGGGGGCCTATCCTGCCCACCATGGCGGTGCTGGCGCTGGCGCTCCTGGCCTTCGGCTCGCTCTTCCTGGTGTACGGAAAAAACCGGGAGCGGCGGGCGGTACACACGCCCCTTGTCAAGTGGGTGCTTCTGTTCGCCGGGGTGGAGCTGGGCTCCACGCTCCTCTCGGTGACCATGCGGGAGAGCCTGCGCACGGGCCTCCTGATGGCGGCCTTCACGCTGTTTGCCCTGACGGTCCCGGACGTGTGCCGGGAGCGGCGGGAGCTGGACAGGCTCCTGGGGATCATGATCGCGTCGGGTGCCCTGGTGGCGCTGGCCGGCGTGGCCCAGGCGGTGATCGGCGTGGAGGGGAACCTGGTGTGGATAGACGAGGTGGAGTTCTCCAATATCTCCCTGCGTGTCTGGTCCACCCTGGAAAACCCCAACGTGCTCAGTGAATATCTTCTGCTGGTGATCCCTCTGGCGGCGGCGGGGGTCTACACCGCCAAAAGCCGGATAGGGAAGCTGGCCTCCGGCCTGGGGGCCGCGGCGATGCTTTTGTGTCTTATGCTGACCTGGTCGCGGGGCGGCTGGCTGGGACTGGCCGTGGCCGCGGCGCTGTTCCTGGTGCTGATGGACAGGCGGTTCATCCCCCTGGGACTTGTGGGCGCCGTGGGGCTTCTGGTGATCATGCCCGACTCCATCCTGGCGCGGCTCATGAGCGTGGGGGACATGGCCGACAGCTCCACCTCCTACCGGGTGTACATCTGGATGGCCTGCCTTGATATGCTGAAGGACTACTGGATCAGCGGCTTCGGCACGGGGGTCCCGGCCTTCCAGGCGGTCTATCCCCATTACAGCTTCAACGCCGTCTTCGCCCCCCACTCCCACAATCTCTTCCTGCAGACCTTCTGCGAAAACGGCATTCTGGGCATCATCGCCCTGCTGGGCAGCTTCTGCTCGGCGGCGCTGTGCCTGGGCAGGACCATGACGGCGGCAAAGGACAAACGGACAAAGGTACAGGCCGCGGCGCTGATGGCGTCCGGCGCCGGCTTTGCCGTGCAGAGCATGACGGATCACTCGTTTTACAACTTTCGGGTGGCGCTGATGTTCTGGACGGTGGTGGGCGTCACCGCGGCGCTCTACGCCATTGTGAAAAAGGAGGCCAGGGAATGATCCGTGTACTGAATATCATCTCCGACACCAACATCGGCGGCGCGGGACGGGTGCTTCTCAACTACCTGAAATACGCCGACAGGACAGGCTTTGAAATCCACGCCGCCGTCCCGCGGGGGAGCCTCCTGGCGGAGCCTCTGGCGGCGGGGGGCGCCGCCGTCCATGAGGTGGACGGCATGGCGGACAAGTCCCTGGACCTGGCCTGCCTTGGAAGCCTGAAAAAGCTCATCCGGCAGGTGGACCCGGACATCGTCCACACCCACGGTTCCCTCACCGGACGCATCGCCGGAAAACAGTGCGGGAAAACGGTGATCTTCACCCGCCATTCGGCCTTTCCGGTGAAGCCCTACATGAAAAAAGGCCCCGGCATGTGGGCCAACAAGTTCCTGAACGAGCACTACGCCGACGCCATCATCGCCGTCTCCCCGGCGGCGGCGGAGAACCTCACCGACGGCGGCGTCTCCCCCCGCATGATCGAGATCATGATGAACGGCGTGGAGCCGGTGAAACGGCTCTCCCCGGAGGCCTGCGCGGCCTTTCGGGCACAGCACGGCATCACGCCCTCGGATTTCGTCATGGGAATCGTGGCCAGGATCGAGGACTACAAGGGCCATACGGACATCCTGGAGGCCATGGCGAAGCTCCTGCCGGAGAGGCCGGGGCTGAAGCTCTTGGTGGCCGGGACCGGCTCCTACGAGGAGGAGGTCAAACGGCGGACAGCGCAGCTGGGCCTTACCGACAGGGTGGTCTTTCTGGGCTTTCAGTCCGACGTGGCACCGGTGCTCAGCGTCCTGGACGTACAGCTGAACGCCTCCTGGGGGACGGAGACCTCCAGTCTCTCCGTGCTGGAGGGGTTCAGCATGGGGGTGCCGGCGGTGGTCAGCGACTACGGCGGCAACCCGTACCTGGTCAGCGACGGCGTCAGCGGCCTTCTCTATAAGACCAGGGACGTGGAGGGCCTGGCGGAGAAGATCAGGACGCTGGCGGATGACCCGGCCCTGCGGGAGCGGCTGGGACTGGGCGCCAGGAGGGAATATGAGAACCGGTTCACCGGCGAGATCTTCGCCGGACGGATCGAGGAGATCTACCGAAAGACATTGGAGGCGCGGCATGGAAGAAAATAAGAAGAAAAAGGGACTGCCCAGGATATTCAATCTCTTTGACCTGGCGCTCATCGTCATCGCGGTCCTCATCGGGGCGGTGCTCTTTCTGAGCCGGGATACCGGCACCTCCGGCGCCATCACCGGGGAGAGCCAGACCAGGATACAGGTGCGCTACACCATTGAGCTGACGGCCATTGAGAACGGCGCGGCCTCCCGCATCAAGCCCGGCGCGCCGGTGGTGGACAAGATCAAGAAATACAGCATGGGGACGGTGGAATCCGTCACCGTCGCCCCCACGGTCAAGGATGTTCCCGACGAGACCAGGGATGTGGTGGCCTCCGCCGTTGTGCCCGGTCAGGAGTCGGCTGTGGTGGTCATCACGGCGGAGGCCGCCGAGACGGCTGCGGACATCATCGTGGACGGCGGCTATGTCATCAAGGTGGGCCTCCCGGTGAACGTGCGCATCCCCGGCCTGAACGCCCAGGGATATATCATAGGGATAGAGAGGGGTGACGCCCAGTGAAGAAGAGAAAACTCATCGACGAGCGCGGCAGGCTCTTCGGCGTTATAAGCGCCGTGGATATCCTGGCGGTACTGCTGGCGGCGGCGCTGCTGGTCATGGCGTATATGCGGTTTTTCTCCGGCGGGGAGGCGAATGTCTCCGAGGACCACTTCGTACCCGTGACCTATCAGATCAAGCTGGGCAAGGTGCGGGAGTTCACCGCCCAGGCCTTCCGGGTGGATGACAGGCTCTGGTCGGACAGCGGCGAGGACATGGGCGTCATCCGGAGCATTGAGGTCAGCCCCGCCGTGTTGGCCACGGAGACCTCGGACGGGCAGGTCAGGAACATGGTGGCGGAAAATTACGTAGAGGTCCTTCTCACCGTCACCGCCGACGGCTCCGTCAACGGCGACAGATATTACGCCGGCAGGACCTTTGAGCTGGGCGTCAACGGACAGATCGCGTTTTACAGCAAATATGTCTCCACCACGGGAGTCATATGGGACGTGGACGAGAGGAGTCAGTCATGAAAATACTGATGGCCGCCATGGGCCTGGATATCGGCGGCGCGGAGACCCATATCGTGGAGCTGGCGCGGGAGCTGGTACTGCGCGGCCATGAGGTGACCATCGTCTCAAACGGCGGCGAGTATGTGCCCGTGCTGGAGTCCTACGGGGTGCGTCATGTGAAAGCGCCGCTGAACAGGCGGAACATCTTCGCCATGACCAGAGGCCTCATCAAGCTGCACCGTGTCATCAAGCGAGAACGGCCCGACATGGTCCACGCCCACGCGCGCATACCCGCGTTTTTGTGCGGCATCCTCAAGAGGCTGATGGATTTTCCCCTGGTCACCACGGCCCACGGCGTTTTTGACACCTCCTGGCTCCTGAAGGAGCTGACGGAGTGGGGGGACGTGACCATGGCCGTCTCCGAGGATATCACCGAGTACCTCAGGGAGAATTACGAGCTGAGGAACGAGCGCATCATCACCACCATCAACGGGATCAACACCGAGAATTTCCGCCCCGGCGGGGACGGGACGAGACTGCGCCGGGAGCTGGGCATCCCGGCCTCCGCCCCGGTACTGCTTCACGTGACCCGTCTGGAGAGCGCCACCTCCAAGGCTATCGAGACTATGATGGACTTCGCGCCCACGCTGGCCAAGCGTGTGCCGGGGGTGGTCATCCTGACCGTGGGCGGGGGCAAGACCCTGGAGGAGCTGAGGAACCGGGCGGACGAGATCAACCTCAGAATGGGCCGCAGGTGCCTTATCTTCACCGGCCCCAGGACCGATGTGGACGAGCTGTGCTCCGTGGGCGACGCCTTTGTGGGCGTGTCCAGGGCCGCCCTGGAGGCCATGGCCGCGGGGCTCCCCACGGTCATCGCGGGGAACCAGGGCTATGTGGGCCTCTATGACGAGGATAAGCTGGAGGAGTGCATCAAGACCAACTTCTGCGGACGCGGCAACGGCGTCATCGAGAGCGGACGCCTTCTGGACGACGTGACCGACGCCCTCACCCTGAGCTATGACCGGCGCCGGCACCTGTCGGACTTCGGCAGGCAGACGGTGATCGACAATTTCTCAGTGGAACGGATGGTGCGGGACACCCTGACGGCCTACGAGATTGCCAAGCCCCCCCGCCGCGTTGCCCTGAGCGGCTATTACGGCTTCAACAATTTTGGGGACGAGGCGATCTTAGAGTCCCTGTGCCGGTCCATCCACGGCATCGACCCCAAGATCGAGGTGGTGGTGCTGTCCAAGAACCCCGCCTTTACGGAGGCGAACCACGACTGCAGGGCGGTGCAGAGATTTTCGCCCTTCGCCGTGTGGCGGGCCCTGCGCCGGTGCGAGCTTCTGGTGTCCGGCGGCGGGAGCCTTTTGCAGGACAACACCTCCACCCGCTCACTGCTTTATTACCTGTCCGTCATATGGCTGGCCCACAGGATGGGGAAGAGGACCATGCTGTACGCCAACGGCGTGGGGCCCCTGTGGAAGACGGGCAACCGGCGGCGGGTGCGGAAGATCGTGGAGCTGGTGGACAGCGTGGTGCTGCGGGACCCGGATTCCGTGGCCCTGCTGCGGGATATAGGCGTGACGAGGCAGGACCTGATCGAGAGCGCCGACCCGGTGTATACCATGCCGGAGCCCAGCCACACCGCCGCCCAGAAGGAGCTGTCCATCATCGGCGTGGAGGGGCCCTTCGTCACCGTGGCGGTGCGGCCCGTCAGCGGCGCGCCGGACTATATCGACAGGTTCGCCGCCCTGTGCGACGGCATCTATGAGCGCTACGGCTTCAAGATCATCCTGATCCCCATGCAGCCGAAGCTGGACGAGCCGGTGTGCTGGGACGTGAAGGAGGCCATGCGCTCGCCCGCCACCGTCCTCACCGGCAGCTATACGCCCCTGGACGTGATGGGCATTATAGGGGAGGGACGTCTGGCCCTGGCCATGCGCCTGCACGCCCTGATCTTCGCCGCCTGCGCCTGCACCCCCACCCTGGGCTTTGACTACGACCCCAAGGTGAAGAGCTGTGCCCAGATGCTGAGACTGCCGCTGGTGGAGTCCATCGCGGATATGGATGTGGAAAAGGTACTGCAGGCCGTGGACGTGATGGTCGCCCACCGGGAGGAGCTGGTGGACAGCCTGCGGGACAACGTGGAGCGGGTGAGGCGCATGGCCTCCAGGGCCAATGAGGAGCTTCGGAGGCTTTTGGAGGGGACCGGCGCGGCGGAATCCGCCCCGGAGGAGGAGCCCGCCGCCCGAAGCGTTTCGGACAGGGACGGGGACGCCGGACAGGAGCCGGCGGAGACCGTATCCGAGACGGAAGACGCGGGCACCCAGGAGACGGAGGGGCTTCCGGCGCCCCCCAAGGCGGACCCCAAGGAGGAGCTTTACTCCGCCCTGGCGGATTTCGCGGAATTTGAGATCATCCCCGGCGGCGCTCCCGACGCGGCGGAGGACGCTGAGACGGATCATGAAACAACAGGAAAGGACGAGAACCATGAATCTTGAAAAAGGCGCAAAACTGCACGGCTTTGAAGTCCGTTATTCCAAGGAGCTCCCCGAACTGAAGGCCACCCTTCACCGGATGGAGTATGTGAAAAACGGCGCCGACCTTGTCTGGCTGGAGAGGCCGGATGATAACAAGACCTTCTCCATCGGCTTCAAGACCATCCCCTCCGACGACACGGGCGTATTCCACATCCTGGAACATTCCGTGCTGTGCGGCAGCCATAAATACCCGGTACGGGAGCCCTTTGTGGAGCTGATCAAGAGCTCCTTGCAGACCTTCCTCAACGCCATGACCTTCCCGGACAAGACCATCTACCCCCTGTCCAGCCGGAACGATCAGGATTTCCTGAACCTGATCGACGTGTATATGGACGCGGTGCTCCACCCCCTCTCCGTGGAGAATCCCATGGCCTTTTTACAGGAGGGCTGGCACTATGAGCTGGATGCCCCGGAGGGAGAGCTTATCCGCAACGGCGTGGTTTTCAACGAAATGAAAGGCGCCTTCGGCGACCCGGACGAGGTGCTGTCCTATGAGCTGGGGCGCGCCCTGTTCCCGGACAACTGCTACGGCTATGAGTCCGGCGGCCACCCGGAGCATATCCCGGAGCTGACCTATGAAAAATATCTGGAGAACCACCACCGCTATTACAGCCCCTCCAACGCCTATATCTTCCTGGACGGCGAGATAGAGTTGGACGCGGTGCTGGCGAAGCTGGATTCCTACCTCTGCGCCTATGACCGCATCCAGGTGGACGCGGATATCCCCCTGCAGAAGCCCGTACACCCCGACGAGATCACCGCCTCCTATGAGATCGGTCCGGAGGAGGACGGCACGGACAAGGTGCTGGTGGGCGAGGGCTGGGTCACGGGCCGGTTCGACGAGCCGGAGCGGGCCGCGGCCTGCTCGGTGCTGGCGCGGGCCCTGTGCGGCACCAACGAGTCGCCCCTGAAAAAGGCCCTGCTGGAGAAGGGGCTGGCCCAGGACGTGGAGATCCACGCCTATGACGGCATCCAGCAGAACTACCTCTTCATGTCCGTCAAGAACACCAGCCTTGCCAGGAAGGACGAGCTTGTAAAGACGGTCTACGAGGTACTGCGCCGGCAGGCGGAGGGCCTTGACCACAAGGAGCTGAACGCCATCCTGAACCAGGTGGAGTTTGCCAACCGCGAGAAGGACTTCGGGCGGATGCCCAGGGGCCTTGTGTTCGCCATGGTGAGCCTGGAATCCTGGCTCTACGGCGGCGATCCCGCCCAGAACCTGTGCTCCGGCGCGGTCTACGCCTCCCTGCGGGAAAAGATCGACGAGGGCTGGTTTGAAAAGCTGCTGGAGGAGGTCTTCCTGACCAATCCCCACACCGCCAGGGTGGTGCTGCTGCCCTCCAACACGGTGGGACAGGAGCGGGAGGCCAGGAACAAGGCCCAGCTGGAGGCTGTCAGGAAGGGCTGGACAAGGGAGCAGACGGAGGCCGTTATCCGCGAGTTTGGCGAGCTTCGCCGCCACCAGTCCCAGGAGGACAGCCCGGAGGCGCTGGCCAGCCTGCCCATGCTGTCCCTGTCCGATATCCCCGAAACGGCGCCGGACAAGCCCTATTCCAAGGGGGACTATAAGGGCGTGCCCCTGCTGCGCGCCGAGGTGGAGACCGGCGGCATCGTCTATCTGGATATGCACTTCACCGCCGGCGACCTGACCCCGGCGGAGCTGACCAGGCTCCCGTCCATCTGCGCCCTTTACGGGAACCTTGCCACGGAGAAACATTCGGCCCTGGAGATCGCCACGCTGGTCCGGGAGAAGATAGGGCGCTTCACCGTCAATTACTCCGTCTATCCCAGCAGGGAGGGCAAGGTGACGCCGGTATTCACCGTGTCCATGGCGGTGCTTCCTGAACGGAAGGAGGAGGCCCTGGGGCTGGTGCGGGAGATCCTGTTCACCACGGATTTCAACGACCCCGCCGCCGTTTACAACATCCTGCGCCAGGGGCGCATCGCCCTGGAGCAGAAGGCCATGAACGCGGGCAACTCCGTGGCGGTCACCAGGGCGGCCTCCGCGCTGTTCCCCGCCGCCGCCCTGGACGACGCCATGTGCGGCATCGGACAGCTGCGGTTCCTCCAGAGGACAGAGAGGGAGTTCGAGGAGCGCCGGGACGCCCTGTTGGCCGGCTTTGACGCTCTGCGCAAAAAGCTCCTGATCCGGTCCCGCCTGACCCTGTCCGTCAGCGGCGAGCCGGAGGAGAAGTGGCTTCAGGACGTCGTCGGGATGTTCCCCTACGGGGAGATGGGAGCCCCCGCCGTCTACAATACCGAAAGCCACGGCGCCGAGGGCTTTGTGATCCCCGCCGCCATCGGCTTCGCGGGCCGCGCCCTGCGGCTCTCCGACGCCGGAGCGGAGTATTCCGGCGCGATGCTGGTGGCCTCCAATATCCTGACCCTGGATCACCTGTGGAACAGCGTCCGCGTCAAGGGCGGCGCTTACGGCGTCAACATGAACGTGGGCTTTGTGGGGACGGTGGGCTTCTCCAGCTTCCGCGATCCCCACTGCGCCGGCAGCCTGGACGCCTTCGCCCAGTGCGGGAAGGCCCTGCGGGACTTCGTTGCCTCCGGCGTGAAGCTGGATAAATTCATCATCTCCTCCATCGGCAGTCTGGAGCCCATCATGACCCCGCGGCAGGAGCTGGGCCTCAACGCCAACCTGCACTTCACGGGCCGCGGACAGGCGGACCTGAGCAGGCTCCGCTCCCAGGTGCTCCACACCACGCCGGAGGAGCTGCTGGCTTTTGCGGACACCCTGGACAAGCTGTCCGCCACCGCCTCCGTCTGCGTCGTGGCCGCCCAGCCGGTCCTGGACGCCTGCGGGGAGAAGCTGGATAAGGTGGAGAGCGTCCAGTAAGAGACTGCCGGAAAAATTGGAATTGAGCTTTTTGGCAAACTGAAAAGGAGCGCCGTCTGGCGCTCCTTTTAGACTGTCGGAAAAGGCCCGCGGCCTTTTCGGTTTATTTGCAAAGCTCCGCGGTGTCCATGGCGATCATGAGCTCCTCGTTGGTGGGGATGACGAAGACCTTGACCTTGGAATCGGCGGCGGAGATCTCCTCCTTGCCGCGGGTGGCGTTGCAGTGGGGGCAAATCTTCACGCCCATGTACTCAAGGCCGGAGGCGATGCGCAGGCGCATGTCGGCGTCGTTCTCACCCACGCCGGCGGTGAAGACGATGGCGTCCACGCCGCCCATAGCGGCGGCATAAGCGCCGATGTACTTCTTTACCTCGTAGGCGAACTTGTCAAGGGCCAGGGCGGCGCGCTCGTTGCCCTCTTTGGCCGCGGCGGACAGGTCGCGGAAGTCGGAGGAGACGCCGGAGATGCCCAGGACGCCGGACTTTTTATTGAGGACGTTCAGCATTTCCTTGATGTCCCAGCCGTAGCGGCCCATCAAATACTCCATGATGGTGGGGTCGATGTCGCCGGAGCGGGTGCCCATGGGGAAGCCGGCGAGAGGCCCCAGGCCCATGGAGGTGTCCACCACCTTGCCGTCCATGATGGCGGCCAGGGAGGAGCCGTTGCCCAGGTGGCAGGAGATGATCTTGGTCCCTTCGGGATGGCCCTCTTTGCCAAGGGCCCGAAGGGCCTGGCCGGCGATGTACTTATGGGAGGTGCCGTGGAAGCCGTAGCGGCGGACGCCGTCCTTCTCGTAGTACTCATAGGGCAGGGCGTAGATATAGGCCTTGGGGGGCATTGTCTGGTGGAAGGCGGTGTCGAAGACGGCCACCTGCTTCTTGCCGGGCATGGCCTCCATGCAGGCGCGGATGCCCATAAGGTTGGCGGGGTTGTGGAGGGGCCCGAAGGGGATGCACCGCTCGATGGCGGCGATCACGTTGTCGTCGATGACGCAGCTGGCCGCGAACTCCGCGCCGCCGTGGACGACACGGTGGCCCACGGCGTCGATCTCGTCGGTGGACTTGATGACGCCGCACGCCGGGTCAACAAGGGCGTCCATGACGGCCTTGATGGCCTCGTTGTGGGTGGGCATGGGGATGTCGTTCTTCACGTCGTCACGGCCCGGTACCTTGTGGGTCAGACGCCCGTCGATGCCGATGCGCTCACACAGGCCCTTGGCATAGACCTTGCCGGAATCGGAATCCATGAGCTGATACTTCAGTGACGAGGAGCCCGCGTTGATAACAAGAATTTTCATTTTTCTTACTCCCTTGTAAAATTATTGGCGAGGGTTTAAAATACACATATCTATTTTAATCCATATCGGTGGATATCTCAAGTCCCAATTTCATTTTTCGGGGGTGAAAATTGCCGTGAAGCTCGTCGGCGTCATCTGCGAGTATAACCCCTTCCACTCCGGCCACGCGCTCCAGCTCCGGAGGGCAAGGGAGCTGGCGGGGGAGGACTGCGCCCTGGTGTGCGTCATGGGGGGCAATTTCGTCCAGCGGGGGGAGCCGGCCCTGATCTCCAAGCATGTCCGGGCCGCTATGGCGGTTCAAAACGGCGCTGATCTGGTGCTGGAGCTGCCGGTGCCCTGGGCCGTGGCCTCCGCCCGCCGGTTTGCCGCGGGGGGCGTGGCACTCCTGGACGGCATCGGCGCGGATTTTATCTCCTTTGGCGCCGAGTGCCCCGATATCCAAAAGCTTTCCGGACTGGCGCGTATCCTGGCGGACGGGGCCTGCGACGCCCTGATCCGCGCGGGAATGGCCGCGGGGATCTCCTACGCCGCGGCCCGTGAGCGGGCGGCGGAGAAGCTGGCGGGGGAGGACGCGCTGCTGCTCAGGGAACCCAACAACATCCTGGCCGTGGAATATTTGACGGCCATGGAGCGGCGCGGGTCGGGGATGACGCCCCTGCCGGTGGAGCGGGCCTTCGCCGGACATGACGGCGGGCCCCAGGGGGACTGGGCCGGGGCCTCCCATATCCGCGCCCTGGCCGCCGCCGGCGGGGACTACGCCAAATTCATGCCCGTGACCGCGGCGGCGCTTTTGCGCCGGGAGCTGGAGGCGGGCAGAACGCCGGACCCGAACATACTGGACAGTATGACCATGTACAGGCTTCGGACCATGGGGCCGGAGGCGTTTCAGAGCCTGCCGGACGCGGGGGAGGGGCTGGGGGCGCGGCTGGCCCGCGCGGCCCTCGCGGAGACCACGGTGAAGGCGGTGCTGGACAGCGTCAAGACCAAGCGCTACGCCTACGCGCGCCTCAGAAGGATGGTCCTGGCGGCGCTCCTGGGCGTCACGGCGGAGACGCAGGCCGGCGAGCCGCCCTATCTGCGGGTACTGGCCGTGGGCCGGCGGGGCCGGGAGACCCTGCGGGAGATCAAGGGCCATACCCGCCTGCCCATCCTCACCAAACCCGCCGCGGCCAGACTCCTGCCGGAGGAGGCCGGGAAAGTCTTCGCCCTGGAGGCGCGGGCGGGGGATATTTACGCCCTGACCTTCAAAAATCCCGCGGAACGCCGGGGCGGCTTGGAATGGGTGACAAGCCCCGTGGTGCTTTGAGCCGGACCGCCCTCAGGGGGTGACCAGTTCGGCGCCGGGGTAATAGGCCGCCAGGATGTCCTCAAAGCCGTCGCCCCCCAGGGCCATGGTCTGGGCGCCGTATTGGCTCATCCCCACGCCATGGCCGTAGCCGGTGGAGGTGACGGTCACCGCGTCCGCTGTGACGTCGAAGGTGACGGCGGTACTGCGCAGGCCGAAGAGGGAGCGAAGCTCCCGGCCCGCCAGGGTGACGCCGCCGACGGTCACCCGGTCAAGGCGTCCGGAGGGGGTCAGCACGGGATCGGTGATCCAGGTCTCCGGCTGATCGGAAAACGACGCCTCCGGGTGGGCGGCGGTAAGGACCTC
Organism: uncultured Oscillospiraceae bacterium; assembly: GCA_947626845.1. Classification (GTDB taxonomy): domain Bacteria; phylum Bacillota; class Clostridia; order Oscillospirales; family Oscillospiraceae; genus RUG626. Next base: position 95,491 of record CANQTW010000001.1, on the reverse strand, counting down.
ACGAAATTCGTCGGGGGAGAAGGTGACGGAGACCACGTAATTGGGCACGGTTTCGGCGCTTTCGGGGCTCTCCACACTGACGAGATAGGGCAGGGAGCTCTGCCAGACCTCCGAGGCGTCCTCGGTCCTCCCCGCGGAGGAGGAATGGAACACCGCCAGGATCGGCTCACCGTCGAAGCTCAGGATCATCCCGTCGGTATCCTCCACGGCGGCGGTGACGCGGGCGAGATTGGCCTCAAAGGCGTCGCCCCATTTCTCCCGCAGCTGGTCCTCGCTCCGCCAGGCGGCGCAGCAGCCGGAATCGGCGCAGATGTCCGCCTCCGGGTGGGCCGAGGAGGGGTGCAGGAGCTTGCGGGCCAGATACGTCCTCAGCGCCACGGCCTGGGCCTTCAGGGCCTCCGGCTCGAAGGAGGCGGGCATCTCCGCCGCCACGGAGCCGATGAGATAGTCGTGGACGGAGACATCGCGGGTCTCGCCGTCCAAAAGGAGCGTTATTTGGGCCTCGGCGTCGCGCACGGTCTGGGGCTTCGGGGGCGGGACATAGAAAAGGGAGTCCGCCCCGTCTCCGGCGGGGGCGTCGGGGGCGGACAGGTCGCCGCCGGTCGGCTCGGTCCTGTCCCAACATGCCGCAATGGGAAAAATCAGGGCGAAAAGCACCAATAGAACGGATACGATAGTGATGACTTTCACAGCGCGCCTCCATCTTGACTGAAAGGGTTTGATGTTGTAAAATAACAACGGATGCATGTCCAATCAGATTTTATTGAGGCCAGGTGCGGAATATGCGAAAAATACGGCTCGTCCCCATAGCGGTGCTCCTGCTGGGGTTCCTGGGGGCCTTTATAAGGCATGTGGAACTGAAAACGGCTTTCGACCCGTCCGGCCTCCCCCGGCGCGGTGCGGCGGCCAGCGTCGCCCTTGTCATGCTGACCGTCCTGGCCGTGGCCATCGCCCTGGCCCTGCGTCTGGCGGCCAGGGGCTATGAGGCGGAGGGGAGCTACAGAAAGGCGTTCCCCGTCCGGGAGTACGGCCTCTTTGCCGCCAAGGCCCTGATGGGCTTCGCCGTTATGGCCTGCGCCCTGCTGCTCCTGCTGTCTGGCACGGAAATCATGGGTATGGAGGGCAACGCCAGATGGGCCTTTCTCATTCTCCTGGCGCTGGCGGGCTTTGGAATGGCCGCTATGGCCCACGCCTCCTACACCCGCAAGGAGTCGCCGTATCTGCGGCCCGGAAGCGTCATGCCGGCGCTTCTGTGCTGTTACTGGATGGTGTCGTGCTATCGGCAGAACGCCGGGAACCCGGTCATGTCGGAGTACATCTTCCGGTGCCTGGCGCTGGCCTCCATGGCCGTCAGCGGCTTCAACCGCGCCGGGTACGCCTTTGGCCGGCGGAACCTGGCCGGCGCGCTCTTTATGAGTACCGTGTCCGTATTTCTTCTGCCGGTGGCCGCGGCGGACCCCGCGCCCCTGACCCTGCGGGCGCCGCTTGTGCTTTTGGCGGCGTACACCGCCCTCGACCTTGTGAGCCTGCTGTCCGCCGCGTCGCCAAAAGAGATGCCGAAAGAGCGGAAGGACAAGGAATAAAATAAGAAAATCCCCGTGACCAACCTGTTGGCCACGGGGATCAGTTTGCCGAAAAACAATTTGACGGATACCGGCGGTTATTTGCCCATATGGTCATCCCACAGGCAGATCTGGCCGGTTTTCAGCGTTTCGGGCAGGGCGATGATCCGCTGGTTTCGGGAGCCGCGAAAGCGCAGGGAGATGTCCTTCAGCGCCAGGACGAACTTGCCGTCCACTAAGACGTCGATATAGGACAAAAGCTCGTCCGTCGCCTCGCACCGGGGGTGGGAGCCGTCGGTGAGAAGCTCCTCTAAGGTGAAGCCGGAGTAGCACCAGATGGTCTTTTCGGGATAGGTCTTTCGGACCCGCCGGACGAAGGGCAGGAGCGCCCGCTGGTTTTCTGGCTCCATGGGCTCGCCGCCCAAGAGCGTCAGGCCGTTGATGTAGCCGGGGGCGAGCATCTCCATAAGCGCCTCCTCCGTCTCCCCCGTGAAGGGTTGGCCGAAGCCGAAATCCCAGGTCTGGGGCTGGAAGCACCCCTCGCAGTGGTTGGTACAGCCGGAGACGAAGAGCGTCACCCGTACCCCCTGCCCGTCGGCTATATCGCAGTTTTTGATCTCGCCGTAATTCATGGTGTTTTTGCTCCTTCTCCGCTATTTTTCCGCTGTCACGCTGGAAAACTCAAATTCATAGTCACGCTTGTGGTCCCTGGCGTCGGCGGTAGTGAGGCAGAGCCTCTGCCTCGCCCCGACTCGCGTGACACGTTCCCGGAACCAGAAGCGCCCCGCGATATCCCCTGGGGGAACCGATGAGCAGTTTTCAAAGATGAGCCTTTTAATGTGCCGTGCCCTGTTCAGCGCCGTCCAGGAGCAGTCCAGGGACAGGATGAGGCTTTTGCCCTCCCGCGTAAGGCCCGTAATCTTTGCGTCCGCCAGGGGGACCTCCCAGGTCCAGGGAATCCTCGACAGTGTTTCCATGGCCTACGCCTCCTTTGCTGTTCCCGTAAAACTATCCCCGAGGCGTCGGCCTCGGGGAAATATTATTTTTACAGGTGTAAAACCCGGTCCCTGATCTCCTGGGTCCGGCCCTGGTTCCAGAACTGAGTGCCGATGTAGCCGCAGGTGCGTCGGGCCACGTTCATCTTGTTCTGGTCGGTGTTGCCGCACTTGGGGCATTTCCAGATGAGCTTGCCGTCCTCCTCGACGATGTCGATCTCGCCGTCCCAGCCGCAGCACTGGCAGTAGTCGGACTTGGTGTTCAGCTCGGCGTAGATGATGTTGTCGTAGATGAACTTCATCACCTGCAGCACGGCCTCCAAGTTGTTCTGCATGTCCGGGACCTCCACGTAGCTGATGGCGCCGCCGGGGGAGAGGGCCTGGAATTCGGACTCGAATTTGAGCTTGGTGAAGGCGTCGATCTGCTCGGTGACGTGGACGTGGTAGGAGTTGGTGATGTAGCCCTTGTCGGTGATGCCCTCGATGATGCCGAAGCGGCGCTGGAGGCACTTGGCGAATTTGTAGGTGGTGGACTCCAGGGGCGTGCCGTAGAGGGAGTAGTCGATGTTCTCCGCCAGCTTCCACTCCTTGCACTTGTCGTTCATCTTCTGCATGACCGAGAGGGCGAAGGGGGTGGCCTCAGGATCGGTGTGGGACTTGCCGGTCATGTACTTGACGCACTCGTAAAGGCCGGCGTAGCCCAGGCTGATGGTGGAGTAGCCGCCGTAGAGGAGCTTGTCGATGGGCTCGCCCTTGGCGAGACGCGCCAGGGCGCCGTGCTGCCAGAGGATGGGGGCCACGTCGGAGGGGGTGCCCAGAAGGCGCTCGTGGCGGCACCGGAGGGCCCGGTGGCACAGCTCCAGACGGTCCTCGAAGATTCTCCAGAATTTATCCATATTGCCGCCGGAGGAGAGGGCCACGTCGGGGAGATTGATGGTGACCACGCCCTGGTTGAAGCGGCCATAGTACTTGTGCTTGCCCGGCTCGTAGTTGCCGGCGTTGGCGATGTTGCCCACGCCCGCGTCGGTGAAGCGGTCAGGGGTCAGGAAGGAGCGGCAGCCCATGCAGGTGTAGACGTCACCCTTCAGCTCCAGCATCTTCTTCTCGCTGATGTAGTCGGGCACCATCCTGCGGGCGGTGCACTTGGCGGCCAGCTTGGTAAGCTCCCAATACCGGGACCCCTCGGTGATGTTGTCCTCCTCCAGGACGTAGATGAGCTTGGGGAAGGCGGGGGTGACCCAGACGCCGTCCTCGTTCTTGGTGCCCTCGTAACGCTGCTCCAGGACCTCCCGGATGATGAGGGCCAGGTCTTCCCGCTCCCGCTCGTTGCGGGCCTCGCCCAGGTACATGAAGACGGTGACGAAGGGGGCCTGTCCGTTGGTGGTGAGGAGGGTGACCACCTGGTACTGGATGGTCTGGACGCCCCGTCGGATCTCCTCAAGAAGGCGGCCCTCCACGATCTTCTGGATTTTTTCCTCGGTGGGGTTGACGCCCAGGGTCACCAGCTCCTGCTCCACGACCTTGCGGATCTTCCTGCGGGAGATGTCCACGAAGGGGGCCAGGTGCGTGAGGGAGATGGACTGGCCGCCGTACTGGTTGGAGGCCACCTGGGCGATGATTTGCGTGGCGATGTTGCAGGCGGTGGAGAAGCTGTGAGGACGCTCGATGAGGGTGCCGGTGATGACGGTGCCGTTCTGAAGCATGTCCTCTAAGTTCACCAGGTCGCAGTTGTGCATGTGCTGGGCGTAATAGTCGGTGTCGTGGAAGTGGATGATGCCGGCCTCGTGGGCCTCCACGATGTCACGGGGGAGAAGGATGCGCTCGGAAAGGTCGCGGCTTACTTCGCCGGCCATGTAGTCCCGCTGGGTGGAGTTGACCACAGGATTCTTGTTGGAGTTCTCCTGCTTGGCCTCCTCGTTGCAGCACTCGATGAGGGAGAGGATCTTCTCGTCGGTGGTGTTGCTCTGGCGGACCAGGGAGCGGGTGTAGCGGTAGGTGATGTAGTTCTTGGCCACCTCAAAGGCCCCGTGGGCCATGATCTGCTTCTCTACCAGGTCCTGAATCTCCTCCACGGAGGGGCTCCGGCCCATGTTCTCGCAGTCCAGGGCCACGGATTCGGAAATGCGCCTGATCTGAAGGGGCGTCATGCGGGACGCTTCCTCCACGGACATATTGGCCTTGCTGATGGCGTTCTCGATCTTCTTGATGTCAAACTCCATCTCCGCGCCGTTTCGCTTGATGATCTTCATATCTGTCTCCCCTTTTGTAGGTCGTTTCTTATTTCCGGCACGCTAAGATGCGGAATAGGCGTTGTGACGGCTTACGGCTCTGCCGAAGCCGGAGCAGAATAAACTATAGCACGGTTTTGGGGGGTTGTCAAGAACAAAACAGCATATATTGTGTTTTTGACATTTGGCATAACACAATATACAGGGTTTTGCGCCACATGAAACATTTTCGGCGCGAAAGCTGCCAAAAAGGGACTTTTTTTGCGCTTTTTCGCAGGAAAGGCCGACAAAAAAGTGATGGATGGAAGTATTTGATAATTTTTTGACAGAAAAAACCTTTTCGCGCCCGAAGAAAAGGCGGATCACAGGACGATTTTGACCTCCCCGCGGGCCGTTATACTGTCCGGCGTGACGCGGCAGTCCAGGCAGAGGAGGCGGACGCCGGCGTCGGAGGCGGCTCTCAGGGCGTCGGCAAAGGCGGGGTGGGTGGCCCTGTTGGGGGTGAAGTAACGGACGTCCCGCATCTGTACGATAAACACGGCCCAGGCCGAAAAACCGGCCTCCACGCATTTGACAAGCTCCTTTAAGTGCTTCACGCCCCGCTCGGTGGGCGCGTCGGGGAAGAGGGCGACGCCGTCCTGCTCCAGCGTCACACCCTTGACCTCGCAGAAAGCGCGCGAGGAGCGGTTTTCCACGTAGAAGTCCAGCCGCGAATCCCCGAAGCGGGTCTCAGGGCGGATGAGGGTGGGGGAGGGGAGCAGGAGGCCGGCGGCCAGAACTTCCCCGAAGACCCGATTGGGCGCGGCGGCGTCCATGTTGATGAGCCGGTCCCCCTTTTGTACGGCCACCAGGTCAAAGCGGGTCCTGCGGGCCGGGTTGGCGCTCTCCGTCAGCCACACGGGGGCGCCCGGCACAAGAAGCTCCCGGCAGCGGCCCGTGTTTTTCACATGGCAGACCTCCACGCCGCCGCCGGTCTCCACATGGGCGATGAACCGATTGGGGCGGCTGAGGAAAACGCCCTGGCGTATATTTTCGTACCGCATGGCCCGCGCCTCCTTTGTGCGATCTGTGGTCAATTTGTATTTTACACCCGCAAAAACAGGCGTCAAGGGTTGAAATATTTTTGTTTTGTGTTACAATCCAACATAGAAAAATGTGCGCTTCAGGAGGAATTTTCCTTGAACATCATCATTGTGGGGGCCGGCGGCGTGGGTTATTCGCTGGCGGACAATCTCAACGCCGAGGGGCATCAGATCACCCTGATCGACACCAACGCCGAAAGGCTCAACTCCGCGCTGGAGAAAATAGACGTGCAGGGCATCGCCGGAAACGGCGTCAGTCACGAGGTCCTGGAGGAGGCGGGGGTCGCCTCCGCGCATCTGCTGATCGCCGTCACCGACCAGGACGAGGTCAACATGCTCTGCTGTCTCATGGCCAAGAAGCTCTCCGGCTGTCAGACCATCGCCCGTGTGCGCAACCCCGTCTATTTCCGGGAGATCAACATGATCAAGGACGAGCTGGGCCTCTCCATGGCCATCAACCCGGAGTCCGCCACCGCCGGGGAGATCTTCGACCTTATCCAGATCCCCGGCGCCCAGACCCACGAGTCCTTTGCCAAGGGACGGGTGAATATGATCGAGATCATCATCCCGGAGGGGTCTCCGGCGGACAACATCAAGGTAATGGACTTCCCCGGCAAGATTTCCAAGGGGACGCTGATCTGCATTCTGGAGCGGGGCCGTACCCGCGAGGTGGAGATCCCCCGCGGCGACACGGTGCTGAAGGCCGGGGACCGGATATACATCATCACCCCGCCCCAGGAGATGGCGACGCTTTTCAAACGGCTGGGCTTTCAGACAAGGCCCACCCGGAACGTGATGATCATCGGCGGGGGCAGGACGGGCTACTATCTGGCCGACATGCTGTTGGCCTCCGGCAGTCGGGTGAAGATCATCGAGAAGAACAGGGCGGTATGCGAGGGCCTCTCCGCCCAGCTGCCCGGCGCGGAGATCATCTGCGGCGACGCCATTGACCGCCAGCTTTTGCTGGAGGAGGGCATCGCCGGCGAGGACGTGTTCGTGCCTCTGACGGATATGGACGAGGAAAATATCCTCCTGGCGCTGTACGCCAAAAAGATATCCCAGGTGCGGGCCATTACAAAGGTCTCCACCTTCGGCTTTACCGAGGTCACCGAGGAGCTGCCCGTAGGGAGCATCATCAACCCCAAGGAGATCACGGCGTACAGCATCCTCCGGTATGTGCGGGCCATGTCCAACTCCTCCGACTCCAGCAACATCGAGTCCCTCTACTACCTGGCGAACAGGCGCGTGGAGGCACTGGAATTTCACATCAAGGCCGACAGCGCCGTCACCAACATCCCCCTCTCCGAGCTGCGCCCCCGAATGATCCCCGACCTGCTCATCTGCTGTATCTACCGGGGCGGCCAGCTCATCATCCCCCGCGGCAACGACCAGCTCCGCCGGGGCGATACCGTGGTGCTGGTCACCACCGCCCGAAAGCTCCAGTCCATCAACGATATCCTGAAGTGAGGCGGAGAGAGATATGAACTACTCCTTTATCCGCTGGCTGGTGGGCTGGGTGCTGTGCATCGAGGCGGCCTTCCTGCTGATCCCCCTGGCGCTGTGCCTGGGGTACGGCGAGCCCTATGCCGTGACCTACCTCATCGCCATCGCCGCCACGGCCGTGCCGGGTGTGGCGATGGCCGCCAAGAGGCCGAAAAATCAGGCGTTTTACGCCCGCGAGGGCTTTGTGGCCACGGCGCTTTCGTGGATATTCCTGTCCCTGGCCGGGGCGCTGCCCTTCTTCATCTCCGGGTGTATCCCCAACTTCGTGGACGCCCTCTTTGAGGTGGTCTCCGGCTTTACCACCACCGGCGCGTCCATCCTCTCCGATGTGGAGTCCATGCCCCGCTCGCTCCTCTTCTGGAGGAGCTTCACCCACTGGATCGGCGGCATGGGCGTCTTAGTGTTCCTGCTGGCGCTGCTGCCTATGGCCGGCGGCCAGAGCATCCTCATCATGCGCGCAGAGTCCCCCGGCCCCAGTGTGGGCAAGCTGGTGCCGCGGCTCCAGAAGACCGCCGTGTACCTCTACGGCATCTATCTGGGCATGACGCTTTTGGAGGTGGTCATCCTCCTGCTGGGGAAGCTGGACCTCTTTTCCGCCTTCTGCATCTCCTTCGGCACCGCCGGTACCGGCGGCTTCGGCCTTCTCAACGACTCCTTTGCCAGCTACTCCCCCTTTGTGCAGATCGTGGTGACGGTCTTTATGTTCGCCTTCGGCGTCAATTTCAACTTCTACTTCTTCCTGCTGATCCGCAAGGTCCGCTCCGCCCTGGCCATGGAGGAGGTGCGGGGATATCTCCTCATCTTCCTGGCCGCCATGGCGCTGGTGACGGTGAATCTGATGACCCAGGGGGGCACCGGCTTCGGCTACGCCCTGCTCCACGCGGCGTTCCAGTGCTCGTCCATCATGACCACCACGGGCTTTACCAGCGTGGATTTTGACCTGTGGCCCACCTTCTCCAAGACGGTGCTCATATGCCTCATGTTCGTGGGCGCCTGCGCCGGCTCCACCGGCGGCGGCATCAAGGTCAGTCGGGTGCTGATGTATTTCAAGAGCATCGGCAGGGAGCTGCGGCGGATGATCCACCCCCGCTCCGTCACCGTGGTGCGCCTGGACGGCAAGGCCCTGGAGAGCCGGATGATCCACTCCGTCAACAGCTGGCTTTTGGCGTATATCGCCGTGTTCTTCGGCTCCATGCTGGTCATCAGCCTGGATAACTTCGATTTCACCACCAACTTCTCCGCCGTGGCCGCGACCCTCAACAATATCGGCCCCGGCCTGAGCCTGGTGGGGCCCTCCGGCAACTTCGGCGACTATTCGGCCCTGTCCAAATTTGTGCTCATGTTCGATATGCTGGCCGGACGCCTGGAGATATTCCCCCTCCTGCTGATGCTCCGCCCCGCCACCTGGAGAAAGTGACCGCTGAGCGGGGCCCAATGCCTGTACGCTTCGGAGTATACCATACATTTTTCCGCTTGTCAAGTAAAAATACGATAAAAATAATTAATTTTTTGTAAACAAAATAAAATCTTCCCGACGGCATGTTCGCCGCGAAGGTTATCATTAAAGATTCGACAGACTGGCGGCTCCCCTCGGAGAGGGGAGCCGCCACAGTCTGTCAAAAAACCACCTCACGCCCGGCGTAAGCGGGCGTATGGGTGGCTGAAAATGGCAAATATGGTAGTGCTGGCTGGCGAGGCGGAGTTCTTCCAACTCCAATTCGCCAGCTTTTTCAGATTCATCGCGGCAAATTTAAGCCTCACCCAGCGTTCTACGCGGGCCAGACTTCGGTGGTGCGTATATCTCATCGCGTGCTTTTCCTTCGCGTCCGCAAACACGCGCTCTATCGTCTCTTTTCGCTTGGCATACAGTGCTTTGCCAAGTGGATTCAGTCGTACCTGCTCCACTATGTCCAGATACTCCTGCCAAATGTGCGTCTGCAGGACCTTCTGCCCCTTCTCATTTGCCCCGCACTCTGCCTTGTACGGGCAGTCCTTGCATTTATTGGGCTCCGTCCTGTATGTCCTCCTGCCGTCCTTATCCGTGGTGGTATGCCTCAGTATCCCTCCGTGGGGGCAGGTGAAGCTGTCTGTCACCGGGTCGTAGGTGTATTCCCACGGCCTGTATGTCCCTTCCTTGTAGTTCTTCCTCGTATACGGCAATACCGGTATCCTGTCATCCTCCAACGTCCTCTTAGCTATCCACGGCGTCTTGTATCCCGCGTCCATCACTATGTATTTGCTCTCAGGAAATCTCTCTGTTACCTCTTCATACACCTTGTCCCACGCCACACTGTCACTCACATTTCCCGCTGTTACTTCTACACCTAAGATAAACCCGTTCTCATCGCATGCCGTGTGCGCCTCATACGCGAATTGCCTCTCATGCTCTCCCTTTACGAACATCCCGCACTCCGGGTCCGTGGTGGAGACTGTCTTCTCTACTGTCCCTCCGTCATTGCTGTCATCGCTGTCGTCATCGTCATCATTGATTGGCTTCTTCCCCAGCTTCTCCCGTTCCTCGTTCACTTCCTGCCGGAGCTGCTCGTCATATATCTTCGCAACTTTCTTTACCTGTTCCTTCTGGAATTTCTTCTTATTCGCTGACGCTTTTATGTGTGTCCCGTCTATGAATACCGCGCTGGGGTCCACCATCCTGTTGTTGATGGCTTTGTTCAGAATGTGCTCGAATATCTCCTCCGTAAGTGACGCGGGAAATCTGTTGCAGAAGGCATAGCTCACCGTGGCAAAGTGGGGGATGCGATCAAGGAGGTTGTATCCTAAAAACCAGCGGTACGCCACATTGACATCGATCTCGGCATATGTACGGCGCAGGGACGGTATGCCGTAGAGGTGTTGCAGCAACACCATCTTGATGATCACCACCGGGTCCACCGGCGGCCTGCCCTCGTGCTTGTAATACGGGTCCAGCCGCTCGTATATCCAGCCGTAGTCCATGACCTTCTCTATTTTTCGCAGAAGATGGTCCTTCGGCACCAATGCGTCTATGTCCGTCAGCACAACTTCCCGCCGCGCGTCCTTGCTCCATTCCTCCATGTTTCTCACCTCTCGGACTATTTTACCACATTTGAGGGGAAAATGGGACGTTTTTTGACAGACTGTGGCGGCTCCCCTCGGAGAGGGGAGCCGCCAATTTGTGAATCAATCAATTTGTAAATGAATCACAGTATCTTTACCTTATAGACCTTCAGCCAGTGGTTCAGCTGCAAAAACCAGGCCACGGTCTGGGGGGTGGTCATCAGCTGGCCGTACCAGGGGACGGACCGGTCCGAGACCATCAGCGCCCGCAGGGCGTCCTCCCGGACGAGGTCGTGGAGGGGCTGGCTTTTATCCGCGATGACCGCCTCCAGCTCCCGGTTCACCGCCTGGAGGTAGGCGGGGTTGTGGGTCTTGGGGTAGGGGCTTTTCTTGCGCCAGAGCACCTCCTCCGGCAATATCCCCCGCATGGCTTCCCGCAAAAGGCCCTTTTCCACGCCGCCGTGGTCCTTGTACGCCCAGGGGACGGTGTAGAGATATTCGGCGATCCGGTGGTCGCAGAAGGGGACGCGCACCTCAAGGCTGGACCACATGCTCATGCGGTCCTTGCGGTCCAGGAGCGTCTGCATGAACCAGTCCACGTTCAGGTTCATCATCTGCTTCATCCGCGTCTCTAGGGGGTCTGTGCCGGGGAGGATGTCGCTCTCCCGACAGGTCTTGCGGTAATAGAAGTCCACAAACTCGGCGGGGTCCACGTCCAGAACGCCGTCCTTCAGGAAGGAGGCCCGCCAGGCCGTGGACTGGGCCCAGGGGAAGCCCTCCCGCTCCCGGATCGTGGGGTCCCGATACCAGGGGTAGCCGCCGAAGATCTCATCGGCGCACTCGCCGGACACAGCCACGGTGGCGAGCTTTTTGATCTCCCGACAGAAGAGCAGGAGCGACGAGTCCACGTCCGCCATCCCCGGCAGGTCCCTGGCCTCCACGGCCTCATAGAGCGCCGAGACCAGCTCCGGGGTGTCCAGGGTGATCAGGTGGTGGCGTCCGCGCAGGAAATCCGCCATGATCTCAATGAACGCCGGGTCCGCGGTGGGCTGGAACTTGCCGGCCTTGAAATACCGGGCGTTGTCCAGATAATCCACCGAGACGGTGTCCAGCCGGCGGCCCGCGGCGGCGTACTCCGCGTCGGCCACGGCGGAGATGAGGGAGGAGTCCAGCCCGCCGGACAGGAAGGTGCACAGCGGCACGTCGGAGACCAGCTGGCGCTTTATGGCGTCGGTCACCAGTGACCGCACCTTCTCCGCCGCCTCCGGGAAGGTATCCCGACAGGGCGCGTCGGTGAGACGCCAGTACCGGCGGAGGGTCAGCGTGCCGGCGTCCGGCTCAAAGAAGCCGCACTGGCCCGGCAGAAGCTCGAAGATATCCTTGAAGACCCCGCTCCCCGGTACCCGACCCGGCCCCAGCAGCAGGACCTCCGCCAGACCCTGGCGGGTGACCTCCGGCTCCACCCAGGGGTGGCGCAGCAGGGCCTTCAGCTCCGAGGCGAACAGCAGCGCCCCCCTTCGGCGGGCGTAGAAAAGGGGCTTGACGCCCATCCGGTCCCGACAGAGAAAGAGCCGGCGGCGCTGAGCGTCCCACACCGTGAAGGCGTAGATGCCGTTGAGCTTCTCCGCCGCCGCCTCGCCCCACTGGGCGAAGGCGTGCAGCAGCACCTCCGTGTCCGAGCGCGTCTCAAAGACGTGGCCCAGGGCCATAAGTTCCCGCCGGAGCTCCGGCGTGTTGTAGAGCTCCCCGTTATAGAGGAGGGTGAAGGGGCCGTAGACCATGGGCTGACGCCCGTTCTCCGGGTCCATCACCGCCAGCCGCGCGTGGATGAGCGCCGCCGTATCCGAAAGCGCCATCCCCCGCTGATCCGGCCCCCGACGGGAGAGAGAAGCCTGCATATCCCTGAAAACAGGCAGAAAAGGCCGGATTTCCCCGCCGATCTGCCCAGCGATCCCACACATAGAGCATACCTCCAAAAAATGCGGCGTCCACACGATGGTGAACGCCGTTGTTCTCAGGACAGTATATGCCGGAGAAGGGCAAAAGGCCGCGGGCGCGTCGGATTTCCGAAAATTCCCCTCCACGGGGAGATTTTTTCCTTGGATTGTGTTGTTTTTTCCGGAATACTATGATATACTGTACTAAATATCGGCATTTTACAGGGGGTGAGGCGTTGAAGGGCGTATTTGAGATACCGCTGACGCGGGGCGTCAGGCTCACGGCGGTGTGGGATGACCGGTTCAAGACCGGCTGCCTGTCCGCCACGCTTTTGGCCCCGCACACGAAAAAAACGGCGTCTTTGAACGCCATCCTGCCCTATGTCCTGCGCCGGGGGACCGCCCGCTGTCCCGACAGCGAGTCCCTGGCCGCCGCCATGGACGAGCTTTACGGGGCGCGGATCGAGCCGGCCATCCGCAAGAGAGGCGAGGTGGCGGCGCTGGGCTTCTGCGCCGATTTCCCCGACGCGGCCTTCCTGCCGGGGAGGCCCGATATCCTCTCCGGGACGGCGTACCTTTTGGGGGAGCTGCTGCTGAATCCGGCCACCCGCGGCGGGCGGCTGAGAGGCGACTATGTGCGCTCCGAGCGGCAGAACCTCATAGACGACATCAACGCCGAGATCAACGACAAGCGCGCCTATGCCTCCACAAAGCTGGTGGAGGCCATGTTCCGGGGCGAGAGCTACGGCGTCAGCAAGCTGGGGACGCTGGCGGACGCCGCCGCCATCTCCCCCTACGCGCTGACGAAATATTATAAGGAGCTGATCGCCACGGCGCCGCTGGAGCTTTTCTACTGCGGCGCGGAGGAGCCTGAGCGCGTGGCGCGTGTGCTCCGGGAGGCGCTGGCCTCCCTGCCCCGTACCGGAGCGTTTGCCATGCCCACGACCCAGGTGCGGACGGGCTTTGGGGACGTGAAGGAGAAGATCCTTCGGGAGACCATGGACGTGACCCAGGGCAGGCTGGTGATGGGCTTCCGGCTGGACCGGGCCGCCTCCCAGGAGGAGCCCCGGTACGCCGCCCTGGCGGTGTTCAACGCCCTTTTCGGCGGCTCCGCCACCTCACGCCTCTTCCTGAACGTCCGGGAGCGGATGGCCCTGTGCTACTACGCCGGCTCCACCGTGGACAGGAACAAGGGGGCGATGTTCGTCTCCGCCGGGATCGACCCGGACAAGTTCGATGAGGTCCACGACGAGATCCTCTCCCAGCTGGCCTCTCTGGCCAACGGCTTTATCGAGCCCTGGGAGTTGGAGGCCGCCAAGCGGGGCGTCATCGGCTCCCTGCTGGCCTCCCTGGACGAGCCTACGGGGCTGGAGGGACTGTATCTGGACAGGGCCATCCTGGGCAGCCGGCCGGGGCCGGAGGAATTCGCCGCCCTTTGCGAGCTGGTCACGGCGGAGGATGTGGCCGCCGTCGCGTCGGAGGCGAAGCTCACGCATACCTATTTTCTCACGGCGGAGGCGGACGGAGATGCTTAAAAAGAAGGAATACGCCCTGGTGGGAGAGACCGCCTTTACCGCCGAGACGGAGTCCGGACTGCGGGTGACGGTGGTGCCGAAGCCCGGTTTTCGCAAATCCATGGCGTTCCTGGCCGTCAACTACGGCGGCGCGGACAGGGAATTTACCCTCTCCGGGGAGCGGTTTTCCACCCCCTCCGGCACCGCCCATTTTGTGGAGCACAGGCTCTTTGAGGTGGAGGGCCAGGCCAACGCCCTGACCACCCTCTCCGAGCGGGGCGCCAACGCCAACGCCTTCACCTCGCCGGATATGACGGCGTATCATTTTGAGTGTACGGACTCCTTTTTTGAAAATCTCCGGCTCCTGCTGCAATTCGTCTCCACGCCCTATTTTACCGGCGAGGGCGTGGACCGGGAGCGGGCCATCATCGCCCAGGAGATCCGCATGATGGAGGACGACCCGGAGGACGCTGTATACTACGCGCTCCTGCGGTGCCTCTATGCCGCCCCCGCCCTACGGGAGAGCGTGGCGGGAACGGAGGAGAGCATCGCGGCCATCACCGCCCAGACGCTCCGCTCCGCCCACAGGGCGTTTTACACCCCCCGGAACATGGCCCTGGTGGTGGTGGGCGACCAGGACCCCAAGCGGGTGCTGGAGACGGCGGAGGAGCTGATGCCGGAGACCTTCGCCCCCATGCCGGTGCGGGTACCGGAAAAGCCCGAAGGGCCCCTGCCCCTGAAGATGAGCGATCAGCGGGCCATGGACGTGGGCGCGCCCCTTTTCCTGGCGGGCGCCAAGACAAAGAGCGGGCTCCTGGGCCGGGAGAGCGTTAAATTCGAGCTGACCGCCACGCTGGCGCTGTCCACCCTCTTAGGCTCCGCCTCGCCCCTTTACCGGGAGCTTTACGACGCCGGAGCCATCAACGAGACCTTCGGCTACGACTTTGAAAACACCGCCGGGTACTCCCAGCTGTCCTTCGGCGGGGAGACCCAGAAGCCGGAATATGTGTGTATGCGGGTGCTGGAGGAGGCGGCGGACCTGGCCGCCCGCGGCATCGACCCGGCCTTTTTCGCCCGCAGGAAAAAGACGGCCCTGGGCGCGGCGCTCCGGGCAGCCGGCTCCTTTGAGAACATCTGCTGCAACGTGGCCGCCGGAGGCTTTTCCGGCTACGATTATTTCAACACCGTGGAGGTGCTGAACACGGTAACGGCGGAGGACGTCAGGGCCTTCCTGGCCGAGTACATGACCGTGGACAGATGCGCCATCTCCATCATCACAAAGAAAGGTCAATCCACATGAAAACAGCATACCCTGAAGCATCCATCTCCTTCCCCATGCTGGGGGACTGGTCCATAAACCCCTCGCCGGTCATTCGGATCGGGCCGCTGACCGTCCACTGGTACGGCGTCATCATCGCCACGGGCTTTCTGCTGGCGGTGCTGTACTGCGCCAGGCGCTCCAAGGAGTTCGGCCTGACGCCGGACAACGTCTTTGACGTGATCATCCTGGGCGTCCCCCTGGCCATCATCGGCGCGCGCGTCTATTTCTGCCTGTTCCACTGGGACCTTTTCGCGGACGATCCCATCTCCGTCCTGTACATCTGGCAGGGGGGACTGGGCATGTACGGCGTGATCATCGGCGCGGTGCTGGCCACGGTCATCTACTGCCGGTGGAAGAAGCTGAGCCTGCTGGCCTTCCTGGATATGGTCTGCTTCGGCTTCATCATCGGACAGACTCTGGGCCGGTGGGGCAACTTCATGAACCGCGAGGCCTTCGGCTACCAGACGGACATCTTCTGCCGCATGGTGCTGACCCTCCCCAACGGCACCGCCTACGCCGTCCACCCCACCTTCCTCTATGAGTCGGTGTGGAACCTTATCGGCTTTACGCTGATGCATTTCCTCTCCAAAAAGCGCCGCCGGTACGACGGGCAGGTGTTCCTGTGGTATCTGGGCTGGTACGGCTTCGGGAGGATGCTCGTCGAGGGCCTGCGCACCGACAGCCTCTACCTCTTTGACACGGGCATCCGCGTCAGCCAGTTAGTGTCCTTCATTCTTTTCCTTGCATCCGCGGCGCTTTTGCTGTATAATAGATTTGTTCGCCGTCCGGACCCGGAAAAGATGTTCGTGAACCGCCAAAAGGCCGCCCTGGCCGCGGCTGAAGAGACCGAGGCCGAAAGCCCGGAGGCGCCGGAGCCTGCGGCGCCCGCGCCGGAGGAGACGGAGGGGGACGGGAACGGTGAGGATCATGGATGAACAGGAGCTTGACGAGGCGCTGGAGCCGCTGCGGGAGCTGTTGAGGTCGCGCAAGGCTGTCTCGTTTAACAGACATATAACCGTCAAAACAAAAAATGAAAATCAAATGGAGGTAAAACTAATGGCAAGCTTTAATTTTGATGACCTGAAGGAAAAAATCACCCATGCCGCCGGCAAAGCCGCCGAGCTGGCCAAGGATATGGCCGGCAAGGCCGGGGACGCCGCCAAGGATGTGGCCGGCAAGGTGTCCGACGCCGCCAAGGACGTGGCGGACAAGGCCCAGACCACCGGGAAAAAGGCGAAGCTCAACGCGGAGATCGCCTCCGCCCGCAGCGGCCTGAAAGACAAGTATACCGAGCTGGGCAAGCTCTACTACGAAAAGTACGCCGGCCACACCGATCCCGACTTTGCCGAGACCACCGCCGCCATCGAGACCGTCTTGGAGGCCATCGAGGCCAAGCAGGCCGAGATCGAGAGCCTCTCCGCCCAGGAGGAGCCGGAGGCCGAGGCCCCCGCCGCCGAGGCCGCGGACCAGGTGGTGGACGAGATCGAGCATACCGTGGAGCAGACCGCCGCCGAGGCCGCCAACGCCGCCGAGGAGGCCGCCAGCGAGGCCAAGCGTGAGTTCGACGCCGCCGTTGACGCCATGAACGGCAAGCAGGAGTAAGACCGCCGGAAAAACTCGGATTTGCGCTTTTGACAGACCGAAAAATCCGCCCGTAAGAAAACGGGCGGATTTTTTCACGGGGAAATATCGCGGATTTTCCCAAAATAGATCGCCGTTTCCGGCCTCACTTTCGCCAAATGGCCAAAAGTAAAAAAGTTTGAGAGATTTTTAACGATTTATATTGAAAACTCCCGCGGGAAGTTATAAAATAGGGATACTGGCAAGAGGTGATAGCTTTGATCAACATCGTGCTGGTGGAGCCGGAGATCCCCCAGAATTGCGGCAACATCGCCCGCACCTGCGCCGCCACCCGCTCACGCCTGCATCTGGTGCGGCCCCTGGGCTTCGACATCTCCGACAGGGCGGTAAAACGGGCGGGGCTGGACTACTGGCCCATGGTGGACATCACGGTCTATGAGAGCCTTGACGAGTTCCTCCAAAAGCACGGCGGGGACGATCTGTGGCTGGCCACCACCAAGGCCCCCAGAGCCTATCACCAGGCCCGGTACGACGACGGGTGCTGGCTGGTTTTCGGCAAGGAGACGGCGGGACTTCCCGCGTTTTTCCGGGAGCGTTACCGCGACAGGTGCGTCCGCATCCCCATGCGGGAGGACGCCAGGAGCCTCAACCTTGCCAATTCCGTGGCCGTTCTCTGCTACGAGGCCCTCCGGCAGCAGGGCTTCCCGGAGCTTTCCGGCACCGGCAGCATGGCCGGGGAATAAGGAGCGAAGAAAGAACGAGCACAACGCCTGAGCCGTAAAACGTCTCACGCGAAAATGGGGCCCCCGCAAAATCATAGATTTTGCGGGGAGAGAAGGAGCGAAGCCTGCGCCTGAGCCCGAATACTTGGAGGGCGAGGTTAAGCGGCTTCCGCGACGACGATGCGCATTCTCCCTTTATGGGTTTATCAATAAAATTTTTTAGGATTGGAGTATTGACATGAACTACAACAAGAAATCGGTCCGTGACATTGACCTTGCCGGCAAGAAGGTCCTTCTTCGCTGTGACTTCAACGTCCCCCTGAAGGCGGGCGTCATCACCAGCGACAAGCGCATCGTGGCGGCTGTCCCCACCATCAAGTATCTGCTGGAGCAGGGCTGCGCCGTCATCGCCTGCAGCCATCTGGGCAAGCCCGAACCCAGCTTTGACAAGTGGGCCAAGAAGCAGGCCGAGAAGGGCAAGGCCCCTGAGGAGCTGACCGAGGCCAAGTGGCGCAAGTCCCTGGAGGCTCTGTGCATGGAGCCCGTGGCCAAGCGTCTCTCCGAGCTTCTGGGTAAGCCAGTGATCCTGGCCGGCGACATCAATGTAGTGAATGACGACGTCAAGGCCAAGGCCGCCGCGCTGAAGCCCGGTGAGATCATGCTTCTTCAGAACACCCGCTTCAATAAGGGTGAGACGAAGAATGACCCGGAGTTTGCCAAAGAGCTGGCCAGCCTGGCTGATGTCTATGTGTCCGACGCCTTCGGCGCCGTCCATCGCGCCCACGCCTCCACCGCCGGCGTCGCCGCCTATCTGCCCGCCGTCTCCGGCTTCCTCATCGAGAAGGAGCTGGGCGTCATGGGCAAGGCCCTTGCCAATCCTGACCGTCCCTTCGTCGCCATCCTGGGCGGCGCCAAGGTCTCCGATAAGCTCAATGTCATCTCCAATCTTCTTGAGAAGGTCGATACCCTCATCATCGGCGGCGGCATGGCCTACACCTTCATGGCCGCCAAGGGCTATACCGTCGGCACCTCCCTGCTGGACACCGACAAGCTGGACTACTGCAAGGACATGATGGCCAAGGCCGAGGAAAAGGGCGTCAAGCTCCTCCTGCCTGTGGACACCGTTGTGGCCGCCTCCTTCCCTGATCCCATCGACGGGCCTGTTGCCGTTGAGACCGTGGCCAGTGAGGCCATCCCCGCCGACAAGATGGGCCTGGACATCGGCGAAAAGACCCGCGAGATCTTCGCCAAGGCCGTCATGGAGGCCAAGACCGTGGTGTGGAACGGCCCCATGGGCGTTTTCGAGAATCCCACCCTGGCCGCCGGCACTATCGCCGTGGCCCGCGCGCTGGCCGAGTCCGACTGCATCTCCATCGTCGGCGGCGGCGACTCCGCCGCGGCCTGCGAGCAGCTGGGCTTTGCCGATAAGATCACCCACATCTCCACCGGCGGCGGCGCCTCCCTTGAGTTCCTGGAGGGCAAGGAGCTTCCCGGCGTAGCCTGCTTACTCGACAAATAAGGAGAGGGCAGAGCGTCATGAACAGAAAATACCGCAAGACCGTCATCGCCGGCAACTTCAAGATGAACAAACTCCCCTCCGAGATCCGCGAGTTCGCGGAGGAGATGAAGACCCTGGTCCCCCGCGCCCGCTGGTGTGAGACCGTCATCTGCGCCCCCTTTGTGGACCTGCCCTTGGGGATGAAATACCTCAAGGAGGCTCGGATCTCCGTAGGCGCGCAGAACATGAGCGAGCACCCCAAGGGAGCGTACACCGGCGAGGTGTCCGGCGAGATGCTCCGGGATCTGAAGGTCAAGTACGTCATCATCGGCCACTCCGAGCGCCGTCAGTATTTTGGCGAGACAGATCTTACCGTCAACGAGAAGGTCAAGGCCGCCCTTGAGCTGGGCCTCCAGCCCATCATCTGCGTGGGCGAGAGCGCCCGTCAGAGGGAGCTTGGCCTCACCGAGTCCCTTATCAACTATCAGGTACGCGCTGCCCTGGCCGGCGTCAACGAGGAGCAGATCAGGAAGGTCATCATCGCCTACGAGCCCATCTGGGCCATCGGCACCGGCAACACCGCCACCGCCGAGCAGGCAAACGAGGTCAACCGCACCATCCGCTCCATCATCCGCGGCCTCTATGGCGCCCGCACCGCCCGCGCCACCACCATCCTCTACGGCGGCTCCATGAACGAGAAGAACGCCTATGAGCTTCTCTCCCAGCCGGACATCGACGGCGGCCTCATCGGCGGGGCCTCCCTTGTCCCCGAAAAGTTTGCCGCCATCATCAACGCCGCCAATCAGGAATAAAATAACTGGCTCGAAAGCCCGAAAGGGCTTTCGATGCCAAAGGGAACGTGTGGGGAAAATTTCCGAATTTTGCGAAATTCAGAAATTTCCCCCTGCCGTCGCCCTGCGCGCACGCTCGTCGTCGCGGAAGCCGCTTAACCTCGCCCTCCAAGTATTCGGGCTCAGGCGCAGGCTTCGCTCCTCCTCTCCCCATCGGGCAGCGGCCCGATGGGGCCCCATTAGCACAGTTGAAATGGAGGTAACCTCATGAAAAGACCCGTGACTCTTATCATCATGGACGGCTTCGGCATCGACAAGCCGGACCCGAAAATAAACGCCATCGCCGCGGCCAAAAGGCCCAACCTGGACCGGCTCATCGCCTCCAGCCCCATCTGCCAGCTCCAGGCCAGCGGCGAGGACGTAGGCCTGCCCGACGGCCAGATGGGCAACTCCGAGGTGGGCCACACCAACATCGGCGCCGGCAGGATCGTGTATCAGAGCCTTCTGCGCATCACTGTGGCCGTTCGGGACGGCAGCTTCTTTGAAAACCCGGAGTATATCGCCGCCATGGACGCGGCCAAGGCCTCCGGCGGGGCCCTGCACCTGATGGGCCTCATGTCCCCCGGCGGCGTCCACAGCCACAATACCCACACCTGGGCCTTCCTGGAGATGGCCAAGCGCCGCGGCATGGACAAGGTCTACATCCACTGCTTTATGGATGGCCGCGACGTGCCCCCCTCCTCCGGCAAGGAGTATATCGAGGAGTGCGTCGCCAAGTGCGCTGAGATCGGCGTAGGCAAGATCGCCACCATCGCCGGACGCTTCTACGCCATGGACCGTGACAACCGCTGGGACCGGGTGGAGAAGGCCTATAACGCCATGGTCTGCGGCGAGGGGAATATCGACCTTGACCCCGTCCACACCATGCAGGCCAGCTACGACGCCGGCGTCACCGATGAGTTCGTGGTCCCCACGGTCTGCGCTCCGGAGGGCACCGTCAAGCCCGGCGACTCCGTTATCTTCACCAACTTCCGCCCCGACAGGGCCCGTGAGATCACCCGCACCTTCGTGGACCCCGACTTCAAGGGCTTTGAGCGCAAAAAGGGGTTCTTCCCCGTCAAGTACGTCTGCACCACCCAGTACGACGCCACCATGCCCAATGTCACCGTGGCCTTCCCGCCGGAGGACCTGAAGAACACTTTCGGCGAGATCCTGGCCCAGCGCGGCATGAAGCAGCTGCGCATCGCCGAGACCGAGAAGTACGCCCATGTGACCTTCTTCTTCAACGGCGGCACCGAGCAGGTCTACGACGGCGAGGATCGTGCCCTGATCCCGTCCCCCAAGGAGTTCCCCACCTACGACCTGATCCCGGAGATGAGCGCCCGAAAGGTGGCGGACGAGTGCGTCAAACGCATCGAGACCGGCAAGTACGACGCCATCATCCTCAACTTCGCCAACTGCGACATGGTGGGCCACACCGGCGTGTTTGACGCCGCCGTCAAGGCCGTGGAGACCGTGGACGAGTGCGTTGGCAAGGTGGTGGACGCCGTGACGCGGGCCGGCGGCGTGTGCCTCATCACCGCGGACCACGGCAACGCCGACAAGATGATCGCCGAGGACGGCGAGCCCCACACCGCCCACACCACCAACCCCGTGCCCTTCTTCATCGTGGGCGCGCCGGAAGGCACAAAGCTCCACAACGGACGTCTGGCGGACATCTGCCCCACTATGCTGGAGCTGATGGGCATCGACCAGCCCGCCGAGATGACCGGCAAGAGCCTCATCGAGCACTGAACCCAAGGGGAGGGTTTGGAACCCTCCCCTACGAGATAAAAATAAAACCGATTAAGTTTAAATTAAAACAGACATTTTCCGAACCATTTCGTAGGGGCGGGTGGTTTGTTTTTTGCTCGTTTCCATTTGGCGGCTGCCTTTTTCATAGTTTCAGAATATTTCATTGACATATGCGCATTTTATGCGTATGATATAGGCGAGAGGTGATATCAATGAAAACAGCTTATCCGATCATTTTGACGCCTGTGGAAACGGGATATTTAGTCTATGTTCCTGATTTTGACATCAACACAGAGGGCGCGTCCATTGCCGACGCGATTTCCATGGCCTCCGACGCCATAAGCCTCACGGGGATTACCATGCAGGACATGGGAAAGAAGCTGCCGGATGCGTCCACGGTTCTCCCAGCGTGCGGCGCTGGGGAGTTAGCGGTATTTGCGGTAGTGGATTTTGACGCCTACCGCCGCGCCAACGATATGCGTGCCGTGAGGAAAAACGTGACCATACCCAGTTATCTCAATGAGCTTGGGGAGCGGGCCGGAGTCAGCTTCTCTCAAGTCCTCCAGGACGGCCTGAAGCAGAGATTTGGCGTGAGATGACCATACGCGGCTTGCCGGAAAAAACAGCACGGGCGGGGTTTTCCCCGCCCGTTTCTGCTGCCCTATTGATTGATCTCCACGATTTTGTTGTACTGTTCCGTTATGGCCTCCAGGATCGCGACCTCCTGGGCTGTCAGGGCGGGCTTTGACACGCTGTCCAGGGCGTCGCCGCGCTCCTCCCAGTAAAGCTCCCCCGCCAGAAGATAGACGGCGTTGTCCACGTTGGCGTCCTGTTCCGCCGCCAGGGCGTTCAAAAGCCTGTAGGGATCGGCGATGAACCGCCGAGCCAGCTCGGACTCCGCGGCCTCGGCGTAGGCCCCGTCGGACCGGGCGGCGAAGACGATCAGCTCTCGGTCAGAAAGCTCCCCGGTGTGATCTATCGCCCAGTCCATGGAGAACTCACGGGTTGTGTCGCCGGTGGGGCTGCGGGCCTCGGTGTTTCCGGCAGCGTCGCTCGTATCAATGGCGTCCGTGGTGTCGCTCGTATCGATGGCATCCGTGGTATCGTTATTGTCGGCGGTATCGTTCGTATCCGTGGCGTCCGCGGTATCGTTATTATCGGTGGTATCGTTCGTATCCGTGGCGTCCGTGGTATCGGCAGTATCCTTTTCGTCAGGCGTTTGATTCCCGCCGCCCGCCGTGGCAAAGACGGTGATGGTCCCGACGAGGACCAGCATCAGCGCCAGAGTCAGGGCGATGACGGAATTTTTATTGAATTTCATGATCGCTCGTATCCTTTCCTCTGCGGTATTCATACTGAAAAAGCTCCCGAAGGGCGCGGGCAGAGCGCGCTTTTCCTCCATGCCGATGATGGTCTCGGCGTAGTCCCGCCGCCTGTCGGCGCCGAAGCGGCGCAGGACGGCCTCGTCACAGGCCAGCTCCAGGTCTCGGTCAAAGAGGAAGTACATCACCCACACCAGCGGGTTGAACCAGTGCAGGCACAGTGCCGCCGCCATCAAAAGCTTCAGCGCCGCGTCGAACCGGCGTATATGGGTGTATTCGTGGTACAGGACATACTCCGCCCCGCCCCTGTCCGACCAGTCGAATCCCCGCGGAACAAGGATGACCGGCCTTACGATCCCATAGGTCAGCGGCGAGGGCAGCCCCACCAGCTCCCGCAGCTCCACCCGGCGGCGGGGCCTTTGCTCCGCCAGCCACCGGGCGGCGAACTCATTTTCCACCGGCACGGCTGTCCTCAGCTCCCGGCGGAACCGCGTCCGCGAGAGGACAAAGTACAGCCCCAGCCCCAGTCCCACCGCCGCCCAGACAGTGGGGAGGAGGGGAAAGCTTTTCGCCCCCTGGGGCGCGGAAAAGGGCGATGCCGCCGGCCTGGGGGACGGACTGACAGTCCCCTGGACCGCCTCCGCGCCCTGGGCCCCGCCCTGGATCACCGGGGCGGAGGTGTCCGCGGGCGCCGCCATGGGCCGTTCCGGGAGGGGGAGCGCCAGACCCGCCGGGACGGTCACGGACAGCGGCGTCAGCAGCCGCAGCAGCGCCAGGCACCAGAGCGCCGGAAAGAGCCGCTTGGGCAGCCTGTTCAGCCCCGCGAACCGGATCAGGACGATGAGGGCGATGAGGACCGCGCCGCCCAGACTCATCCGCATAAGCGTCATCTCCATAGCTTACTCCCACTCCTCCACAATGGATTTCAGCTTCTCGATCTGCTCCGCCGTCAGCGCCTTTTTCCCCAGGAGTGCGGCAAAAAGCTTGGCGGGCGCGCCGTCGTACAGCTTCCCGATCAGCTCATTTGTCTCCGCCTCCTGCACGGCCTCCCTGGGGATCAGGGCGCGGCAGAGGAAGTTCGGCTCCCGCCGCTCAATGGCCCCCTTGGCGATGCACCGTTTGATGAGGGTGTAGGTGGTGTTCATGTTCCAGCCCACCTGGTCCTTGAGCACATCCGAGATGTGCTTGGCCGTGACCTCCCCCTCCCGCCAGAGGACGTTCATCACGCGGATCTCCGAATCATAAAGCTTGCAGTCCATCTGCTCACGCTCCTTTACACGACTATGGTAGTTTGGGCCCACACTCATACTACCATAGTCGTGCGGATTTGTCAACACTACTGCGGTAGTTTTTTGAAAAATTTTGTTTTTTCCAAAAAAGTCCCCCAAATGGCGGGAAAATCCCGTCTCTCTCTTGAAATATCCGGCGAAAAAGCCTATAATTCCCCATGGAAAATGCACAACCATAAAATCCGCGTATCTTGCGGATTCATAAAAAGAGGTCGAACAGATGAGAAAAATCATGGCGGCGCTCCTGGCGCTGAGCCTGAGCCTGTGCCTTTGCGCCTGCGGGAAGAGTCCGGCGGCGGAGGCGGTGGACGCGCTGATAGACAACATCGGCCAGGTGGCCAGGGACAGCGGCGGCGATATCCAGGCGGCGGAGGCGGCCCTGGAGGCCCTGACGGAGAAGGAAAAGAAGCGTTTGGACGGCGCGGAGACCCTGACCGCGGCGCGTGCGGCCTATGACGCCCTGCTGGCCGGGGATGTGGACGCGCTGATTTTGAAGATCGGCCCTGTGGACGAGAGTTCCGGCCCCGCTGTCGCGGCGGCCCAGGAGGCTTTTGAGGCCCTGACCGGCGGCCAGCGGGCGCTGGTGGTCAACAGCCGGACCCTGACGGACAGCGCCGCGGCCTATGACAGCCTGATGGCCGGGAAGGCGGAGGAGCTGATCGACAGGATCGATCCCGCCGCCGGCCTTGCCGCCTGGGAGAAGATCGAGGCGGCGGAGGCGGCCCTGGAGGCCCTGACCGTCCGCCAGAGGGAGCTGGTCCCCAACGCCGAGGCGTTCACGGCGGCGGAGCGGGCCTTTCTGGAGGCCCACGTGGCCCCGGTGGAGAAGCTGATCGAGGCCGCCGCGGCCTTTGACCTCACCGGGGACGCCGTGCCCGACGGGGCGCCGGAGGCTGTCACAGCTGCCGGGGAGGCCTATGACGCCCTCCCCGATACCCTCCGCCTGCGGGTGGGAAATCGGGAGAAGCTGGAGACGGCCCGCGCCGGCCTTTCGGACCTGCGGGTGCGCCTGCTGACCGCCTACATCGACGACAACATCGCCGGCCACCCCCTGGACGGGGAGAGCGGGGAGAAGCTGATGACCGCCCAGGCCATGTACGACGCCCTTTCGGAGGCGGAGCAGGGCCGGATCGGCAATTACAGCGCGGTGGAGGCCGCCTCCGCCCAGGCCGCGGAGGCCCTGGCCAGTCCGCCGGTGCGGATACTCGGCTACTCCATGGGGAGGACCCTGGTGGGCGGCCCCCTGCTCATCCTGAACGCCCGAAACGTGTCGGACAAGCCCTTAGAGGAGTTCACCTTCCGCCTCTACGCCTACAACAGCGAGGGCGCGCCGGTGATGGTGGATTTTGACGACTACTGTCTGGAGTTGGGCTACTACGAGCCTCTAAAGCCCGGCGCGGGCCTGATCCGCAAGGAGGCCGAATTTATGATCTTCGCGGAAAGACAGGAGCTGAGCAGCTACGTGGTGGTGCTGGAATCCGCCCTTTTCGAGGACGGCGCCGGCTGGGTGAATCCCAACATGTCCCTCCTCCACGCCAAATACAACGAAAAGCCCCTGACAGAGCCTGACGAAAACACCCTCCACAGATGAAGCCATAGGGCGGGGAAAAAGGCTATACACCGTACGGGCGGGTTCAAAAACCCGCCCGCGGATGGTTCGCTATTTTATCAATTTTACGGCTTCCGCCGCACTTTTTTCACCGCCCTTTCCCTTTTCCCGTATACCGCGCTGTTCCGGTGGAATACTGATCCCATCAACTGTCAGGAGGCGCGCTATGGACGAATTTGTTGGGATCGTTTCTCTGAAAGGCCGGGAGATTTTGGACTCCCGCGGCAACCCCACGGTGGAGGCGGAATGTGTTCTGGAGGACGGCAGCCGCGCCGTGGCCGCCGTGCCGTCCGGGGCGTCCACGGGGACCTTCGAGGCCTGTGAGCGTCGGGACGGCGGGGAGCGCTACGGGGGCAAGGGCGTCCTGGGCGCCGCGGAGAGCGTCTCCGGGGAGATCGCCGACGCCCTACGGGGAAAAAACGCCCTGGAGCAGGCGCAGGTTGACATAACGCTAAGAGCCCTGGACGGGACGGACAACCTCTCCCGCCTGGGGGCCAACGGGGTGCTGGCGGCCTCCCTGGCCGTGGCGCGGGCCGCCGCCAAAAGCCGCGGCCTGCCCCTGTGGGCCTATCTGGGCGGCGCGGGAGCCCGGCGGCTGCCGGTGCCCATGATGAACGTTTTGAACGGCGGCGCCCACGCCGGCAACGACGTGGACATCCAGGAATTCATGCTGGTCCCCGTGGGAGCGGAAAGCTTCCATGAGGCGGTGCGCTGGTGCGCCCAGGTGTTCCACACCCTCAGAAAGGTGATCCGCTCCTCCGGCGTGGGGGACGAGGGCGGCTACGCGCCGGAGCTGGAATCCGACGAGGCGGCCCTGCGGGTACTCACCGAGGGCGTTCAGGCCGCCGGCTTCGAGCCGGGGCGGGATTTCCTGTTCGCCCTGGAC
The DNA here is from genome assembly GCA_947626845.1 of uncultured Oscillospiraceae bacterium. GTDB lineage: Bacteria > Bacillota > Clostridia > Oscillospirales > Oscillospiraceae > RUG626. The sequence continues at coordinate 68,821 of CANQTW010000001.1, read as the reverse complement.
GCCGCCGCCTCCGAGTGGCAGACGGGAGAGGGCTACTTCCTGCCCAAACGAAAGGAAAAGCTCACCGCCCGCCAGCTCATTGACCGCTGGCACGGCTTCTGCGACAAATACCCTATCTTCTCCATCGAGGACGGCCTTGGGGAGGAGGACTGGGAGGGCTGGCGCACTATGACGGAGGAGCTGGGCGGCCAGATCAGGCTTGTGGGCGACGACCTCTTTGTCACCAACGCGGACAGGATCAAAAAGGGCGTGGAGCGCCAGGCGGGAAACGCGGTGCTGATCAAGATGAACCAGATCGGCACCCTGACGGACACTCTCTTCGCCATCGAAACCGCCAGAAACGCCGGCCTGACGCCGGTGATCTCCCACCGCTCCGGCGAGACGGAGGACACCACCCTGGCGGACCTGTCCGTGGCCGTCAACGCGCCCCTGGTCAAGACCGGCGCCCCCAGCCGCACGGACCGGACGGCCAAATATAACCGCCTCATGAAGATCGAATCCGCCCTTGGCCCCGCCGCGCTGTACGGACTGTAAGCTGAAAATACCGATTGATTATGCCACGGCAATGCCGTGGCATAACCCGTGGCATTGCCTATAGAAACAGAAATAGAAACAGGAATAGAAAAAGAAATAGAAAAAGAAATAGAAACGAAAAAAGGGTTTGCGGGCATATGCCGTCATATCCCCGTCTTTTTGTCGTCCTCTTTGGTGTAAGACACAAAAACGGAGGGATCGTTATGAAAAAGAAAACCGTATGCCTGTGTTCCCTGCTCCTGGCCCTGGCCCTGCTGCTGGTCTCCTGCGGAGGGTTGAAGGACAGCGGTATGTCGGAGAACAATGACGCCTTCTCCGGCGGCGTGTCGGGGGACATGTCGGAGGCCCCCGGCGGCGCGGGCGGCTGGGATCAGGGGAGCTGGGACGGCGTGGTGGAGGATGCCGTCAGGCCCCAGACCAGCCTTTCCGAGAAGATCATCTACTCCGCCGACATATCCGTGGAGACGGTGGACTTCGACGCCGCCGTGGACAGCGTGGAGGCTTTGCTCACCAAATACGGCGCGTTCCTGGAGTCCTCCAGCGTCTCCGGCAGGAGCTTGTCGGATACCTACTATGAGCGGGCCGTCTACCGCAGCGCCAAGTTTGTCATCCGCGTGCCCGTGGGCGCCTTTAACGACATGACCGCCGCCGTGGAGAGTGTGGGCAACGTCACAAACCGCCATACTTACACCGAAAACATCACCGAGCGCTATTACGACACCCAGTCTCGGCTGGATTCCTACCGGGTGGAGCAGGAGCGGCTGATGGCCATGCTGGAAAAATGCTCCACCGTCGCCGAGATGATCGAGATCGAGTCCCGCCTCTCCGAGGTGCGTTACCAGTTGGAGGCCCTGGAATCCACCCTGCGCAACTGGCAGAACCAGGTGGATTACAGCACCGTCAACGTGACCGTCAGCGAGGTGCGGGAGTACACAAAGGTGGTGGAGGCCCGGCGCACCTACTGGCAGCAGATCGGCGACGGCCTCCGCGATACCCTTGAGAACATTGGGGACTTCTTCAAGGCGCTGTTCAAATGGCTGGTGGTGAATCTGCCCACCCTTCTGCTGCTGGCGGTGTTCCTGGGCGTCCTTGCCGCTGTCGTTGCCGCCCTGATCCGCCGCCGCTCCCGCGCCGGAAAATCCCCCGCCGCCCCCCGCGATGACGACCCCCCGCACGACGAATGACCTGACGGGACGGAGCCCGCCGGACCCCGCCGCACTCATCAAATCAGAAGGGGAACCATGACGGTTCCCCTTGGTTTTTCAAAAAACTCAAATCCAATATTTTTCCGACAGTCTAAGGGGCGGCAGGTTATGGCCTGCCGCCCCCTGCTTTGCGCCTAAAGCAATCATTATTAATGCAAAGTTTAAATTAATTAAAAATATTACTTGACAAAGCTTATTATTAATGCTATAATGCGCAATGTCAGGACGGAAAGCTTTATTTCAGGCTCTCCGCCAGATACCGCAGCGCCACTAAATACCCCTCAAAGCCCAGGCCCTTGACGGTCTTGACGCAGGCCTGCCGGATGTAGCTTATCCTCCGAAATTCGTCCCGTGTGTCCGGGTCGGAGATATGCACCTCCACGGTGGGGATGGACACGGCCTTCACCGCGTCCAGAAGCGCCACGCTGGTGTGGGTATAGGCGCCGGGGTTGATGATGATGCCGTCCACCCGCCCATAGGCCCCCTGAATGGCGTCCACAAGGGCGCCCTCGTGATTGGACTGGGTAAATTCCACCTCCACCCCAAGCTTGTCCGCTTCGGACGAAATGAGAGAGAGCAGGTCCGCGTAGGTGTTTTTCCCGTAGATGTCCGGTTCCCGAAGACCCAGCATATTCAGGTTGGGGCCGTTAAGCACGAGTATTTTCACAAAAATCACTCCAAATCTTCCTGGCGGCCTCGTCCAGAGTGCCGTCGTTGGTGATGGTCGCGTCGGCAAAGCGGGCGTACAGGGGGTCCCGCTTTTCAAAGAGCGCCCGAAGCCCCTCAATGCCGCCGGCGGAGAGGGGCCGGCCACGGGTGGAGAGCGCCTCCAGGGCCCTGTCGATCCGGTAAATACGGCCTGACTCATGGAGGATGGGGTAGTTCTCCGGGACGGTGACACAGCCGCCGCCGGTGGTGATGATCCGCCCCGTTCCGGCGCACAGCTCCCGCAGAAGCTCCGTTTCGATCTTCCGGAACGCCGCCTCTCCCTGTCCGGTGATGATGTCGCCGGGGCGGGAGCCGGTGCGGGCGGTGATCTCCTTGTCCACGTCTATCAGCGGACGGCCCGTGCGGCGGGCCAGATATTTGCCGACGGTGGTCTTGCCGCAGCCGGGCATACCGATGAGGACGATGTTGGTCACGTCCTGACAGAGCCTGTTGACCACGTCCTCCATCCGCTTATCGTCGATCCTTTTGCCGAAGAAGTGCTCCTCGGCCAGCTTGGCCTGGGCCACCAGCATGGGCAGGCCGCCGGCGTGGGGGATGCCCCGCTCCTCCGCCTCCTGGAGAAGCCCTGTGCGCAGGGGGTTGAACACCACGTCCATCACCCCGGAAAGACGGGGAAAGGCCGTCAGCTCCAGGGGCTTGGCGGGGCAGTTGGGGCTCATCCCCACGGGCGTGGTGTTGATGAGGAGTTCCGCGTCCGCGTTTTTTTCCAGGTTTCCGTAGTTATTTTCTCCGGAGCGGGAGATGATGACGATCTCCCCGGCCCCCAGGGCCTTTGCCGCCGCGGCGGCGGTGTGGGAGGTGCCGCCGGAGCCCAGAATAACGACCTTTTTTCCCGCCGGCTCCAGCCCCGCCCGCTTGAGGGCGTACTCCAGGCCGTACTTGTCGGTATTGTAGCCGTAGAGCTTCCCGCCTCGGTTGACCACGGTGTTCACCGCGCCGATCTGGGCGGCGGCGGGGTCGATCACATCGAGAAAGGCGAACACGTCCCGCTTGTAGGGGATGGTCACGTTCACCGCCCCCAGGTCCGGACGGCGCAGAAAGGCCCCCAGCTCCTCCGGCTCCAGCTCGTAGAGCTTATATCCCCGGCACCCCAGCATGGCGTGGATGGCGGGCGAGTGGCTGTGGCCCAGCTTGCGGCCCACAAGGCCGAAAACCCTGCGCATGACGCTCCCCCCTCAGTGTTTTTTTCAAAGCGAACGGACTGTTTTTGAAATCATATCTCCTGGTAATTCCCCAGGTATCTCAACGACCTGCACGAGTGCTCCAGACTCTCCAGCATGTCCACCACCCTGGGGTCACGGACGCTGGCCTCGATGTCCAGGAAGAACAGGAACTCAAAGTCGTGGCCCACCATGGGGCAGGATTCCAGCTTAATGAGGTTCAGCTCCAGGGCGGAGATATGGCTCAGCACGTCGTAGAGGGCGCCGGGGCGGTGCTCGCAGGAGAGCACCAGGGTGATGCGGTTGGCACCGGGGTAGACCACCGGCTTGCGGGCCAGGCAGATAAAGCGGGTGTAGTTGTTGTCGGAATTTTGGATGCGCCCGCAGCTCAGGGCCTCCAGGCCGTAGAGCTCGGCGCAGTTGGAGCTGGACAGGGCCGCCACGGACCTGTCCGGGCACTCCGCCACGTATTTGGCGGCCACGGCGGTGTTGTCCATCTTCTCGATCTCCACCTTGTCGCCCAGGGACTTCAAAAAGACGCTGCATTGGCCCAGGGCCTGCTCATGGGAGACGATCTTCCTCACCTCCGAGAGCTTCACCCCCGGCTTGACCAGCAGCTCATGGGCGATGCACAGCCGCTCGGAGCGGACGATGGTCAGCTCCTTTGTCTGCAAAAGGTCGTAGACCGCCCGAACGGAGCCGTTGGAGCTGTTCTCGATGGGGACGATGCCGAACTGGCACAGGCCGCTCTGCACCGCGTCGAACACCGCCTCAAAGGTCTTGACGTAGAGGATGTTGCCGCGGGGGAACATCCGGTCCGCGGCCATCTGGGAGTAGGCCCCCTCCACGCCCTGGCAGGCGATGAGGCCGTTCTCCGGGAAAAGCTCAGGCACGTCCGTAAGGGACCTGGCGATGTACTCCCGCACCGCGGAGCCGGTCTTTAAAATGCCCCGCTGGTAGGTGCGGCTCAGCTCCAGCACCGTGGAAAAGAGCCGGTGGGAATAGAGATCGAAGTCCCCGGACTTTTCTGAGACATCCCTGAGAATCTCCCGCTCCCGCTCCTTGTTGAGGACGGGCAGGCCGTCCCGCCGTTTGATCTCGGCGATGCACTTGGAAAGCTCCATGCGCGCCAAAAAGAGCCGCAGGAACTCATCGTCGATTTTGTCTATGCGCTGGCGTATCTCAGTCATTTCCATAAGTTTTCCCCTCCATTAGAATGTCTAATACTGTAAAGGCGGTGACGGCCTCGATGACGGGTACGGCCCGTATGGCCACGCACGGGTCGTGGCGGCCCTTGATCGCCAGCTCCGCCGGCTCCATCCGGGAGAGGCTGACGGTCCGCTGTGTTTTCCCGATGGACGGGGTGGGCTTCATGGCGCATTTCACGATGACCGGCATACCGGTGGTGATGCCGCCGAGGATGCCTCCGGCGTCGTTTTTCGAGGTCCTGACGACCCCGTTTTCCACGATATACGGGTCGTTGTGGGCGCTCCCGCGCATCCCGGCGGCGGCAAAGCCCGCGCCGAACTCCACGCCCTTCACCGCCGGCACCCCGAAGAGGGCGGCGGCCAGACGGTTCTCCATGCCGTCGAACATAGGGGAGCCCAGGCCCGCGGGCAGGCCCACGGCGGCGCACTCGATGACGCCGCCCACGCTGTCCGCCTCCGTCCGCGCCCGCTCCACGGCCTCCGCCATCCGCGCGCCGGCGTCATCGGAGATAACGGGTATGGGTTTTGCGGCAATCTCCGCGAAAAGCTCCGGGGTCGGGTGGAGCGGAAAAGCCTCGTCGGATTCGTTTTCGATGCTGAGAAGGTGGGCACCCACGTAGATGCCCTTTTGGGCCAGGAGCTGTTTGGCGATGCCTCCGGCGACGCACAGGGGCGCTGTGAGCCGGCCCGAAAAATGTCCGGAGCCGCGCATATCCACCGCCTCGCCGTACCGTATACGGGCGGTGAGGTCCGCGTGGGAGGGGCGGGGCAGATCGGTGAGCGCGGCGTAGTCGCCGGAGCGGGTGTCGGTGTTCTCAATGACGGCGCACAGGGGCGAACCGGCGGTGACGCCGTCTACCAAACCGGAGAGAAAGACCGGTTTGTCCGCCTCCTGCCGCTGGGTGGAGAGGCGGGAGGTCCCCGGCTTGCGGCGGGACAGGAAGGCGTAAAGGGCCTCCTCGTCGATTTTGAAGCCGGCGGGCAGGCCGTCCAGCACCACGCCGATGGCCCTGCCGTGGGACTGGCCGAAGACCTGCATTTTCAGGATTTTTCCAAATTCAGAGGACATCGGCGATCCCTCCAAGTCTCTTGTATTCCTCAAAAAAGGTGGGGTAGGATTTGTTCACGGCCTCGGCCCCTGAGATAATGACGGGCCCATCGGCCCGTGTGGCCAGGATGGCGGCGGCCATGACGACGCGGTGGTCGTTGGCCCCGTCCACGGTACAGCCGGAAAAGGTCTCCCGTCCGGTGACGGTAAGGCTCTCCGGCCCCTCCGCGCACTGGACCCCAAAGGCCCGAAGCATGGCGGCGGTAGAGGCGATGCGGTCCGATTCCTTCATGCGCAGACGAGCGGCGTGGGAAAAGACGGTCTTTTCCCCGTCCCGAAGGGCCGCCATCACCGCCAGCGGGGGCAGAAGGTCGGGAATTTGGGACAGGTCGATGTCCACATCTCCCCGGCCCCGCAGACGGTCCGAAAGCGCCGCCACGATCTTATCCCCCTGGGGGGAGGCTTCGTCCAGGCCGGAGAGGGCGACAGCCGCGCCGGCGAAGCGGGCGGCGTACCAGAAGCCCGCCTGGGACCAGTCGGCCTCCACGGTGTAGGCGCAGGGGGCGTATTTCTGGTTCCCCGGTGTAAAAAAGTCGCGGAAATCCCGATTTTCAACGGCGATGCCGTATTGCTTCAGCACATCCACGGTCATGGTCACATACTCCCGACTCTCTAAGGGGGAGGTGACGGCGATGCGGGAATCTCCCGACAGCAGGGGCAGGGCGTAGAGAAGGCCCGTGACGAACTGGCTGGACACGTCGCCGGGGAGGGCGTACACGCCGGGGCGAAGCGTCCCCATGACGGTCAGCGCCCGACCGGCGCGCTCAAAGTGGACGCCCTTCTCCCGAAACAGGTTGAAATAGGGCTCCTGGGGCCGCTCCATCAGCCGCCCCCGTCCCGTAAACCGCGCCCCGCCCCGCATGACCAGGGCCAGGGGGATGAGGAACCGGAGGGTGGAGCCGGACTCCCCGCAGTCCAGGGTGGGGAAGCCGTCGCTTAACGAGAAGAGCGCGTCCAGGCACCGGCGGGTGGCGTCGATGTCCTGAGAGGACGCCAGATTCGCAAGGGAGTCCGTGGAGCGGGACAGGTACGCCGCGATCAGCGCCCGGTGGCTCAGGGACTTGGAGGGCGGCGGTGTGACGGAGCCCGCCAGGGGGTGGGGAGTGACGCGAATATCCATGGTCACGCCTCCGTCATCCGGCGCAGGGTGTCCAGCACCTCCGCCTTGGGGAGCGTAAGGGGCCGGACGACGCCGATCTTCTCCAGCAGGATGAGGGTGACGCTGTCCCCGGCGCTCTTTTTGTCCACGCCCACGGCCTTTTCCATGCAGGCGAAATCACAGGGGATATGGGTGGGCAGGCCCAGGGGGGTGAGGACGGCCATGATCCTTTCGGCGGCGCCGGCCTCGGTGACTGCCAGCGTCTCGCCCAGCCGCGCCGCCGTGACCATACCGGCGGCCACGGCCTGACCGTGGGTCCAGGTCTCATACTTACCCGCCAGCTCGTAGGCGTGGCCCAGGGTGTGGCCGAAGTTCAGGATCATCCGAAGGCCGGTGTCGCGCTCGTCCTGGCTGACTACCAGGCGCTTGATGTCACAGCAGACGCGGAGGATGTGGGCGATGTCCGCCATCAGGGCCGCGCGGGTTGGACGGGCGGCCAGAAAGTCAAAGAAATCCCTGTCCCAGATGCACCCGTATTTGATCACCTCCGCCATACCGGACATAAATTCGGCGTCGGGCAGGGTGGAGAGGGTGTTCGGGTCCATCAGCACCAGCTTCGGCTGGCAGAAGGCGCCGGCCAGGTTCTTGCCGGCGGGGAGGTCTATGGCGGTCTTGCCGCCTACGGAGGAGTCCACCTGGGAGAGCAGGGTCGTGGGGACCTGCACCGTGTCCACGCCCCGCAGGACGGTGGAGGCGGCAAAGCCCGCCAGGTCCCCCACCACGCCGCCGCCCAGGGCCACCACCGCGTCGGTGCGGGTGATGCCGTGGGCCGTCATCCACTCCCAGAGCCTGACAAGCTCCGCGGCGGATTTGGAGGTCTCCCCGGCGGGGATCACGTGGGTGTGGACCTCAAAGCTCAGCTTCTCCAAGGAGGCCACCAGCCGCGGCCCGTAGAGGGGGGAGACGTTGGAATCGGTGACCAGGAAAAGGCGTTTGGCCTTGGGAAGGGCCTCTTTGATCCGCTCCCCGGCGGCGTCCAGAACGTCCGGCTCGATGACGATGTCGTAGCCCGCGCCGGCGTCCACATGCAATATCTTTGTATCCATCAGGTGCCTCCCGCCGTCATTTTCAGCTCCCGGCCCTCCCGCAGAAGGGCGCGGAGCCTGTCCTTGTCGCGGTCACCGATGGCGTCCCGGTACTCCTGAAGGTGTTCGATTAGAATGTCCAGCTCCCCGGTGAGGAAGTCCGCGTCGGCCAGAAACAGCTCCGTCCACATGTTTTCGTCCAGATACGCCACCCTGGTCAGGTCCCGGAAGGAGCCGGCGGAGAAGCCCATATGGGTCTGGGCCGTGGGGGATTTGACAAAGGCGGAGGAGGTGATGTGGCACAGCTGGGAGGTGTAGGAGATGATCCTGTCGTGCTCGGCGGGGGTGGAGTAGGTGACGGTCCCGAAGCCCAGGGACATGAAGAAGGTCTTGAGCCGCTCCAAAAGGGGCGCGTCGGTTGTATCGTCGGGGGTCAGGATCATGGACGCCCCGGCGAAGAGGAGGGCGGTGGAGTTTTTGAAGCCGCCGTGCTCCTTGCCGGCCATGGGGTGGCCGCCCACATAGGAAAAACCGTATTTGGCGGCCAGGGGCCGGAGGGCGCCGGCAATCAGGCGCTTGACGCCGCACAGGTCCACTAAGACGGCGGACCGAGAGATCAGCGGCCCGTACTCCGCCGCCCAGTCCAGGAGCGCCTGGGGCGGCAGGGCGGCCAGAAGAAGGTCGCACTCGCCGATGCTCTGCTTATCCAGGGTGTTGTCTATGGCCCCGGAGGCGAAGGCCAGGGCCATGGTGTCGGGGTTCAGGTCCGCGCCGTAGACGGTGTGGTCGGTGTGAAATTTGATGGCCTTGGCCATGGAGCCGCCGATGAGCCCCAGGCCCACGATGCCGATGGTGGACATAGGTTTTCCGCCTTTCCCGGTTATTTTTGTTCAGCGACGACGTGGTGGATTGCCCTCAGCTTATTGGCCAGCGCGTCGAAAACAGAGGGCTTTAAGGACTGGGGGCCGTCGCACAGGGCGTGGGCCGGGTCGTTGTGGACCTCGATGATGAGGCCGTCGGCCCCCGCCGCCACGGCGGCGCAGGACAGGGGGTCCACCAGCTCCCACTTGCCGGCGGAGTGGCTGGGGTCGATGATCACAGGCAGATGGGAGAGCTTTTTCAACACGGGGATGGCGGAGATGTCCAGGGTGTTGCGGGTGTACGTCTCGAAGGTGCGGATGCCCCGCTCGCAGAGGATGACCTTGTGGTTGCCGCCGGCCATGATGTACTCGGCGGACATGAGAAGCTCCTCGTAGGTGTTGGCAAGGCCGCGCTTTAAGAGGATGGGCTTGTCGATGGTGCCCAGTATTTTTAAAAGCTCGAAATTCTGCATGTTCCGGGCGCCCACCTGGATGATGTCCACGTCCTCAAAGAGGGGCAGATGGGAGGCGTCCATGAGCTCGGTGACGATGGGGAGGCCGGTGACCTGGCGGGCCAGCTTCAAAAGCCGGATGCCCTCGCCGTGGAGGCCCTGGAAGGAGTAGGGGGAGGTGCGGGGCTTGAAGGCGCCGCCCCGCAGGATCGTGGCGCCGCTGGCCTTGACGGCCTGGGCCACGGCGATGATCTGCTCCTCGTTCTCCACGGAGCATGGGCCGGCGATGAGGGTCAGGTTCCCGCCGCCGATTTTGGTGTTGCCCACCTCAATGACCGTGTCCTCCGGGTGGAATTTGCGGTTGGCGTTCTTATAGGGCTCCTGGATGCGCTTCACGTCCTCCACGATGTCCAGGGCCAGCAGCAGGTCCATGTCCAGCTTGGAGGTGTCGCCCACCAGTCCCAAGACGGTCTGGTGCTCGCCGATGGAGGTGTGGATCTCGATGTTCTTGCTGCGCAGCCAGTTCATCAGAGAGTCTACCTGGAGCTGATTGGGGTTTTCTTTAAGAATGACGATCATAGCTTATTCTCCTTATCTGCCCGAAAAAAATCCCACAGCCGGTCTGGCCGTGGGAATTGAGGCGTTGAAATTTCTGCCCGTCAACCGTTTTCAGCCAAACCCTTTAAGCCTTACCGAAATAATAGGTAAAGCTGAAATAATAGCCGAAAAAGTTGTCTTTGAGGAGGGTGGTTTTCATCTTTGCACCTCGCGGGCATCACGTTGGACATATCATAGCACTTTATTACCCAAAAGACAATATGGCAAGTTGCACAAAGATGAGGTTTTTCAGCGTTTTTAGCAGGGGATTTTTTCGGGACAGGGGTGGGCCGTACGGTGTTGTGGGGTGGTTGTTCAGAAATTCGATAGATGGGCCGCCGTGGGCGGCGGCCCGTACAAGGTTGTACGATGGATTTTCGGGAATTCAGACGGGCATTTAGGGAAATTCGACAGTGCGGCGTGTGGGCCGATGTGGTCATCGGCCCCTACATAGTTGTACGGGTGGTCGGTGCGTTGAGGGGAAATAAAAATAGAGGGGATGTCGTTGCGTATGACGGCGGGCCGCCGTGGGCGGCGGCCCGTACGGCGATTAAAGATAGATTTTCAGGAAGTCGAAAGCCGGGGATTTTTTCAGGACAGCGGGAGGCGGGTGTCGCCGATACAGATATATGCCGCCTCGTCAAGGTCCACCGGGAACTGCCACATGTACGACCGCTCCAGGGAGGCGTCGTCCAGGGGCGTGCCGTAGCCGCCGTCGTTGCCCACCTCCGCGCCGTTTTTCAGGATCAATCTCAGGCCGTCGGCATGGATAAAGGTGCCGGAGGCGCTGTCCTGCCGGAAGCGGATACCGACGTTTGTCACCCTGATGTCCCGGAGCCATACGACTGTCTCACTGTGGGTTTGGTAGTCCGCCAGCGTTACCGGCGTGTCCGGCAGGGCGACGGCCTCCAGGGGTTGGGAACGGTCAACGGTGAACGTGAAGACCCACTCGCCCTTTTGAATCGTCTTTTCCCTTGCGGCGTCCCGAAAGAGGTCTTTAAGCGTCAGCGTCACCTGGAGCGGGCTTGTATCCCTTTCGGCGTCTCCCCCTCCGGCGTAGTTGAAGCTTATGAGGAAGAGGGCGGCCCCGTCCCCGTCGCGCCCCACGTATTGGTAGCCGTACCCGCCGAAGGTCCCTCCCTTATCCCGTGGGTCCGGGGAGAGCTCCATGAGGACATCGTGAAAATTGTAGAGGTACCGAGAGGAGAACTTCACGCCCTCCGCCCGCAGGAGAAGGTAAAAGGTATCGTCCCCCACCGTGGCCGAATCCACCGTGACGGTGACATCGTCCACGGTCTTGCTTATGTTGATGTCCTGACTCAGATGGTCGATGACGGCCAGCTGTCCCTGGCTCATACCCCGCTTCGTGATCAGCGCCCACTCATGGGAAAACCAGCTCTGGATGCTGTCGCCGTACATGACGCCCACCGCTGCCGCGCCCATGAGGCACAGGCAGACAGCCGCCGCGATCAGCAGGACGGTCATTTTGCGCTTAAAGCGCGGGGAGGCCGTTCCGGCGTTTCCCACGGTGGCCGCCGCCGTCTCGATGTACGCCTCGTTTATCTCCCCAAAGGCCGATAAGAAATCCGTTTCTTTCATATCCACAGTCCCTCTCTTTCCAAAGCGTCTTTTAATTGGCCTCGCGCGCGCAGCAGGATCATCTTGACCCGACTCTCGCTGACGGAAAAATCCCTGGCGATCTCCTTAACGGAGCTGAAGAACCAGTACCGCCGCACGAAGATGTCCCGCTTTTCCCTGGGCAGGGAGGCCAGGAAGCGGTCAAAGCAGTCCGCCAGCGCCACCCGGTCAAGGAGCGCCTCGGCGCTGTCCGGTCCGGGGACGCACTCGCCGATCTCCTCCAGGACAAGGGGGGCCTGGCCGCTCCCGCGCTTCTCCCGACCTCGGTAGCGGCACCTGTCCAGGGCAAGATTGCGGGTGATTTTCCCAAGATAGGTGGAGAGCCTGTCGGGACGGCGCGGGGGAATGGTCTCCCAGGCCCGCAGGTAGGTGTCGTTGACACACTCCTCGCAGTCCTCCTCCTGGGGCAGGAGGCCGCGGGCGATGGAGCGGCAGTAGCTCCCGTATTTCCTGCCGGTCTCCGCGATGGCGGCCTCCGAGCGGGCCCAATACAGATCAATGATCTCCCTGTCATCCAAAGGGCATCACCTCCTGAAGGTTTATACTAATATCCATTTAAAAGGAGACACCGAGCGGCGAGGATTATTCGTGTCAGACGAGGAAGACGGCGCGGGGAATACCCATTGGTATTGCCAAGACGGCTGACGAAGTATGACGCGAAAAAGACCGTCGTGAATGTCTTGTTTTAAGTGGATATTAGTATCACTTCTATACACGCCACCTGCGCGCCCCGCGTCACATTTTCGCGAAAAAAACGCGAAAAAAGCGGGAAGGCCCGGTGTGAATTCCGTGGGATTCACACCGAACCTTCCAAACGTTTTTTTATGCCGGAATGCCGGAGGCTTCAAGCCGTTTTTTCCGGTTTTGGCTCAATACTCGTAATCGCCCTCATAGACCAGGACGGCGTCGCCGGTGAGGGTGACGAACTCGTCGGAGTAGTTGACGGTCACGTCGCCGCCGGGGAGCTTGACGGTGATATCGCGGGCCTTTTTGAGGGTGCCCCGCTCGGTGGCGGCGATGACGGCGGCGCAGGCGGCGGTGCCGTTGGCGCGGGTCTCGCCCTCGTCGGGGGAGTAGACGCGGATGCGCAGGGTGTCATCATTGACCACGCGGACGAACTCCACGAAGGCGCCCTCCGGGAGAATGCCGGAGTTCATCAGGGAGGCGCCCACGCCCACCACGTCCATGCTGCCCAGGTCGTCGGTGAAGACGGTGCAGTGGGGGACGCCCAGGGTGGAGAGGGTGATGCGGTACTCCTGCCCGTCCACCGTCACAGGCTCGTCCACCACGCGGGATTTGCCGATGAGGTTCACCTGCATCCGGCGGGCGTCCAGGAAGGCGGTGCCCATGTGGACGCTGACGGTGCTGACCCGTCCGTTGCGGGTGTAGAGCTGGAGGGAGCGGATGCCGGTGTCGGTCTGGATGGTCATGTGCTCCTGGGGGACGATGCCCTTGTCGTAGAGGTACTTGCCCACACAGCGGATGGAGTTGGCGGCCATGCGGCCCTCGGTGCCGTCCTGGTTGAAGATGCGCATTTTGGCGTCCGCTCCGGCGGAGTTCTCGATGAGCACCAGGGCGCTGCCGCCGATGCCGGTGATCCGGTCACAGAGGGTGACGCTCAAGGACTCCGGACTGGTGATGCGCCCGTCCCGGTTGTCGAAGAAGATGTAGTCGCTGCCGCAGGTGTGCATCTTGGCGAAGTGGATCAGCTCGCGGGTGCGGCGCATGTTGTTCAAATCCACAAGCTCGGTATTCTCGTTGGTGAAGCGGCTCATGAGGGTATCCGTCACCGCGTCGGCGGTGTCCAGGCTTGTGATGCAGGGGATGCGCAGCCGGACGGCGCGGGCGTGCAGGTCGATGAAGTCGCCCATGGTGTCGTCATAGAGGGCGCCGGTGTAGACGATGAAGCTGATGGCGCCGCTGTCCATGAGGGAATAGGCGTCGTGGACGTGCTTGACCTCGGTGACCTCCAGGCCCAGCTTGCGGATCACCGCGGCGGTGTCCGGCGTGGCGTAGAGGACCATATGCAGGTCGTTGAGCTTCTTGGCCAGCTTCACCACTTCGGGGAGCTCGTGGTTCTCAATGGACAGGAGGACGCCGTTTTTGCCGGGGGTGAAGGCGCCGGCCAGGTTGTACCCGGCGGCCCGCAGGCCCTTGAACAGCGCCTCGGAGAAGGTGCGGCCAAGGCCCAGGACCTCGCCGGTGGACTTCATCTCCGGACCCAGCATGGAGTTGGCGTCGGTGATCTTCTCAAAGGAGAACACGGGCACCTTGATGGCGTAATAGGGGGGCGTGTCGCACAGGACCTTTTCGTAGCCCAGGCCCTTCAGGGTGGCGCCCATCATCACCCGACTGGCCACGTCCACCATGGGGATGCCGGTGACCTTGCTGAGATACGGCACGGTGCGGGAGGCGCGGGGGTTCACCTCGATGACGTAAAGCTCCCGCTTGTAGATGAGGTACTGGATGTTCACCAGGCCCCTGGTGCCCAGCTCCAGCGCCAGACGGCGGGAGCTCTCCACCACCTTCTGCATCATCTTGTCCGTCAGGTTGTAGGGGGGATAGACGGCGATGGAGTCGCCGGAGTGGACGCCGGCCCGCTCGATGTGCTCCATGATGCCGGGCATCAGCACGTCGGCGCCGTCGGAGATCACGTCTACCTCCAGCTCGGTCCCCGGCATGTACTTGTCCACTAAGACGGAGTTGTCCTCCCGCTCGGTGCTGGCGAAGATGAGGGCCATGTAGGCGCGCACGTCGCTCTCGTCGTGGGCGATGACCATGTTCTGGCCGCCGATGACGTAGCTGGGCCGCAGCAGTACCGGGTAGCCCAGGTTCTCGGCGGCGGCCAGGGCCTCCTCTAAGGTGTGGGTGCCCATGCCGCGGGGCCGCTTGATGTCCAGGGACTCCAAAAGGGCGTCGAAGCGCTCCCGGTCCTCGGCCAGGTCGATGCCCTCGGCGCTGGTGCCCAGGATGCGGATGCCCTGTTTATCCAGGTACTCCGTGAGCTTGATGGCTGTCTGGCCGCCGAAGGCCACCACCACGCCGATGGGCTTTTCCACCTTGATGACGCCCATCACGTCCTCCGGAGTCAGGGGCTCGAAGTAGAGCCTGTCCGCGGTGTCGTAGTCGGTGGAGACGGTTTCCGGGTTGTTGTTGATGATGACCACGTCGTAGCCCAATTTTTTGAGGGTGACGGCGCAGTGGACGGAGCTGTAGTCGAACTCGATGCCCTGGCCGATGCGGATGGGGCCGGAGCCGATGACGATGACGCTCATGCGGCGGCGGGGCAGGGGGCGGGAGTCGCACTTTTCGTCGTAGGCGGAGTAGTAGTAGGGCGTCTCGGCCTCGAACTCGGCGGCGCAGGTATCCACCATCTTATAGACGGGGTCCAGATGGGGCAGCTCCGCCTGACCGGAGATCGCTTTGAGGGCGGCGTCGGTGTAGCCGTAACGCTTGCCCCGCAGATAGGTCTCCCCGTCGATCCCGTTCTCGGCGATGGTTTTTTCATAGTCCACCAAATTCTGGAGCTTGGAGAGGAACCACCGGTCGATCATGGTGACCTTATGGATATGCTTATGACTCACGCCGGCCTTCAACGCCTCGAACACCGTGAAGATGCGCAGGTCATCCATGGCCGCCAGGCGCTCCTCCAGGGATTTCCCCGGTTCCGGCGCGCGGTTCAGGGTGGACTGGCCGATCTCGGCCCCCCGGACGGCCTTCATCAGGGCGGACTCGAAATTCTGCCCGATGCTCATGACCTCGCCGGTGGCCTTCATCTGGGTGCCCAGCTTCCGTCCGGCGCCGTGGAACTTGTCAAAGGGCCACTTGGGGAATTTTACCACGCAGTAGTCCACGGTGGGTTCAAAGCAGGCGTAGGTTTTGCCGGTGATATCGTTGCGGATCTCGTCCAGGGTGTAGCCCAGGGCGATCTTCACCGCCACCTTGGCGATGGGGTAGCCGGTGGCCTTGGAGGCCAGGGCGGAGGAGCGGGACACGCGGGGGTTCACCTCGATGACCGCGTACTCGAAGGAATCGGGGTTCAGGGCGAACTGGCAGTTGCAGCCGCCCTCGATGCCAAGCTCGGTGATGATGTCCAGGGCGGCGGAGCGGAGCATCTGGTACTCCTGGTCCATCAGCGTCAGGGCGGGGGCCACCACGATGGAGTCGCCGGTGTGGATGCCCACCGGGTCGAAGTTCTCCATGGAGCAGACGGTGATCACGTTGCCCGCGCCGTCCCGGATGACCTCGAACTCGATCTCCTTCCAGCCGAAGATGTATTTTTCGATGAGCACCTGGGTGATGGGGGAGGTCTCAAGCCCTACGAAGGCCACTTTTTTGAGCTCCTCGGCGTTGTAGGCCACGCCGCCGCCTCCGCCGCCCAGGGTGAAGGCGGGACGGACGATGACGGGGTAGCCGATGCGGTCAGCGATGGCCAGGCAGGTGTCCACGTCGTTGGCGATGTCCGAGGGGATGCAGGGCTGGCCGATGCGCTCCATGGCCTCCTTGAAAAGCTCCCGGTCCTCGGCCTTGTCGATGGCGTCGGCGTTGGTGCCGATCAGGCGCACGCCATGCTTTTTGAGGAAGCCCTCGTGATTGAGCTGCATGGCGATGGTGAGGCCCGTCTGGCCGCCCAGGCCCGCCAGGAGGCAGTCGGGCTTCTCCTTCAGGATGATGCGCTTGACGGTGTCCGCGTTCAGGGGTTCCAGGTACACCGCGTCCGCCATATCGCCGTCGGTCATGACGGTGGCGGGGTTGGAGTTGACCAGGACGGACTTGACGCCCTCCTGCTTGAGGATGCGGCACGCCTGGGTGCCGGCGTAGTCAAATTCCGCGGCCTGGCCGATGACGATGGGGCCGGAGCCGATGACCATGACTTTTTTGATCGTTTTATCTAAAGGCATTACCGCACCTCCATCATGTCCATAAACCTGTCAAAGGCCCACTCGGTATCCCTGGGGCCGCCGTGGGCCTCCGGGTGGAACTGCATGGAGAAGGCCTTTTTGCCGGGGTAATCGACGCCCTCGCAGGTGCCGTCGTTGACGTTCACAAAGCGCATTTTGCCGCCCACCTTTTCGATGTCCTTCACGGACACCGCGTAGCCGTGGTTCTGGCAGGTGATGTAGACGCGCCCGGTCTCCAGGTCCTTTACCGGCTGGTTGGCGCCCCGATGGCCGAATTTCAGCTTCTCGGTGGAGCCGCCGGCGGCCAGCGCCATCATCTGGTGGCCCAGGCAGATGCCGAACAGGGGCTTTTTGCCGAAAAGCTCCCGGATGACCTGGATGCACCCCACGTTGTCCGTGGGGTCGCCGGGGCCGTTGGACAGCATGATGCCGTCAGGCGACCAGCTCATGATCTCCTCCACGGTGGAGTTGTAGGGGAGGATGACGACCTTGCAATTGCGTTTCAGAAGGTTCTCCGTGATGCTCCCCTTGGCGCCGTAGTCCATCAGGACCACGGTGCGGGACACGGGGCCGGCGGGCATCAAAATCTCCGGCTCCTTTGTGGAGGTGGCCTCCACCGAGCCCTCCACACGGAAGGACTTCAGGCTCTGCCAGTCGTAGTCCGGGTTCGGGGTGATGACGGCGTTCATGACGCCGCCGTCCCGGAGCATCTGGGTGAGCTCGCGGGTATCCACGCCGGAGATGCCCACGATGCCCATGCGCTCCATGAAGTGCTGGATGTCCTCCTCGCACCGGAAGTTGCTGGGCTCCCGGCAAACCTCCCTGACTACAGCTCCGCGGACGTGGATAGACGAGCTTTCCATGTCCGCGTCGGCGACACCGTAATTACAGAACATCGGGAACGTGAAAACGACCAGCTGCCCGAAATAGCTGGGGTCCGTAAGACTTTCCACACAACCAGTCATGCCCGTGGTGAACACAAGCTCCCCCACGCTCTCGCCGGCCTTCCCGAAGGATTCTCCCTCGTATTTTTTACCGTTTTCCAGGATCAAGTAAGTTTTTCCCATAATACCTCCTCGTCGTCGCGGAACACGCTTTACCTCCCCGCCACGTCCTCACACGAGCCGCTTTGCCTCGCCCTCCAAGTATTCGGGCTCAGGCGCGGGCTCGCGTCGTCCTCTCCCATTCGGGCGGCAGCCCGAATGGGTTCCATTTCGCGGCTCAGGCGCGGTGTTCGCGGGCCGTACAAATATCGTAATATTCGCTGGGGCCCCGTTTGTGGGGTTATTTCAACAGTTTCCGTATCCGCTCCATGGCCTCGCAGGTGTTCTCATAGGTGCCGAAGGCGGTGAGGCGGACATATCCCTCGCCGGAGGGGCCGAAGCCCGCGCCGGGGGTGGTGACGATGCAGGCCTCATGGAGGAGCTTGTCGAAAAATTCCCAGCTCCCCATGCCGTCCGGCGTGCCGCACCAGATATAGGGGGCGTTGACGCCGCCGTAGACGGGCAGGCCCGCCGCGCTCAGCGCCTCCCGGATGACCTTAGCGTTGTTGAGGTAGTACCGCACGTTCTCCATGGACTGCTCCCAGCCCTCGTCGGAGAGGGCCGCCTCGGCGGCCCGCTGGATGACGTAGGGCACGCCGTTGAATTTGGTCCCCATGCGCCTGTTCCACATGTCCCGAAGGGAGACACCCTGGCGCACAAGCGCCTTGGGCACCACCGTGTAGGCGCAGCGGTTGCCGGTGAAGCCGGAGGACTTGGAGAAGGACCTGAACTCGATGGCGCAGGTCTTGGCACCCTCCACCTCGAAGATGCTGTGGGGGATGCCCGACTCGGTGATGAACGCCTCGTAGGCGGAGTCGAAGAGGATCACGCTGCCGTGGGTGTTGGCGTAGTCCACCCAGGTCTTAAGCTGGTCGTAATTGGCCGCCGTGCCGGTGGGGTTGTTGGGGGAGCAGATGTAGATGATGTCGGGGACCCGATCAGGCAGGGCGGGGAAGAAGCCGTTCTCCGCGGTGCAGGGCAGATAGACAAGGTTCGTCCACTTCTCGCCGTCGTAGTCGCCGGCCCGGCCCGCCATGGCGTTGGTGTCCACATAGACGGGGTACACCGGGTCGCAGACCGCCACCACGTTGTCCACAGAGAAGATGTCGCCGATGTTGCCGCAGTCGGACTTGGCGCCGTCGGAGACGAAGATCTCGTCGTCGCTGATGTCCACGCCCCGCTTTTTGTAGGCGGCCTGGATGGCGAACCGGAGGAAGTCGTAGGCCCCGCAGGTCTCCTCGCAGTAGCCCCGGAAGGTCTCCTGGCGGCCCATTTCGGCGGAGGCCTTCTCCATGGCCTCCACCACCGCCGGGGCCAGGGGGCGGGTCACGTCGCCGATGCCCATGCGGATGAGGGGCAGGGGGGGATTCGCGGCCTGAAAGGCCCTGGTGCGGCGGCCTATCTCCGGGAAGAGATACCCGCCGGGGAGCTTTTGGAAGTTATTGTTGACTTTGACCATCTGAACAGCCCCTTTTTGTCCATTTTAAAAAGATTATAAGCGCAAATCCCGCTGATGTCAACGCTGTTTAAAGCCCAAAAACCCGCCAAATTCCGGGCGTTGTTTGTACGAAACTCCAAAATGCAATTTTAAAAATCGAATCCTGCAAAAGGGGGTTGACAAAAGGGGCGCGAGGGGTGTAAAATGCAACACGTTGTTACTTCTGCAATTAGATGACCGCCGGAGCCGCCGGACATGGTTTCGGCTGCGGCGCGGCGGCGGGGAAAAGGGCGTTAAAACCGTTCCTGCTGTCGGCAAGCTTAATTGCCTGTCAATGAAATCCACAAGGGTGCGGATTTGTCTCGTTTTGGGGGATAAATCCGCGCTTTTTTGTTTGGGAGGGTCAAAAAATGTGCTCGATCATCGGCTTTACAAAGCGCTCCATCCCCCTGGAACTGGCCCAAAAGGGCTTTGAGGAGACGGTATCCCGCGGCCCGGATATGTCCCGCTTCGTGGAGGCGGGAGAGGGGTGGCTGGGGTTCCACCGCCTGGCCATCATGGGGCTGACGCCCGACGGGATGCAGCCCTTTGAACTGGACGGCAATATGGTGGTGTGCAACGGCGAGCTGTACGGCTTCCGCCCCGTGCGGAGGAGGATCGCGAAAAAGTACGCCTTCAAGTCCGACTCCGACTGCGAGATCATCCTGCCCCTCTTCAAGGAGCTGGGCCTGGGGATGTTCGCGCGGCTGGACGCGGAGTTTGCCATGGTTCTCTACGATACGAAGCTGGGGTTCATCGCCGCGCGGGACCCCATCGGCATAAGGCCCCTCTACTACGGCTGTCTGGAGGACGGGTCCATGGTGTTCGCCAGCGAGCCCAAGAACCTGACGGCGTTCTGCAAAAAGATCATGCCCTTCCCGCCGGGACACTACTGGGTGGGCGGAAAATTCGTCCGCTACGCGGACGTGACGCAGGTGGAGGGGGAGTACATCTCCGGCTCCACCTACCAGGTCTGCGCCGGCATCCGCGGGCGGCTCATCGCCGCCGTGGAGAAGCGCCTGGACTCCGACGCGCCCATCGGCTTTCTGCTGTCCGGCGGGCTGGATTCCTCCCTGGTGTGCGCCATCGCCGCCAAGATCCTGGGCCGGAAGATACGCACCTTCGCCATCGGCATGGACAAGGACGCCATCGACCTGAAGTACGCCCGACAGGTGGCGGACTACATCGGCGCGGACCACACCGAGGTCTTTATGACCAGGGACGAGGTCATCGCCAGCCTGGAGACCGTCATCAAGGCCCTGGGCACCTGGGACATCACCACCGTCCGGGCCAGCATGGGCATGTACCTGGTGTGCCGCGCCATCCACGAGACCACGGACATCCGCGTCCTGCTCACCGGGGAGATCTCCGATGAGCTGTTCGGCTACAAATACACGGATTTTGCCCCCAGCGCGGCGGAGTTCCAGCTGGAGAGCCAGAAGCGCGTGCGGGAGCTTCATATGTACGACGTCCTACGGGCCGACAGGTGCATCAGCGTCAACTCCCTGGAGGCGCGGGTGCCCTTCGGCGATCTGGACTTCGTGCGGTACGTCATGAGCGTTGACCCGGAGCTGAAGATGAACAAGTACAACATGGGCAAATACCTGTTGCGCCACGCTTTCGAGGCTGACGAGATTTTGCCCGGACAGATCCTCTGGCGGCAGAAGGCGGCCTTCTCCGACGCCGTGGGCCACTCCATGGTGGACGACCTGAAGGAGTACGCCAACGGCCTCTACACCGACGAGGCGTTTGAGGAGAAGCGGAAACAGTACGCCTACCGCCCGCCCTTTACCAAGGAGAGCCTTCTTTACCGGGAGATTTTTGAGAAATACTACCCCGGTCAGGCGGAGATGATCGCGGACTTCTGGATGCCCAACCGCTCCTGGCCCAACTGCGCCGTGGACGATCCCAGCGCCAGGGTGCTGGCAAATTACGGCGCCAGCGGCATTTGACGGGAAAGTTTACATAATCTTTATCTTGAAAAGGCCCTCCTTTTGTACTAAGCTTTGTACTGAGCTTGTGTACGCAAGGAGGGCTTTTTATGAAAAAGCGCATTTTTTCGATGATACTGGCCTGCGCCGCGGCGCTGTCCTGCTCCGCTACCGCGCTGGCCGCCCGGTTCCGGGACGTTCCGGCGGGGCACTGGGCCGCGGGGTACATAGAGACGGCGGCGGAGAGCGGCTGGGTGGAGGGCTGCGGCGGCGATCTGTACAGGCCGGAGAAGGAGGTCACCTACGGCGAATTTGCCGCCATGACGCTGCGTCTGCTGTTCCCGGAGGAGCTTCCGGAGAGAGGGAGCGGCAGGGTCTGGCATGAGCCGTATATGGAGACCTGCGCCAAAAAAGGGATTTTTGACGGTACGGAATACGACCTGGGGGCCGGCGGCGACACGAACATGACCAGGACGGCGCTGGCGGTGACCATACGGAACGCCCTTCGGGCCGCCGGGGCCAAACTGCCGGGGGCGCGGGAGCTGATGAAGGTGAACGTGCCGGACCTGGGACTGTACAACGGCGATGAGGGCGCGGCCATCCGGGCGGTGTACGCGCTGGGCGTTATGAACGGCTGTGACGGGCAGGGGACGTTCCGCGGGGCGGAAAACATGACCCGCGCCCAGGCCGCGGCGGTACTGACGCGCATGAGCCGGGTAGAGCTGGAGGGAGAGGCCCCGGCTCCCGCGCCGGACACGGACGAACGGCAGAGGGCCGCCTATGAGGCCATCATCGCCATGAAGGTCAGATACCCGGAGGGGACGCGCTGGACGAACGAAAACTCCTACGCCTGGCGCGGCGGCGTCTTCGACGTGGGCTACGGCTGCGCGGGCTTCGCGTTCCTGCTCAGCGACGCGGCCTTCGGCACGGCCAAGGCCCGAACGGTGCGGCCCGTGAGCCTTGCGGACGTGCGCGTGGGCGACATCCTCCGCATCAACAACAACACCCACTCCGTTATCGTTTTAGAGATGCGCGAGCGCTCCGTCGTGGTGGCCGAGGGCAATTACAACAGCTCCGTCCACTGGGGCCGCGAGCTGCCGGCATCGACGGTGGAGAGCGCGGATTACCTGCTGACGAGGTATGAGGGATAGTAGTAATTAAGAATAAAGAGACAAAACAGCCTCCGATTTTTGTCGGAGGCTGTTGACATAACGTGAAGCGGGTCGTATAATACCTTTTGGGAAGCCGTGGGTACGCGGCCGGAAACAAACGGTGCGGTCTGGTCCTCCTTGAAGAAAGGAGGAATGTGAAGATGTTAAAAAGCATTCTTCCGTTGTCAATTACGTTACATTGGCGTGGTATAGCTGACGGGAGTCGAACCCGCACCGCTCCACGCGGGCCCTTTCCGGTGCTTTTTACCTTGTCGTCGTTGCCTTGCGCCAGCAAGGCTGTCTCCTTCGCGGCAAAAATCCCTCGAAAATGGCGACCCGTGGAGTGCCTTGCAGTTTTCGGCGAGCTGATTTGCGTCAGGACGAGGAAAAAGCCACAGAGAATACTTGCGTATTGTCAAGGCTTTTGACAAAGTACTGGCACAAATCAGCCGGCGAAAACCGATGCGGGTTCGACTACCGTCAGCTAAAGATTTACGCTAAGGATAACTAAAGACAAGGCCGCCACTGGTCAAGAGTGACGGTCTGTCTTTTGCTATGATAGAAATATCGTAGCCTGAGTTCCCCTCACGCTTAGGACCAGGCCGCTGGTTGATGGTCACCGCCCACGGCGACCCACTTCTATTGTTATTATAGTCCCCCGCCGCTTGTTTGTCAAGCGGTTTTTATTTTTCCACCCGCTTCTTATATCCCGCCACGGAGAGGGGGATGGTGGCCGCGCACAGGGCGGCGGCCAGGAGGGGGTAGACGGGGACGGGGACGCGGGAGACCGCGGACAGGAACGTGAGGGCGGCCTCTTCATTGTTCATGGACACGCCCACAGCGCCGCCGATGATCCCGGCGAACAGGATGGTCATGATCCGCCCCTTGGCGTAACCGAAGCGGAAATTCACGGGGAGCACCAGGGCGAGTCCCACGCCGGCGATGGCGGCGTACACGCACATGGCCTCAAAGAAGCCCTCCTGCAGCTCAGACACTCCCGTCACCGCCCAGAGGCCCTGGAGCGCCGCGGAAATGACAAGCGTCGCGGCGATGCCCAGCCAGCCCATCACGTATTTCACCGTCACCAGCTGCCGTCGGGAGTAGGGGAGCATCAGGGCCAGGGCCTCCCACTGGCTCTGCTCGTCCACGCTCATCAGCGACACGGAGGTGAGCATCATGGCGTAGAGAAAGGAGAAGGGCACGAAAAGTCCGCCGGGGATGGCGCTGAAAATCACCATCACCAGGAAAAGCGACCTGAATTGGGTGAGCATCAAGTATATGTCTTTCCGAATAAGCGCCTTCATTCCTTATCCCCCCTTGCGAAAAATACGATGATGTCCTCAAGCGTGGGCTTCTCCAGGGCGGCGCCGGAGGGAACCAGCCGCCGCTCCACCAGGGCCTCCACGCCGTATTTTCCCCGGCGCGTGCCCTTTACGGCGGGCTTCGGGAGGGCCTCAAGCTCCGCCTCGGTGACGCGGGCCATGGCGTAGTCCTCCAAAAGGCGGTCCTTCTCCTCGAAGAGAAGAAGCTTTCCCTTGTGCAGAAAGGCTATATAGTCGCAGAGCTTCTCCAGGTCGCTGACGATGTGGGAGCTGATCAGCACGGACCGGTCCTCCTGCCGGGTGAAGTCCTCCAGAATGTCCAAAATCTCGTCCCGCACCATGGGGTCAAGCCCGCCGGTGGGCTCGTCCAGCACCAGGAGCTTGGCGTCGTGGCTGAGGGCGCAGGCCAGGGCCAGCTTCATGCGCATACCGCGGGAGAAGTCCTGGACGCGCTTCCTCTCCGGCAGGTCCAGGCGCTTCAGATAGCCGTCGTAGACGGTCTGATCCCACCGGGAGTAGGTGGCGGCCATGATCCGGCCCAGCTGTCTGGCGTTCAGGGACGTGGGAAAATGGGCCTCGTCCAGCACCACGCCGATGTCGTCCTTGGTTTTTGTAAAGGCCGGGGCCGTCACATCGGCGCCCAGCGCCAGGGCCTGCCCGGAGTCTGCCCTGGCCGCCCCCATGATGAGGCGGATGAGGGTGGATTTTCCGGCGCCGTTCTCACCCACCAGGCCCATGATGCACCCCTCAGGCAGGGTGAAGCTGATGTTGCTGAGCGTAAAGCCGGGATAGCTTTTGCTCAGATCGCGAACCTCTATGGCGTTCATATGTCCTCCTCGCTGATCGTTTTCAGCATGTATCCAAGCTCCTCCGGCGTCACGCCGCAGGCGCGGCCCAGCTCCAGGGCGCCGCGCAGACGCTCCTCGATCTCCGCCAGCCGCCGCTCCCGCAGAAGGCCCGCGCTGGCGCCGGCCACGAAGGAGCCCTTGCCGGGGACGGTCTCGATGTACCCCTCCCGCTCCAGGTCCTCAAAGGCGCGTTTCGTAGTGATGACGGAGATGCGCAGGTCCTTGGCAAGCCCCCGTATGGAGGGCAGGGCCGCCCCCGGAGCCAGCTCACCGGAGATGACGGCCCCCCGTATGGCCTCGCCTACCTGCTGGTAGATGGGCCGCGGGTCGGAATTGGATATGATGATGTTCATGGGTTACCTCTCAGTCGACTGTATATATACAGTATACACAGTATATACGGATTGTCAAGAGGAAATTCAAAAAAATTTTTTCGCGGTCCGGCGGCTTTTCCGGGGAGGGCGCGCCGCCTTGACATTCCCGACGGAGTGGGATACAATGGGGACGATTTCATGAAAAAGGAGGCGCACCCATGAGGGATGCCGTAAAATTCAAGGATATGCCCTACAAGCGCCCGCAGCTTCAGGAGATGAAGGACCTCTACGCGGACCTGATTCGCCGTCTGAGGGAGGCGAAAACCTATGAGGAGGCCCGACAGGTGTTCCTGGACGCCGAGCGGGAGGAGGCCAAGATGGACGCCCAGGCGATCCTGGCCTCTATCCGCCACGACATCGACACGCGGGACAAATTCTACGACGAAGAGGTGAGCTTCTGGGACGCCGCCGGCCCGGAGCTTAACGAGTTCGGACAGGAGTGGAACAAGGCCATGCTGGAAAGCCCCTTCCGCTCTCAATTCGAGGCGGAGTACGGCGGGCTCATGTTCCTGAATACGGAGATCTCCCTGCGCACCTTCAGCCCCCGAAACATCCCCCTGATGCAGAAGGAAAACCAGCTGACCACGGCCTATTCCAAGCTCCTGGCCTCGGCGCAGATCGCCTTTGAGGGCGGGACCTACACCCACTCCCAGATGACGCCCTTCAAGACCGACCCGGACGACAAGCGCCGTCTGGCCGCCTGGAGGGCCCAGGGACAGTGGTTCAAGGATAATCAGGCGGAGCTGGACCGCATTTATGACGAGCTGGTGAAGCTCCGGGACGAGATGGGGCGGAATCTGGGGTATGCTGACTACATCCCCCTGGGCTATGACCGGATGGGCCGCAACTGCTACGGCAAGGAGGACGTGGAGCGGTTCCGCGCCGCCGTTCAGAAATACCTGGTCCCCGTGGCGGACGCCATCTACCGCCGTCAGGCAAAGCGCCTGGGCGTGGCCTATCCTCTGAGCTTTGCCGACGAGGCCCTGTCCTTCCGCTCCGGCAACCCCAAGCCGCGTGGAACGGCGGAGGACATTCTGGCGGCGGGCCGGAAATTTTACGCCGAGTTGTCCCCGGAGACGAAGGAATTTTTCGACACCATGCTGGACCGGGAGCTTATGGACGTGCTGAGCACCGAGGGCAAGGCCGGCGGCGGGTACTGTACGGGCCTGGGGGAATACAAGGTGCCCTTCATCTTCGCCAACTTCAACGGCACCATCGGCGACGTGACCGTGGTCACCCACGAGGCCGGCCACGCCTTCGCCTACTGGATGAACCGCGACAGAGTGCCTGCAAGCTATACCTGGCCGGGAATGGAGGCCTGTGAGGTCCACTCCATGTCCATGGAGTTCATGGCCTGGCCCTGGACGGAGGATTTCTTCGGGGAGGACGCCCGGAAGTTCCGTTACTCGCACCTGGCCGAAGCCATCACCTTCATCCCCTACGGCACCCTGGTGGATCACTTCCAGCACGAGGTCTACGAGCACCCGGAGATGACGCCCCGCCAGCGCCACGACACCTGGAAACGGCTTTTGGGTGTCTATCAGCCCTGGCTCCGCCTGGACGGGGACATCCCCTTCTACGCCGACGGCGAGGGCTGGCAGCGGCAGAGCCACATCTACGAAAGCCCCTTCTACTACATCGATTACTGCCTGGCCCAGACCGTGTCCCTGGAGTTCTGGGCCATGCTCCAGGAGGATCAGAAGAACGCCTGGGAGCGTTACATGGCCTACACCTGCCAGGGCGGCAGCCGCACCTTCACCGAGCTTCTCAAAAACGCCGGCCTTGAGAGCCCCTTTGACGAGGCCACCCTGCGGGGCGTGTGCGAGAAGGCGGCAAAATGGCTGGAGGAATACGACCTGACGGGGATCGAATAAAAACAAATTAAAAACAAGAAGAGGGAGTTCAATTTCGGACTCCCTCTTTTTTAATGCTCCCGGTCAAAATTTTTTATCGTATATACTTGACTTCTGTTCAAATATATGTTACTGTACAGGAGGAGGTGGTTCCTATAGGCAGAAATGTAAAAATCAAAGTGGCAAGGGCCGAATTGGACATGACGCAAAAGGCGCTTGCGGAGGCAGTGGGCATTTCCCGGCAGACGATGAACGCCATAGAGCAGGGGGATTATAACCCTACGATCAAATTATGCCGCGCGATTTGCAGGACGCTGGGGAAATCGCTCGATGAATTGTTTGGCGAGGAGGAAAGTTAACATGAAAGACAAAAAATCAGAAAAAATGCTCGATGAAATGCAGGACAGGAAATTGCTGAAAATTGAGGAGTTTGGCTTTTGGCTGGTGTTCTGGGTCCTGTTTGCCGTCATTCTTCTGCAGGCATTGATGGGGGCAACGCTGAAGGAGCTGGCCGGTGAGATCGCCGCTTTATTGGCGGCAAGCGTTTATATTGCGTTTTCCAGCCTGAAAAACGGTCTGTGGGCACGAAGCTATACACCAACGCTTAAAGCGGACGTTATTGCAAGTGCCATTGCGTCCGTTATCTTTGGGATTATCAACGCCGTCAGAGCCTTTGTTATCTTGGAGAAACCGGTCGAGCTTGGTGCCGCCGTTCAAATTGCCGTCCTGTGCGTTGGCGTGTTTATCCTTTGCTTCGCGCTCATGGAGGGTTTTCGTTTGATATATAAAAAGAGGCGCAGCAAATTGGATGATATTGAAGAGGAGAAAGAGCAGTAACCAGACAGTCTCAAAAGCGGGAGTCCGAAACCGGACTCCCGCTTTTCAGCTTGTCAAAAACTCAAATTCGATATTTTTTCCGGCGACATGTGCGTCGGAAAAAATTCCTTTTGTTGCCCAAGTGTGCCGCTTTGCAGCGCGCGCAGGGCGACAGCAGGGTACTTTTCTCTGAATTTCGCAAAATTCAGAGAAAAGTACCCGCACGTTCCCCTTGTCGGAAAAAGCCCGTCAGGGCTTTTTCGACAGTCCCGTTTATTTCGCCTTCTCGCCCTTCTTTTGCAGGTACAGCCTGTCGGCGATCATGGCGATGAACTCGGAGTTGGTGGGCTTGCCCTTGATGCCGGAGACGGTGTAGCCGAAAAAGCGCTGAAGGGTCTCCACGTTGCCCCGGTCCCAGGCCACCTCGATGGCGTGGCGGATGGCCCGCTCCACGCGGGAGGGTGTGGTGCCGAACTTCTCCGCCACCTCCGGGTAGAGCACCTTGGTGACGGCGTTGATGATGTCCATGTTGTCCACGGTGCGCATGATGGCCTCCCGCAGATACTGGTAGCCCTTGATGTGGGCGGGGATGCCGATCTCATGGATGATCTCGGTGACCACCGCCTCCAACTCCGGGTCGTTTTCCGTCAGCTCCTTTTTGACAGCCGGCGCGGTGCGCTCCGCCGCCAGACGGCGGATGCGGGACTTGAGATATTCCGGGTCGCAGGGCTTCTGCAGGAAGTACGCCGCGCCCGCGGCAGCCGCGTCGGAGAGCGTCCTGTCGCTGACAAAGCTGGTCATCATGATGGAGACAGGCCGGCGCTCCTCCTCCAGCTCCATGGTGCGCTCGATCAGCTCCAGCCCGTCGATGCCGGTGAGGATCATGTCCGTCAGAAGTACGCGGGGGTGCGTGGCGGCGATCAGCTCCATGGCCTCCAGCCCGCTGCCTGTGGCGCCCGTCACCTCCATGTCCGCCTCGGCGCCCAGTGTCTCGGTGAGCAGCGCCCTGAGATCGGCGTTGGCGTCCGCGATGAGTATTGTGATCTTTTGGTCCATTGGTAATTCCTCCATATTCCAAAATCGTTTTGACTTCTCTCTTGATAGGAATAATTTACCATATCAGGACAAACTTTGCAAGCACATTTTTAACATTTTTTGTAAAAATTTGCGCCCTTTTTCCAACTTTTTAGTGGATTTAATACATAAAACACCACTAAATGTTGTGTTAACATAAAAAGCTTCCGGAAGCGACAAAAATCGCCCCCGGAAGCGCCCCGAATCAGGCGGCGTTCAGCATGTTTTCCAGAAAGACGCCGTAGCCCTTTTCGGGATCGTTGATAAGCACATGGGTGACCGCGCCCACAAGCTTGCCGTCCTGGAGGATAGGACTGCCGGACATGCCCTGGACGATGCCGCCGGTGAGGTCGAGCAGGTCACGGTCCGTGACCCGCAGCATCATATCCCTGCCGTCCCGCTCCCCCCGGTAGACGCGGGTGATCTCCACGGCATACGCCCGGCGCTGGCCGGAGGCGTCGGAGATGACCACCGCGGGGCCGGGCTTCACCTCCTCCGCCCTGGCGGCGGGGACGGCCTCGTTTACGTCAAGGCCGGTAAGCAGCGAGCCGAAGATGCCGCAGTCGCAGTTTTTCCGGACGTCCCCCAGGGGCGAGGAGAAGTCAAAGCTCCCGCCCAGCTGGCCCGGATCGCCGGCGCGGCCCTTGGTGACGCCGGTGACCTGGGCGTCCAGAATGGCGCCCTCCCGCACCGGCACGATGACGCCGGTGGCGCTGTCGGCGATGGCGTGTCCCAGAGCGCCGAAGTCGCCGGTGTTCGGGTCGTAATAGGTGACGGTGCCGATGCCGGTGAGGCCGTCACGCACCCACACGCCCAGATACCGCTCCTCCCCGTCCAGGTGGGGACGGAGCGTGGCCTGGAGCGTCCTGCCGCCGCGCTCAAAGACCACGGTGACCTGGTCGCCGCAGGAGGCCAGCGCCCGACTCATGGCGGCGGAGGAGTCGATCTCCACGCCGTCGATCCTGGTGATCACGTCCCCCGGCAAAAGGCCCGCGTCCCTGGCCGGGGCGGTGACGGTCCCGTTTTCCTCAAATTCCGAAAGCTCCGAGACCATAACGCCCCGTGTCTTTACCGAGATTCCCACGGCCTCGCCCACCGGCACCAGCCGGTCAGGCAGCTCCGCCGCCAACGCGGGGGCGGAGAGAAGAAGGGCTGCCAGAGCGGCCGTGACGGCTCCGACGGCCCGTTTTTTAAAATCAGGCTTATCCATAGTTACCCTGCTCCCCATCTATTTTATATTCAGTCATAACGGAAGCGGACGCGCGTCCCGCTCCCGTCACTTTAATATGTCCTGCGGGGAGACAGGCGTGTGTAGAAATAGTTTTCGGTTTTGGACTGGGCAAGCGCCCCAGACGGGGCGGCGCGGGCCTTTTCCGGCGGGGCGGGGTAAATATGACCCGTTTTCGCAATACGTTCTTTGCCGGACTTTTCCAAAATTAGAGCGCATAGGATAGTGGGAGACATTGTTCCTATCAATCATCCCATAGGAGGCTATTATGGCGGAATATAAGGTACTGCGGCGCGGCTCCACGGGGCCGTTTGTGAGCATGATGGAGCTGGCCCTGGCCCGCGCAGGCTACTACACCGGGGCGCTGGACGGGGTTTTCGGGCCGCTGGCCGAGCGGGCGCTGAGATCGTACCAGAGCGCCTTCGGCCTGGCCCCCGACGGCGTGGCGGGGCCCGTCACCTGGTCGTCGCTGGAGAGCTGGCTCACCGGGTATTTTCTGAGGACCGTCCGCCCCGGCGACACCCTCTATTCCCTGGCCCGAACCTACGGCGCCACCGTTCGGGCCGTGGAGACAGCCAACCCGTCGGTGGACCCTCTGCGCCTGGCGGTGGGCTCCCGCGTGGTCATCCCCAGGCCCTATGACGTGGTGTCGGCCCGCGTCCCCTTCACTCCGGCGTATCTGGAGGTGTGCGTCAGGGGCCTGTCCGTCAGATACCCGTTCCTGGGCGTCTCCAACGCCGGCAGGAGCGTCATGGGCCGCCCCCTGCATCTGATCACCATCGGCGCCGGCGCCAACCAGGTCTTTTACAACGCCGCCCACCACGCCAACGAGTGGATCACCAGCCCCCTGCTCATGACGTTTTTGGAAAAATACGCCAAGAGCCGGACCGTGGGCAGCACCGTGTTCGGTCAGAGCGCCCAGAGCCTCTATGAGCTGAGTACCTTATATATGATGCCCATGGTCAACCCCGACGGGGTGGCGCTGGTCACCGGCGAGACGGACAGCGGCCCCTACTATGAGGCCGCGCGGGCCATCGCCGCGGATTACCCCGCCATCCCGTTCCCGGAGGGCTGGAAGGCCAACATCAACGGCGTGGACCCCAACCTGCAATACCCCGCCGGATGGAACGAGGCCAGGGAGATCAAGTTCGCCCAGGGCTATGTTTCCCCGGCGCCGCGGGATTATGTGGGCGCGGCCCCCCTGGAGATACCGGAGAGCCGCGCCGCCTACAACCTGACCCGCCGCCAGGATTTCTCCCTGACCATCTCCTATCACACCCAGGGACGGGTGATATATTGGAAATATTTAGATTATCTCCCGCCGGATTCCTTTGAGATCGCCCAGAAGTTCGCCGCCGTCAGCGGCTACCGGGTGGAGTTGACCCCCACGGCCTCCGGCTACGCCGGGTACAAGGACTGGTTCATCCAGGAGTATGACCGCCCCGGCTATACCGTGGAGGCGGGCGTTGGCGCCGCGCCCCTGCCGCTGGAGCAGTTTCCGGAGATATACGCCGAAAACGAGGGGATACTGACGCTGGGCCTGACGGCCACATTATA
The DNA here is from genome assembly GCA_947626845.1 of uncultured Oscillospiraceae bacterium. GTDB lineage: Bacteria > Bacillota > Clostridia > Oscillospirales > Oscillospiraceae > RUG626. The sequence continues at coordinate 37,571 of CANQTW010000001.1, read as the reverse complement.
AAATAGAATCTTTAATCATTTTTAATGTTTCTCCTGTTGCGCCGTGGAACGCCGTGTGGTAGAATATCCGCGGTCACGGATACTTTTACGTTTATATTTTTACGTTTATAGGAGAACTTCGTTCCATGGAGCTTTTACAGAAGATCGGCTCCGTCCTGCTGACGGCCTACTCGATCCTCATCGCCTACCGGATAGTTTTCTACATAGCCGGATTTTTTACAAAAGCCAAAATTTACCCGACGGCCCGAAAAAACCACACCTACGGCATCGTCATCGCGGCCCGCAACGAGGAGCGCGTCATCGGCAACCTCCTGGACAGCATCGCCCTCCAGGACTACGACCATTCCCTGCTGCGGGTGTTTGTGGTGGCGGACAACTGCGTGGACGGCACCGCCAGGATCTGTCGGGAGAAGGGCGCCGTGGTCTATGAGCGCCACGATCCGGAGAAGGCCAGGAAGGGCTGGGCGCTGGAGTGGCTTTTTGAGAATATCCGCCGTGATTACGGCATCGAGAGCGTGGACGCCTACCTCTTTTTCGACGCGGATAACCTGCTGGCGCGGGATTTCATCACCCAGCTGGACCGGGCCTTTGACCAGTGCGGGGACATCGTGGTGGGCTACCGGAACACGAAAAATTTTGACACCAATTTCATCTCCGCCGCCTACGGGATACACTTTTACGACGCCACCATGACCATGCACCGGCCTCGGTGCTTCTTCCGCCAGAGCACCCACATCGCCGGCACCGGCTGCGCCGTGGCCTCCCGTCTGTTGAAGGACGGCTGGCACTGGACGTGCCTGACGGAGGACACCCAGCTGTGCCTGACGGCCATATCCCAGGGCGTGAAGATCGACTTTTGCGAGGCGGCGGAGTTTTTCGACGAACAGCCCTACTCCGTGGACGTCATGGTGCGCCAGCGCCTCCGCTGGGCCAAGGGCAGGCTGGCCTGCTTCTTCCTCCTGTTCCCCAAGCTCCTGCGGGGGATATTCACCTGTCGAAAGCGGCGGTTCTCCTGCTACGACATGTTCTTTTACATACTGCCCTACTCGCTGATCTCGGCGCTGGCCTCCATCCTCTACGCCGCGGCGATGTTCCTTTCCCGCCTCCTGACGGCGGAGGTCCCGCTGGCGGTGCTGTCCGCGCCCTTCGCCGCCGTACCGGGGCTCCTGTCCGCCCTGGCGGTGTCGTGGCTGGGGACCGTGGCCGAGGGGGCGGTGGTGGTCCTGCGTGAGCGCCGCCACATCCGCTGCGGCACGGGCAGGCTGATCCTCTATGTGCTCCTCTGGCCTGTATTTGCCCTGACGGGGGTGCCCGTCTCCATCGTCTCCCTGTTCATGCGCGTCAAATGGAAGCCCATCCGCCATGACCGGGATATCTCCCTGGCCGAGCTGGAGACCGTTGGCCGGTAAAATTGGCGAAAAACGGGAAAAACGCGGTTTTTACGGCTTGCAATCCGGCGGGAAAAATGGGATAATAGAGGAAAGGACCGGCCCCGTCGGGCCGGAATAAGGAGGAGCGAACATGAAACATACGGGCATACGCGCGATCCTGGCCCTTCTGCTGGCTCTGTCCCTGTGCCTGGGACTGGCCGCCTGCGGGGGGGAGTCCCAGGACACCGCCGGGGACACCGGCGGGACAAAGGACACCGGGTCCGACACCGCGGAGGATACCACAGCGGACACAAAAGCGCCGGACACCACCGTGCCGGATACCACTCAGGAGGAGGTGCCGGAACCTGTGAACGCCGGCCTCTACGTCCCCTACGTCACCGATGACGAGGACTTCATCCGCGGCACCGACGTGTCCTCCCTGCTGGTGGTGCTGAACTCAGGCGCCCGGTTCAAGGATTGGGACGGCAACTCCCTGGGGGAGAGCGTGGAGGAGAACGGCGCGGGCTTTATGAAGCTGCTCCATGAGGCCGGCTGCAACTGGATACGCCTGCGTGTCTGGAACGACCCCTATGACGAGAACGGCCACGGCTACGGCGGCGGCAACAACGACCTCGCCTCCACCGTGACCATGGGCAAGTGGGCCACGGACGCGGGGATACGGGTACTCATCGACTTCCACTACTCCGACTTCTGGGCCGATCCCTCCCGCCAGCTGGTGCCAAAGGCCTGGGAGGGCATGGACATCGACACCAAGGCCAAGGCCCTGGCGGATTTCACCACCGACAGCCTCAACACCCTGCTGGACGCGGGGGTGGACGTGGGCATGGTCCAGGTGGGCAACGAGACCACCAACTCTATCTGCGGCGAGACCGCGTGGCCCAATATGCTCAAGCTCTATAACGCCGGGTGCGACGCCGTCCACGCGGCAGGGGAGGCCAGGGGCCGCGAGATCCTGACCTGCGTCCACTACGAGTCCCCCAACAGCGTGGATTTTGACAGCATTGCCCAGCATCTGACGGACGGCGGCGTCCGGTTCGACGTGTTCGCCACCTCCTACTATCCCCAGTGGCACGGCTCCGTGGAGGACATGGCCGCCAAGATCAAGGCCATCGCGGATAAATACGGCGTGAAAGTCATGGTGGCCGAGACCAGGGCCCCCTACACCGCCGATGACGGCGACGGCAGTAATTCTCCCACCCCCGCCGAGTACGCCGTCAGCCCCCAGGGGCAGGCCATCGAGTACGCCGAGGTGGCCAAGGCCGTCCATGACATCGGCGACGCCGGCATCGGCCTGTTCTACTGGGAGAACGCCTGGATTCCCGTGCGGAACATCTCTCAGCTCACCGGCGCGGAACGGGACGCCGCCATTGAGGAAAACAAGCGTATCTGGGACGAGTGCGGCTCCGGCTGGGCCTCCAGCTACGCCCAGGACTACGACCCCAACGCCGCGAACGGCGGCTACGGCGGGCCGGATATGAACAACAAGGCCATGTTCGACTTCGACGGCAAGCCCTTAGAGTCCCTCAATGTGTTCAAATACATGATGACCGGCACCACCGGGTATCCTGACCGTTTTGTGTACATCCCCAGCGCCAGTTTGAACCTGACCGTTGGCGATACGTTGGAGCTGCCCGCCACCCTGGATTTTGGCCGGCTCAGCCGCAAGCAGGAGGCCTTGCCCGTCCACTGGGAGGACGCGAGCTTTATTGACATGAACAGTCCCGGAGAGTGGAGCGTCAAGGGCTGGATCGATGACGGCGGCGGCGACAAGGTGTGGACCTTTACCTATGTGAAGGTGGAGCGCCCCGCCCTCCCGTCCCTGCTGGCCAACGGCGGCTTCGAGAGCGGAGATCAGGGCTACACCGTGGAGAACTGGCCCGGCGACGGCATCAACAACCTGGGCGCCAACGCCGGCAACGTCCACGGCGGCAGCTGGTGCCTGCACTTCTGGAAGGACTCCGCCTTTAAAAACGCCGTGACCTCCACCACCGTGAGCCTGGAGCCGGGGACCTATACCTTCTACCTCTACGGCCAGGGCGGCGATATGGGCGAACACGACACCTATATCTTCGTCAGGACCCCCCAGGGCGAGCAGAAGCAGGGCTTTGAGCTGAACGGCTACCTCAACTGGCAGCAGCCGGAGATCACCTTCACCGTGACGGAGAAATGCGACGTCACCCTGGGCGTGTCCGTCTCCGCCGGCGCCGGCGCCTGGGGCGCCTTCGACGACTGGGCCCTGACAAAAGCCGAGTAACTTCAAATCTGAAAAATCTGAACGACTGAAATACGCCGCCTGAAAAATCAGGCGGCGTATTTTTTGCTTGTTTACAAAAATTTAATTATTTTTATTATATTTTTTACTTGACAATAAATTAGAAGCGTGGTATAATGCTTCATGTAAAGCCCAGGAGAAGGGAAAACCTCCGGGGTCTGGTGAGCTGTTGCCTTTTTGGCCCCATCGGGCCGCGGGTCATTTCGTCCCGAAGATGCGGTCACCGGCGTCGCCCAGGCCGGGGACGATGTAGGCGTGGTCGTTGAGGCCCTCGTCCACGGCGGCCACGTAGATGTCCACGTCGGGGTGACTGCGGCGGACCACGTCGATGCCCTCCGGGGCGGCGATGATGTCCACCAGGGTGATATCCTTGCAGCCGTACTCCTTGATGAAGTCGATGGCCGCGGCGGCGGAGCCGCCGGTAGCCAGCATGGGATCGACGATGATGACGGAGCTTTCGGCGATATCGTCGGGCATTTTGCAATAATACTTGATGGGCTCGTGGGTATCCGGGTCACGGAAGAGGCCGATATGGCCCACGCGGGCGGAGGGCAGGAGCTTCAGCATGGGATCGACCATGCCAAGACCGGCTCTCAGAATGGGGACGATGGTGATCTTGCGGTCTCCCAGCGTCCGTACATGGGCGGGGGCGACGGGCGTCTCCACCACCTTTTCCACGGTGGGAAGATTGCGGGTGGCCTCATAGCACATGAGGGTGGAGATCTCTCCTACGATCTCCCGGAACTCCTTGACGCCGGTGTTCTTGTCCCGCAGGACGGACAGCTTGTGATGGATGAGGGGGTGATCGAGAACGTGAAGCTCTGCCATGGTCTTATCCTCCGTAAAAATTAATTTTTCTTTTCGTTATGACTGGCTCTTCAGCCGCTCCAGCCGCTCCCGTTCCGCCTGGGAGAGCCGGAGATAGTTGGGCGTCAGGTCGTCCCCCGGCTGTGGGGGAAGCCCCTTCGCGGCCATAGCCACGCCCCAGGCTGTCTGCAACAGGAGCGGCGCGGGGGCGAGACAGGCGGGAAGACCCTCCGCCAAAAATCTATTATAGCACAGATCGGCGCCGTCTCCAACAAAAAAATACGAAATTTTTTCTTTTTTTGCTTCTTCGGTCAGCTCCTCCAAGGAGATGGCCCTGTCGTCGGTGAGCCTTTGGAGCGTTTCTCCCTCAAAAAGGAACTTCGCGTTGTAGATTTGCCCGCGGCGGGCGTCCATGGCGGGGCAGATGACGCAGTCGGTGTGCCCCATGCCCTGCCAGGCCATGGCCTCCAGGGTGGACACGCCGATACAGGGCAGATCGCCGCCCCAGCACAGGCCCTTGGCCGCCGCCACGCCGATACGGATGCCGGTGAAGGAGCCGGGGCCCCGCGCCACCGCCACGGCGTCCACGTTGCGGAGCGTCAGCTCCAAGTCGGAGAGCATGTCCTCCGCCATCTTGAGCAGCGTCCTGGAATGGGTCAGGCCGCTGGCCTGAAAATATTGGGCGATCAGCGCCCCGTCCCGGCAGAGGGCGACGCTGGCGGCCTTGGCCGAGGACTCGATGGCAAGTATGTTCAAAAGCGCCCGCCTCCCGATACGGTGATTTTCCGCGTGGTTTCGCCGGTCTTTTCGATGGTTACCGCGACGGCCTCCGCCGGCATGGCGTCCGCCACGTTCTCCGTCCACTCCACACAGCACACGCCCCCGCGGGCAAGGTAGTCCTCCCAGCCGATCTCAAAAAGCTCGTCGGAGGAGCCCAGGCGGTACATATCGAAGTGAAAGAGCGGTATCCTTCCGGGGTACTCGTTGACGATGGTGAAGGTGGGGCTGGACACGCGGGAGGCGATGCCAAGGCCCCTGGCCACGCCGCGGATAAAAGCGGTCTTTCCCGCGCCCAGGTCCCCGTAGAAGGCCAGCACGTCGCCGGCTGAGAGCCCGCGGCCAAGGGCCTCCCCGGCGCTGACGGTCTCAGCCTCGCTGTTCGTCTCGATGACCACGTTCTCACCTCTTTCGCCCTGTGAAGGCCGCCGTTTTTTCGGTCCCGCCGGGGCGGAGGAAAAGGAGCGGAGCTTGCACGGGTTGACTGCATGTGAGGATATTATAGCAAAAAGGTTGAGGCGTGGCAAGGGGGAAAATGAGAAGACCCGCGGGGCAACAGAAAATGAAATGACCGGCGGGCGGGCAGGCGTCCGGCGGCCTGGGGCTGGTATATTCACGGGCCTGTCCGCATAAGCTTGACCATCACAAAGGGGGAGCGCGTATGATGGAGACGGACAGGCAGGCGGACAGATACAGGGACGCGGCGCGGCTTTTGCCGGAATCGGTGCGGCGGCGGGCCCTTCTGCTGGAGGAGCGGGGAAGGGCGGCGGCGGAGGAGCTGCGCCTTCGGGTGGGACGGCCCCTGGCGGTCCTGCTGCCGGAGGGGGAGCGGGAGCTGGGGACAGAGGCCGTCACAGGCCGGGAGCTGTCCCTGCTCATCGAGCTTGCCACCGGCGCCTCCGCCCAATCGTCCCGGCGGGAGCTGTCCTCCGGCTACATAGCCTGTCGGGGCGGCCACCGGGTCGGCCTGTGCGGGAGCGTCTATTTAGAGAACGGCCATATGGCGGGCTTCTCCGCCTGCTCCTCCGCGGCGGTGCGCATCGCCAGGGAGAAGCGGGGCGTGGCCGGCGGGCTTCTTCCCGGCCTTTTTCGGGACGGGCAGTTCCGCTCCACCCTCATCTGCGCCCCGCCCGGAGCGGGGAAGACCACGCTCCTGCGGGAGCTTGTGCGGGTGCTGGCCTCCCCCTCCCGCCTGTACCCGACCTATCGGGTCTCCCTGTGCGACGAACGGGGGGAGCTGGCCGCCATGTGGGACGGCGCGCCCCAGCTGGACGTGGGGGAGCGGACGGACGTGCTGGACGGATGCCCCAAGAGCGAGGCGGTGATGGCGGTGCTGCGGGCCATGAACCCCCAGATCGTCGCCCTGGACGAGATCACCGATCCGGCGGATACGGAGGCCGTTTTTCGGGCGCGCAACTGCGGCGTGGCCCTTCTGGCCACCGCCCACGCCGGCAGTCTTGACGATCTGCGTGCCCGCCCGCTTTATCGGGACATGCTCTCCGGCGGCGTGTTTGAGAATTTCATCCTCATCAAACGTACCGGCGGGGAGCGGGAATATCAACTGACAAAGGGGGAAGTTGGCCTATGCTGAGATGGCTTGGCGCGGGACTGGTGATCCTGGCTACCGGGTCCATGGGACTTCACGGCATCGCGCGGCTCCGGCGGCGGGTCGCCGTTTTAGAGGGGCTGATCGTGTCCCTGCAGCTGATGGAGAGCGAGATCTGCACCCGTATGGCCCCTACGCGGGACGTGCTGGAGCTGCTGGCCCAGGAGGCCCCGTATCCCGTTCGGGGACTTTACCGCAGGGCCTGGGGCGGCCTGGAGGCTCTGGGGAGATGCTCCTTTCACGCCATATGGAGAATGGCGGTGGAAAAGAGCGTTGAGCTGGGCCTGCGGCGGGAGGAGACGGAGCTGATGGCCTCCCTGGGCCTCAGCCTGGGCCGCTATGACGTCCGGGAGCAGGCGGAGGCCATTGGCCGCGTCCGCCGGCGGCTGGAGACCGTCCTGAAGAGCGCCCAGGAGGAGCGGGACCGAGACTCCCGTCTCCACGCCTTCTTCGGCCTGGCCTCCGGCCTCTTCGCGGCGATTATTTTGCTATGATCCTTTGGAAATTCTCGCCGCTATGCGGCGAAACATTACACTATTACTGGCCGCGAGCCCAGAGAAGCGGGTCGCGGCCAGAGAGGAGGAGCGACACGCGCGCCTGAGGGCGATTGAGCTCCCCATCGGGCTGTGGCCCAATGGGGAGAGGAGGAGCGGCGTTTACGACTGAGGGCGAATACTTGGAGCCCGAAGCAGAGTGAACGCCAGCGACGACGAGAGCCCGAAGCAAAGCCGTGTCTGCGACGACGAAAATGAATGTTGATCTGATCTTTAAAATCGCCGCCGTGGGAATTTTGGTGGCGGTGCTGAACCTTCTGCTGGGCCGTTCGGGCCGGGACGAGCAGGCGCTGATGGTGACCATCGCGGGGCTTGTGGTGGTGCTGGTGGTGCTCCTGCGGGAGATATCATCCCTTTTTGACACCATCAAATCCCTCTTTGGCCTTACGGGCCTGCCGGGCGCGCGCTGATGGAGCTTCTGATCAAGACCGCCGCCGTCTGCATCCCGGCGGCGCTGATGGCGGGCGTCCTCAAAAAGGACAGCCCCGCCATGGCCCTGCTCATCGCCCTGGCCGCCGGGTGCGTGGTCATAGCCACCTGCGCCGGAGCCCTGCGGGAGCTGACGGCCTTCGTCGCCGAGGTGGCGGAGACCGCGGGCATCTCCAACGCCGTGCTGGCGGTGCTTCTGAAGGCCGTGGGCATCGCCCTGATCTCCCGCCTGGCCGCCGACCTCTGCCGGGACGCGGGCCTGGGCACCGCCGGCTCCGCCGCGGAGCTGGCCGGGGCCGCGGCGGCGCTGTACGCCGCCCTCCCCCTGATGCGGGGGGTGTTCCGGATGATGAGGGAGCTTATATGGACAAGCTGAGAGTTCCCGCCGCCCTGACGGCCATTCTGCTGGCGGCGCTGCTGACCGCGTGCCAGGCCCGCGCCGCCGGGGAGTATGGCTGGCTGGGCCTTGAGGAGCTGTCCGACGCCCTCCCCGAAGAGGCCAGGAGCGTGCTGGACGCGGAGAACGGCGCGGAATCCGTCCGTTCCTCCCTGGGGCGGGTGGTGTCGGAGGCCCTGGGCGGCGCCCTCAGAGGCGCCTTCCGCACCGGCCTTGCCACGGCGGCCACCGTCCTGGCCGCCTCCGTCATGTGCGGCGTGGCGGGGGAGCTGGCGCCGGACCGAGGCAAGGGGATAGATTATGTAAACCTCGCCGGCACGGCGGCCATTGCCGCGGCGGCGGCAGGGGGATTCTCGGCGCTGATGGGGGAGGCCGCCGCGGCGGTAGGGGAGCTGACGGACTTGGGGACGATGCTCCTGCCTGTGATGGCCTCCGTCTCCGCCTCCGCGGGGGCGGCGGCGTCGGGGGCGGCCAAATACGCCGCCTCGGCGCTTTTCCTGAACGTGCTGGGGACGCTCTCCAAAAAGCTGGTGATACCGCTGATCTATATGTATTTAGCGGCGTCACTGGGCCAGGCCGCCTTTGGCGGCGGGGCCGGAGGCGTGGCGAAGCTGATCGCGGGGCTTGTGAAGCGCGCCCTGGTCCTCACGGCGCTGGCCTTCTCGGTCTATCTGGGCGCGGTGAGCCTGATCGCCTCCAGCGCCGACGCCACGGCGGTAAAGCTCACCAAAACGGCCATCTCCACCCTCCTGCCCGTGGTGGGCGGCATGGTGGCGGAGGCGTCGGACACCCTGCTTTCGGGGCTGGGCGTCATACGGGGCGTCCTGGGCGCGGCGGGGCTGGTGGCGGTGGCGGCGGTGTGTCTGGGGCCGGTGGTGCGGCTTTTGGTGAACGCCGCCCTTCTGCGGTGCGCCGCCGCCCTGGCGGGGACGGTGGCCCCCAGGCCCGTCTCCGAGTTCATCGCCGCGGTGGCGGAGGGCTATTCGCTGATGCTGGCCCTTACCGGCACCGAGGCGGCTATGCTGGCCATAGCGGTGATCTCCGCCGCCAAGACGGCGGGGGGATGAGAAACGGGAACGCGGGCTGCAAACGGGCCGGACGGGCGTCCGGCCCATAAGGCGGCGCGGGTTCGACTTCAACGAGAGGAGGGGAGAGGTATGCTGGACGCGCTCAGGAGCTGGATCATGGCCATCTGCGGCACCGCCCTGCTGTGGGGCGTGGGGATGGCGCTGGTGGGGGAGAAGGGGAGAAAGACTCTGGGGGTCATCGGCGGCTTCGCCACCATGGCGGCCATGCTGTCCATTGCCGGAGATATCGACGCGCTGGGCGTGGGCGTGTATGTGGACCGCTATCGGGAGGAGGCGGATGAGATCGCCGGAGAGGCCCAACGCCAGGCCGCCGCGGAGACAAGATTTATCATAGAGGAGCGGTGCGAGGCATATATATTGGACAAAGCCGGAGAGCTGAATGTGGAGCTTCAGGACGTGTCCGTCACGGCCAAATGGAGCGGCGAGGGGTTCTGGTATCCCCACCGGTGTACGCTGAGAGGGGTGGAGAGCCGTGAGCTTTCAAGGGCAATAGAGGCGGAGCTGGGGATAGCGCCGGAAAATCAGATATGGAGCACAGACGATGGACGTTAAGAAAAAAATCGACGCCGCCGTGGAAAAGCTGAAGGGCGCGAAATACGTCCTGCTTGTCCTGCTGGCGGGGCTGGTGCTTCTCCTGCTCCCTACGGGGCGGGGGGAGACGCCGGAGAAGGAGGCCGCGGAGGAGAGCGCCGCGGAGACGTCCCCGGACGGGGACCTGGAGGCCAGGCTGGCGGAGATCCTGTCCCTGGTTGACGGGGCGGGCCAGGTGCGCGTCCTGCTGACGCCCGCCGACGGCGGGGAGCGCGTGCTGGCCAAGGACACCGAAAGCGCCAGCGAGAGCCGGGACGGAGAGACGAGGACGGAGAGCGCGGAATCCAGCGTGGTGATCCAGCGCTCCGGCGGCGGGAGCGAGCCGGTGGAGATCACCTGCCGCGCCCCCACCTACCGGGGGGCGGTGATCGCCGCCCAGGGCGCGGGAGACGCCAGGGTGCGGCTGGAGCTTTTGGAGGCCGTCAAGGCCGCCACGGGGCTTTCCGGAGACGCCATAAAAATCGTAAAAATGAAATGATCGTATCGAATCAGTATTTCAGGAGGTCAACATGAAGGCTGTCAAGAGAAACGCGGTGGTGCTCACCGTGATGCTGTTTATTTGCGCGGCGGTGTATCTCAACTGGTCCTACAACAGGAAGGTGGAGGACGCCGCCAAGGTGGACGGGCCGGACGTGCCGCAGGACACCGCCGCGGACACCACCGGCGGTGGGAGCCAGAGCGCCGGGGACGTCCCCGCGGGGGACGACGCGGGGCTTTATTACAGCGTCACCGGGGGAGATACGGCGGGGAAGGACGGCGGGAGCGCCGAGAACCTGCCGGCGGTGACCCAGGGGGAGTATGACGCCTATTTCGCCCAGGTGCGCCTGGAGCGCAGTCAGGCCAGGGACGAGGCCGCCGCCACCCTCCAGGCCGTGGCGAGCACCGACGGGGCCTCCCAGGAGACCATCGACGGGGCGCTGAAGGCTATGACGGAGATGGCCGGCTTCGCCGTCAAGGAGGCGGAGCTGGAAAATCTCATTCGGGCCAAGGGCTTCATTGACTGCGTGGTGTATCTGACCGCCGATTCCGCCACCGTCACCGCGGCGCGGGAGGGCGGCCTGGACGCGGCGTCCGCCGCCCAGATCACCGATATCATCGTCACCGGCACGGGCCTCACCGCCGCTGACCTGACCATTACGGAGATCAAATAGGCCCCCGTAGAATTTCAGGGAGAATTTTTAGAAGTTTGACTTTATTTTTCCCGCCGGATGTGTTAGAATCAAAATGGTTACTTATGAGGCAGTTTGATTTTGACAATCAGGAGGGTATTATGGGCGAGAATAAGGATTACATCACGCACCCCGACGAAAAGGGGAGCATCAATATCTCCGAGGAGGTCATCTCCGTGATCGCGGCGTCCGCCGCGCTGGAGACCGACGGCGTGGCGGCCCTGTCCGCCGGACGGGACCTCTCCGAGCTTCTGGGCAAGAAGAACATGTCCAAGGGCGTGCGCATCGCCGTGGAGGGCGAGACCGTCAAGGTGGACCTGTGGCTGACCGTCAAGCTGGGCGCCTCCGTCAACACCGTGGGCGCCAAGGTCCAGGAGGCCGTGGCCTCCAGCGTGGAGTCCATGACCGGCTTTAAGGTCGCCGAGGTCAACGTCCACATCATCGGCATCAGCCTTGCCAGAAAGTAACAGGCCATTCCCGCACGGCGGGACAGTTCAATATGCCTGTAGGGGCGGGCTATGGCCCGCCCGCGCGGGGTTTTCGGAGAGATTTTATGAACAGATCGGAAGCAAGAGAGATCGCCATGCGGCTGTGCTTTGAGATTTCCAGCCGTGAGTGCGACACCAGAGAGGTCCTGGACGGGTTCTTCGACGGGGAGTACTATGCCTCCCTGGCCACGGAGGACAAGCTCTTTGAGGGGATGCCTCAGCCCAACCACCGGGAGTATATCGAGGAGCTGGTGCTGGGCATCGGCAGCCATTCGGCGGAGCTGGACGGATATGTGGCCAAGTATTCCAAGGGCTGGAAGTTCGGGCGCATCTCCCGCACGGCGCTGGCGGTGATCAAGACGGCCATGTACGAGATCATGTACATGCCGGAGATCCCTAACGGCGCGGCCATCAACGAGGCGGTGGAGATCGCCAAGAAGTACGACGAGCCTGAGACGGTGGCCTTTATCAACGGCGTGCTGGGCACCTTTGTGAGAGAAGAGCTGCCCCTATGAACTGGCTCGAAAGCCCTGACGGGCTTTCGATGCCAAGGGGAACGTGCGGGAAATTTTCTCTGAATTTTGCGAAATTCAGAGAAAATCACCCTGCCGTCGCCCTTCACGCTCGCGGAGCGCACACTTGGGCGGCAAAAGGGATTTTTTCCGACGCGCATGCCGCCGGAAAAGATATAGAATTTGAAGAAATTGGGTTTTGACAAGTTGAATGAAAAAGATCGCCGTTGCCTTTGACACCTCCAACTACACCACCTCCTGCGCCTATTTTGACGGGGAGGGGGGCGAAAACGCGGGACGCCTGCTGGATGTGAAGCCCGGTGAGCTGGGCCTTCGCCAGTCGGACGCTCTTTTTTCCCATGTCCGCCGCCTGCCGGAGATCGTGGACGCCCTCCCTTTTGACGGCGCCGCCATTGCCGTGGGCGCCTCCGAGACCCCCAGGGAGACGGAGGGCAGCTACATGCCCTGCTTTTTGGCCGGCGTGGCCCAGGCCAGGGCGCTGGCCCATTTTATGAAGGTCCCCTATTTCGGCTTCTCCCACCAGCAGGGCCACATCGCCGCCGCGGCCTGGTCGGCGGGGCATATGGAGCTTCTGGACACGCCCCATCTGGCCTGGCACCTGTCCGGAGGCACCACGGAGCTGCTGCTTGTGCGCCCCGCGGGGGTGGCTGTGCGGTGTGAGATCGTGGGCGGCACCAGGGACGTGTCCGCCGGACAGCTCATTGACCGCACAGGCCAGCTTTTGGGCCTTCAGTTCCCCTCCGGAAAGGCCCTGGACAAGCTCTCCGGGGAGGCCGTGGAGAAGAAGTCCTACCTGCCCAAAAAGGACGGCTGTTATTTCTCCCTCTCCGGCGTGGAGCACAAGATGCACGAGATGCGCAAAGCGGGTGCGCCTGACGCCGAGATCGCGTATTTCTCCCTGGCCAGCGTCATCCGCGCCGTCCATCAGGCCACGGCGGAGGCGCGAAAGCGCTGCGGCGGCCTGCCGGTGCTGTACTCCGGCGGCGTGGCGTCCAACTCCCTCCTGCGGGCCATGACCCCGGAGGGGATCTTCGCCCAGCCCCGGTATTCCACCGACAACGCCATGGGTACGGCCATCCTCACCTGGAGGGCGGTGAACGCCCGTGGATGAGCGCAATATCCTGACCGTAACGGAGCTGAACGAGTATTTAAAGCGCGTTTTCGACTCCATGCCCCGACTGGAGAACATCTACATCCGCGGGGAGCTGTCCAATTACAAGGTCTATCCCTCCGGCCACCACTACTTCACCATGAAGGACGCCGGCGGGGCGCTCAAATGCGTCATGTTCAAATCCAGCGCCGTCCGGCTGCGCTTCCGGCCCCAGGACGGCATGAAGGTCATCGCCCTGGGCCGGGTCACGGTCTACCCCCGTGACGGGGCGTACCAGCTGTACGTTACGTCCATCACCCCCGACGGGGTGGGGGACCTGCAGATGGCCTTTGAACAGCTGAAGGAGAAGCTCTACAAGGAGGGGCTTTTCGACCCCGCCCACAAAAAGCCCCTACCGCTGTTCCCCCTGCGGGTGGGCATCGTCACCAGCGCCGCCGGCGCGGCGGTACACGACATCATTCGGGTCCTGCGCAAGCGCTGGCCCGTGGCGAAGCTCCTGCTTCTGCCGGTGCGCGTCCAGGGCGAGGAGGCCCCGCCGGAGATCGCCGCCGCCATCCGTTACGCCGGAAAATACGGCGTGGCCGACGTGCTCATCGTGGGCCGTGGCGGCGGGAGCATGGAGGACCTGTGGTGCTTCAACGACGAGCGGGTGGCCAGGGCCATCTATGACTGCCCCCTCCCCGTCGTCTCCGCCGTGGGCCATGAGCCGGATGTGACCATCTCGGACTTTGTGGCCGACCTCCGGGCCGCCACGCCCTCCAACGCCGCGGAGCTTGTGTCGCCGGACATCGCCGATCTGCGCGCCGGGGTGCGGGAGAGCGCCGCCCGTCTGGCTTCAAGCGTGGAAAAACGCCTCCGGCGGGAGCGGGAGCGGCTGGACGCTCTGGCCCAGCGGCCCGTGCTGCGGGACCCCAAAAACTATCTGGACGTGTGCCGCCAGACACTGGATACCAGGAGCGAACGGCTGGCGTCCCTGATGTCCGCCGCCCTGGCGGAGGCCAGGCGGGCCTTTGCCGAGAAGGCCGCGCGGCTGGACGCCATGAGTCCCCTGAAGGTCCTGGGCCGGGGCTACGCCATCGCCGTCAGGCCGGACGGCAGGGTCATCAAGAACAAAAAGGACGTCCAAAGCGGCGACGGGTTCACCCTGAAGCTGCAAAAGGACGAGATCGACTGTAAAGTGCTGTAAGGCCGGACATCCGGCTGGTTTTTCAACTACCAAGGAGGCGCCTATGCCCACCAAGAAACTTACCTTTGAACAGTCCCTTGCCCGCCTGGACGAGATCGTCAAGGCCCTGGAGAAGGGCGACCGGCCCCTGGAGGAGGCTCTGGGCCTCTTTGAGGAGGGCACGGGCCTGATCCGCTCCTGTGGAAAGGTGCTTGACCAGGCCGAGCAGAAGATCGTCACCCTCTCCCGCGGCCCCGACGGCGCGCCTGTGGAGACGCCCTTTCAGGAGACGGAGTGATGGAGCTGGCCAATGAGCTATCCGCCCTGAAAGCGCGGGTGGAGGCGGAGCTTGCGGGGCGCCTGTCCGCCGGTACGCCCTATCAAAAGCTCACCGAGGCCATGGGCTACTCCCTGCTGGCCGGCGGCAAGCGGTTAAGGCCCATCCTGACGCTGAAGTTCTGCGAGGCCGCCGGGGGAGACAGTTCCGCCGCCATGCCCCTGGCCCTGGCGGTGGAGATGATCCACACCTACTCCCTTATCCACGACGACCTGCCCTGCATGGACGACGACGGCCTCCGGCGGGGCAAGCCCACCTGCCACGTGGTCTACGGCGAGGGCCGCGCCACCGTGGCCGGGGACGCCCTGCAGGCCGCCGCCTTTGAGACCGCCCTCTCCGCGCCCATCCCGCCGGAGCGGGCTGTCAGAGCCGCCAAATACCTGGCCGTCTGCGCCGGAGCCGCCGGCATGTGCGGCGGGCAGGAGCTGGATACCGCCGGGGATTCGGACCGCTCCCTTGCGGGGCTTACGTACATAAACGACCTGAAGACCGGCGCCCTTATCCGCGCCGCCTGCGCCCTGGGCGTCATCGCCGCCGGGGGGACGGAGGAGGAGCTGGCCGCCGCCGAGGGCTACGGCCTCCACCTGGCCAGGGCCTTCCAGATAAGGGACGATATCCTGGATATCACCTCCACCGAGGCGGAGCTGGGCAAGCCCATCGGCTCCGACGCGAAGAACGAAAAGCCCACCTACGCCTCCCTCCTGGGCGCGGAGGCGGCGGAAGAGCTGGTGCTGGCCGAGACCGTCGCCGCCAGGGACGCCCTTGCCGGCGCCTTTGCCGATACCGCCTTCTTCGACGACCTGGCCGGCCTGCTGGCGGTCAGGAGAGCGTAGAGAGCGGCGTGGCGAATTTTTGTATATACATTATAAGTTGTAGGGGCCGCAATGGGGCCCCCATCGGGCTGTTGCCCGATGGGGAAAGGAGGAGCGAACACTGCGCCTGAGCCGTCACGCTTGCGTGGCGGCGAGGTTAAGCGTGTTCCGCGACGACGCCGGCGGCCCGATTTTTAAATACGCGGCGAAGCCGCAACCGTTTTAGGGGCGATGCGGGAATTCGATATGCGGCACGGGCGGGTCAGGGTTCAAAGACCACGTTCCCGTTGATGACCACGGCCTTGACGGTGTGGAAGACCTCGAAGGGGCAGCCGTCGGTGAGAACGATGTCGGCGTCCTTACCGGCCTCCAGGGAGCCCACCCGGTCCCCGACGCCCGCGTGCTTCGCGGCGTTGACGGTGATGGCGCGGAGGGCGTCGAAGGGGTCCATGCCCGCCTTGACGGCCATGCCGGCGCACAGGGGCAGGTACTGCTGGGGGATGACGGAATTGTCCGTGATGATGGACACCTGGCACCCGGCCTTCGCCAGTACGCCGGGGGTCTCCCAGCTCTTGTTCTGCAGCTCGAATTTGCTGGCATGGGTCAGGGTGGGGCCAACGGCCAGGGGCACGCCCTCGGCGGCCAGCTCCTCCACGATCAGGTGCCCCTCGGTCACGTGCTCCAAGGTGATGTTCACATCGAACTCGCGGGCGATGCGCAGGGCGGTGAAGATGTCGTTGGCCTGGTGGGCGTGGGCCTTCAGGGGGATCTTTTTCTCCAGGACGGGGATCAGGGCCTCCATCTTCATGTCGAATTTGGGCAGCTTGGCCGCGTCGCCGCCCGCGGCGTCCTTTCGGGCCTTGTAGTCCCTGGCCTCAAAAAGGGCGCGGCGGAGGATGGCGGCGGTGGACATGCGGCTGGAGTCGCACTTGTCCTTATAGCAGCGCTTGGGGTTCTCCCCGAAGGCGCACTTCATGGCCGTCTCGGCCTTCACGATCATGTCGTCCACCCGCCGGCCAACGGTCTTGATGGCGGTGAAGGTGCCGCCCAGGACGTTGGCGCTGCCGGGGCCGGTGCAGACGGTGGTGACGCCGGCCTCCCTGGCAGTCCTGAGACTGGGGTCCATGGGGTTGATGCCGTCGATGGCCCGCAGCTGGGGACAGCAGATGTCGTTCATCTCGTTGTAGTCCCGGCCCTCGAAGCCGATGCCGGAGCCGTCCAGGCCGATGTGGGTGTGGGCGTCCACAAAGCCCGGCCAGACGTTGAGGCCCGTGGCGTCCAGGACCCGCGCGCCCTCCGGCGCGGAAAGCTCCGCCCCGATCTTCACGATCTTCCCCTCGCCGGCGAGGATGTCCGCGGCGTAGGGGTCGCGGTGTACGGCGTCGTGGACGAGGCCGTTTTTAATGAGAAGCATAGTTTACCCTCCTGCAAAAGGGGCCGGAGACAGCTCCGGCCCATACTTAGATCAATGGTTATTTCCCGGCCACGGTGAGCCCGTCCACCAGGACGCTGGGGGAGGTGAAGCCAGTGGAGCCGCCGCCTCTGGGGGGCTCCAGGTTGGAGGCGATATCGCGGATCGCGTTGAGCATGGTGAAGAAATTCCCCGCCACCGTAAAGGACTTGACAGGCGCGGCCTTCTTGCCGTCCTCAATGAGGAAGCCGCCGCTCTGGAGGGAGAAATCCCCGGAGATGGGGTTGGCTCCGGCGTGGAGGCCGCCCAGCATGTTGATGTACACCCCGTTTCCGGCCTCCTTGAGAAGCTCCTCCTCGGTCTTTTCGCCGGGGGCCAGATACATGACGAAGGGCCGCACGCCCACCTTGGAGGCGTAGCCCGCTTTGGCGCCGTTTCCGGTGGTGGCCTTCCCTGCCTTGGCGGCGGTCTGGAGGTTATAGAGGAGCGTCACCAGCCTGCCGTTTTCAATGACGTTCTTTTTGTGGGTGGGGGAGCCCTCGTCATCAAAGGGCATCATGGCGCTGCCCTCGAAGAACGGGTCGTCCACTAAGGTGACGTTGGCGCCGGCCACCGTCTGCCCCTCCTTGCCGCGCAGGGCGGAGAGGCCCTTCTGGGCCATCTCGGAGGAGAAGGCCTGGGAGAAGGTGCCCAGCAGCGAGCTCATGGCCTCCGGGGAGAAGACCACGGGCATGGCCCCCGTGGCGGGGACGCCGCCGCCCAGGCTGTCCTTGGCCTTTTTCACGGCCTTGGCGATGACCTCGGCCCGGTCTATCTTGGCGAAGTCCCCGCGCTTCATCTCATAGGCGTTGCTCATCTCCTGCCCGTCGCCTACGATGGGCATGGCCATCAGCGCGGCGCTACGGGAGGTGTGCTTGAGATCAAGCCCGCGGGAGTTGCAGATGGCCACGGTGTTGGCGCTGACATACGCCCCGCTCTGGCTGTTGTCCAGCACGGCGGGGTCCGAGCCCAGCATCATGTCCTGCATCTCCAGGACGGTCCTCACAAGACCGGCGGCGTCGGGGAGCGGATACTCCTCCGGCTTATGCGCCTCATAGGTCTGCCCGCCCGCCACCAGCAGGGGCGTTTCGTCGCTCTCCAGGGTGACGGCGTTTTCGGCGGCGCGGCGCACAAGGGCCGCCGCCCCGTCCGGGCTCAGCTCCTCGGTGGAGGCGTAGCCCATGTGGCCGCCCACGGCGCAGCGGAAGCAGACGCCGCCCTCAATCCCAGTGGAAAATTCGCTGATCTCATGCCTGAACGCCTCGACGCTGATGGCGTCATACTGGGCGTAATACAGCTCGTAGTCCTCGATGCCCCTCTGACGGGCCTCGGCGATCACGGCGTTTTTGAACTCTTCAAATGTCATGTCAAACCCTCCTTATCTGCCGCCCACGGTGATGCTGGAGACGCGGATCAGGGGCTGGCCCACGTTGGTGGGGATGGAGCCGGAGGAGGAGCCGCACATGCCCTGGCCCATATCCATATCCGTACCCACCATATCTATCTTCTGAATGATCTCGGAGCCCTTGCCCACCAGGGACGCGCCCCGGACAGGCTCGCAGATCCTGCCGTTTCTTACGATGTAGCCCTCGTCCACGGCGAAGTTGAACTCGCCCGTGACGGGATTCACCGAGCCGCCGCCCATCTTCTTGGCGTAGAGGCCGTACTCGATGGAGGCGATGATGTCCTCGTTGCGGTCCTCCCCCGCGGCTATGTAGGTGTTGGTCATGCGGGACGTGGGGGTGTAGGAGTAGCTCTCCCGGCGGGAGCTGGCGGTGGATTCCATCCCCATGCGCCGCCCGTTGAACTTGTCGATCATATAGGTCTTGAGGACGCCCTTCTCGATGAGGACCCTCCTGCGGGAGGGCGTGCCCTCGTCATCGATGTTG
Organism: uncultured Oscillospiraceae bacterium; assembly: GCA_947626845.1. Lineage (GTDB taxonomy): Bacteria > Bacillota > Clostridia > Oscillospirales > Oscillospiraceae > RUG626. The sequence continues at coordinate 18,705 of CANQTW010000001.1, read as the reverse complement.
ATGGAGCCCCAGGCGTTGGGGATGGTGCCGTCGTCGATGGCGGTGACCTTGTCGCTGGCGATCTTCTGGCCCAGCTTCCCGCAGAACTGGCTGGCGTTGTAGGCCACGGAGCTGGCCTCCAGGGAGTGCCCGCAGGCCTCGTGGAAGATGACGCCGCCGAAGCCGTTCTCAATGGCCACGGGCATCACCCCCGCCGGACAGTATCCGGCTCCGGCCATGACCACCGCCTGGCGGGCGGCCTCCCGGCCCACCGCCGCGGGATCGATCAGCCCGTCGAACATCTCCATGCCCATCCGCCGTCCGGGGGAGCAGGAGCCCGTCTGGGTCTGGCCGTTCATCTCCGCCACGGCGCTGACAGCCAGGCGTGTGCGGATCTGCCGGTCCTGGGCGTATACGCCGTCGGTGCTGGCGATCAGGATGTTGTGATCCACATCCAGGAACCGGCCCGTCACCTGGCGCACGGCCTCGTCATACTCCTTCGCGGCGTTGCTGGCGGCCCGGAGGATATCCACCTTCCGCCGGTTAGCCACGCTGGAGGGCGCGTCCAGGACCGGGTGGATGTTGGCGATCACCTGCTCGGAGAGATGGATGGCGATCTCCGCCTTTCCCTCCCCCAGGGCGTCGGCCACCCGCTGGGCGCACCGCATCAGGCCCTCCTCGCTGGTGTCCACGGTGGAGGCCATGACGCTTCTGAGGCCCTTGTAGACCCTTATCGCCGCGCCGGCAATGACGTTGTCGTTGATGGCGTCCACCTTCCCGCCCACCATCTCGATGGAGTGGTTCAGGGTGTTCTCCGCGAACAGCTCGGCATAGTCCGCGCCGGTGGATGCCGCGCGCTTGAGTACGCGCTCACATAGCGCTTTTGAAATCATTTGTACCCCTCCCGGATAAAAAGCTTATTCCATAAAAGATTACCATATTTTTGCCTTATTTTCAATAGCGTCGGTTGCGGTTTATGAAAAAATCCGCCGCGAATTAAAGGATATGGGCCAACCTGGGCGGCGGCCCCTACGGGATGCCTTCCCGCGGGCGATCCCTGGGGGGAATCCAGATGGGGGGCTCGCAAGCCCCCCCTCTGGTCGTTTTAAGGGGGTGTCCAGAGGGGGGAAATCGAAATCCCCCCTCTGGTTGTTTTTCTCCTCTTTGTTACTTTCTCCTCTTTTGTCAACACAAAAGAGGAGAAAGTAAATCCCCCTTCGCCGCTCGGCGGAAATCCCTCGCCCGCCTGTCAGGCGGGCACCCCCTCCGCCACTCGGCGGAAATCCCCCGCCCTGGCAGGGCAATAAATCCCCCTCCGCCCTATAAGGGCGGAACCCTTATAAATAACTCCACCCCCTTGAAGAACCCGCCAAAATATGTTATACTCCATATATAATGTCGAAAGGTGGGAAACGCGATGACCGACGCTCCTGTGGAGCTTTACACCGACGCGGACATAGCCGGTCTCCGGCGGAGGATCAAAACCTGGACCTGCGGCCTTTTCCTCTTCTCGCTCCTGGCCCTGGGCGTGTGTATCGCCCTGGCGGCGCTGACCACCACCGGGAACGCCCAGCGCATGGAGCTTGCGGCCATCGCCGTCAGCACCGTCTCCGGCTGGATCGTCCTCTACTGCGCCATCTTCACGGTGGGCGCCGCCCGCCGGGAGCTGGGCCACGCCGGCACCCTCCGGGAGGGGGAACGCCAGCGCGTGGAGGGCCGCGTCCAGGTGACCCGCCGCTGGCTGCGCATCAAAAAGAGCATCACCGCCCTGGCCGTGGACGTGGAGACCGCCGAGGGCACAAAAAGCTTCTGGGTGTCCCGGAGCCGCGCCAAACGGCTGGCTTCCGCCCGCCCCTCCGCCCTCTGGATATGCCACGGCTACGTCGCCGCCTATGAGGTGACAAAATGAGATTTTTCAAAAACGTCTTTTCCCAGCTCCACACCTTCGTCCTCTGGGCGCTGATGTCCGCCATCTTCTGGGGCTGGATATTCACCCTGGTCACCGACGCGCCCCCCGCCAAAAAGATCACCGTCTACTGCTACGTGCCGGAGATACGCGACACCGAGCTGGCCGTCCTCCTGGAGGAGGACAAGCCCGATGGCATCAAAATGATCCAGGTCCACAACTTTGAGTACGTGCTGTTCGATATGGGAAATATCGAAAACGGCGATATCTTTATCCTGCCGGCGTCCCAGATCGGGGAATACGAGGAGCTGCTGCTCTCCAAAGCGGCGGGCGTCAAGGTCTACGACGCCAAGACCCATACCGGCGCGGCGGCCTCCTATCTGGGCTACACGGACGAGGACTATTACCTCTTCCTGGGCGCCAAATCCGTCCATCTGGAGGACGGCGCGGCCCAGGCCGTGACCGATTCCCTCCTGGAAGCTCCGTAAAGCTATAATTCCTGCTGAGGCCGGCGTTCCCGGCCTCTTTTCCTTTTCGTGGGAAGGGGAGAGGCGGACATTCATGCGGGCTTCGTATTGGTATGTCGCATTTTGGACACTGCTTTGAATCACTGTGCCGAAACGTTGTGAAATCTGCACAAAATTTGTTAAAAAATTTTGTTGAAAACGTTTCCGTCTTTTTTGCCCCGCGCAGTTGAATTTACCGGAAACCTTTGGTATAATGTAAAAAGGTAACAGCCGGAACAGGGGCCCCTGTTCGCCATCCCCACAAGGTGGGGATGATGGGCTGTTCCCGACAAAAATTTTTCAGGAGGAATAAAAATGAAAAAATTCTTAGCGATCATCCTGGCGCTTGTCATGGTGTTCTCGCTGGCCGCCTGCGGCGGAAACGGCGACGACACCGCCGGCGGCGGCAAGGACACTGCCGGCGGCGGCAAGGACACTGCCGGCGGCGGCACCGGCAACGAGCTGGCCGGCACCTATGACGTCACCGTCTGGTGCCCCGAAGCGGCCGTTACCCTGACCAAGGCTCAGATCGACGCCTTCAACAGCTCCAACACCATGGGCATCAAGATCAACGCCACCGTGGAGCCCGTCTCCGAGGCTGACGCCGCCTCCAACATGATTACCGACGTGTCCGCCGGCGCCGACCTGTTCTTCTTCGCCCAGGACCAGCTCTCCCGCCTGATCCAGGCCAGCGGCGTGTCCAAACTCGGCGCTTCCGCCGCCCAGTTTGCCCGCGACAACAACAACGCCGCCGGCGTCCTGGCCGCCCAGTCCGGCAACGAGCTCTACGCCTATCCTCTCACCGCCGACAACGGCTACTTCATGTACTATGACAAGTCCGTCGTTCCCGACGAGGACGCGGACAGCTTTGAGAAGGTCATCGCCGACTGCGAGGCCGCCAACAAGAACTTCTCCTACGAGCTGGAGAACGCCTGGTACACCGCCGGCTTCTTCTTCGGCACCGGCTGCCACTCCGACTGGATCACCGATGACGACGGCAACTTCATCTCCATCGATGACGATTTCAACTCCGACAAGGGCCTCATCGCCGCCAAGGGACTTTATAAGCTGGTGTCCTCCCCCATCTGGGTCAACTCCGCCACCGCCGACTTCGCCAGCGGCTCCGCCGTTGTGGTCACCGGCACCTGGAACTACGCCACCATCAAGGAACAGCTGGGCGACAACTTCGGCGTCGCCGACCTGCCCTCCTTCGAGGTGGACGGCCAGAGCTATCACATCGGCTCCTACTCCGGCTGCAAGCTCCTGGGCGTGAAGCCCCAGGAGGATGCCGTCAAGGGCGCCGCCATCAACCAGCTGGCCCAGTACCTCACCGGCAAGGATTGCCAGCTCCAGCGGGCCGCCGAGCCTGTTGAGGGCAAGACTCCCGACGGCACCGCCGAGAACGGCGGCTTCGGCTGGGGCCCCTCCAACAAGGAAGCCATCCAGTCTGATGTCGTCGCCAGCAACCCCGCCCTGGCCGCGCTTGGTCAGCAGGGCGATTACGCCATCCCCCAGCCCAACATCCACGGCTCCTGGTGGGATATCTGCAAGGTCATTACCACCGACGTTAAGGGCACCGACGGCTCCGACGACGCCCTCAAGGCCGCTCTCCAGAAGTACTATGACAGCATCCAGGCCGTGTTCGAGATGTCCGACGATGTGAAGAACGCCTTCACCGTCATCGGCTCCATCAACGGCGACACCTGGTCCCTCGACCTGCCCATGACCGCCGACGGCGACATCTGGACCTCCAACGAGGCCTATACCATGGATGCCGGCACCGAGTTCAAGTGCCGCCAGGGCAAGAGCTGGGATGTGGCTTATCCCGCCGACAACTTCGTCGTTGAGACCGCCGGCACCTACAAGATTCAGCTCAACGCCGCCACCGGCGAGGTCACCTTGGTTCCCGCCGAGTAATCAGCTTTCCAAAAGCCCAAAGCCCTCTACATAGCTTTGGCACAGCCTTCACGGCGATCACCGGCCGGGGCCTTCCGGCTCCGGCCGGTTTATACCGGGGTTTCCCTTCCTGGCGGCAAAAGCCCTTTGACCGTGCGCAAGGGAGTTTTCGGTATTATAAATAAGGGGTGATATGATGAAACAATACAGTGACCTTGAGTACCTGCGCCTCTCCAAATGGCAAAAATTCCTCTACAAAATTGTATCGTTCTTCTGCGCCATCCCCCGTGCCATCGGCCATTTCTTCAAGAACATCGGCGGATACATAAAAAAAGCCGCTCTGGCCGTGGTGGGTGAGTTCCGCGATATCGGCGTGACCTTCGTCCACGGGGATTGGAAAACCAAGGTGTCCTACCTTGTCATGGGCTTCGGGAACATCGCCCGCGGGCAGATTCTTCGGGGCCTTCTGTTCCTCCTCTTTGAAATCGTCTTTATTGTCTATATGATCGTGGCCGGCGGCCACTGGATGGCTATGCTCCCCTCCCTGGGCAAGCAGGGCCCCACCCAGGACTATAACGCCGTTCTCGATCAGTATACGACCACCTATCACGACAACTCCTTCAAGATCCTGCTCTACGGCGTGCTGACCATCTTCTTCATCGTGGCTTTCATCTACACCTGGCGTCTCAACGTCAAGCAGAACAAGCTGATGGAGCAGATCATCAAAAAGGGCGGCAAGCTCAAGTCCGACAGGGAAGACCTTCGGAGCATGGTGGACGAGAACTTCTACAAGACGCTTCTGGCCCTGCCCCTTACCGGTATTCTGGTGTTCACCGTTTTGCCCATCGTATTCATGATCCTGGTGGCCTTCACCAACTACGACGGCGCCCACAACGGCTTTTCAAACAACCTCTTTACCTGGGTGGGACTTGACAATTTCAACACCCTGTTCTCCTGGAAGAGCGCCGGCGGCGGACAGTCCTACTCCGCCACCTTCGGCGAGATTCTGGCCTGGACCCTGATGTGGGCGTTCCTGGCCACCTTCACCAACTACTTCCTGGGCATGTTCGTGGCCATGATGATCAACAAGAAGGGGATACACCTCAAGAAGATGTGGCGTACCATTCTGGTCATGACCGTGGCTATCCCCCAGTTCATCTCCCTGCTGTACGTCTCCAAGATGTTCGCCCGCAACGGCCTTATCAACCTGACGCTCGGTCCCCAGGGCCTGGGGTGGTTCAAGCAGCCGCTGCCCTTCTGGGAGGACGCCACCTGGGCAAGGGTGACGGTCATCCTGATCAACGTGTGGATCGGCATCCCCTACCTCATGCTGATCACCACCGGCATCCTGATGAACATTCCGGCGGACCTCTACGAGTCGGCCAAGATCGACGGCGCCAACGCCTGGCAGCAGTACACCAAGATCACCCTGCCCTATATGCTGTTCATCACCGGCCCCTATCTGCTCACCAGCTTCACGGGCAACATGAACAACTTCAACGTGATTTATCTTTTGACAGGAGGCGCGCCAACGAACCCGAAAGCTTCGGGCGCCGCGGGATCGGTGGGCTACACCGACCTTCTGATCACGTGGCTCTTTAAGATCACCACGGGCGCGGAATCCCAGTACTACCTGGCCTCCGTCGTCGGCATCATGGTCTTCGTGGTGGTGGCGCTGATCTCCCTGGTGGTCTACAACGTGCTGCCCTCTATCAAGAATGAGGAGGATTTCCAGTGATGAGTAAGAATGAAAACACCTCCAAGCGGCATATGGGCATCAAGGCGGCCAACCGCCTGAGCAACGGCTTCATCTATGCACTGCTTGTGATCATCAGCGTCATCTGGCTCATACCCTTTGTCTTTATCCTTCTGCAGTCCTTCCGCGTTGAGAGTACCAACCAGGTGGGATATGTCATCCCCCGCCAGTGGGGCCTTCAGAACTATAAAAACCTCTGGACCTCCGATTTCAAGCGCTGGTATCTGAACACCTTCATCATCTCCCTGGCCTCGGCGGTGCTGGTGACCGTCATCCAGCTGTGCATGAGCTACACCCTGTCCCGCTTCCGCTTCAAGCTGCGCGGGCCCCTCATGCGGTTCATGCTGATCCTGGGCATGTTCCCCGGAATGCTCACCATGATCATCCTCTACCGCGTCCTGGCCGACCTGGGGCTGACCCAGGCCAACGCGGTGCCGGGCCTGATCCTTGTGGGCTTCGCCTCCTCCGGCATGGGATATTATGTGTCAAAGGGCTTTTTTGACACGATACCCAAGTCCCTGGACGAGGCCGCCCGTGTGGACGGCGCCACACGCCTCCAGGTACTCTACAAGATCATTCTTCCCCTTGCCAAGCCCATCGTCATCTACACCATCCTTACCGCGTTCATGGGCCCCTGGGGCGACTACGTCTTCGCCAGATACGTGGCCTTCGGCACCTCCGCGGGCTACAACGTGGCCGTCGGTATGTACAGCTGGCTGACAAATGACCAGATCAACAACTGGTACACCACCTTCTGCGCGGGCGGCGTGATCGTCGCGGTACCGGTGACCATCCTCTTCCTCTGCCTGCAGAAGTACTACGTCGAGGGCGTTACCGGCGGCGCCGTCAAGGGATAATTTGAAAGGAGAACACAGGATATGGCAAGCGTTAAACTGACTAACGTTAAAAAGATATACGACAAGAACGTCGTGGCCGTCCACGACTTCAACCTGGAGATCAAGGACAAGGAATTTGTGGTCTTCGTCGGCCCCTCCGGCTGCGGCAAATCCACCACCCTGCGCATGATCGCCGGCCTGGAGGAGATCAGCGACGGCACTGTGGAGATCGACGGCGAGGTGGTCAACGACCTCCAGCCCAAGGACCGCGGCATCGCCATGGTCTTCCAGAACTACGCGCTCTATCCCCACATGTCCGTCTATGACAACATCGCCTTCTCCCTGCGCCTGAAGAAGCTCCCGGAGGATCAGATCTACGAGAGAGTCACCAACGCGGCGGAGATCCTGGGCATCACCGAGTATCTGATGCGCAAGCCCCGCGCCCTGTCCGGCGGCCAGCGCCAGCGCGTGGCTATTGGCCGCGCCATGGTCCGCGACTCCAAGGTGTTCCTCATGGACGAGCCGCTGTCCAACCTGGACGCCAAGCTCCGCAACCAGATGCGCGCCGAGATCATCCTCCTCCGCCAGAAGCTGGACACCACCTTCATCTACGTCACCCACGACCAGACCGAGGCCATGACCCTGGCTGACCGGATCGTCATTATGAAGGACGGCTTCATCATGCAGGTGGGCACCCCCGACGAGGTGTTCGACATGCCCGACAACCTGTTCGTGGCCGAGTTCATCGGCGCGCCCAAGATGAACATCATCAAGACCAAGCTCCTGGAGGAGAACGGCAAATACTACGTCACTCCCTTCGGCGCCAAGATCGAGGTGGACGGCGACAAGGGCAAGGCCCTTGCTGACCGCAAGGTCAAGAGCGGCGACGTCCTCCTGGGCGTCCGTCCTGAGCATATCGAGCTTGCGAAGGCCGCCGCGCCCCACGCCATCCCCTGCAAGCTGGTGGTGGACGAGATGATGGGCTCCGAGCTCCATCTCCACGTGGACACCGAGGACGGCAACCGCCTCATCGTCCGCGTCCCCACCCTGGACCTGGACAAGGAGCAGCGCAAGGCCCTGGTGACCGGCGCCCAGCTCTACATCACCTTCGAGGGCAAGGCCATGCACCTCTTCGATCCTGAGAGCGAGAAGAACCTCCTGGCCTGACCCCATCCGTTCCCATATCTGCTTTTTCGGGGGGCTGTGACCGTTCACGGTCACAGCCCCCTTCGCGCGGGGCATTGAAAACGTTACCACCCGCCGAAACCGACCTCTTTTGACCTGATTTTATGGGAGGAACCACATGAAAAAACGTGTTTTGGCCCTGACCCTGGCCCTCTTGCTGCTCCTGACCGGCTGTGCCGGCACGGGGGATACGAACGACACTACCGGGGATACGAGCGGCCCCTCCGACACCGCCGGCGTCCCGGAGGGCATGGACAAGACGGGCCAATATCTCCTGAACGCCGCCGGCGAGGCCGTCATCAACGACGAGGAATGTGTAAACACCGTGGCCACGGAGGACAACTACCGGGTGTTCTATGAGATTTTCGTAGGCTCCTTCTCCGACTCCAACGGCGACGGCATCGGCGACCTTCGGGGCATCATCAACCGCATGGACTACTTAAACGACGGCGATGACAACTCCGGCCTCTCCCTGGGCGTGGAGGGACTCTGGCTTTCGCCCATCTTCAAGTCCCCCACCTACCACAAGTACGACGTGGATGACTACTACCAGATCGACCCGGCCTTCGGCACCGAGGACGACCTGGAGCTCCTGCTGGAGCTGGCCCATGAGCGCAACGTGAAGGTGATCCTGGACATGGTCATCAACCACACCGGCCCCAACAACGCCTGGTTCAACGCCTTCAAAGCCGCCCACGTGAAGGGCGACACCGCCGACCCCTACTACGACTTCTACACCTTCCTTCCGGCGGGGGAGACCCCTCCGGGTGGCCGGACGTTTACCAGGATTCCCGGCAGCGGGGACCAGTATGAGTGCAACTTCTCCCCCTCCATGCCGGAGCTCAACTACGATAACGAGGCGGTGCGTCAGGCCGTGCTGGATGTGGCCAAGTACTACCTGGCCCTGGGCGTAGACGGCTTCCGTTTTGACGCCGCCAAGTACATCTACTACGGCGAGGACGCCCGGAGCGCGGAGTTCTGGAAGTGGTTTATGGGCGAGCTTCGGGCCATCAAGCCCGATATCTACACCGTGGCCGAGGTCTGGGACGGCGACGGCGTGACGGACCTCTACTATCCCGCCCTCAACTGCTTCGACTTCACCACCTCCCAGACCAGCGGCCTCATCGCCACCACGGCCCAGGCCGGCGACGTGAACAAGTACACCGACTACGTGGACGCCTACCTGGAGCGGGTGGAGCCCATGAACGAGGGGGCCATGATCGTCCCCTTCATCGCCAACCACGACACCGACCGGGCCGCCGGGTATCTCAGCGACGCCAACGGGATGGCGCGGATGGCCGCCAACCTCTATATCCTCTCCTCCGGCTCCCCCTTCATCTACTACGGGGAGGAGCTGGGCGCCCGCGGCAGCCGCGGCGGCGCCAATACCGACGCCAACCGGCGTCTGAAGATGGAGTGGGGCGACGGGGACACCGTCGCCGACCCGGAGGGCAGTACCTACAAGGCCGATAATCGGGTCAGCGCCACCGCCTCCCAGCAGCTGGGGGACGGCGACAGCCTTCTGAGCTACTACAAAAAGCTCATCATGATCCGCAAGGCCAACCCCGCCATCGCCAGGGGCGACTACACCCCCCTCCCGTTCAAGGACACCAAGGTGGGCGGCTTCACCGCCGCTTATGAGGGTCAAACCGTGGCCGTCATCCACAACACCTCCGGCTCCGCCCAGACCGTGGACCTGAAGAGCGTGGGGATCGACAGCGCTTCCCTCAGCGCCGCCATCGGCCTGGGGACAGCCACGCTGGAGGGGACCACACTCACCTTAGGGGAGAAGACCAGCGTTATTTTGAGCGTTGGATAAATCCTGACGCAAGGGAACTCCCGACGGAAGCGGGGAGACGCTTCTCCGTTCCGACGGTAACACAGGCATAAAATGAAAAAGGAGGATCATTACGTGAAAAACAACCCCACAACCATCAGGCGCAGGCTGGGGAGCGGCTTTCTTGCCCTCTGCCTGATCGCGGCGCTGCTCAGTGTGTGCGCCGTGCCGGTGTTCGCCGACGGCGTCACCGTGGCGCTCCACTACAACCGTCCCGACGGCGCCTATGAGGACTGGGACGTCTGGGCCTGGGCCGACGGCCAGGACGGCAATGGCTACGCCTTCCAGGAGGTGGACGGCGAGATGGTGGCCACTATCCCCGTGAACGCCGGCGTCACCCGCCTGGGCTTCATCGTCCGCAAGGGCGGCTCCGGCTGGGCCGGCAAGGACGTGGACATGGACCAGTTCATCGACCTGCCCGACGTCCTGCGGGGCACCGTCCACATCTATGTGGAATCCGGCGTGGAGGGCTACACCCGCGTGGACGGCGATGACGTAGTCACCGGCGTGCTGGTGGCCTCCGCCAAATACGACTACGACACCGGCGTGATCGTCGTCACCACCACCGGCCCCGTCAAGGGCGAGCTGGCGGAGGTGTTCACCGTCCAGGGCCCCGCCGGCCAGGTGGCCGTCACCGGCGCGGCTGAGTCCGCCGCCAACACCTATTCCCTGACGGTGGAGGAGCTGGACCTGAACCAGAGCTACAAACTGATTTATGACGGAACGGAGTACAAGATCAACATGCCCAACATCTACTCCACAGACAGCTTCGAGGCGGAATACACCTACGCCGGCGGCGATCTGGGCGCCACCTGGAGCGCGGAAAAGACCGCCTTCCGTGTCTGGGCCCCCACGGCGGAGAGCGTGTCCGTGAAGCTCTACAAGAGCGGTACTGAGGGTACCGACGACCTTATCGAGACCGTCCCCATGGCCCTGGACGTGAACGGCACCTGGGTGGCCGAGAAGGCCGGCGACCTCAACGGCACCTATTACACCTACGAGGTCACCGTAGGCGGGCAGACAGCCGAGGCCTGCGATCCCTACGCCCGTACCACCGGCGTCAACGGCAAGCGGGCCATGGTCATCGACCTGTCCTCCACCGACCCCGCCGGCTGGGCGGAGGACAAAAACCCCAACGCCGGCCTTGGCGTCAACGACGCCGTCATCTACGAGCTCCACGTCCGCGACCTCTCCACCGATCCCAGCTCCGGCATTCAGAACGTGGGCAAGTTCCTGGGCCTCACCGAGACCGGCACCAAGACCCCCGGCGGGATGGCCACCGGCATCGACCACATCAAGGAGCTGGGCGCCACCCACGTCCACCTGCTGCCTGTCTACGATTACGGCTCCGTGGACGAGACGAAGCTTGACGAGCCGCAGTTCAACTGGGGCTACGACCCGGTGAACTACAACGTCCCGGAGGGCAGCTACTCCACCGATCCCTACAACGGCGCCGTGCGCGTCAGCGAGATGAAGCAGATGGTGAAGGCCATGCACGACGAGGGCCTCTCCGTCATCATGGACGTGGTCTATAACCACGTGCAGAGCGCCACGGACTTCTGCTTCAACAAGCTTGTCCCCGGCTACTTCTCCCGAATCAATGAAAACGGCTCCTACTCCAACGGCTCCGGCTGCGGCAACGACACCGCCTCCGAGCGGAGCATGGTCCGCAAGTACATCGTGGAGTCCGTCAAATACTGGTGCGACGAGTACCACATCGACGGCTTCCGCTTCGACCTGGTGGGCCTTCTGGACATCGAGACCATCAACGAGCTGGTAGAGGCCGTCCACGCCGAGAGGCCCGACGTGATCTTCTACGGCGAGGGCTGGACCATGAGCACCTCCGTCACCAAGGAGGGGGTGGAGCTGGCCACCCAGCCCAACTCCCGCAAGACCCCCGGCTTCGCCTACTTCAGCGACAACATCCGCGACGCCCTGAAGGGCAGTGTGTTCGACAAGGGGATCGGCTTCGTCTCCGGCGACACCAACAAGGGCGCCACCGTGGCCCAGAGCTTCATGGGCAAGGCCATCTGGTGCGCCTCTCCCACCCAGACGGTGAACTACGCCTCCTGCCACGACAACAACACCCTCATTGACCGCATCACCCTCTCCAGGCCCAACGCCTCCCGCGAGGACCTTATCCGCATGAACAACCTGGCCGCCGCCATCTACCTCACAAGCCAGGGCATCCCCTTCATGCAGGCCGGCGAGGAGATGCTGCGCACCAAGGTCAACCCCGACGGCACCTACAACGAGAACAGCTACAACGCCAGCGACGAGGTCAACGCCATCAAGTGGTCCACCCTGGACGAGGCGGAGTACGCCAACGTGTTCGCGTACTACAAGGGCCTCATCGCCTTCCGCAAGGCCCACCCGGCTTTGCGCCAGTCCGACGCGGACCAGGTCAGGGCCACCGTCACCCAGCTGAACGGACTTCCCAAGGGCGTCATCGGCTTTGAGATCGCCGGCGGGGCCAACGGAGATACGGCCCAGGGCCTGTACGTGATCTTCAACGCCACCGAGGAGTCCCAGACCGTCGCCCTGCCCGAAGGGTATATGTGGGACGTGTGCGTCAACGGCGAGAAGGCGGGCACGGAGGTTTTGGAGACCCTGTCCGGCGAGGCTGGCGTGGCCCCCCTCTCCGCCCTGATAATGGTCCGCGGCGACGCGGCGGACCCCTCCGGCGACACCACGGCTGACACCACCGCCGATACCACCGGCAAGCCCTCCTCCGGTCAGGACGGGGCCAGCGCCGGCGTCATCGCCGCCGTCACCGGCGGCGCGGCCCTGGTGATCGCCGGGGCCGCCGTGGGCATCTCCGCCGCCAAGCGCAAGAAGAACGATAAGAACGGCAAGAAATAAGAAAATTTCCCGTTGGGCGGCCCTTTATCGGGGCCGCCCTCCAGCTGTCAACAAAGGCCGTCCGGCCTTTGCCGACAGCTTAATTGGAGGAATGACTGTGAGATTTACCTTTGACAACCGCGAGCTTACAGGCGGGGGAGAGGGGGGCTGTTGGCTGTTGGCCAACGGCCTGGGGGGTTTTGCCTCCACGTCCCTGACCTTCTCCGTCACCCGCTGTGACCAGGGCCTTTTGGTGGCGGCGGCGTCCCCCAGCCGGCGGGCCGTCCTGGTCCACCGCGTTCGGGAGACGCTCTCCACCGTCAGGGGACAGACGGCCCTCTCCGCCCAGCGCTTTTCGGAGGGGGGAGAGGACGGGGCGAGCTGTCTCGCCTCCTTCACCTGGGAATACGGGCCGGAATGGCGGTACGAGGCGGATGGCGTCGCCGTCATCCGCCGGTTCGGCATGGGCTTTGAGGAGAATTTGTCGGCCCTGACCTATGAGATCGAAAATAACTCGTCCGGCCCCTGCGTCCTGACCGCCGCCCCCGTCTTTCAGATGGCCCCCAAGGGGGAGCCGCCCCAGGAGAAGCGGCCGGCGGCGTACACGGAGGGCCTGGTGGAGGCGGGCGGTTATCGCTGTTATGTGAAAACGAACGGGACGCTGAGCGCCCTGCCCACGGCCTGGGAGACCCTTTTCTACGCCGATGACCAAAAGGACGGGAGGCGTGAGACAGGCCTGGGCTTTGTCTGCTGTCAGGCGTCCCTCGCCGTACCGGCGGGGGAGCGGGGGACGCTGGAGCTGGTCTTTTCCACGGAGAAAACGGACCGGACCGGCGCGGAGCTTGTGGCGGAGACGCGGGAGAGACAGCGGGCGCTGTTGGAAGGCTGCGGGTTTGCCTCCCCGGAGGGGCGGGAGCTGGCCCGTGCCGCGGACGCCTTTCTGGCCTACCGGAGCTCCACGAAGGGCAAGACCGTCATCGCCGGCTACCCCTACTTTGGGGACTGGGGACGGGACACCATGATCGCCCTGCCCGGCTGTACCCTGGCCACCGGGCGGTTTGAGGACGCCAAGAGCATCCTGCGCACCTTCCTCCACTACGAGCGGGACGGCCTGCTGCCCAATTACTTCCCGGAGGGCCAGGAGGAGCCCCAGTATAACTCCGCCGACGCGCCCCTGCTGCTCATCAACGGCGTGTGGCTCACCTATGAAAAGACCGGGGACGCCGGTTTCGTTCGGGAGGCGTATCCCACCCTGAAAAAGATCGTGGAGGCCTATAAAAACGGCGCCCGCTACGCCATCAAAATGGACGTTGACGGCCTTATCTCCGCCGGGGAGGGGCTGGATCAGGTGACCTGGATGGACGTGCGCGTAGGCGACATCCTCCCCACGCCCCGCCACGGCAAGCCCGTGGAGATCAACGCCTACTGGTACTCCGACCTGCGCGCCATGGGGAAAATGGCCGCCCTTCTGGGGGAGAGCGGGGCGGACTATGAGGCCCTGGCGGAGCGGGTGAAGCGCTCCTTCAACGAAAAATTCTGGATGGAGGAGCGGGGGTATCTTCGGGACGTCCTCTCCGGCACCGGAGCGGATACACAGCTGCGGTGCAACCAGATTTGGGCGGTGTCCATGCCCTTCACCATGCTGTCCCCGGAGCGGGAGGCGCGGGTGGTGGAGACCGTGGGGAAGGCCCTTTACACCTCCCGCGGCCTCCGAACGCTTGCCCCGGACGACCCGGAGTTCCATCCCTTCTACGGGGGGCCCCAGAGGGAGCGGGATATGGCCTACCACCAGGGGACCGTTTGGCCCTTCCCGGCGGGCGCCTACTACCTGGCGCTTTTGAAGGTGAGGGGGAACACAGCCGAGGCCGCCGGAGAGGTTCGCAAGCTCTTGGCGGATATGCCCGACCTCCTGCGGGAGGGCTGTGTGGGCCAGCTGCCGGAGATTTACGACGGCCTGGCCCCAAAGGAATCCAAGGGATGCTTCGCCCAGGCCTGGAGCGTGGGCGAGCTGCTGCGGGTCTACGAAAAGCTGGAGGAAATCGAGGGAAAAAGCCATGCTTGACAAGACAAAATACGGCTGGTGGAAGTCCGCCGTTTTCTATCAGGTCTACCCCAAGAGCTTTCAGGACTCCGACGGCGACGGCCTGGGGGATATCCCCGGCATCATCAGCCGCCTTGACTATCTGGAGACGCTGGGGGTGGACGGTATCTGGCTGTCGCCGGTGTGCGCCTCGCCCCAGGCGGACAACGGGTACGATATCTCCGACTACCGGGCCATATGGCCCCCCTTCGGGGCGCTGGCGGACATGGAACGGCTCATCGCGGAGGCCAAAAAGCGGGGCATCTCCATCATCATGGACCTGGTGCTGAACCATACCTCCGACGAGCACCGGTGGTTCCGGGAGGCGCTCCGGAGTCGGGACAACCCCTATCACGACTACTACGTCTGGCGGGACGGGACGCCGGAGCGTCCGCCCAATGACATGCGGGCCTGCTTCGGCGGCTCGGCGTGGGAATATGTGCCGGCGCTGGGGCAGTACTACTTCCACCAGTTCGCCGTGAAACAGCCGGACCTCAATTGGGATAACCCGAAGGTGCGGCGGGAGCTTTACGACATGATCCGCTTCTGGGTGGACAAGGGCGTGGAGGGCTTCCGGCTGGACGTCATCGACCAGATCGCCAAGGAGCCGGACCGGAAGATCACCGCCCGCGGGCCGCGCCTCCATCAGTATGTGCGGGAGCTGTCGGCTAACGCCTTTCCGGAGCCGTGGCTGGTGACGGTGGGGGAGGCGTGGAGCGCCGACACCGAAGAGGCCAGGCGCTGGAGCGCCCAGGACGGCTCGGAGCTTTCCATGGTGTTCCAGTTCGAGCACATCACCCTGGACCAGGGGGCGGAGAAGTGGGACGTCAGGCCCCTGGAGCTGGTAAAGCTCAAGCGGTGCGTGGAGCGCTGGCAGAGGGAGCTCCACGGGCGGGGCTGGAACAGCCTGTTCCTTGACAACCACGACCTGCCCCGCGTCGTCTCCCGCTGGGGAGACGAGGGGAAATACCGGGTAAAATCCGCCAAATGCCTGGCGGCCCTGCTCCACGGCCTGGAGGGCACGCCCTACATCTACCAGGGCGAGGAGATCGGCATGACGAATATCCCCCTGGAGCTGGACGAGTACGAGGACCTGGAGACGGTGAATATGACCGCGGAGCGGCGGGCGAAGGGCTTCAGTGACAGGGAAATACTGGCCTCCGCCAGGGCCCGCAGCCGGGACAACGCCAGGACGCCCATGCAGTGGGACGACTCCGAAAACGGCGGCTTCACCACAGGAAGGCCGTGGTTTTATGTAAACCCCAACTACCGGGAGATCAACGCGGCGGCGGCGCTCCGGGACCCGAATTCCGTCTTTTGGTTCTACCGGCGGCTCATCGCCCTGCGCAAGGAGCTTGCCGTTATCCGAGAGGGGGAATTTACCCTGCTTAGCCCTGAACATACGGGGGTCTTCGCCTATCTGCGGCACACCGCCTCAGAGCGGCTTTTGGTGGCCTGCAACCTTACAGGAAATGAGCAGGCTTTCGCTTGCCCCGCGGAATTCGACTCCGCCGGACTGCTGCTGTCCAACTATGAAAATGACCGGGAGCAGGACGCGCCAAGGGGCATTTTGCGGCCCTGGGAGGCGCAGATCAAGTACCTGGGAGGGGAAAAATGAGCTTTTCCGACGTGATTTTTGACCTCTACGGCACCCTGATCGATATAAAAACCGATGAAAATGCCCCCGGATTGTGGTCGGAAATGGCCCGCATCTATGGTGAAAACGGGGCGGAATACCGTGGCGAGGAGCTGAAAAACAGGTATTTTGCCACGGTTGCGGAGATGGAGCGCGGGCGCGGTCTGCGAAACGACGCCCACGAGGCGCACCCGGAGATCGAGCTGCAGTACGTCTTTCAAAAGCTGTATCAGGACCGAGGGGTGGAGGCCGATATGGCGCTCTCCGTCGCCACGGGACAGATGTTCCGGGAGGCGTCCATGGAGTATATACGGCTCTATCCCCACGCCAAGGAGCTGCTGACGGCACTGCGGGAGCACGGAAAACGGGTGTGGCTCCTCTCCAACGCCCAGGCCATTTTCACCCGTCTGGAGCTGAGAAGGGTGGGGATCGACGGGCTTTTCGACGGCGTCTATCTCTCCTCCGACTACGGCGTCAAAAAACCCGACAGGCGGTTTTTTGAGCTGCTGCTCCGGGAACGGAACATCGACCCGACCAGGGCCGTGATGGTGGGCAACGACGGGGCCTGCGATATCGCCCCCGCCCGCGCCCTGGGCCTGGCCGCGGTGTACATCCGCTCCAATATCTCCCCCCAGGAACCCGCTCCGGAGGCGGAGCTGAAGTTGGAGAGCATGGATCTTAAAAAGGTACGCTCCTTTCTCCTGCCGTGATGGGTGTAAATCAGGTATACTACCCGCTACTGTGGGTAGTATACCACAAATATAAAGCTTTGTCAAGTACTATTTTGAAATTTTTTTAATTATTTTTCAGCAGTAATATCCCAAATCGGGAGCCCTCCGGAAAGAGGCCTCCCGGTTTGGCGAAAAAGGCGTGTTTTCAGCGTGAGGTGTGACATGGAAGAAAAGGTGCGGCTATCGGATATTGCCTCGGAGCTGGGGCTGAGTACGGCGGCGGTGTCGTATGTGCTCCACGGCAAGACCGGCATGGTGTCGGAGCGGACGGCGGTCAGAGTGCGCCGCGCCTTAGAGGAGCGGGGGTATCTGCCGCGGGCGGCGGAGGTGCTGTTGGCGGAAAATCCGACGAAAATCGTGGGCGTGGTGATCCACGCCCACGAGAAATATGAATCTCACATCTTAGAGGACGCCTTTATCGCCTCGGCGCTCAACGCGCTCAGCGCGGAGACGGCCCGGCGCGGATTGCAGATGATGGTGAGGGCTGTGAACGCCCTCAGTGAGATCGTCTCCTTCGCAACCATGTGGAACTTAGAGGGGCTGGTGCTGATCGGCTTTTGCAACGCGGATTACGGGCGCCTGCGGGAGAATGTCCGCATCCCCTTTGCGGTCTATGACGCCTGCGGCGTCACAGCGGAGCGGGTCTGCGCCGTGAACATCGACGACCGGCACGGGGGATTTCAGGTGGGCGAGTATTTCCGCCTCTGCGGGCACCAGCGAGCGCTGTGCCTCTCGGACAACGATATCGACATGGACCTGGAACGCTGGAAGGGCTTTCGGGAGGGCTTCGGAAGCGGCGCGGAGTTTATGATGATTCCCATGGTCAAATCGGAGCGGACGGCTTTCTACCGGGAAAAGTTGCCGGAGATCAGGAGCTTCACGGCCATATTTGCCGTGTCGGATTACTATGCCGTGGACCTCATCCGTTTTCTCCAGAGCAGCGGCGTCGATATACCGGACGAAATATCTGTCGCCGGATTTGACGATACGCCCCTTTGCGGCCTGGTGTATCCCGCCCTCACCACGGTCCGGCAGGAAACCGGGCAACGCGCCCGCACCGCCCTGGACGCCATCGCAAGAATGCGTGCCGGGGAGACGGTGGAACCGGTCATCACCCTCCCCACGTCCCTGGTGATTCGGGACAGCACAAGAAACCGCGTGTAAAGTGTGCTCAACCCGCGGTAGAGTCGGCGAAAAACAACCACCGGTTCGTGTTCTTTTACGTCCGTTTCCACTATGATAGGCCGTGAAAGGAGGCGCCCGATATGGATCAAATCAAAATCGGAAAATTTATAGCCTCATGCAGGAAGGAACAGGGCATGACCCAGGCCGTCCTTGCGGAGAAGCTGGGTATCAGTGACCGTGCGGTATCAAAATGGGAGACTGGGGGTTCACTTAGATAAAGATACCACATCAATCCCACGCTGACTTTTGCTCAGCCGATACAGCCGGAGGGCTGGATAACAAGAAAAGGCGGTATGCGCCCCGTGGAGGGGTAGCGTACCGCCTTTTCTTG